>NZ_JAPIVK010000012.1 GCF_026183675.1 Microbulbifer halophilus
GGTGAGCGCCATGGATGGCGCGAATCAGTGGAGCCGGGGGAGAGGGGGCGGAACCCGCCCAATAGCCCAACGTCCTCTATGGACCAGTACCCGGCCTCCGAATACTTGGGTCACCCATGCTCCCCACCTAAACTCTCCTGACTAAAAATTCCACAACGAGGTTGCCTTGGCGGAATTGGGGGAGTTTTCCAACCTGACGCTGGCACTGCTCCTGGCGGTGTGTGTCGCCAGTGCGTTTATCTCCGCAGTAACCGGCGGCGCCGGTGGTGTACTGATGTTTGCGGCACTGAATGTGGCGATACCGCTGCGAATGCTGGTACCGATACACGGCGCCGTGCAGCTGCTGAACAATCTGGCGCGGATCTGGTATGTGCGCGACCACATCCGCTGGAATCTGTGCCTGCCGTTTTTTATCGGCTGCACATTGGGGGCGGCAGCCATGACTCTGGGGATGGCCAGTCTGAGCTGGGAGCTGCTGCCGCTGGCCCTGTTGGCGCTGCTGATCTTTTACACGGTATTCAAACCGGGGCAATTGCCGGAAATACGCCTGGCACCGCGGAACTATTTCTGGGTGGGGTTGGCGGCCGGCACCTTGGGCATCCTCGCCGGCGCCGTGGATCCGCTGCTGGCCGCGTTCTTCGTGCGTAGGGACCTGGCGCCGAAAGAAGTGGTGGCCAGCAAATCGGTGATGCAGGCCTGGTGCCACGCCCTGAAAATCCCCGCCTTTATCTATCTGGGTTTTGCATTTTCCGATCACCTGGAGCTGATTCTGCTGCTGACGGTAGCCGCGGTGATCGGCACACGCGTGGGCGTGGCATTGCTGAACAGAATCGACAGTGAACTTTTCTTCAAACTGATGCGCGTGGCGCTGCTGATGGCCGGTCTGCGGATCACCTACCAGCTGATCGCGATGTAACAGGGGGTATGCAGTGGCGGACTACCAGATTATCAATCCCTACAATAACAAGCTGATCGAAGAATACGATTTTACCGGCCGCAAACAGGTGGATGCCGTGCTGGAAAAACTGGTGGCAGGTCGGGAAGTCCAGGCCGCTACTCCGGCGTTCGAGCGCTCGAATATCCTGATGCGCCTGGCCCAGCTGTTGCTGGAACGAAAAGAGGAGCTGGCGTGCCTGATTACGGAAGAAACCGGTAAAACGATCAGCGACAGCCGGGTCGAAATCGACCGCGCCTACAATACGGCGCTGGGCAGCGCTATGGAAGCGCGCTCGATTTCCGGTGAGGCGCTGGACTCCGACGCCTTCCCGCCCCAGCGCGAAAAGATCGGCGTGGTGCTGTGGAAGCCGCTGGGTACCGTCCTGTGTATCACGCCGTTCAATTTCCCGATCAATATCGCCGTACACAAAGTCGGTCCCGCTTTTGCTGCCGGTAATACCATCCTGTACAAGCCGGGCCCGCAGAACAAGCGCTCGGCGGAGCTGCTGGTGGAACTCTGCCATGCCGCAAGCATGGCAGAGTCGGTGCTGCAGATGCTGATTCCGGATATCGATGCCACCGGCCACGCAGTGGCCCACCCGGAGGTGCATGCGATCAACTTTACCGGCGGCACTGCGGCCGCCAATGCGATTGCCGTCCGTGCGGGTTACAAGAAACTGTTGTTCGAGCTGGGCGGCAATGATCCGTTGATCGTGATGGAAGACGGCGACCTGGACGCCGCGGTGAACGCCGCCATCAATCAGCGTTTTGCCACTGCCGGGCAGCGTTGTACCGCGGCCAAGCGGCTGTTCGTACATCGGCAGGTCTTCTCGGCTTTCTCCGAAAAGCTGGTCGCGGCAACGGAAAAGCTCAAGGTCGGCGATCCGGCGCAGGACGATACCTTTGTCGGTCCGCTGATTCACTCGGCGGCGGCGGACCAGGTGCAGCAGCGCATCGATGCGGCGGTGACCGGCGGCGCGCGAGTGCTGTTTGGCCATCGCCGCGAGGGCAATATCATCTGGCCGACGATTCTGGACAATATCGCCGACGATGCCGAACTGGTCTGCGAAGAGACATTCGGCCCGGTGATGCCGCTGCGCGCATTCGACAGCGTCGACGAGCTGGTGGCGCTGGTTAATAATTCATCATTCGGACTGCAGGCGGGTGTCTTCACCCAACAGCTGTCGCTGGCGAAGCAATTGTTCAACCGGCTCGATGTAGGCCTGCTGGCGATCAATGATGGCCCCGGCTTCCGCGCCGAGCACTTCCCGTTTGGCGGCGTGAAAGAGAGCGGCGTGGGTCGGGAGGGCGTTCGCTACGCCATTCGCGAAATGAGTTTCCAGAAGACCCTGGTGATCTGACCAGATTGACAGGCGGCGCCGCAGCTGGCGCCGGCAGCTTCCTGTTCAGGGCGGCCGACTTCCACTATACTCGGACGCAACTTGTCGGAGTGCCCCTGGGCTGAGATCGCTGTAGCGAGATCCGTTGAACCTGATCGGGATAAGACCCGCGTAGGGAACAAGGCAACCTCCGAAAATCGTGGCATTGCCGTCTGACGACGCGCAGTCCGCCATGTTTTCCGGGGTTACCAAGATCTGAAGTCGCCGAATGCTGTGTACTTAAACAACACTGGTGCGACTTCTCTCTTCATCTCTTCTGCCCCTGGGCGCTGCGGCGTCATTCGTTCGCAAGCCACAGGGGGCAGCATGTCCAAGGAAACCGCCAATACGGAAAGCCGCAACGGCAAATCCAGCCGCGCTGAAAGCCGCGATTCGGCCAGAGAGTTTCTCGATAATCTTACCGCGCAGTCTTTTCCCAATTCGCGCAAGGTGTACCTGAACGGTGAAACCCCGGATATACGCGTGGGCCTGCGCGAAATCTGCCTCGGCGACAGCGTCGTCGGCGGCGACGACGAAAACCCGGTACTGGAACCCAACGAACCCCTGCGCGTCTACGACACTTCCGGTCCCTATTCCGATCCGGATTACAGGCTCAACATTCGCGATGGCCTGCCCAAACTGCGCCGGGGCTGGATCGAGGCCCGCGACGACAGCGAAGAACTCACTTCGCGCCAGGCCGCCTACAGCCAGAAGCGCATGGCGGATCGGGGGTTGGACCATATCCGCTTCGACCGGTTGCCGTCGCCGCGCAGGGCGAAAGCAGGCCGGAATGTCTCGCAGATGCACTATGCGCGCCGCGGCATCATTACGCCGGAGATGGAGTTTATCGCGCTGCGCGAGAATATGGGCCGCGCGCAACTGGCGGATGAACTGGAAGAATCCCACTACCAGAAGGCCCGCGACGGTATCCATATTCCCGAACAGATCACGCCGGAGTTCGTGCGCCGCGAGGTGGCTGAGGGTCGCGCCATCATCCCGGCCAATATCAACCACCCGGAAGTGGAGCCGATGATCATCGGCCGCAATTTCCTCTGTAAAGTGAACGCCAATATCGGCAACTCGGCGGTGACATCCTCGATTGAAGAAGAAGTGGAAAAACTGGTGTGGTCCACCAAGTGGGGCGCCGATACGGTGATGGACCTGTCCACCGGCCAGAATATCCACGAGACCCGCGAGTGGATACTGCGCAACTCGCCCGTGCCCATCGGCACTGTGCCCATCTACCAGGCGCTGGAGAAAGTCGGTGGCGCGGCCGAGGACCTCAACTGGGAGGTATACCGCGATACATTGATCGAACAGGCGGAGCAGGGCGTGGACTATTTCACCATCCACGCCGGCGTGCTGCTGCGCTATGTGCCGCTGACCGCCGAGCGCGTCACCGGCATCGTCTCCCGCGGCGGTTCCATCATGGCCAAGTGGTGCCTGGCGCATCACCGGGAGAGTTTCCTCTACACCCACTTTGAAGAAATCTGCGAGATTATGAAGGCCTATGATGTCAGCTTCAGTCTCGGCGACGGCCTGCGGCCGGGCTGTATCGCCGACGCCAACGACGAGGCCCAGTTCAGCGAACTGCACACCCTCGGCGAGCTGACCGAAATCGCCTGGAAGCACGATGTACAGACCATGATCGAGGGGCCGGGCCATGTGGCGATCCACAAGATCAAGGAGAATATGGACGAGCAGCTGGAGCATTGCCACGGCGCACCCTTCTATACCCTCGGTCCGCTGACCACGGATATCGCCCCCGGCTATGACCACATCACCTCGGGTATCGGCGCCGCGCTGATTGGCACCTACGGTTGCGCCATGCTCTGCTATGTGACGCCCAAGGAGCACCTGGGTCTGCCCAACAAGGAGGATGTAAAAGAGGGGCTGATGGCCTACAAGATCGCCGCCCACGCCGCGGACCTGGCCAAGGGGCACCCGCGTGCGCAGCAGCGGGACGACGCCCTGTCCAGGGCCCGTTTCGAATTCCGCTGGGAGGATCAGTTCAACCTAGGGCTGGATCCGGAGCGCGCGCGCGGCTACCACGACGAGACCCTGCCGAAGGAATCCGGCAAGGTGGCGCACTTCTGCTCCATGTGCGGCCCCAAGTTCTGTTCCATGAAAATATCCCAGGAAGTGCGCGACTACGCCGCCAAACAGGAGGCGGACAAGGGCATGGAGGAGATGGCGATCAAGTTCAAGGATATGGGCAGCGAGATTTATCACAAAGCCTGAGCGCTTTGAGTTTGATGGGCACGTCGCTGCGCTCCTTTGCCCATCCTACGAAAGTAACCGTAGGAGCGGCGGGAGTCTCACGGGGAGTACGGCGGAAGATTGAAGCATGGCAGATAATCGAACAGCCAGCATCGCCATCGCCGGCGGCGGCCTGATGGGCCGGTTGCTGGCCTGGCGGCTGGCACAGGCAGGGCTGGAAGTCAGTCTCTTTGAAGCGGGGGACCTGACGGCCCCCGGCGGTGCCTGCTGGACGGCCGCAGGCATGATTTCGCCGCTATCCGAGCTGGTGCACAGCCAGCGCGCCATTTTCGATCTCGGCATGGAGAGCCTGTCGCTCTGGGCCGACTGGGCAGAAAAGCTCGAAGCGCAAAGTGGCCGGCCGGTGAATTTCCGCAACGCCGGCAGCGTGCTCGTGGCCCACGGCAAAGACAGAAACGAACTGCAGCAATTCCAGCGGGAACTGCAGGCTAAGCTGGGCGACGGGATCGACGGGGATCTGCGCCGGCTCGACCGGACCCGACTGCAACAGCTGGAACCGGCCTTGGAAAGTTTCGAACAGGGGCTGTTCCTGAGCCGCGAGGGCGATATCGATAACCGCCGCCTGCTGCCGGTACTGCTCGACCTGCTGCGCCGGCAGGGCGTACGGTTGCACGAACACACAGAAGTGGAATGTGAGAGCTGCGCCATCTCGGATCGGCGGGGCCGGCAGCCATTCGACTGTGTGATCGACTGCCGCGGTCTCGGTGCCCGGCACAGTATCGATGGCCTGCGTGGTGTGCGTGGGGAAGTGCTGGTGGTGGAGACAGGGGAGGTACAGTTGCAGCGACCCGTACGGCTGCTGCACCCGCGCTACCAGCTCTACGCGGTGCCGCGCAGCGGCGGGCGCACCGTGATCGGCGCCACGGAAATCGAGAGCGAGGACCTGTCGCCCATCTCGGTGCGCTCCACCATGGAATTGTCCTCCGCGCTCTACGCATTGCACCCGGCCTTTGCCGAGGCGCGCATCGTCGAGACCCGGGTCAATTGTCGGCCGGCCACCATGGACAACCTGCCCCATATCCACAGCGAGCCTGGACTGGTACGGGTCAACGGTCTCTATCGGCACGGCTACCTACTGGCGCCGGCGCTGGCGGTGCGGGTGGAAAAACTGGTATCGGAACAACTAAATCAGGTGGCTTGATGGAAATACAGGTAAACGGCGAAAGCAGGCGGGCCGAGCGAAACGACCTGCCCGGCCTGCTGCGGGAATTGGGTTACAGCGGCGAAACTTTTGCCGTGGCCGTCAACGGCGACTTTGTCCCGCGCGCGCAGTACCCGGACACGCGGATTGCAGAGGGCGACCACCTGGATGTGGTGGCGCCGGTTGTGGGAGGTTGAATATGTCCGCGAAACTCGAGCTGTACGGCGAACGTTTCGACAGCCGCCTGCTGGTCGGCACCGCACTCTATCCGTCGCCGGCCATCATGCGCGAATCGGTGCGGGAATCCGGAGCGGAAATCATCACCCTGTCCCTGCGCCGGCAAAACCCGGAACAGCAGCAGGGAAAAATGCTGTGGGACTATATCCGCGAATCCGGCTGCCGGTTGCTGCCCAACACCGCCGGCTGCAAAACCCCGCGGGAGGCCATCGCGCTGGCGGAAATGTCGCGGGAGATTTTCCGCACCAACTGGCTCAAGCTGGAAGTCGTCGGCGACGACTACAACCTGCAGCCGGATCCCTACGGCCTGGTGGAAGCGGCGCGGGAGCTGGTAGAGCGCGGCTTCAAGGTATTGCCCTACTGCACCGACGACCTGCTCGTGTGCCGCAAACTGCTCGACGTCGGCTGCGAAGTACTGATGCCCTGGGGCGCGCCCATCGGCACCGGCCTGGGCCTGCTGAACCGCTACAACCTGCGCACCCTGCGCGAGCGCCTGCCGGATACACCGCTGATCATCGACGCCGGCATAGGCGCACCCTCCCAGGCGGCGGAGGCGATGGAAATGGGATACGATGCGGTGCTGCTGAACACCGCCATCGCCAGGGCACAGGAGCCGGTACAGATGGCGCGCGCATTCCGGTTGGCGATCGAATCCGGCCGCAGTGCCCACGCCGCCGGCCTGATGCTGCAACGCCAGACCGCCAGCCCCAGCACGCCGACACTGGATATGCCCTTCTGGCAGCAGTCGGACCCGGCGACGCAGTAATCGATGAATCGCAACGATATGCAAAACAAGCCGATTGTCTGCTGGTCCATCGCCGGCAGCGATTCCGGCGGCGGCGCCGGAATCCAGGCGGACCTGCTGACCTTTGCCGATTTCGGCTGTCACGGCTGCACCGCGATCACCGCCAATACCGCGCAGAACACCACCGGCGTGGCCGCCATCAACCGGGTCTCGCTGGAGGCGCTGCGCTCGCAACTGCAGGCGTTGCAGCGCGACCTGTTTCCCGCGGCGATCAAGATCGGCCTGCTCGCCAACCGCGAGCAGGTGATCGCGGTGGCGCAGTTCTTGCGGGAATTGTTTCGGGTTGCAAAGGTGCCGGTAATCTACGACCCCGTGGCGGTGGCCTCCAGCGGCGCCGCGCTCGCCGAGAGCAGCTCCGGCGAGGCCGCGCTCGATGCGCTCTTCCCGCTGTGTGAACTGATTACCCCCAACCTGCACGAACTGGAATCGCTGGCCCGGGCGCCGGTGGCCGGTGCGGAGCAGATCGTAGCCGCCGCGCAACAGTTGCAACAATCCGGCGATACGGCGGTGCTGGTCACCGGCGGCCACGGCGAGCTGGTCGAGGGGGAAATCGCCGACCTGCTGTGGGATGGCGAGCGGAGCGACTGGTTTGTCGGCGACAAAATTGCCAGCGAAAACACCCACGGCACCGGCTGCACCCTGTCGTCCGCCATCGCCGCCTGCCGGGCGCTGGGCTACCCGCTGCGGGATGCCTGCGTGGTGGCCAAGGCGTATGTGCAGCGCGGCCTGCGGCTCGGCGATACGGATGCCATCGGCAGCGGCGCCGGCCCGCTGGGCCACTGCGGCTGGCCGGGAGACCTGCAGGATTTCCCGCAAGTACTGGTGCCCGGCGATGTGCGGGGAAGAAGCTACGGGCAGGCCGGTAACATCGACACCTTTGCGCGGGGTTTCGCGCCCGTCGATGCTTGTGCGCTGGGCCTCTACCCGGTGGTGGATTCGGTGGAATGGCTGGAGAAGCTGGCCGAGCTGGGTGTGCGTACACTGCAGCTTCGTATCAAAAATCCCGGAGATGACCTGAAGAGCCTCATTCAGCAGGCGGTGGAAATCGGCGAGCGCTACAACCTGCGGCTATTTATCAACGACCACTGGCAACTGGCTATCGAGTGTGGTGCCTACGGTGTGCACCTGGGGCAGGAGGATCTGCAGACCGCGGATTTGAAGGCGATCAAGCGCGCGGGTTTGAGGTTGGGCATCAGCACCCACGGCTTCTACGAGCTGCTCCGCGCCCACCGCTACCGCCCCAGCTACCTGGCGCTGGGGGCCATTTACGCCACCGACACCAAGGATATGAGCGACCAGCTGCAGGGGGTGGAAAAGCTCGCGCACATGGCGGCACTGCTGCCGGATTATCCGCTGGTGGCCATCGGCGGTATCAACCTGAAGCGGGCGCCGGCAGTGGTGGCCGCCGGGGTGGGGAGCGTTGCGGTGGTCAGCGCGGTCACGAAAGCGGAGAATTACCGGGAGGCGGTCCGGGCGTTCCGGGCCCTGCTGCCGGGCGGCTGAGCCACCCCCCTCTCCTTCCGGGAGAGGGCGACCGGATTGTGCCCCCTGGCTTTCCCCCTCTCCCTAACCCTCTCCCGGGGGGAGAGGGGACTGATCGTGCACGGATTTGGATTCGAGTAATGACACCATGCTGAGCCGAAAAGAACTGCAACGCTACAGCCGCCAGATAATGCTGCCCCGGGTCGGCGAGGCCGGGCAGGAGAAACTGAAAAAGGCGCGGGTAATGATCGTGGGCCTCGGCGGGCTCGGCAGCCCGGTGGCGCTATACCTGGCGGCGGCCGGGGTGGGGGAGCTGCACCTGGTCGACGGCGATCGTATCGAAATCTCCAACCTGCAGCGCCAGATCCTCTACAAGACCAACCACCGCGACAAGGCCAAGGCACAGGTGGCGGCGCAGCAGCTCTCGGCGGCCAACCCGGAAATCCGCGTGCACCCACACGACAACCTGGCGGATGAGTCCTGGCTGCGGGATCGACTGGGCGATATCGACCTGGTGCTCGACTGCACCGATAATCTGGAGACCCGCCACGCGATCAACCGCGTATGCCGGGCGCTGCGAAAGCCGGTCGTCATGGCCTCGGTGCTCGGATTCTCGGGGCAGTTGATCAGCTTCGATTTCGCCGCGCAACAGTCTCCCTGCTACGCCTGCCTGTTCCCCCCGAGCGCCGATCGGGAAGTGCAAAACTGCTCGACCGCCGGCGTCATGGGGCCGGCGCTGGGAGTGGTCGGCAGCATGCAGGCGCTGGAGGCGATCAAGTTGCTGCTGGGGCTGCCGGTGGCCAGCCTGTCGCAGCTGCAACTGTTCGAGGCGGAATCCCTCGAGTTGCGACCGCTGCAGTTACAGGGTAATAATGACTGCCCGGTTTGCAGTAATCCATAACGACAATGAAATTCCCGAAGATCCTTCCCGCGCTTGCGGCAGTGGTGTTGGCGACGCAACTCGGCGCCTGCTCGCAAGAGGAGACCGCCGGAACCGGGCCCGGCAATCGTTCGGCGGAGGCTACCGATATCCAGGCAATCTACCAGCGCACCTGTTACAGCTGCCATAACAGCGGCGTCGGCGGCGCGCCGCGCAGCGGCGATGGGGTGGCCTGGGCGCCGCGCCTGGAAAAGGGCATGGATACCCTGGTGGCCAATACCGTCAACGGCTATCGCGCCATGCCGCCGCGGGGCCTGTGTTTCGATTGCAGCGAGGAAGATTTCGCCAGACTGATTAAACTGATGGCAGGTGAGGGCGATTAAACGCCGCTTTGAACATCTCCCTTTCGATCGCAGGAGCAGGCCATGTACGCTTTTTCCGGGCTGTATCGTTTCACTCTTGTTTCCCTGCTGTTGTTTCCCCTGGCCGGTTACGGCGACGCCGAAGAAGAACCGGCGCTGCCGGACAAACTGGCCCTGAACGAGTGGAAAGTGCCCTGGGAAGGCCGCCCGCGCGATCCCTCTGTCGATGGCCACGGCGATATCTGGTTCTGCGGCCAGGCAGGCAACTATATCGGTCGATTCTCTCCCGCCAGCGGCATTTTCAAACAGTTTGAAGTTCCCGACGGAAGCCATCCGCACAACCTGATCGTCGACGACAGAAACCGCGTCTGGTATGCCGGCAACCGCAATGCCCATATCGGCCGGCTGGATCCGGACAGCGGCGCGATCGAGCAGTTTGCAATGCCGGAGGGTATCGACGATCCACACACCCTGGTGTTCAATCGGGACGGCAATATCTGGTTTACCGCCCAGCACAGCAACCGCATCGGCCTGTTGGACGTGGAGACCGGCAAGGTCCAGTCTGTGAGACCGTCGGTACCGCAGGCGCGGCCCTACGGCATCAAGATGGATGCGCAGAACCGTCCCTGGATTGCACTGTTCGGCAGCAACCGGCTGGCGATGGTGGATCCGCAGACGATGGAACTGACCGAGTTCGAATTGCCGTGCACCGACGCGCGTCCGCGCCGCCTCGATATCGACCGTGAAGGCGACGTCTGGTACATGGATTACGCAGGAGGTTATCTCGGGCGCTTTGAACCGGATTCGGAAACGTTCACCGAGTGGCGTATTCCTGGCGAGGCACCGCGGCCCTATGGCACGGTGCTGGATGACAGCGGACGATTGTGGATTGCGGATGCGGGAGTGATTCCCAATCGCATCCTCGCGTTTGATCTCGCAACGGAAAAATTTGTCAGTGTCAGTCCGCTTCCGAGTGGTGGCAATGTACGCCATATGGTCTTTAATGCCACTGATGGCAGTTTCTGGTTCGGTGTCGACACCGGCTATTTGGCCCAGGGGCAGCCGCAGGACTGATGTCGCTCCGATATGTCGTGTCTTTTTTGGGTAAAAGGCGATGTCGGCGCAGTGTAGCGGGCTTATAGCCATGCTCAATAGCTTCAAGCGGTGAAATAAATTTCTTAATTGTTGTCGCGCGGGCTATTCTAGAGAACGATTGAGTTTACCGGCTCCCGGAAATCTATTTAAGACGGAGACAAGAGGTTATCTATGAGTAAGATCGATATCGGTATTGGTGCCAAGGATCGCGAAACGATCGCCGAGGGCTTGAAATGCCTGCTGGCAGACAGCTATACACTTTATTTGCAAACGCACTATTTTCACTGGAATGTCACCGGCCCGCTTTTCCGCGACCTGCACCTGATGTTCGAGGAACAGTACACCGAGCTGGCGGATGCGGTGGACGATATCGCCGAGCGTATCCGTACCCTGGATGTGCAGGCGCCCGGTACCTACAAGGCGTTCGCCAAGCTGAGCTCGATCGAGGAAGTCGAGGAAGTCCCCGCGGCGGAGAAGATGGTGGAGATCCTCACCCAGGGCCACGAGCAGGTGGTAAAAACCTGTCGCGATGTACTCAAGGCGGCCCAGGGCGGTGACGACGAATCGACCATTGCGCTGGTATCCGATCGCATGAGCGTGCACGAGAAAACCGCCTGGATGCTGCGGGCCATGTCGAAATAATATTCGGGACCCGGTCGCGGGGCGCCACAGGCCCTGCGACCCGGTTGTCCGCCTCGCCAAATCTTTCCCCCCTGGTTTTTCATCCCCTCACCAGCTTCCACTGCGAGCCGCCGTTATCCGGCGGGCTGATCCATATCTGCCTTGGCGCCGTCGAACAACTGGGGGAGACAGTGTAATGGATTGGCTGCAACGCTATGTCGACAACGTAAAAACCTACCTGTCTGGCAGGCATCGGGAGGATATCGGCAGTGAACTCTACTCCGACCTGCGCGACCAGTGTGACGATATGGCCGAGTCGCTCGGGCGTGAATCCACGGAGGCGGAGGTGCTGGCGCTGCTGAAGCTGATACTGCCGGCGTTGCTGTTCAACCAGGAACAGGTTTTCACCATTCAGTGGAGTGGCGAAGATGCCAGGCAGTGGGCCATACCGCCGAATAACTGGAAGATCACTATCGCCATCGTCATGGCGATCATCGCCTATGACCTTTTCAACAACCTGCGCCGCCTCACGGTTTCCCGGCAACCAGCGTGAGGAACGCCTGCGCCGGCGCCGACAGGGCGCCGCGCCCGCGCAGCAGCACGCCCACTTCCTGCGCCACCACCGGCCCCGCCAGCGGCAGGCAGACCAGACCGTAGTCCTGCATCTGCGTCTCACAGAGGCTCGGCACCGCACTGATGCCCAGCCCCACCTTCACCATCTGGCCGATGGTACTGAGCTGGTTCGCCTCGCACAGCAGTCTCGCGTTCACCCCGCATCGGGCGAAGGCATCGTCGGTCCAGCGCCGCACCGCCGAGCCGCGGTTCATGGCGACAAAGGGCGCCTTTGCGAGATCCTTCCAACGCAGGCCCCCCCGCCCGGCCAGCGGATGTTCCGGCGGCATCACGGCGACAAAGCGATCCCGGTCGAAGGGCGCGAACTCCAGCCCGCCCAGGTCGTCCGGGCGGAAGCTGATTCCCAGCTCGGCGCGCCCGGCCTGTACCGCGGCGATCACCCGCTCCATGACGATATCCTCCAGCACGAGATTGATATCCGGATGTTGCCGGTGGAACTGCGCCAGCAACGCCGGAAGGCGGTTCAACGCAAAGGCCGGAATCGCCGCCAGTGACAACTGGCCGTGCTGTAGCCGAAAGCGCTGCTGGATCGCATCCAGCGACTGGTCCCAGTTGCGCAGCAACTGCTCGGCGCGCTCGAGAAATTCGACGCCCTCCGGCGTCAGCGACAACTGGCGGCTCTCGCGGTTGAACAGCGGCCCGCCGGCCACCTCCTCCAGGTTGCGGATCGCCACCGACAGCGCCGGCTGAGAGATATGCAGTTGCGCACCGGCCTCGGCCAAGCTGCGGGTGCGGGCGACGGCGACAAAGGCGCGCAGTTGTTTGACGGTGGCGCTCAAGGGGACTCCTGTAACTCCCCTCTCCCGCTTGCGGGAGAGGGGCCGGGGGAGAGGTCGGCTGGGCCCCCCCGGTAAATGGAAAATAAGGTATAAATATAATTTAACAGAAATGAGTAAATTTAAAATAGCCTTAATTGTTAGACCAAGGCATGATTGTCCGCATCGCAACCGGGCCGATAATGGTCAACCATTGAGAATAACGAAAGTGACAGGTCAGCCGAGATGAGCAACAACACCCAGCCCCTGTGGCAGCCCAGCTTTGACGCCATACACGCCACCCAGATGGACCAGTTCCGCCGCCTGGTGAACGAGCGCTTTGCGCTCGAGCTGGCGGACTACGCCGAGCTGTACCAGTGGTCCGTGGACCGCCGCGAGGACTTCTGGAACACGCTCTGGGATTTTGGTGAAGTGATCGCCAGCCAGCGCGGCGAGCGCACCCTGGGTAGTGACGCCATGCCCGGTGCCGAGTGGTTTCCGGACGCGAAGCTGAACTTCGCCGAGAACCTGCTGCGCTATCGCGACGATCGGATCGCGCTGGTGGAGCGCCTGGAAAACGGCAACCGTCGCGAACTCAGCTACGCCGATCTCCACCGGCGCGTGGAGCGCCTGGCCGCGGCGCTGGTCGCCGAAGGTGTGGAGAAGGGCGACCGGGTGGCCGGCTTTATGCCCAATATCATCGACACCGCGGTGGCCATGCTCGCCGCCGCCAGTATTGGCGCCATCTGGACCTCCTGCTCACCGGACTTCGGTATCAACGGCGTCCTCGACCGCTTCGGCCAGGTAGAGCCCAAGGTGCTGCTGGCCTGCGAGGGTTACTACTACAACGGCAAGACCATCGACTCCCTGCCGCGGCTGCGGGAAGTGGTTGCGCGCATCGACTCCATCGGGAAACTGGTGGTGGTTCCCGTGGCGCGCAACCGCGAGGAAACCGCCGCGGCCATTGGCGATATCGAGCGGGCGGTGACCCTTCAGGATTTTGAGAGTGCGGCGCCGGAGCGCCCGCTCATCTTCGAGCAGACGGACTTCAATCACCCGCTCTATATCATGTATTCCTCCGGCACCACCGGCGTGCCCAAGTGCATCGTGCACGGCGCCGGCGGCACATTGCTGCAGCACCTGAAGGAGCACCGGCTGCATACGGACCTGAAGCGCGACGATGCGCTCTTCTACTTCACCACCTGCGGCTGGATGATGTGGAACTGGCTGGTGAGCGGCCTCGCCTGCGGCGCCACTCTGGTGCTGTTCGACGGCTCGCCTTTCTACCCCGCGGCCGAGGGCCTCTGGGATATGGCGGACGAGGAGGGCATCAGCGTCTTCGGCACCAGTGCCAAATATATCGCCGCACTGGAAAAATCCGGGCGCAAGCCGCGCGAGACACACAGGCTGGAAAAATTGCGCGCCGTACTGTCCACCGGCTCGCCGCTGGCGCACGAGGGCTTTCGCTACGTCTACCGCGATATCAAGCAGGACGTCTGCCTGTCGTCCATCTCCGGCGGTACCGATATCGTTTCCTGTTTTGCGCTGGGCAACCCGACCCTGCCGGTCTACCCCGGCGAACTGCAGTGCCGCGGCCTGGGCATGGCAGTGGAAGTCTGGAACGACGACGGTGAGCCGGTAGTGGGCGAGAAGGGCGAGCTGGTCTGCGCCAGATCCTTCCCCTGCATGCCGGTCGGCTTCTGGAATGACGAGGACGGCTCCCGGTACCGCGGCGCCTATTTTGAAAACTGGCCCGGCGTCTGGGCCCACGGTGACTACGCCGAGATCACCGAACATGGCGGCGTAATCATCTACGGCCGCTCCGACGCCGTGCTGAACCCCGGCGGCGTGCGCATCGGCACCGCCGAGATCTACCGCCAGGTGGAAAAGGTGGACGAGGTACTGGAAAGTATCTGCATCGGCCAGGATTGGCGCGACGATGTGCGCGTGGTGCTGTTCGTGGTGCTGCGCGAAAGCGTCGAGTTGGACGACGAGCTGATCCAGAAAATCCGCACCACCATCCGCGCCAACACCACCCCGCGCCACGTGCCGGCCAAGGTCATCCAGGTGACGGATATCCCCCGCACCATCAGTGGCAAAATCGTGGAGCTGGCGGTGCGCAACGTGGTGCACGGCAAGCCGGTAAAGAACAAGGAGGCGCTGGCCAATCCCGAGGCACTGGCACTCTACGAAAACCTGCCGGAATTGCAGGGCGATTGATCGCCGATTAACGGCGCAGGTTGGAGTGGGCTCCGCGAAGTCCAACCTGCGCCACCGACGATCTAAAAAACAAAAACACGCCATTCAGTTCGCCGCCAATCTGAGCTACCCTTGCGCAAAGCGTTAATAATCTTCACGGAAGAGCACCCATGGTCACTTATCTCTACTGGGCGGCGGTGATCGCCCTGGTCGTTCTATCCCTCTTTGCCGGCAGTCGCCTGGGCAGCCTGAAGGTGGGGGGCATTATCGCCGGTATTGTTTTCCTGATCGGCTGGTTCGCCTATTACTTCCACTACGAGCAGGTATTCGTCAAGCGGTTCGGGGGCGTCATGCGTATCTCGGTGCCCGACGGCCAGCGGCACCTGGGTGCCACCTGGAAGGAAGATAATCTCTGGATCGAAAACTACGACCCGGAAACCAACCAGTGCATCTTCTCCGAGTATTCCAAGGGCAACCTGCTGGAGGGGCGCGTCATTATTCAGGACTGCAACCCGCTGCAGCGCGGCTCCGCGCCCACCCCCTGACTGCCCCCGTTTGCCGCGCGGACCGGACAGAGCGCGGCTTTTGTCGGGCGGGCTGGCAACTTTTCTCCTGAAAAAAGCATCGGAACAGGGCAACAACGGACGAGTCCTTTGCGCGTTTTAATCGGTATCCTGCTGACGGGCCTGCTGCTGTCGCCGCTACAGCCAGCCCTCGCCATCCCCTTTTTCGATCAGCTCCCGGACTTCAGGGTGCGGGTGGAGGGTGACCGCAAACTGCAGGACTGGTTGCGCGGGGAAATGGAAGAGCTGCGCAGCTCCAGCTCCGCCCTGGAAAACTACGAAGACCCGCGGGATGTCGGCCGCTACGAGCGCGGCACCCTGGAAAAGTTGCTCCGCTCCCGCGGCTACTACGACGCCCGGGTGCGCGAGACGGTCACCGGCGGCGATATTCTCTACCGCGTCGATCCCGGCCCCCGCTACCGTATCAAGAGCATCTCCTTCGATATGCCCGACTACCTGCGCAGCGATGGCTACGCACTGCCGCTGTCGGCGGGGGATCCGCTGGTGGCGAGCAAGGTGCTGGACGGGGTCGAGGCAATCGAGACTTATCTCGGGGAAAACACCTGCCTGCTGGAGATCGATGTCAGTTACCGGGCCACGGTGATTCACAGCGAGGCGGCGGCGCGGCTCGAGTATCGCGTCGCCCCCAGCCCCGAAGTGAATGTGGGCGAAGTGACCCTGGAGGGCGTTACCTCCGTGGAACCGGATTTCCTGCGGGACAAACTGGAAATCGGCCGCGGCGACTGTTTCAGCCGCGAGAAAATAGACGCGGCGCGACTGCGCCTGCTGCGCACCAACCTGATCGCCGGGGTCAATACCCGCATCTCCGAGCCCTACGGCGGGTTGGTGGACATCACTTTCATACTGCAGGAGCGGCGCCACCGCACGGTCAAGCTGGGGGTGGGCTACACCTCCGACCAGGGCGCCGGTGTCTCCGCTGGCTGGGAGCACCGCAATGTCCTGCACCGCGGCGAGAAGATCGATATCGAAAGCAAGATCAACCCGGTGCAGCAGTCGCTCAGGGGCGAGCTGCGGGTGCCGCAATTTTTCAGCGACAGGCAGGACTTTTCCGCCGAGGCGGAATACTCCAACGAGGAGCGGGATTCCTACCTGGCGGAATCCCTGACTGTCGGCGCCACCGTGCACCGCCGGCTGAGCAAAAACCGCACCGCCAGCATCGGCAGCGAGCTGAAATTCAGCGAGGTCGAGGAAGAGGGGGCCCGGAGCGAGAACTACCGCCTGCTGTCCTTTCCGCTGGGCCTGCAATGGAATACCACCGACAAGCTGGTGGATGCCCGCCGCGGCGCCACCGTGGCGCTGGAAGTGCGGCCCTTTATCGATCTCGCAGAGACCGACACAACCTTCGTCAAGAACACTCTGGTGATGACCGGCTACAAGACCGCCGAAGACTGGCGCTACCAGCCCACGCTGGCGCTGCGGCTCAAGGCCGGTGTCATCAGCGGTATCGACAATTCCGGGATTCCCGCCGACGAACGCTTCTACGCCGGTGGCGGTGGCTCGGTGCGCGGCTACGCCTACCAGGCGTTGGGGCCGCGGCGGCTGATTGAGGAGCCCGATGGCACGAGCCGCCTGAGCGACCCCATTGGCGGCCGCGCGCTGAGCGAAATTTCCATCGAGGGGCGCCTGCGCTTTTCCGATACCTGGGGTGGCGTGCTGTTCGTGGACGGCGGCAACGCCTACGCCGACCCCAGCCCCAATTTTTCCGATCTCCACTGGGGGGCCGGGTTCGGCGTGCGCTATATCACCTCGTTTGCGCCGCTGCGCTTCGATATCGCCTTCCCGCTGGACAGTCGCAAAGAACTGGACGACAGTTTCCAGGTCTACGTCAGCCTGGGGCAGGCTTTCTGATGCGGGCCCTCGCCGCGCTGGCGGCCGGTTATGTGCGCGCCCTGGGGGCGGTGCTGCGGAGCCTCTGGCATTCGCTCGGCGGCCGCGGCTCGCTGCTGTTCAGTCTTTTCCTGCTGGTGCTGGTGGCGCTGCTGCTGTTGCTGGGTACCGAGCCGGGGCGGGTTTCACTGACCCGCACCGCCGTTGTCGCCGCGGAAAAGTTTATGCCGGACCTGGATATCCACGCCGAGCATATCGGCAGTGATCATCTGGGCGCCTGGTATTTTTCCCACCTGGAAATCGATTACCGCTCCGAAACCCTGCTGCAGGCGCGGGACCTGGCGGTGGATTTCGATATCGGCGGTCTGCTGGAAAACCGCATCGATATCGAGCGGATCGAGGCGTCGCTGCTGCGGCTCGACAACGACACCCTGGGCGAACTGCTGGAGGCCCGGGGGCAGGCCGCCGAGGATGCCGTGGAAAAAGACCCGGAGCCGTTCTCGCCACCGCAGTTGCGTCTCGGCGCATTGCAGGTCGATCGCCTGGAAGTGATCGACCGGCGCCTGCCGGAGCTGCCGGCGGTATCGGTGACGTCCAACGGCCGCTATCTCTGGCAGGGAGAGAGGGCCGAGCTCTTCCTGGAGATACGCGAGCTGGACGGCGCCGACCTGCACATCATCCTGGAGGGGCGGGAACTCGAAGAGGGCCGCCTGCGGCTGGTGTTTTCCGCGCGCGAGAAAGCCGGCGGCTTTGCCGGCACGCAGTTGCAACTACCGCGGGGCGAGGCGCTGGATGCCAGCGGCCGCATCGCCCTGTGGCAGCCGCAAAAAAACCGGCTGCGGGTACAGGTGGAAGCATTTTCCCTGCCGCTGGTGGCACATCGCTTTACGCTGCAGGGCAACGCCGACATCGCGCTGTCGCCGTGGGAACTGGCCACCGAGGAACTGCAGCTTCGGGTCGACGATACCCGGCACACGATTGCCGGTACCGTCAGCGCCGACAGTGTGGATGCGGAAATCCGCCTGAACCGCCTGCCGGTCGCCATCTCCCAGCCCTGGCAGGATTACCTCACCGGCGGCTGGCTCACCGCCGACCTCAGCCTGCGCGGGCCGCTGTCGCTGCCCGCGGTTTCCGGCATCGTGGAGCTGGAAAGCCGCTATCGCGAGCGGCCGTTGCACCTGGAGGGGCGGGTGCAGAGCGAGAAGGAGGTGATCCGTATCGAGGCGGCGACGCTCGAGTATCTGGACACGCGGCTCGACGCCGGCGGCCGTGTCGATATCGGCAACAGGGCGCTGGATCTGCGGGGGGAAATCCGCAGGCTCACGATCGCGGAAATCCGCCGGCTGCTGGTGGCACTGCCGGGCACCGGCGAAGTGGAAATCCCGCCGGACTTGTCGGGCAGTGTGGAAAAACTGCAGCTTGCGGCAAAAGGCCCCTGGGACAACCCGGAACTGACCGCCGAGCTGTTCGCCAATCCCATCTACCGACAACTGGATACGGAGTTGCGGGCGCAGGTATCGGGCAATCTGCGCAAGCTGGAGATTGCCGACCTGCAATTGCAGTCGAAAACCCTCAGCATCGCCGGCAGTGGCAGCGTGGATATCGACGGCGAATCCCTGGACCTGCAACTGGATCTGGGTGCGCGGGGATTCCGCCCGGCGGAGGAGTTGGGCGTGGCCGCGGCCGAGGGCGTGGCGATCGACCTGGATTCGACGCTCAGTGTCCGCGGCCCCTGGAAAAACCCGCAGATGGCTGCGCGTATCGAGTCCGGCGGCGAGTACAGAGACTACCGCTACTCGCTGCGCGGTGGCGCCGGCGGCAGTCTGGAAAGAATCGAACTCGACAAGCTGCGCCTGGAGCTGTTCGCCGACGGCGCAGGCCGCAGTGTGCAGGGTGGCCCCATATCGCCCGTGCCGAAAACAGAGGCTGGCGAAGCGGCGCCGCAGCAGAGCCGCGTCGGACTCCTGGCGCAAGAGGTGGAGAATCTCGGGCGCGAGGGCAACGCCTGGCTGGAACTGGACGGGGTTATCCAGCCGAAAGCCGGGCGCGCCCGGGGCACCGTGGCCGGGCGCAATATTCCGGTGAGCCTGGCCGAGCTGGCCGGTGTGGAATTGCCGCCGTCACTGAGTGGCGAGATCAGTATCGAGGGCCGCATGGAAGGGCCCTTTGCCCGGCCCGAGGCCACCGTCAGCATCCTCGCGCTGGGGGACTACCGCCGCGAGCCCTGGCAACTGCAGGGGGATATCGGCTACGGCAGCGGGCGTGTCGACCTGTCCGATGTGGAACTGCTCTGGGCCGGGCGCAACCGGCTCTCCGCCAGCGGCAGCCTCAACGAAAAACAGCTGGACCTCCAGGTGAGCGGTCGCGCACGGCTGGCGGACCTGGATTCGGGGCTGCCGGCCAATATCGCCGATCGGGGCGAGATAGCACTCAATATCAGCGCTGCCGGCAGCCCGCAGAAACCGCAACTGGATGGCGAACTCCGCCTCGACAGCCGCGGTGCGGGCCAGCCGCTTGCGGCGGTACTGGACTGGAACACCCTCGGCGACGACCTGCATATCGCGCTCGACGCCCGCAGCGGCCAGCGCCGCGCCGTCGAGGTCCGCGCGCAGTTGCGCATCGCGCCCATTCTGGAGCAACTCTTCGCGCAGCGGCCGGCCGGGCAGGCGGCGCCGCCACTGCCACTCGACCTGCAGAGCCGCGGCAGCGCGGACCTGGCGGTGCTGGCGGAGTTTATCGACCCGGAAATCCACGCTCTGCGCGGCCGGCTCGACTTTACCCTGAATGTCGGCGGCAGCTTCGATCAGCCGGACCTGCAGGGTCGCATCGCGCTGGAAAACGGCGACTACGAACACCGCCCCAGCAACACCCGCCTGCGCCGGCTCGAATTGCTCGCGGTACTGGCGCCCGGCGAATGGCGTATTGAAAAGGCCCGCGCCGAAGACAGCGAAGGGGGCAGTATCAATCTCGCCGGCGCCGTCACCTTCCCGGCATCGGCGCCGCCGCAGATGGATTTCACCCTGCGCGCGGAGCGCATGCACCTGCTCAACACCCCCGCGGTGCGCGGCGCCGTATCCGGCCAACTGGCGCTGACCGGTACTACCGAAGACTCGCTGCTGGAGGGCAGGCTGACCCTGCGGCCGCTGTCGGTGCAGGTGGAGCAGTTGATCGGCAGCAGTGTGCCGGAGATCGAAGTGGTCGAGGTGGAAGTGGACGGCCCGCAGGTGGAAAAGGCGCCGCCGCTGCTGCGCAAACTGGCGCTGGCGATCGAAGTGGTGCTGGACCAGCAATCCTATGTGCGCGGCCTGGGGTTGGACTCCGAGCTGCGCGGCAAGGTGGATATCGCCGGCACCGCTGCCAAACCCAGGGCCTCGGGTGAACTGGAAATCGTGCGCGGCGAGTTCGACCTGCTGGGCAAGCGCTTCGAACTGCAGGAAGGGCGCGTACAGTTCGAAAACAATGTCGCTGCCATCTATGTGAAGGGGCTGCACGAATACCCCGAGGGTGAAATCATCGCCGAGATATCCGGCACCCTGTCCGGCACCGCCGACGACCTGGATATCCAGTTCAGCGCCACCCCGGACGCGCCCCAGGACGAAATCTTCGCCCAGCTGCTGTTCGGCAAGTCGATGACGGATATTTCCCCGCTACAGGCGATACGGCTGGTGGGGGTGGTGCGCACCCTGCAGAGCGGCAGCTCCGGCTTCGACCCGGTGGCCAGGACCCGCGAACTGCTGGGAGTGGATACCCTGGATGTGGAAACGCAGGACACCGACGAGGGCGAAAGCCAGTACGCGCTCAGCCTGGGCAAATACATCACCAACCGCATCTATATCGAACTGCAGCGCAGCACCGACCCGCTCAACCCCTGGCAGGCGGAAATGCAGATAGAGCTGCGGCGCAACCTGCTACTGGAATTCAAATCCGCTGGAGAAAGTGAAAGCGGCGCCGGCAGTGTGGAGTTGCAGTGGAAGAACGACTATTAGTTGAAACTCGGGACCCGGATCGGGCGACTGTCGATTTCTCGATACTGGAAAGAATAGCTCCCCTCTCCTACCGAGAGGGGGCCGGGGGAGAGGGCCCTCCTGCCGGCCATCAAAAACTGGACATCTGGCACCACCATGAAAGGATTCCGCCCGGACCGCCGCAATTTCATCAAACTCTGCACCGTCGCCGGTATCGCCGTGTTCGCCGCGCCGTCCCTGTGGCAACTGGGTCGCGCCGGCCAGGCGGACAAAGGCGCAAAACCGCTGCACTGGCGCGGCGACGGCGCCGATCCCGCTTTTCGCACCGACGGTGTTGCCAAAGTCACCGGCGAGAAGATATTCGGCCGCGATTTCCGCTCGGCGGATATGCCCGGTTGGCTCAAGCAGCAGCACTACGCCTTTATCCTGCGCTGCAACCGCGTCGAGCGGCAGTTTGCCGGCGTCGACTGGTCGCAGCTCCCCGAGGGCGCTGAACCCTACGAGCGCATCACCGCGCAGACTCTGGCGGACAACAAGTTTGCATTGCCGCCATTTTACGGCGAGGCCATGCTGCTGGCGGAGGGCGAAACGCCGCACTACTACGGCCACGCGGTGGCAATACTGCTGTTCGACAGTTTCGAAAAATACGCCACCACCAAGCAGGCGCTGCAGTTCAACGAATCCGTCATCCGTTACGGCGAGGAAACGCCGCCCTACCGGCGCGATCCCTATGCCAGTTGGCGCATTATCCGCGTGGAAGGCGAGGGCGGCCCCACCGGTGAGGATCTCTATTCGCCGCTGCAGGACGGCATCTTCTTTCCCCAGTACCGCGACCGCAAGGCCGAGTGGCCCAGCCACGCGGACCAGGCCGGCAGCGTCAGCGAGCGGGGTATCTACTATGCGCAGGAAATCCGCCACCGGATGGAACGGGAGGCCGCCGCCGGCAACTGGCACCTGGTGGAGGGCGACTACAACACCCAGATCGTCGAGCCGATGATGATGGAGCCGGAGGCGAGCAACGGCTGGTTCGACAGCGACAGTAAAACCCTGCACCTGGTGCTCACCAGCCAGTCGCCGCAGGACTTCCGGGAAATGGCCGCGCAGATGATCGCGGAGAGCGGCTTTGCCGGCCGGGTGGAAAACCTGGTGGTGCATTCCGGCTTTGTCGGCGGTGGCTTCGGCGCCAAGGATCACTCGATCTTTCCCTACTACGGCGCCGTCGCCGCACTCTTTGCCAGGGCGCCGCTGCGGCTCGCCAACAACCGCTTCGAACAGTTCCAGGCGGGCCTCAAGCGTCACCCGTTCAGGATGCACAACACCCTGGCGGTGGACAAAAAAACCGGCAAGTTCCAGGCGCTGTTGGCGGAGATGCAGGTGGACGGTGGCGGCCGCCAGAACTTCAGCCCCAGCGTCTCTATGGTCGGTGCCAGCGCCATCCAGAGCATCTACTACCTGCCGCGCAACGACATCATCTCCATTGCTCACCAGTCGATGAACGTGGACGCCGGTTCCATGCGTGGCTACGGCACCCTGCAGACCATGAACGCCATGGAGATGATGGTGAACCGCGCCGCAGGGGAGCTGGACCTGGACCCGATCGAGCTGCGCCTGCGCAACGCTTTCGAGACCGGCTGGCGCAACACCCAGGGCGCGGTGCCACGGGTCGGCGTGCGCTACCGGGAAATGCTCGAGCGGGCGCGCCGACACCCGATATGGCGGGAGCGCGCCGAGCGCAAGCGTATTTTCGAGGAAGAGAACCCCGATTATTTTTTCGGAACCGGCTACGCCATCGCCACCAAGGATTACGGCACCGGCGCTGCGGCGCCCAGCTCGGCGGTGCAGTTCGACCCGGAGGGCCGCCTGTCGCTCGCTATCGGTTTTATGGAAATGGGCACCGGTACCCAGACTTCTCAGGCGATGTTGCTGGAAGACATCCTGGGGGTGCCGGCGGCGGACTGTCACGTGGCGGAGATTGAGGCCTGGGAGGCACTGCAGCAGTTCCAGACCGAGAGCCCCTACACCATGAGCCAGGAACACCAGGACCGGATGGCGGCCGACCCGCTGTGGACGCCGGTAGTGGCCATGGCCAGTTCCGCCTCCATGTCCGCCTACTTCCAGAGCCACGTGACCCTGCAGGCGGCGCGCATTCTGTTCCGGCAGGGGCTGGTGCCGGCAGCGCGGAAACTGTGGCAGCTAGAGCGGGTGGATCTGTCGGAATTGCAGTGGCGCAACGGCGCCCTGGAAATGGCCGGGCAGCCATCGCTGCCGTTGGCGCGGCTGGCGGCCGAGGCCCACCGCTCCGGCCTGGTTACCGGTGTGATGGCGCACGGCTTCAACCGCTGGGACTGGGCCGAGGCGGATTTCAACTTGAATGGCGAACGGCAGACCTGGGTAATCGACGGCCTGGCGCTGCGCCGCGGCGGCGGGGCGGAACGACCGGTGGCGGACGAGTATCGGGTGTTGAAGCGCAGTGCCGTGCGCTACCCGCCCACCGATCTCAATAACGCCATGGTTACCTACTACGCTCCCTGTGCCGCTCTGGTGGAAGTGGTGGTACACAAGGGCACCGGCGCGGTGGAAATCCATGATCTCCAGAACTACCTGGAGTGTGGCCGGCCCATCGTGCGCCAGTTGGTGGAAGGGCAGATCGAGGGCGGTGTGGCCATGGGCATCGGCCACGCGCTCTACGAAATCCTGCCGCCGCTGGCCGGGGGCGCCGGCAACGGTACCTGGAACCTGAACCGTTACCAGGTGGCGCTGGCGAAGGATGTCTGTGTCTGGAAACAGCGGCACGAAATCCTGGCGCCGGAATCCGATCAGGACCCGCACAAGGGTATCGCCGAAGTGGTGATGGTGCCCATCGTCGCCGCACTGGCGGAGGCGATCTTCCGGGCCACCGGCAAACGTTTCAACGACACGCCCATCACGCCGGAAGTCCTGCGCCGCGCGTTAAACCCCCAGGTGCTGTAGAGAGGTGCTCCAATGGCCAGTTTATCCATCTCCATGAAGGTCAACGGCGAGACGGTGGGGCCGATGGATATCCCCGAATACACCTCGATGCTGGATTTCCTGCAGGAATACCTGAATCTGACCGGCACCAAGCTCGGCTGTGGTATCGGCGTCTGCCGCGCCTGCGAGGTTATCGTCGAGGATGATAACGGCGGGCTGCAGACGCTGCGCACCTGTATCAACAATGTGGGCCGTTTCAATGGCAGCAACGTGACCACCGTGGAGGGACATGCGCAGCGCAATGCCGATGGAAAAATCGAATCCCTGTCGCCGGTACAGGAGGCCTTCCTGCGCCATTTTTCCTTCCAGTGCGGTTGGTGCACCCCGGGCTTCGTCAACGCCGCCACGGTGCTGATCGAGCGGCTGAAAAAGAACCCGGTGGCGAAAGACAAAATCGAGGCGACCATCGACGAGTCGCTCGGTAAACATATCTGCCGCTGCACCGGCTATGTGCGCTATTTCCACGCGGTAAGGGACGTGATCGAATCCACGCCGGGGTTGGTGAAGGAGGGCGACTGAATGGCTGTTATCGCCCGCTGTAGGAGCCTGCTTGCAGGCGAACCGGCAGCAGGGAAAGGCAAGGGATGGGCAATGACCATTCTTCTTTTCTTCCTGTTTCCGCCTTCCATCACCGCGGCCCAGCCCCTCGCGGAAAAGGGCCGCTATATCGCCGCCGCCGCCGACTGCGTTGCCTGCCACACGGCGGAAAACGGCCGCCCCTTCACCGGCGGGCGCCCCTTCCCGACCCCGTTCGGCACCCTGTATTCCACCAACATCACGCCGGACGGGGAAACCGGTATCGGCGATTATTCCCTGGAGCAATTCCGCGCGACCATGCGCCACGGCAAGGGCCCCCACGGCAATCTGTACCCGGCCATGCCGTACACTTCCTACTACCTGGTGCGCGACGACGATATCGAAGCCCTCTACCGCTATTTCATGCAGTTGCCGCCGGTGGAAAACCGGCCGCCGAAAAACCGACTGATATTTCCGGCGAACCTGCGCTTCGGTCTCAGCTTCTGGAACTGGCTCTATTTCGACCCGGAAAAAACGCTCGCCGAGCCGGCGGGCAAGAGCGCCGAGTGGCAGCGCGGCAGCTACCTGGTCAATGCGCTGGGTCACTGTGGCGAGTGCCATACGCCGCGCAACTTTGCCCAGGCCATGCGGTTCGACAAGCGTTTTGCCGGCAACGTGCTGGAGGGTTGGGACGCGGTGGATATCCGCCCGCAGTCGCTGCGCCGCCAGGGCTGGAACCGGGCGCAACTGCGGCAGCTGCTGACCACCGGCAGCAGCGAGCGGGGCACATTGTTCGGCGAGATGTATCGCGTCATGCAGCACAGTCTCCGCCACCTGAGCGACGACGACATCAACGCGATGATCACTTTCCTGCTGGACGACAGCGAGGCCCTGCCGGAGCGGCCGGGCAATAGCGAAAGCGCCGCGCAGAACTATCCCGGGGGGCGGGGGGATTTCATCGCCTATTGCGCCGGCTGCCACGGCCGAGCCGGCAGCGGCATCACCCAGGCGTTTGCGCCGGGCATGGACAACAACGCCGCCATCCGCGCGGCCAGGCCGCACAACGCCATTGCGGTGATCCTGCGCGGCCTGCCGGCACAGCGCCTGGACCGCGAGCGGGCTCGGGCCGGTATGCCATCATTTCATCGCCAACTGGATGACGCCCGCATCGCGGAACTGGTGAATTTCATGCGCGCCGCCTGGAGCAGCGGCGGGGCCGAAGTGACCGCGGAGGAAGTGGCGCGCATACGCCACAGCCTTGAAGAAGAGGGCTATTTTTCGCCAGCGCATTAATCACCATGTGACCGGGAGTCGAACCCGCCTTTTTTCAGTCACTCCATCGCATACTCCATCGCCGAGGGGGAGGTCTATGAAATCGCCGGCTGTAGTGCCCCGTTTGTTGCTCCTGTCGCTGTGCCTGTGTCCCCCGGCTGCCGCGGCCGCCGAGTGGTCCAATACTGAAGCGCAGTTGCAGTACGGCCACCTGGATAACCCTTATACGGGCAGGGGCACCGATACCACCATTCTGACTCTTCAGCACGCCAGTGGTTGGCAGTATGGCGACAATTACTTCTTCGTGGACTTTCTCAACGACAGTCGCGGCGACGGCTTCAACGATAAGGACGTCTACGCCGAGTGGTACAGCAATTTCAGTCTCGGCAAGATCACCGGCTGCGACCTGGCGGTCGGGCCCTTTTCGGACTTCGG
This sequence comes from Microbulbifer halophilus, assembly GCF_026183675.1. Classification (GTDB taxonomy): domain Bacteria; phylum Pseudomonadota; class Gammaproteobacteria; order Pseudomonadales; family Cellvibrionaceae; genus Microbulbifer; species Microbulbifer halophilus. The sequence goes on from NZ_JAPIVK010000012.1 coordinate 26,414, forward strand.
CCTGATATTCGGCTACAACTTCGCCGCGGATGCCAATGTGGGCAAGGTGTTACCGGGGATCCGTCTGTCCTGGGAGATTCCCGCCGAAGGCGCCTTTCTCAATACCGACATCACCGCGTTTATCGATGATAGCGACGGGGATATGGCGCCGCGGGAAGGGGACAGCTTTATGGTGGATTTCAATGGTGCCTTTCCATTCACCATCGGCGGGCAGGACTTCAGCATCGAGGGGCACATCGAGTATATCGAGGGCCGCCGCATCGAATCCGGGGGACGCGCAAAAAGCTGGATATTCGCCCAGCCGCAGTTCCGCTGGGATATGGGCAAGGCGCTGTTCGACAGTCCCAAGCAGCTCTTTGTGGGAATCGAGTATCAGTACTGGCGCAACAAGCAGGGCACCGACGTGGACGAGAGCGCGGTCCAGGCCCTGCTGGTGTGGCGGTTTTGATCAACAATGGAGGGGCGTCACGCGGGATATCGATCGCCCGGCGGATTTCCACGCAGCAGTGAGTGCGGATCCAGCCGATAGAATGCACAGAGTTCCCCGTACAGTTGCGGGTGGAATGTCTTCATCTCGGTGGGGGTGACAAAGAAAGTTTCGGTGGCCACGGCAAAAAACTCCGCCGGCGACTGGGCGCCGTAGACGTCCAGTATCGACGGTGTCTCTTCGTCGACGGGCGTATCGCCGGATTCCTCTGCGTCCAGTTTGCGCTGCAGCCGCTCGAATTCGCGGCCCATCACTGCCGCCCAGTTCTTTCCCTCGCCGGCGTCGCTGAACAGCGGCCGGCCGTCGTAGTAGCCGTCCTCCTCGTCGAGCTTGTGTGCGAATTCGTGCAGTGCCACATTCCGTCCCTGCTGTGGGTGCATCATATCCTGCTGCAGATCCCCCCAAGACAATACCACCGGCCCGCGGTAGTGGGACTCGCCCTCGCGGGCACTGTGCTCCGTGGATTCCACATGGCCCTCGACACGGGTTTCGCGGGCGACGTAGGTGTCCGGGTAGATCAACACCGTGTACAGGTTCGGGTAGCAGTTGTTTTTGCGGCCCAGCAGCAACAGGCAGGCGAAGCCGGCCACCGACACACGTATCGGTTCGGTCACCTGCAGGCCGTTGCAGCCGACGAACTCCTTGTCGTGCAGGAACAGGGCAACATTGGCCTGCAGCTCCTGCTGTTGCGCCGGTGGCAGGCAGCGGTAGAGAGGCAGGGCATCGATCAGCAGTTGCTGCTGTCTGTCGGACAGCGGTTTCTTGCGCAGGTGCTCGCGGCGCCAGCGCCGGTAGTAGAGCGGCACCAGCCAGACGAGGATTGCGAGCAGGATAATGGCCAGGAAAGTGGTCATGGAGCTCCGGGTCAGCGCTGTGGATTCTCAATGTTAGGGAATTCCGTACTTGCGCGCGAGCCGGTCGATATCTGATTTGGACCTGGAGGCCCCGGGGCATTTCCTCCTGAGCCACTGGCTCGATTCACTGCTCGTGTCACCGGAGACCAATTGTAAGACTTCCCAGCAGCGATCCCCCTGTTGAACAAAGGTCCCGGTGGCGGTCCTGTAGTTGTCATCTTCGGACTTGAACTTGCGGACTTTATGGCGTTCTCGAGCCAGTTTCTTCGCCAAATTAGGGTCGAACACGGTGGAACGGGATTTGGCGCCGGATTCTGGCGTCGCCGGTCGCTCGGTGGTCCCGGCGGTATCCTTTTGCGGCGCTGGGGCAGCGGGTTTCTGTTCTGTCTGGATGACTGTTTTCGGTTTTTCCGGGGCCGGACCTGCGGGCGGCGCAGTCTCTGCCGGAGCTTCCGGACTCGCAGTCGATTCAGGCTCTGCCAACGGATCGAGAGCTTCTGCCGGCGCCACTTCGGGTTCCGGCGGCTGTGCAATGGTGATACGGATCGGGGCCGGTCGGGGAGGGGTTCGCGCCGCAGTGAAACCGGCAGTAGCAGCAGGAAAGCATGCAGCGCAACAGCGATTGCCCCGGCCACAGCGATACGCCGCGGGGCAAGCGTGTTTACCGGGGGAGAGGGGAATAAGTCGATGGTATGCGACACGGGCCGGGCGATGCTTTCCGTTGCGAGTAAGTCCTGGTGGTTGGAGTGGTGGAGAAAGAGGTTGGTTCCCCGGGACGGGATCTCTACTCCCTCTCCCATCGGGAGAGGGCCGGGGAGAGGGGAAGGGATTTGGCACTGAGCCCGACGGCAAAATCGACTATCTTCAAACCAGGGCTTGCAAAGCGCCTCCCGCGAGGGCAGAATGCGCGCCCTATCGAGCTTCACCGGCGATCCACCGGAAGGCTGGGAAGTTCGGTAACTTGCGGATTTTTAAGAAATTTTCCTTAAAAGTAGTTGACGCGGCAAAGCCGCTTCACTATAGTTCGCAACCACAATGCAACGCGCTCGTAGCTCAGCTGGATAGAGTACCTGGCTACGACCCAGGCGGTCGGAGGTTCGAATCCTCCCGAGCGCGCCATACAGAAAGGGCCCGATCCGAAAGGATCGGGCCCTTTTTTTATCGCTGTTTCTGGCGCAAAGAGACCAGTGGGACAGGTGGCCGGCAAGCTATACTGGCCCTACGGGCTGTTGCGAGGCGGAATTCCCGCCCGACCTGGCCCGAAACACCCGGACTCCCTATGGCAGATCGACGGGACAGCGACACAGACCCCACCCGGGAGCCGCCCACACCGGAACAGCCGCCACAGCGTCCCATGCCGTGGTTGCCCTACCTGGTGTGGATCATGGCGATCCTGCTGACCTCCCAGTATCTGGTAAACACCGCCGACACGCCCCGGCGCCAGCAGCTTTCCTACACCGCCTTCAAGCAGAAGGTCACCGAGGGCCGGGTGGCCAGCGTGACCCTGCAGGGGGAAAACATCCGCGGCAGCTACAAGGGCGCCGACAGCGAGACGGTTGCCACCGGTGATCGCCCGCAGCCGAAGCATTTTTCCACCACTCTGCCGCCGGTGGACGATCCGGACCTGATGCTGCTGCTGGAGGACTACCAGGTGGAGGTGCGGGCCGAGCCCGCCGAAGGCAACTTCTGGTCGCGGCTGCTGATCGGCCTGATCCCGTGGCTGCTGATCCTCGGTCTGCTGCTCTTCTTTGCCAGCCGCATGCAGGCGCGCATGGGCGGTGCCGGGGGCATGGGTGGCGGTCAGGGGGCTTTCGGTTTCGGCAAATCCAAGGCCAGGCGCTTCGAGCGGGGCGAATCCAATGTGACCTTCGACGATGTGGCCGGGCTGGCCCACGCCAAACGCGATCTGCAGGAGATTGCCGGCTACCTGCAGGACCCGGATCACTACCGCAGGCTGGGGGCCAAGATTCCCAAGGGCATCCTGCTGATGGGGCCACCGGGTACCGGCAAGACACTGCTGGCCAAGGCGCTGGCCGGCGAGAGCGATGTCCCCTTCTTCAGTATCAGCGGCTCCGAGTTTATCGAGATGTTTGTCGGCGTGGGTGCCTCGCGGGTGCGGGATATGTTTGCCAGCGCCAAGAAGGAATCGCCATCGATCATCTTTATCGACGAGATCGACTCCGTGGGCCGCGCCCGCGGCGCCGGCCTGGGTGGCGGCCACGACGAGCGCGAACAGACCCTGAACCAGATCCTCGGCGAGATGGACGGTTTCGATCCCCACGAGGCGGTGGTGGTGATCGCGGCCACCAACCGCCCGGATGTGCTGGATGCGGCGCTGATGCGCCCGGGCCGTTTCGACCGCAAGATCACCCTGGACCTGCCGGACAGGCCCGCCCGCCTGGCGATCCTGCAAATCCACTCCCGCGAGGTGCCGGTGGCGGACGACGTGAATATGGAGCGGCTGGCGGCGTTGACGGTGGGCTTCGCCGGTGCCGATCTGGAAAACCTGATCAACGAGGCGGCGCTGCTGGCCGGGCGCGAGGACAAGCCGGCGGTGGATATGGCCTGTATGCTGCAGGCCCGGGACAAGGTGGTGCTGGGCGGCGAGCGGGAAATGGTGATCAGCGACGACGAGAAAAAGATCATCGCCTACCACGAATCCGGCCACGCGCTGGTGGCCAGCCTGCTGCCCCACGCGGATCCGCTGGACAAGGCCACCATCATTCCCCGCGGCCGCAGCCTGGGCGCCACCGAGCAGATTCCGGAAGAGGAGCACCACAGCCTGCGCCCCAGTTACCTGCGCGATCGCATCGGCGTCATGCTCGGCGGGCGGGCGTCGGAAAAGGTGATCTTTGGCGAGGTCAGTTCCGGCGCAGATGAGGACCTCAAACAGGCCACGCGCCTGGCGCGGCATATGGTGATCCACTGGGGCATGAGCGACAAGATCGGCCCGGTGGCCTTTCGCCGCGGCGAGGAACATGTCTTCCTCGGCCGCGAAATTGCCCAGCAGCAGGATTTCAGTGAGCATACGGCGCAGATTATCGACGAGGAGATCGGCGAGCTGGTGCGGGGCATTGAGAAAGAGGTGGTCGAATTACTGGAAAATAACCGGGACAGGCTGGATAAACTGGCGCGAGCGCTGTTGGAGAAGGAGACGTTGGAATCTGCGGAGATCCGGCAGATTGTCGGTGGCGATAACAAGCCGTAACTATAAAAGGCTACGAAATTATGGCACTGGGTTGGCCTCGGCCGTAGGATGGGCAAAGCGCAGCGTGCCCATCATCCACTCGGCGAACGGCCGGTGGAGTAGGGTTCAGCGTTCAAACAGCTTTAGCAGTTTTTCCAGCGGCAGGCAGTTGACTACGTCTTTCTTTTCCAGCCAACCGCGCCGCGCCTGGTCGATGCCGAAGCGCATATAGTCGAGATCGGTTGCGCTGTGGGCATCGGTGGCGATGGAAATCTTTACCCCGAGATCCTTCGCCATCTTGCAGCTTTCATCGGTCAGGTCCAGGCGATCCGGCTGTGCATTGAGCTCGATGGCGCGGCCTCTGTCCGCCGCCTCTTCGAGTATTTTTTCCAGGTCGAATTCGTAGGCTTCACGTTCGTTGATCAGGCGACCGCTGGGATGGGCGAGGATATGGCAGTGGCGGTTGTCCAGTGCGCGCAGTATCCGTTCGGTCTGTTTCTTGCGCGGCAGGTCGAACTTGTGGTGCACCGCGCAGAGCACAAAATCCAGCTCTTTCAGCGCGCTGTCAGGCAGGTCCAGTTTGCCGTCCTCGAGAATATCCACCTCGATGGATTTCAGAATGCGGATGTCATCCTGATCGCCGTTGAATTTGTCGATGGCATCCAGCTGTTTGCGCAACCGCTTTTCGTCCAGGCCGTTGGCCACCGCCAGTCGGCGGGAGTGGTCGGTGATGGCCAGGTATTCGTAGCCACGCTCCGCCGCCGCCCGGGCCATCTTCTTCAGTGAGTCGTGGCCGTCGGTGGCTTTGGTGTGAGCGTGCAGGTTGCCGCGGATGTCGTCGAGTTCGATCAGCTTGGGCAGCTCGCCCTTGCGCGCTGCTTCCAGCTCGCCGCGGTTCTCGCGCAGTTCCGGCTCGATATAGGGCAGGTCCATCTTTTTGTAGACGGACTTCTCTGTCTTGCCGGCGATACGCTCGTCGCCTTTGAACACGCCGTACTCGTTGACCTTGTAACCCTTTTTGATCCCCAGCTTGCGCACGGCGATATTGTGATCCCTGGAACCGGTAAAATAGTGCTGCGCGGCGCCGAAGCTGACCTGGGGCACCACCCGCAGGTCCACCTGCATACCGCAACGCAGGTAGACGGTGGAGCGGGTCTTGCCCTTGGAGACGATTTCGTCCACCTCCTCATAGTCGGTGAAGTGATCCATGACATCCGCATCCTGTTTTGCGGTAATCAGGATATCCAGGTCGCCGACCGTCTCCTTGCGCCGGCGGTAGCTGCCGGCGATGGCGATGTCTTTCAGGCCCTTGGCCTTTTTCAGGTATTCCACCAGCGGCTTGGCGATCTCCTCGGCCTCGATCAGCTGGGTGCGCTGTTCGTCGCCGGCGTACTTTACCAGCCGCTGTTTGATCTTCTCCTCGCTCTTGTCGCCGAAACCTTCCACGTTGCGGATATCGCCGCGCTCAGCGGCCTCTTTCAGGTCGTCGATGGTGTCGATCTCCAGTGCCTCGTGCAGCGCCTTGATCCGCTTGGCGCCCAGCCCCTCGATCTTCATCAACTCACTGAGGGCCTTGGGGGTGCGTTGCTCGACTTCGTCCAGCAGTGGCAGATCGCCGCTCTCCACCAGTTTGTCGATCTTTTCCGCCAGGTCGTCGCCGATATCCGGCAGTTCCGACAGGTCCTCGCCATCGTCGATCAGGTCGGCCATGGCGCGGGGATAGCCGCGCACGGTGCGCGCGGCATTGCGGTAGGCGCGTACGCGGAAGGGGTTGGCGCCCTCGATTTCCAGCAGGTCGGCCAGGCGATCGAATTTGTCGGCGATTTCACGATTGTGGACCGGCATAGCGGCATCAGTCGATCGAAGGAAGTGTTCTGTCAGTATAGGGAAGAGCCATCTGCTGTCCGAATGGGTTAGTGTGCTGTGCGGGAAGTTCGCGAACAAAGGAGCATAGCCAAAGCGCTCAGATCAAGGCGAGAAAGCGCTGGAATAGCAGCGTTATTTCAAGCTTTCTCAACGCAGAGCTGGGCGCTTTGGCGCAGCGAACTGTTTGCGAACTTCCCGTACGGCACACTAGCGTTCGAGAAGCCGCTTGAAGGCGTCTTCGTCGATACAGTCGACCCCCTGTTCCTCGGCCTCGTCCCGTTTGCTGCCCGGGCTGTCGCCCAGCACCAGGTAGTCGGTTTCACCGCTGATACTGGAGGTGGCGCGACCACCGAGCGCTTCCACCTGCTCCCTGGCCTCACTGCGGGTGAAGTCGTGCAGCGCACCGCTGAAGACAAAGGTCTTTCCCTTCAGGGGCTGGCTGTCGCGCGCCGGCATCTCCCCGATCTCCAGGCCCGCACGGTGCAGGCGCTGCAGAATCCTGCGGTTGTCTTTGTCGGCGAAGAAGTCGGCGGTGGCGGCGGCGATCTCGGCGCCGATATCGGGAATTTTCTGCAGGCGCTCCCTGTCCGCTTTCATCAGCCTGTCGAGAGTGCCGAACTCGCCGGCCAGCTGACGCGCCACGCGATGGCCTACATGGGCAATACCGAGGGCGTACAGGAATCGATCCAGGCGCGCGCTCTTGGCGTCCTGAATGGCATCGTGGAGTTTGCCTGCGGATTTTTCCGCGTAGCCTTCGAGAGACTCCAGATCGTTTTTTTTCAGCTGATAGAGATCCGCCAGGTTTTCCACCAGCCCGCGCGTTACCAGCTGGTCGGCGGCATCTTCGCCCAGGTGGTCGATATCCATCGCCTCCCGCGAGGCGAAATGCCGGATACGGCCGCGCAGCTGGGCGGGGCAGGCGAGACCGGCGCTGTAGATATGGTAGGCACCCTCGCGCGTGATGGCCGCGTCGCAGACCGGGCATTGCCCCGGCATCTCGAATCGATCCCCGCGTTTCCTGCCCGGGCGCTTGATGCGCTCGGCGATTTCCGGAATCACATCGCCGGCGCGGATGATCTTTACCCGGTCGCCGATACGGATATCCTTGCGCCGCGCCTCGCGTTCATTGTGCAGCGTGGCGCGGCTGACGGTGACGCCGCCCACATCCACTGGCTGCAGCAGCGCCACCGGTGTCAGAATGCCGGTGCGGCCCACCTGCACCACAATATCCTCCACCAGTGTGCTCTCCTCGCGGGGCTCGAATTTCCAGGCCAGCGCCCAGCGCGGATTGCGGTCGCGGGTGCCGAGGGTCTCCCGCAGTTCGCGATCATCCACCTTGATGACAATGCCGTCGATTTCGTAGTCGAGGTCATCGCGACGCCCGACCAGCTTCCGGTGGTATTTCTCGATCTCTTTGAAGCTGCTGGCGGTTTTGTTCAGCGGTGTGACCCTGAGCCCCCAGTCGCGCAGTTGTCTGAGTACTTTTTCGTGGGAATCGGGAAGATCGCCGTCCGCGGCAAGTATTTCGTAGAAGAATATGGCCAGCGGTTTGCCCGCCACATTTCTGGATTCGTACTGGCGCATCAGTCCCGCCGCGGCATTGCGGGGATTGGCGAAGGGATTCCGGCCGCTCTCCACGCGCTGCTTGTTGAGTCGAGTGAAACCGTCCAGCGGCATATAGACCTCGCCGCGAACCGCCAGTCGATCCGGCAGTTCGTCCCCCTGTAGTGACAGCGGCAGGGTGTGCACTGTCTTCAGGTTGCGGGAGATATCTTCGCCAACCCGGCCATTGCCACGGGTAGCGCCGCGTTCGAATTTCCCCTCGCGGTAAATCACTTCCACGGAAAGGCCGTCGAACTTGGGCTCCAGCACCAGATCGGTAGAGCGGCTGTCGGCCGCTTCCCGGGCGCGGTCGAGAAGCCTTTTGACGGCGTCGGCCTCCAGTGTTGCCTGAAGACTCAGTAGCGGCGCGCTGTGTTCGACTTTTTCCAGTTCACTGACCGGTTCGGCACCGACGCGCTGGGTGGGGGAGTCGTCGGTTTTCAGTTTGGGATGGGCGTCTTCCAGATCTTCCAGGCGTTTTAACAGCTTGTCGTATTTTGCGTCGGATATTCTGGGGGCATCTTTTACGTAGTAGAGGTGGTCGTGATAGTTGATGCCTTCGCGCAGCGCGGCCGCCTCCCCGGCGGCCTCGTCCTCGTTGAGGTCGTCGATATTCTTGAAGTCGGTATCGGGGTTTTTCTTGAAGTCCATAAGGATATTCAAGATAGCATCGCGGTAGAAGTCTGCTTGCAGGGCAAAACAGCACGCGTAACGAGCCTGCTCGTTGTGCAGTTTGCGACCGGCCATGGATGGCCGGGCCGGCGTTAGCTCCACGGATGGCTGCTTGGGCATGAGCCACTTCGAAGCCACCGCCATTCGCCTGCAAGCAGGTTCCTACAGGCGTAGCGAAGTCCAACGGATAGGCCCCGGGGGCGGGTTGTCGGAGTTCGTGGAACTCACTCCAGCCTACACCGTTGTTCGGGTCCTCAGGCAGCCTCGATGCCGGTGTCTCCGCCCGCCAGCTCCCTTGCAAAGGCCGCCTCGATCAGTTCCGCCTCGCGCAGCCGCTTGATCCGCTCGAAGAACACCTGCGCCTCCGGGTAGCCCAGCTTCAGGTAGGCCAGCCACTGCTTGATGCGGTTGCCGAGGTATTTGGCGGGGTAGACCTCGCGGGTGGTCAGGTAGTAGTCCCAGAGGAGAGGGACGATGTCGCGCCAGGCCATGGGCGTGTAATCGCGGCCCTCGCAGAAGGCCTTCACCTGCAGCGCCAAGTCCGGGCGCGCCAGCAGGCTGCGGCCGAACATGAAGGCATCGCAGCCGGTCACATCGCGGCAGCGCCGGAAATCGTCCAGTGTCCAGATATCGCCGTTGGCCACCACCGGCATCGCGAGTTGTTCGCGGATTTCGCCCACATACTCCCAGTAGGCCGGCGGGCGATAGCCGTCTTTTTTCGAGCGGGCGTGTACTGCCAGTTCGCCGGCGCCGCCGTTTTCCGCCGCGCGGGCATTGTCCAGGTAGCTGGACCGGTCCTCGAAGCCCAGGCGGATCTTGGCGGAGACGGGGATCTCGGCGGGAAGGGCGCGGCGCACGGCGCCGACGATCGCCTCCACCCGGTGCGGGCTTTGCAGCAGGCAGGCGCCGCCGTCGCTGTTGTTGACGGATTTGGCCGGGCAGCCGAAATTCAGGTCGATGGCCCGGGCGCCCACTTCCACTGCTTTGGCGGCGTTCCAGGCGACGGCATCGGGGTTGCCGCCCAGCAGTTGCAGGCGCACCGGTACACCGCTGGGTGTGGAGGCTTCCCGTGCCAGCTCCGGGCACAGCCGCAGGAACACCTTGCGTGGCAGCCTGGTGTGGGTCACCCGCACAAACTCGGTCACGCAGATATCCACGCCGCCGACGGCGGACAGCAGGGCGCGCACATGGTGGTCGATCACGCCTTCCATGGGGGCCTGGTAGAGTCGCGGAATAGCCAATGTCTGTTGGGTCATAATTTCGGGCTAACAGGGAAACGCGGCCGGTTGAGGAGGGCGAATTTTACCAGTGTTGTCGGATTGTCACTAATTTCTTCCCGACATTGGGTGGGATATGCCAATAAGCCGGTAATATCCGGTCATGGCTGTGCGGAAAAGGCACTGGTTACGCGTAATCGGCTTATGTATGACAAATGCTTTATCGTTGCGCGTGTAACTAATAAGTGTTTGATTTTAAAAGGTTGTTATTTTGTAATAGCGCCCGCCCGGCCCGGAGATTTTACCGGGGGCCGCGATGATCGCGCCGAGATCTGTGCGCTCAGTGCATTTTGGCGGCGTAGATGCATGCTGGTTGCACGTATTAGCCGCCAAAATGTGCTGAGTGTGCAGAGGTCAAGCGAGGGCGCGGCCAGCGGCGCCCGGTAATATGCTGTATTTCTGGAGGTCCAGAAAACTTCAGAAAAAATTGGGCCAAAATGAATAGCAAGCGGCCCGGTGAAATATCCGGGCTGAGCGGATGAAAGGAAAAATAGTGCAAGAAACCTTATTACAACAGGGGCTGGACATAACCGTGTTCGGCATGGGAATCGTGTTCACCTTCCTGCTGGTGCTGGTTATCGGTACCAGTATCATGTCCCGCATTATTGTCCGTAACTTTCCCGAAGCGGAGCCTGTCGCTCCCGTATCCGGCAACCAGCGCGATGACAGCCCGCGCCTGCGCGCCATTGCCAAGGCGGCGATCCAGAAACACCGCGAGCGCAACAAGTAATCGGGTGCTTCCACCATTCAATGACCGGTTGCCGAACATTTCAATAAATTACCGAGAGAGACGACCCCATGACTGAGGCTAAAAAGCCACTGGGCATTACCGATGTGGTCCTGCGCGATGCGCACCAGTCACTTTTCGCCACCCGCCTGCGCCTGGACGATATGCTGCCGATTGCAGAAAAGCTGGATAAGGTCGGCTTCTGGTCGCTGGAATCCTGGGGTGGCGCCACTTTTGATGCCTGTATCCGCTACCTGGGCGAAGATCCCTGGGAGCGTATCCGCGAGCTGAAAAAAGCCATGCCCAATACGCCGCAGCAGATGCTGTTCCGCGGCCAGAATATTCTCGGTTACCGCCACTACGCCGACGACGTGGTGGAGAAATTCGTCGAGCGCGCCGCGGTAAACGGTGTGGATGTATTCCGCGTGTTCGATGCCATGAACGATATGCGCAACCTGGAGACGGCGCTGGCCGCCGTGAAGAAACAGGGCAAACACGCGCAGGGCACCATTTCCTACACCGTCAGCCCGGTGCACACCATGGACCTGTGGGTGGACCTGGGGCGCCAGCTCGAGGACATGGGCGCGGACTCCATCGCCATCAAGGATATGGCCGGCCTGTTGCGTCCCTACGAGGGCTACGAACTGGTAAAAAAACTGAAGGCAGCGGTGGATATTCCCATCCACATGCAGTGCCACGCCACTACCGGCCTCTCCACTGCCACGGCGCTGAAATGCGTGGAGGCGGGGATCGACAATGTGGACACGGCCATCTCCTCCATGTCCATGACATACGGTCACAGCCCCACCGAATCCCTGGTGGCCATTCTCGAGGGCACCGATCGCGATACCGGCCTGGATATCGAGCTGCTGGAAGAGATCGCGGCCTACTTCCGCGAGGTGCGCAAGAAGTACGCCAAATTTGAAGGCTCGCTCAAGGGCGTGGACTCGCGCATCCTGGTGGCCCAGGTGCCCGGCGGCATGCTCACGAATATGGAAAACCAGCTACGCGAACAGGGCGCCGGGGACAAACTGGATCGGGTGCTGGAGGAAATCCCCCGCGTGCGCAAGGACCTGGGTTACCTGCCGCTGGTAACGCCCACCTCCCAGATCGTCGGCACCCAGGCGGTGCTGAACGTGCTCACCGGCGAGCGCTACAAGAATATCTCCAAGGAAACCGCGGCGGTACTGCGCGGCCAGTACGGCGCAACCCCGGCGGAGGTAGACAGCGAGTTGCAGGAGCGGGTACTGGAAGGCGAGGAACCGGTAACCTGCCGCCCGGCGGACCTGCTGGAGCCGGAGCTGGACAAGCTGACCGGAGAACTGAAAGAGCAGGCCTCGCGGGAGGACATCGCCCTCACCGATGGCGAGGGGCAGATCGACGATGTGCTGACCTATGCGCTCTTCCCGCAGATAGGCCTCAAGTTCCTGCAGAACCGCGGTAACCCGGATGCCTTCGAACCGGCGCCCACCGGCGCGGAAAACAGCGCGGTTACCAACGAGAAGGGCGAGGGTGTCTACACCGTCACCATCGAGGGCCAGTCCTACAACGTCACCGTCGCCGACGGCGGCGATGTCACCAGCATGGCGCCGTCCTCCGGCAATGCGGCGGCCGCACCTGCGGCGGCACCGGCAACCGGCGGCGAGCCGGTGAAGGCGCCGCTGGCCGGCAATATCTTCAAGGTACTGGTCAAGCCCGGCGAGCAGGTCACCGAGGGCCAGACCATCGTGGTGCTGGAGGCGATGAAAATGGAGACCTCAGTCAGTGCTCCCCATGCCGGCAGCGTGACCGAGGTGTCGGTGAAAGAGGGCGATTCCGTGGCGGTGGGCGATGTCCTGCTGTCCATCGCATAACGGAGGCACCTGTGGATAATCTGATCAACCTGTGGCAGTCGTCCGGCGTCTACCAGATGGCGTCCGGCCAGTTCGCGATGATCGTGGTGGGACTGCTGCTGCTGTTTCTCGCCATTCGCAAGAATTTCGAGCCGTTGCTGCTGGTGCCCATCGGTTTCGGTGGCATTCTCGCCAATATTCCCGGCGCCGACCTGGCGCTGTCGGCGGCGGAGACGGCCATCGTGTCCGGCGACAGCGGCGTGTTGCTGCAGATGGCGCAGCTCCTCGGTGTCGACGGCGGCGATGTCTACGCCGTAAAAGAGGCCCTGGCCAATGCACCGGCGGCGGTCAAAACCCAGGCCGCGCAACTGGCGATCGACAGCGGCTTCAGCAACGGCATGCTGTACAACTTCTACAACGTGGCCATCGCCTCCGGTGCGGCGCCGCTGGTGATCTTCATGGGCGTGGGCGCCATGACGGATTTCGGCCCGCTGCTGGCCAATCCGCGCACCCTCTTCCTGGGCGCCGCGGCGCAGTTCGGTATTTTCGCCACGGTGCTGGGCGCGGTGGGCCTTTCGGTGGCCGGCATCATGGATTTCTCCATCGCCGACGCCGCCGCCATCGGTATCATCGGCGGCGCCGACGGCCCCACGGCCATCTATGTCTCCAGCCTGCTGGCGCCGGAACTGCTGGGGGCGATTGCGGTGGCGGCCTATTCCTACATGGCCCTGGTGCCGCTGATCCAGCCGCCCATCATGCGCGCGCTGACCACGCCGGAAGAGCGCAAAATCGAGATGGTGCAGCTTCGCCATGTGAGCAAGCGCGAGAAGATCACCTTCCCGCTGTTGCTGCTGATCCTCGTGGCGCTGTTCCTGCCGGACGCGGCACCGCTGCTGGGCATGTTCTGTTTCGGCAACCTGATGCGCGAGTGCGGTGTGGTGGCGCGGTTGTCCGATACCGCCCAGAACGCGCTGATCAATATCACCACCATCTTTCTCGGACTGTCGGTGGGCTCCAAGCTGGCGGCGGACAAGTTCCTGGATCCGAAGACCCTGGGCATCCTGGCGCTGGGTATCGTCGCCTTTTCCATCGGCACTGCCTGCGGCCTGTTGATGGCGAAACTGCTGAACCTGGTGAGCAAGCACAAGGTGAATCCGCTGATCGGTTCCGCCGGCGTCTCCGCGGTGCCCATGGCCGCGCGGGTGTCCAACAAGGTGGGCCTGGAATCCAACCCGCACAACTTCCTGCTGATGCACGCCATGGGCCCGAACGTGGCCGGCGTGATCGGCTCGGCGGTGGCGGCCGGCGTGATGATCACCATGGTGCGCAGCATGACCGGCTGATCCCCTTGGCTGTTGTGTTGACTACTGTGTTGATACGGAAGGCGAGCTGTCTGGCTCGCCTTTTTTCGTTTCCGGTTTTGTGTCGCTGTACTATCTTTTGTATCGTATCTTCGCCCCGCGACGGAGCGGGGTGTAGTAGAGGAATACCACTGCGCAAGCAGGGAGGGAGTCCGTGAAAAAACTGAAAAACGAAAAAGAGCTGGTAAAAAAGGCCATTGCCGCCGGCGTGAAATACGGTGAAAAGCGCGGTGTAGTGGAGTTCGAAGCCACGGATTCGGCGACGGAAAAAGTCGAGTATATCTACCGGCTGCTGGTGCACGACAAGGTGATACAGCCGATACCGGAAGACCAGGTGTCCCAGCTCACCATGCGTCACAAATTGGCGATCTGGGCCTCTCGCCTGGATTGAATGCCGGCCCGGGCCGGGCAGGAGAATCTCAACAGTGAATGGCACCGGGTTGAGGATCGGTACGGCAGTTTTCGTAGGATGGGCAAAGCGAAGCGTGCCCATCAAAGCTGCGGATGATGGGCACCGGCTTGACTCAGTGCCATGCGGTTGTGCAGTCCCTTTTCAGCGATTCACCCAGTCCCAGGCCTCGAGCTGCTGGTCTTTGTAGAAGAAGCGTATTTCCGCATTCATAAACAGGCCTGAAAAACGGGTTCCCCATTCCTCCCATTTCTGCTCGCCGATAATTGCGGTTCTGCCGTATTGATCGGCATGTTCGCGATCGAATTTCAGGTCTTCCCAAATCGCGCCCGGTTCGAAGCCATCGAAATCTTCCAGCTTTATGTAGAACCGCAACTGGCCGTACTCATCGAGCTTTTTCTCCAGCTCCGGTAGCAGCTGCCGGTAGTCGTCGGCTGTCAGCGTGCCGCTGGCAGTGATGGTCAGTACCCGGTTTTCATTGACTTGGTCCATTTTCAGCATACGGTGGCTCCGGCCAGGCAGGTGGGTTCACCACCTCGAAGAGCTGTAATTTCTGCAGAAAGTATGGCATAGCCGCTTCGCGGCGAGCCGCTCAAGACAGGCTGGGGACGGCGCAACCGGCGCGGCGCCCGCCGCGTGTACTGTCTGTTTCCCGCAGTCTCACCATGGTCGTGACTGATCGGTCTGCCTTGTGCCCGGTCAGAGCGGTGCGCGTGGTATCATAGGCGCGTTTTTTTACTATCGAGTGGGCGCGGACCGGCGCCCGGAGGAGAGACTATGTCCTGGTTGGGCGCGGGTATCGGGGCCGGTATCGGCATGATGTTTGGCGGTCCCATCGGCGCGGCGCTGGGGGCCTGGATCGGCAGTTCCTTCAGTTCCGGCCTGCAGCGGGTGACGGGCGCCGCCGGCCAGCTTAACCGCGATGGGGCCCAGGCGGTATTTATCGTCACCCTGTTTTCGATGCTGGCGAAAATGGCCAAGGCGGACGGCAAGGTGTCGAAAGCGGAAGTCCGGTTTATCGAGGACTTCATGCGCAACAATCTGCGCCTGTCCGCCGAAGATCGCAAGCAGGCGATTAAGATCTTCGAGAATGCCAAGACCGACGAGTACAGCATTTACGACTACGCCCAGCAGTATCGGCAACTGGTGCGCAACCGGGCGATGCGCGAGATGGTCTACCGGGTGCTGTTTGCGGTGGCCTATGCCGATGGGGAGCTGCACGCGAGCGAAGAGGAAATACTGCGGCGGATTCCGGAATACCTGGGGCTGCATGCTTCCGTCTTCGCGGCCATGCAGGGGGAGTTCGATCGCGCCGCGGCGCCGGGGTCTTCCTCCGCAAGCCTGGAACAGCACTACGCGATTTTGGAGTGTACCCCGGACACCAGCGACCGCGACCTGAAACTGGCCTACCGGCGCAAGGCGGCGGAATTCCACCCGGACAAGATTGCCTCCAAGGGCCTGCCCGAGGAATTCATGCGCCATGCGGAAGACCAGATGAAAAGTATCACCGTGGCCTACGACACCATTGTCGAGGCGCGCAAGCGCAAAGCAGCCGCCACCACCTGACCTGGATAGAGGTACATGATGAGTCTTGCGAACACCATTGAACACAAGCTGCGCGAAGCCTTCGCACCCGAACATATCGACGTGCAGTGCGAGAGCCACCTGCACAATGTGCCGGCCGGTTCCGAGATGCACTTTCGGGTAGTGTTGGTGAGTGATGCCTTTACCCCGCTGCGCAAAGTGCAGCGCCACCAGAAGGTTTACGGCGCACTGGCGGAGGAAATGGCCGGGCCGATTCACGCGCTGGCGCTGCACACCTTCAGCCCCGGCGAGTGGGAGGGGGAAGCGCCCGCCAGCCCCGAATGCCTCGGCGGCGGGAAAAAATAATCCTCTGTCGGAAGGGGCGCCATGTTTATTGGTTTGCCCACCAGTGGTTACCGAAAAAAGGGCGCTTTGGCGCCTTTTTTTTGAACTCTGGCCTCATTGTGCGGTTTTTTTGGAATTTTGTTTCTAAAAGTCGGAGGAGCGTGTCTAGACTAAAAAATAATCGATGAGTGATTCTTCGATGGTTTGGATGTTTTAAATGGAGTTTTTCTCTATGAAGATGACGCGCATAATCTCCCCCCTGGCACTGGCAGCATTTTCCACTGCGGCAGTGGCCGGTCCCTCCGGTTACCAACCGCCGGCCCCGGCACAGGACGTGTACGGGGCGGGCACGGTGGCTGCCCGCATTGGTGCTTCCTATATCAACCCCCTCAGCGACGATGTGACTTTTGCCAACGATTCGCTTGATGCCGCTCTGTTCGGCGATGCTTTTCGCGCAAATGTGGACCCGGACGAAGAGTGGGGCTGGAACCTGAGTGGTCTGTGGATCCCCATCGACCACTGGGGGCTGGAGCTCAACTACATCGCCGGTGATGACCACCTGGGACACCGTCACCGCGGCCGGGGTTTCTTTGATGTGGACGGCGAGCGTATCGGAAAGTACGAAGCTGATATCTCAACGGCCACCGTCAACTGGTATCCGCTGGATCCCAGCTGCATGTTCCAGCCCTACATCGGCGTAGGTCTCGCCTATACCGATTTCAACGATGAACGGTTCAGGCTGTTCCGTGGCGTGGACCCGGCGGATTTCCAAGGCTTTGAGCTGGATGGTGATTTCGGCCTGGGTTACTCCTGGGGCTACACTTGGCAGGTCGGTGTAGACTGGGTATTCGGCAAGGACAGCAGCTGGCTGGTCAACGCTGCGGCCAAGTATGTACACTCGGAAACCGAAATGGACTTTAGCATTTTCGCCGATAGCCCGGAGTTCGGTCGGGAAGTTCTTCTCGATTATTCCGGCGACTACCGCTACAACCCCTGGGTCTTCAACCTGGGCGTTGGCTACAAGTTCAGTTTCTGATCTCTCACCTCTTGAGTAAGGGCGCTTCGGCGCCCTTTACTTTTTGTTCCTTTTTTCTGTGAAATTTTTTTGAGAGTTTCACCGGTGATCGGGATGTAAATTACCCCGCCAAGGTTACATTAAATTTCTAATTTTTATCTCATCTTGGACATTTTTTCACTCTTCCCGTTTCTGCGTGTCTAGACTTGAATATGATTGGGTCAATTGCTGTTCAATTTGCCGAATATCAATGGAGTTCTACCTATGAAAATGACGCGCGTTCTGACACCTCTGGCAATAGCTGTTTCCGCTGCCGTGGGGTCGCACCAGGCGCTGGCCGGTCCTTCCGGTTATGCTCCGCCGGCACCTTCCGGCCCCGACCCGGTTTACTCCGCGGGAACCGGCGTGGTTCGTATCGGCGCATCGTTTGTCGATCCCGATGATGACAAAGGCCGTTTCAATTTCGAGGATCCGCTGTTTGTCGACGGAGTCCTCGTGGAAGAATTTGGTCGCCCGGGCTACCGGCTCGACGACGATACCACCTGGAACTTCACCGCGGGCTTCATGCCGGCGGACCACTTCATGATCGAGTTGGGTTATATCGGCAAGTCGGAACACGATCTCGACCTGCGTGCCCCGGTAGTGGATGTTATTGATGCGGGTGGTGGAGAGTTTGCGGTCGTCGGGGAGGAGAGCCTGCGCCTCGGCAGACTGGATCGCTGGTCCGGCTTCGCCATGGCGAACTGGTTCCCGGTATGTCCGGAATCCTGGATTCAGCCCTATATCGGTATCGGTGCCCACTACACCGATTTTGACAACCACAATATCCGGAGCCCGGTCTCGGACCTCCTGGTTGACTTCGCCGGCGCCTCGGAGCCGTTCGACGGCCGCGTGCGTTACGAAGACGACTGGGGCTGGGCTGGCCAGATCGGTGTGGATATCATGCTTGGCCGCGACAGCAACTGGCTGGTTAACGCTGCCGTCATGTACCTGGACACCGAAGTCAAAGCCGATATGCACTATCGGGTCGATCATGACAGCTTCTTTGCCGACACGGCAGTCAGGGCTTTGAGAACAGACTTCGATTTCGATCCCTGGGTTTACAACCTTGGCATCGGCTACCGTTTCTGATCTCTGATTGCTCTGCAGAAAAGAAAAGGCGCTTCGGCGCCTTTTCTTTTATCTGTGTGATGGGCCGAAGAATGGACATCGGCCCGATATGCAATGCCCGGTTCAGGGCTCGGCCGGGCTACCGAATACCGGCATGCCGTCTTCGGACCAGCCGAATTCCTTGATGTAGGTGTGCCGGTTCGGGTCCCACAGCGGATCGCCCTCGATCTCGGTGTAGGTACGCGCGTGGTAGACGAGGATATCCCGCTCGCCGTCTTCCGATACGGTAAAGCTGTTGTGGCCCGGGCCGTAGATACCGCGCTCGTGGCAGCTCTGGAAAACCGGCTCCGGCGATTTGCTCCAACTTGCCGGATCCAGCAGGTCGGCGTCTTCGTCCGCGTACAACAGGCCCATGCAGTAGTTGTGGTCGGTGGCACTGGCCGAGTAACTGATAAAGATCCGGCCGTGGCGCACAATGACCGCTGCCCCCTCGTTCACGGCAAAGCCGATTTTTTCCCACTCGTATTCCGGTATGGTCAGGCATATCGGTTCGCTGGAAATACTGGTAGGCGAGTCCTGGCGCGCGATATACAGGTTGGAGTTGCCGGGAATATCCGGCCCCTTCTGCGCCCACAGGTAGTAGCGCTGTCCGCGGTGCTCGAAGCTGGTGGCATCCAGGCAGAAGGTATCGATACCGGAATCCACTTTGCTCAACTCCCACTCGCCCTCCAGGGGATTGGCGGCGGTGGTGGTGACCGCGTACATGCGGTGCTGAAAGAGGTCATCCTTTATTTCCCGCGACGGTGCCGCGGCGAAGTAAATGGCCCAGGTGCCGTCGACATAGTGGATCTCCGGCGCCCAGATCAGGTCGGAATAGGGTCCGCTACCCGGCTTGCGCCACACGGTGACCTTTTCCGCCTCCGCCAGGCCGGCCAGGGTTTGCGAACGGCGCAGTTCCAGGCGGTCGTACTCCGGCACCGAGCCGATGAAATAGTAGAAACCGTCACTGTGCCTGTAGATAAAGGGATCCGCGCGCTGTTCGATCAGCGGCTGCAGCAGTGGGGATGATTCACTCACAATAATTCTCCGCGGTACTTCAGGATTTATCTTCCGCCTCTGGGCGGTAGCCTTGTCGGGGCCTTTCCACAGGCCCCTTTGAAATCACGAATGCTTTTTCAGGTAGGGTGCGCTGTACGCACCTTGCCACTCTATTTCGTCAAGAGGCCGTTGGAGCCACGCTTCCACTCCCGGCATCGCCTTTTACCGCCGGCAGTGCCCCGCTTTCCTTCAGACGGTGGTAGTAGTCATCGGTAATGATGTACCTGCGCATCAACAGGCCCAGCAGGAAATGGAAAAGGCCCGGGATTACCGTCAGCGTCAGGGCGATCCCCGTCATGGTGAACTGGCTCTGGGTTTCGCCGGCCTGGTAGCCGAAATAGGTGAGCAGCAGGCCGGTAATGAAGCCCGCTATGCCTGTACCCGCCTTCTGGCAAAAGGAGATACCGCCGAAAGCCAGGCCGGATACGCGCTTGCCGGTCTTGGCCTCCCCATAGTCCACCGCCTCGGCGATAGCGGACCAGAAAATGGGGGCGTGCAGGTCCGCCACGAAGGACAAGATGAAGTAGAGTACAAACGCCAGCACGATATCGCCGGGGGCCACGGCGAAGAACATCAGGGCACTGATGGCCGCCAGGAGAAGCTGGGACCAGCCGAACAGCTTGACCTTGCAGAAGCGCTTGGTGATCCAGGTGGAAGCCACCATGGCGGCGATGGAGGCAACGATGCCGGCGCTGGTGAACTTGGCGGCCATGGACTCGGTACCACCCAGGAAATAGATGGTGTAGTAAAAGGCAACACCGCCGCGCAGGGCGTAGCCGATGGTGCCCAGCATGCAGGCCCCCGCCAGCACCAGCCACTGGTCGTTCTTGAGCAGCAGCTTCGCCTGTTCGCCCAGCGGTTTTTTGTCCACCACATGCTCCACCCGCTCGCGGGTGGTGAAAAAGCACATCATCAGCAGACCCACGCCCACCAGCGACATGAAGCCCATGGCCAACTGGTAGCCCTTGGCGGAATCGCCTCCGCCCCACCACTGGGCCAGTTCGGGCACCGAGGCGACAATCACCACATTGGCGATCTTGGCAAAGAACATGCGATAGCCGTTGGCCGACAGGCGCTCCTGCGGATCGCTGGTCAGCACCCCGATATAGGAAATGTACGGAATGGCGATGCCGGTAAACATCAGGGTGGCAAACAGATAGGTCAGGTAGGCCCATACCAGCTTGGCGTTGTAGTCGAAATCCGGCGTGGTGAACAGCAGGCAGACGGCGAAGCCGTAGGGGATGGATAAATACAGGAAGTAGGGGCGAAAGCGGCCGTGGCGGCTTTTGAACTTATCGGTCACCAGCCCCATCAGCGGGTCGCTCAGGGCATCGACAAAGCGTGCGGCCAGGAACAGGGTTCCCACATGGGCGGGCTTGAGACCGAAAATATCCGTGTAAAAGTACTGCATGAAGTAAAACATGGCCGCAATCATCACGTTGACGGCCATATCACCGGCCCCGAAGCCGACTTTTTCAAATGCGGAAAGCTTGCTGGACTGCATTGTTATATTTCCCATCTATCGCCGGGGCCGCCTGCCGACCCGCTTATTGTTATCGAGCAATTGCGATATATATATTATTGTAGTACTAATGTCAAAGCGGATGCACTACGCCCGGACTCGATAATTTGCCTTCATAAGAGCACAAGTGGCGCAAAATCGCACATTCTGAAGTCGACCGAATGTCCGGAATCTGTCGCGGTAGCGGCCTGTTGCGAGGTATCTGACGGCATGCAAGGCCGCGAGATGGCGAGGTGTGTCCCTCCCGGAGGCCAAAAATCATAAGGTAGGTCAATCGCTGTACCAATGGCCCCGGGCTGGTAGTAGAATGATTTTCTTTGCGGAGGAAGCGGCATCGCGACTCCGTGGGTCCGGAGTATCCAGTCGATGACTCTATTCGGCACTCCGATCATTTTCCGGCGAGCGCATTCTGGCGGAGCCCGGCTGCGTGATTCGGCAGTTTTATTAAGGCATTTTTAATATGGCAAACCAAGTCAGGGAGAGCAGGCCGCGGAGCGTGCACGCCTGGGTCGCGTACGAGCTGGGCACACGGATTGTCAGCGGTGTATACGAGCCCGGCGAGTATATCCCCAACGAGGCCAAAATCGGCGAGGAGCTGAATGTTTCCCGCACTGCACTGCGTGAAGCCTTCAAGCTCCTGGCGGCGAAAGGGCTGATCGAGTCGCGCCCCAAGCTGGGTACCCGTGTGCGCTCGAAGGATTGTTGGAACATGTTCGACTCGGATGTGCTCAAGTGGAGCTTTGAATCTACGCCGTCGCCGGAATTTCTGCGTTCACTGTTCGAGGTGCGGGAGGTTATCGAGCCCAACTCCGCTGCGCTGGCCGCCAAACGCGCGACGCCGGAACAGATCGACGAGATCGAAAAGGCCTACTACGCAATGGAGGAAGCTGAAATCGGCACCGAGGATGTGATCCTGACGGATATCGATTTCCATATGGCGATCCTGCAGGCCACCAACAACGAATTCATGGTCTCCCTGGGCCAGTCGATCAAGACGGCGCTGAAGGGCCTGTTCCGTATCAGCAGTTCCGAGGAGTCGGAATTCGTCGCCTCCCTCCCGGGCCACAAGGCGGTATTCCTCGGCATTCGCGACGGTGATTCCGAGCGCGCCCGCTTTGAGATGAAATCCCTGCTGTCCAAGTCCGTGCACCGGGCGCTGGACAGCCTGCCGGGGGATTCGGATGTGGATGTTGCGGTGTAGTTGCGGCTTCCCGGCTTGTGGATGAAAGGCGGTCTTCGGATCGTCTTTTTTGTATCTGGGGGCAGGGTGCTCCCGGAATATATTAAGGGGCTCATCATTGTATTGGCAGCTATCCAGGCTCCTGTACTAGCGGACGATTCCCGCATTCGCTACATACGGTCGTCATTCCGGGCTCGATCCGGAATCCAGGCCGCTGGGGTCCCTTCAATGGATCCCGGATCAAGTCCGGGATGACGGCTCCGGGGCTTGATCAAAAAGTTTTGAGACAGCTAACACGTTGCTGTGAGCGGAAATAAAAAGGGCGACCCCGAAGGGATCGCCTACTCGCAGGGAGAGTGCGGAAGTGAAAAGGGTGTTGTTAGTTACTCAAGTTTCGGAGGTCGAGGCTATTTTGGTGGCACAAGCCGGGGCGCGCCTCGCCCCGGCTCCCGGAATTGAACTCTGAAACTTGAGGTCGTTAAACGGGTTTAACCGCCGGAATCTTGCGTTCGACAACAGACAGCGGATTGCGCAGTGGGCGCCCGAAGGGCTCGGCCTCGATTTCAAAGCGATCGCCGTCCCGCGGCTCGATGCCGTCGCCGAAGCTCAGGGTCGCGGTGCCGAAGAAGTGCACATGCACATGGCCCGGGCGGCAGAAGCCGGCGTATTTGAAGTGGTGTGCTTCCAGGTTGGCGACGGTGTGCGACATATTCCGCTCGCCGCTGAGGAAGCTTTTCTCCCACAGGGTTTTGCCGTCGCGCACGATGCGGGAAACCCCCTCGACATGCTCCGGCAGCTCGCCCAGCAGCAGCTCGGGGCCGATGGAGCAGGGGCGCAGCTTGGAGTGGGCCAGGTAGAGGTAGTTCTGGCGCTCGGTCACATGGTCGGACAGCTCGTTGCCCAGCGCGAAACCGATGCGGCGCGGATTGCCGTCGGCATCGTTGATATAGATGCCGGCGATCTCCGGCTCCTCGCCCGCGTCCAGGGCAAAGGAGGGGCTTTCCAGCGCCGCCTCCGGCGCGGCGATGCTGTCGCCGTCGCCCTTGTAGAACCATTCCGGCTGCACGCCGGTTTCGCCCGCGGCTGGCTTGCCGCCCTCGACTCCCATCTTGAACATTTTCATGGTGTCGGTCAGGTCTTCCTCGGCGCTGGCGCTGTTCTGGGCGTGCATGGCCGCGCGGGTGTCGGCGCTGCCCAGGTGGGTGAGGCCGGTACCGGCCACCATCAGGCGTGTGGCTTCCGGGTGGTCGATGGGAGCGAGCAGGCGGCCCTCATCGACGATGCGCTGGTAATCGTGGCGGTTGTCGGAAAGCAGGCTGCGAGCCAGGGTTTCCAAGGGTTCGCCATTCTGGAGGGCCCGCTGCGCCAGTTGGTAAATGGTCTCGACACCGTCCAACTGGTCGATGCTGCTGTTGTCGGCCACGGCACCCACCGCCCGCTGGCCGCTTTCGGAGGTGAACTGGATCAGTCTCATCGCTTTATTCTCTGCCTGTTGTGTTGAATTGTGCTGGCTGCTGGTCGCTATTCGAAGGACTCGAGTATTTTTATCATACAATATGATATAAATCAATTAACCCCCGGAATACCGGGGCTCACCTGCCGAAGGCTTCGCTCCCGAAATACCTTCGCGGACTCATGCTGCATTGCAGAGTAGGGGCGTCATTTTATTCATACAATACTATTGACATATTCTGCTAGCCAATGTGAATATAAATGGTAGCGATACCATTGCAGTGTTAGCCAATGGCGTTAGCACTCCATGGCTGGGCGGTAAATCAATAATAACCATACCGCAAATACGCTTCCGGTTTGTTGAAGCAAGGGAATGGGCACACAGCGAAGAAGAGCAGTGTCGCTGCGGGTTTTGTCCGGCAGAGGCGGCCGTTGATATTACGATGCATTGGCTGAGCGTGTCCCCGATAGAGCGATCACCTGAATAGGCGCCTGCTGAAAGACGCTGTCGCAAAACCGGCGACCACCCTGCCTAACCATCAAGACTGCATTGGTCGACATTGTGCCGGATGGGGATGACCATGAAAAAATTAAAAGCTTTTGGGAGCTTGCTGCTTCTTTCAGTGCTTGCCGCCTTTGCGGTATCAGGGGTCTCAGAAGAGTATGAGCCCGGTGAAAACCCAATCTTCAGAAACATTTTTACGGCCGATCCCGCGCCGCTGGTTGTTGGCGATACCCTGTATGTCTATGTTGGCCACGATGAAGCCGGCGAAGGCCAGGTGTTCAACATCACCGAGTGGGTCGTCTACTCCACCACGGATATGAAGAACTGGACGTTTCACGGTTCGGTCATGAAGCCCACCGATTTCGATTGGGCGGTCGGGGACGCCTGGGCTTCCCAGGTGATTGAAAAGGACGAAAAGTTCTGGTTTTACACCACTGTGGAGCATGGCCCTCCCCACAAAGGCAAGGCCATCGGGGTCGCGGTCGCGGAAACGCCGCTGGGACCGTTCAGGGATGCAAGGGGGGCCGCCCTGGTCCATGATGCCACGACGCCCACACCGGAAGACCCGCACGACTGGGACGATATCGATCCAACCGTGTTTACTGATGATGATGGAACGACCTGGGTTGCCTGGGGCAATATGCATTTGTACCTGGCCAGGCTCAAGCCCAATATGATTGAATTCGACGGGCCCATTCGGGAAATATACCTGCCCAACTATACCGAGGGGCCGTGGTTGCACAGGCGCGAGGACTTGTATTACCTGACCTATCCCTGCTTCGCGCATCAGAATATGTACGAAAAAATATGTTACGCCATGGCCCCGCGAATTGCGGGCCCCTGGACCTATCGAGGAATTCTCACTGACCGCACTGAAAACAGCTTCACCATTCATCCCGGTATCGTGGAGTACAAGGACCAGTGGTACTTCTTTTATCACGACGCCAAACTTGCGATAAACGGTGTTTCGGGAGCCATGGGCAGGCGGTCCGTCGCCCTGGAGCACCTATACTATAACAAAGACGGAACCATCAAACCGATCGGGAAAACAAGGGAAGGGGTGAGTCATCCGCCCACTCCACATTTAGGCTATCAACCGTCCATCTTCAATCCAGGGGGGCCCCTGGTCACGGTAGAAAGCGATATAGACGTCACACAGAATACGGCAAGTGCCGCCACCGAGTGGAAAGGAAAACCGGTTCTGCAGACTGTCGCCAACCCCTATCAAGCTGCGATTGTTCCGGAGAGTTTTAACCGCGGAGACAGCGGCGCCGCCTCCCTGGGGCAGGCATTTAGCCCGGAGGTGGATTTTGAATTACATGAAATCAGCCTGTATGCCGGCGATGGGTTCGGGACCGTCGAAAGTAAACCGGTAACCCTGGCTCTGTATGAAATTGATGAAGGCGGTGTGAAAAGTAACGCCAGCCCATCCTACACGCCGGGAAAGAACCTTTTGGGGGAAAGCGACGGGCTAAAGGTCAACTACAAGCCACAGGCACAGGGGCTGCTCCGGCTTCGTCTGGACGAAGCCCGTCAACCTGCCTTGAAAGCCGGAAGGCACTATGTGCTGGAGATCCAGGGAGTGCGCGGCTCGGCCCCGCTTTTCTGGCGCAGGACAAAGATGAATAGCTATTCCGTGGGATCGGCTTACCAGGATCGGTCTCTGATTCGAGACGAATCGAAAACAGGCGATTTCGGCCTGGCTCTGTACGGGGAGACATATCGGGGGCGGTGATCTCAATATGAAGGGAGTTCTCTTCAATATTCATGATGTCGCCCTGCTATTGATTGCCGGTGAGTTCGGTATTCTCTCGGTGCTGTTACTGGCGCGCCGCGGTGTCAGGCCCCTCGCTCATCCGCTGCTGGCGATGTTCCTGGTTCTGAATATGCTGATTGCGGTTGATACGCTCATCTACTGGGGCGTTGCGGTTCGCTATCGGGTTTTCCATATATCGCCAGACCTGTTTTTTCTTTTCGGGTTCGCGTATTTTTTGCAAGGTCCGGCGCTATACTGGTATACCCGGTCGATTATCTGCAAAGACTATTCCTTTCGTCGGTTGGATCTGTTGCATCTTGTCCCGGCAGTCGCTGCACAGGTTTACCTGTACTTTGTTTACCATCGTTATCCCGCGGCCGTCCAGGGTGACCTTGTTCTGGGCCTGGAAATTTTCACTTTCACGGCCGGCTATCACGATATATTCGTCACAGCGCAAAAGTCCATAGTGCTTGTCTACGCCATAGCCTGTGTTTTCCAGGTCGTTCGTCATCGCGCCTTTTTGAAAGATAGTTTATCGAATATCGACTTGGACTGGTTGCACCTGCTGATCGGTGGTTTCCTGTTGGCATGGGTTTGGAGCCTGGTCACACATATATTCGGCCTGTTACGTCCCGGTGATATCAGCGACATGATGGGAGTCGCCGGCAATTACATGATTTTTGTACTGGTCAATACTCTTGTGCTCTACAGCCTGGCCTACTCGGGTGTTTCTGAAGGCATCAGCCGGGGTGAAAAACGCGACCAGTACGAAGAGCGGGTTCCGATCGATCCGATTCATGTCGACCGGATCCTGGCAACCATGGAAAGCGGGAGGTTGTTTCTCAACCCCAGGTTGACTGTAGAAGATTTCGCCGGGCACGTAGAACTGCCGCCTCGCCAAGTATCTTCGGTTATCAAGCACCGATTTGGGCGAAATTTTCTCGAGTACGTCAACAGCTACCGTGTGGAGGAGGCCAAGCGTGGGCTCGCTGACCCGTCGAATCGTCACGACTCTGTGCTCGATATTGCCTCAAAATCCGGATTCAACAGCAAAGCCACGTTCAATCGGTTCTTCAAGAAGTTTGCCGGTGTTACCCCCACTGAGTATCGGCGCCGTTGCCTGTCGGGCCAGACCGGTTGACCGTGTCGCCACGGGTACCGTGTGTCTCAATTTTGTTCCGCAAAAATTGCAGCTTTACCTACCGCAGTAACCGTACCAGTCTCTCCGAACCATTGCCTGGCCGGTGCCCCGTCTTGTTGCCGGCCGGGCGAATGGTTGTGTCGAGGGCCCGGCGGGACAGCTGGGCATGCCGGAATCGCGTCCGGGCGGCCCTCGGCCGTTGCTTCGGAATTAAATAGAAATTATTCAAATATCTAGGGAGAAGAAGTGATGATCCGATCGACCTTTTACGTCATACGAACGCTACTCTTTGCCATCCTGGCGTTCTCACCGTTGGCCGCCAGTGCCAAACCATACAAGGCTGCAGAAATTTTCACCAACAACAGTCAGCTCTACGGCAAGTATGTATTCCGCATGCGCGCGGGCGAGGGCAGTGGGATCATTTCCAATTTTTTCCTGTGGAAAGATGGCTCAGAACTGGAGGGGGTGACCTGGGAAGAGGTCGATATCGAAGTCTTCGGTCAGGACGGTGCCCGCTCGTGGCAAAGCAATATCATCACAGGCCTGGACAACCGGGTTACTTCCGAGGAGATACACAACGCCGGTGTATCCCTCGCCGAAGACTACCATACCTACAGCATTGAATGGACGCCGCAGTGGGTGCGCTGGCTGGTTGATGGTCAGGTGGTTCGGGAGACCCAGGGTGGGCAGACTGGTGATCTGATCAACCCCGCACAGGCGCGCTTCAACTTCTGGCCCCCGGATAACCCCGACTGGGTTGGTTCCTGGGATGACAGCATCCTGCCTGTGCATATGTTCGTCAACTGGATCGAATATCACAGCTGGAACGGCAGTGGCTTCAATTTCGAGTGGCGGGATGACTTCAATTCGTTCGATACCGG
This sequence comes from Microbulbifer halophilus, assembly GCF_026183675.1. Classification (GTDB taxonomy): domain Bacteria; phylum Pseudomonadota; class Gammaproteobacteria; order Pseudomonadales; family Cellvibrionaceae; genus Microbulbifer; species Microbulbifer halophilus. Next base: position 54,217 of record NZ_JAPIVK010000012.1, read on the forward strand.
TCGCTGGGGCAAGGCCGACTGGACCTTCGCCGAAAACCGCGCGGACTTAGTGCCGGCCAACGCGGTGACTGACAATGGATACCTGGTTTTGTCCATGACCCGCGAGGGCGATGAAGGCTTCAATGGTACGCCACCGGTCGATAACGGCGACGCAAGTTCGTCATCCAGCGGATCCTCTAGCTCATCATCCAGCTCGTCGTCCAGCAGTTCTTCCAGCTCATCGTCCAGTTCCTCGAGTAGCAGTTCGTCCTCCGGTGGTTCAAGTGACGGCGATTGCCCGGTGGTGTCCTGGAATTCTGGCAATTTCAATACCCAGAGGGCTTATTGTTTCCGTACGCAGGAGGCGATCCGTGGCTGGGGTGTGGCGAATTTTTCCGGGCGTTCGATCTCAGTGACAGTAAACGGCTCGGGAGAAGCCGTCACTTCCCCCGGCGTGCCGCTGCCGTCCAAGGATCCCGGCGACTACTACGTTTTTGAAGCCAGCGCCGGGCTCTTTTCCTGGGCCTCGGTCTATTGGTGGTAAGACAATCATATTCAACATTTTTAGTACTAGTGTGCCGTACGGGAAGTTCGCAAACAGTTCGCTGCGCCAAAGCGCCCCGCTCTGCGTTGAGAAAGCTTGAAATAACGCTGCTAGTCCCGCGCTTTCTCGCCTTGATCTGAGCGCTTTGGCTGTGCTCCTTTGTTCGCGAACTTCCCGCACAGCACACTAGTGGGCCGTGCGCAAGGTTCTGTAACAGTTCGCTGCGCCAAAACGCCCCGCGCTGCGTTGAGAAAGCTCGAAAAAGAACCACAATTCCAGCGCTTTCTCGCCTTGATCTGGACGTTTTGGCTGGGCTCCTTTGTTACACAACTTTACGCATTTACGCACGGCCCACTAGATCTCATGAGAGAGAACGGCGATAAAAACTGAAAACCAATTCTGGAGAAAGGGAATGGAACTCAAAAAAACAACCCTCTCGTTTCTGCCATTGGCGGATGGGCGTGGAAACCTGATGTTCACGGTGACTGGAGTAAAGATCCTTCTGAAAGCCGCTTTTACAGCTTTTCTCGTGTCGGTTTCAGCCATTTGTTCAGCTGACAACCCACTGGTATCCCAGATCTATACCGCAGACCCGGCGGCGCGCGTATTCGACGGCCGCATGTATGTAATCACCACCCACGATCAGGACGACCAGTCGGATTACAGCGACCTTCACGACTACACCATGTTCTCGTCGGACGACATGGTCAACTGGCAGGACCACGGTGTGGTCTTCGATTCGCGCACCGACACCGATTGGGCCAACCTCGCCTATGCACCCGATATCATCGAACGCAATGGGCAGTATTACCTGTATTTTCCCGACGGCGCCAGCTCGATCGGGGTGGCGGTGAGCGACAGTCCCACCGGTCCCTTTACCGACCCGTTGGGTGGTCCCCTGGTCGATCGCAATACGCCCAATGCCAATGTGGACTGGGTGTTCGATCCCGGCGTGTTTATCGATGACGACGGCCAGGCCTACCTGTATTTTGGCGGCGGCGGACCGGGCAACGCCCGCGTTATCCGGCTGAACGACGATATGATCAGCACTAGTGGTGCAGCCATAACGCTGGATGTGCCCAACTTCTTTGAAGCGCTGTATATGCACAAGCGCAACGGCACCTACTATCTGTCCTATTCCACCAATAACGAGGCGGGGTTGGCGATAGACTACATGACCAGTAACAGCCCGATCTCCGGGTTTGTACACCGCGGTACCGTGTTGCCTAATCCCTGGGAAAACAACAATAACAATAATCACCAGTCCATTCTGTCGTTCGAAAACCAGTGGTATATCTTCTACCACAACCGGGCTGTGGCCAATGCCCGGGGTGCGAGTACCTACCAGCGCTCGATCAACTCAGACCGGCTCTTTTATAACGGCGACGGCAGCATACAGCAGGTCAATGCGGGCTCGGCGGGGGTACCGAAACTGAAAAATGTCGATCCCTTCGCCCGCAACGAAGCAGAAACCATCGACAACGAACAGGGTATCGAGACCGAGGGTCCCGCCACCGGCACCCGCAACCTGGCGTTTATCGAAAACGGCGACTGGGTGAAGGTTTCCAATGTCGATTTCGGCTCCGGTGCGACCGGCTTCGAGGCAGGTGTCGCTTCGGATACCGACGGCGGCACCATAGAGATTGTCCTCGACGACGTGAACAATGCACCGGTCGGCAACCTCAGCGTCGGCAATACCGGGGGGTGGCAGAGCTGGCAGACACTTTCAACGGGGATCGACACAGTGACCGGCGTTCACGACCTGTTCCTGCGTTTTTCCGGCGGTAGCGACTATCTGCTCAATCTGGACTGGTACCGGTTTACCGGCGGTGCCGTTGAGGGCAGCACATTGGAGGTGGAACTGGAAAGCCTCTCGGGCCAGGGCGGCTTCTCGCCGTTCAATGTCGAATTCGATTCGGCCGCGTCCGGCGGACAGTACATCGCCTGGCCGAACAATGGCACCCAGATACTGGATTCGCCCGCGGATGGCGAAACCGGTCAAATCGAGATCCCGTTTACGCTTTCGCAAGTGGCGGACGTGCAGTTCCAGATCCGCGCCAATCTACCGAACGCCGATGACGATTCCTTCTATTACAAACTGGACTCGGGTTCGTGGGTTACGCAAAACAATACCGCCACAAGCGGTTGGGATACGCTGATGCCGGCGACCTTCGACAATCTGTCGATGGGGGAGCACACCCTGCGGGTTCTGCGGCGCGAAGACGGCGCAGGACTGGATCGTGTCGAGCTGACGGCATCTGCGGGAGAGATCACCACTTCCGGTAGTGGCGGCGACGATACGGTCGTTGTCCGTGCACTCGGTACCACAGGCAGCGAGTCGATCACCCTGCGGGTGGGCGGCACCGACGTGCAGAGCTGGACTCTGTCCACCGCCATGGCGGACTACACGGCCACCACCGAACTGTCCGGCGACGTCACCGTGGCCTTCACCAACGACAACGACGACGCCGATGTGCGGATCGATTACGTGGAAGTAAACGGCCAGGTTCGCCAGGCTGAGGACCGGAGCGAGAATACCGGAGCCTGGGGCAACGACCAGTGCGGCGGCGGTTCAAACAGCGAGTGGCTGCACTGCAACGGCTATATCAACTTCGGTCCACTGTCGGGAATCGACCCGGATCCTTCTCCCACCGGTTTCTTTGTCGGCAACATTACCACCGGCGGACAGGTTCGGTCGGATTTCATGCAGTACTGGGGCCAGATCACCCCCGAGAATGAAGGCAAGTGGAGCAGTGTGGAAGGCGTTCGTGACCAGTACAACTGGAGTGGCCTGGACGCGGCCTACAACTTCGCCCAGCAGAATGGCATTCCATTCAAGCAGCATACGTTCGTATGGGGAAGCCAGTCCCCGGACTGGATCAATGATCTCAGCCCCTCGGAGCAGGCCGCGGAAATCGAGGAGTGGATTCGCGATTACTGTGCGCGCTACCCGGACACCCAGATGATCGACGTAGTCAACGAGGCCACTCCAGGCCACGCGCCAGCCGGTTATGCGCAAAGCGCCTTCGGCAATGACTGGATCATCCGTTCCTTCGAACTCGCCAGGCAGTATTGCCCGGATGCCATTCTGATCCTGAACGATTACAACGTGTTGAGCTGGAATACCCAGGAGTTTATCGACATGGCCAGGCCGGCGGTCGAAGCCGGTGTGGTGGACGCCATCGGCCTGCAGGCGCACGGCCTGGAAGACTGGTCCCTGAATGATGTCCAGAGCAAGCTCGATGCGGTGGCCGCGCTCGGCCTGCCGATATACATCTCTGAGTACGACGTCGATCACGCCGACGACCAGATCCAGTTGCAGATCATGCAGGAGCAATTCCCGATGTTTTTCAGCCATCCGTCAGTGGCGGGAATTACGCTGTGGGGTTATGTGGTCGGCGGGACCTGGGTTCCCAACAGCGGCCTTATCCGGAGTGACGGTTCGCACCGCCCTGCCATGACCTGGTTGATGAACTTCCTGGAACGATAGGTCTCCAGGTGATTATCGGGCCTGAGGGCCCACCATAATAGGAGAACGATCTGATGAAAATCTTATCCAGATTTGTCCTGTTGCTGGCCGGTGTTCTATCGGCGGGGCAGGCATTTGCTTCGTATAGTTGTTCCGTGGTTTCGAATGTCTGGGACAGTGCTTACCAGTTGGATGTAACGGTGACCAATGACGGCCCGGGCTCCATCGACGACTGGACAGTGCAGCTCACTTTCGACGAACCGGCCAATGTCACCGGCAGTTGGAATGTGATCGAGAGCGGCGGCAGTACCGCCACACCCTCGTTCAGCAATTGCTGTGACTGGAACGGCAACCTGGCCGAGGGGCAGAGCGCCACTTTCGGTTTGCAGGGAACCCATGACGGCAGCTTCGAACCGCCCGTCTGTATTGGCAACGGCGGACCGGATGGTGGCAGTTCGTCTTCCAGTTCTTCGGGTTCGAGCGGCTCTTCTTCCAGCAGTTCTTCGAGCTCGAGTAATTCTTCCTCCAGCGGCGGCGGCAACAGCATCGGCGTGCGCGCGCGTGGCACCACCGGTTCTGAGTCGATCACGCTGAGCGTGGGTGGCACCGACGTGCAGAGCTGGACGCTGGGCACCGGCTTTATGGATTTCAGCAGCAGCACCAGCCTGGAAGGCGATATCCTGGTCGAATTTACCAACGACAACGATGGTGATGCCGATGTTCAGGTCGACTACATTGTCGTCAATGGCATCGTCCGCGAGGCCGAAGACCAGAGCGAAAACACCGGCGCCTGGGACGATGAATGTGGTGGCGGTTCGAACACCGAATGGCTGCACTGCAACGGTTACATCAACTTCGGCCCCGTCTCCGGCGGCAGCTCGTCCTCAAGCAGCTCGTCCTCGAGCAGTTCGTCGTCGAGCAGTTCGTCGTCCAGTTCCGGCGGCAACGGATCGGCGGGTTGTGGTTTCGCCCCGAGCCTGGACAGCGGTCGGCACAGCCTCAACGTCGGGGGATTGGACCGGGAATATATCATCGATATCCCGGATAACTACGACGTGAACAATCCATACCGGCTGGTCTTCGCATGGCACTGGCGTGGCGGAAGTGCCGACAACGTTGCCAACGATTCCTATTACAACCTGAAGGGATTGTCGAACGGTACGGCGATTTTTGTGGCTCCCAACCGCGCCGAGGGCACCGACGGCTGGACGAACACCAACGGCCGCGACATGGACTTCCTGCGGGCAATGCTCGACCAGTTCAACAATTCGTTGTGCATTGACCAGGACCGGGTTTTCTCCGCCGGCTGGAGTTACGGTGGAATGATGTCATTTGCCGTGGGCCGCGAGATGGCCGAAACCTTCCGTGCCATTGCCCCGGCATCCGGTGCACTCTGGACGCCGTACAACGACAGCGGCCTGCCGATGGCGGCGTTGATAACCCACGGGACCAGTGACAATGTGGTCGGGTTCGGCAGCGGGGAGGAGGCGAGAGACCTTTATATATCGGCCAATAATTGCTCCAGCACCACTGTTCCCACGGATCCGTCACCTTGTGTGGAGTATCAAAACTGCGACGCGGGCCACCCCGTGGTTTGGTGCCCGTTTAATGGAGGTCATACGACGCCGTCCTTTTACTCCAGCGCCGTCTGGGATTTCTTCAGTCGGTTCTGAATCCAGGCCGGTCTCACGGGATGTGTGACCGGAGGGGCGCCCACCGCGCAGTGGTTCGTGCGGTGGGCGCCCGAAATTTTCCGTCTCTGTTTCGAAAATGGTCTTTGTGAGGCGGTCGATAAGTTCCAACGATCAATAACACAATAATTACTGGTGTATTTATGAAGCTGACCAGAAAAGCCTCTCTCGCATTGTCATTCCTGTTCACCGCAACTGCGTTCATGTTTACCGCATCCGCCACGGCGCAGGACGGCACCATCTACCCGCTTGAGGCCCCCGAGGAGCCGAATGCCATTCCACTGGGCACCGGTGGTGTCGACGAGCAGGCTGCCCCCGAGACCTGGTTCCGCCAGTGGGGAGATCCGATGGCGCGGAACATCTCAACAGCAACCCTTACTCCCTTCCTGCCCGAAGCGGACAAGGCGAACGGCGCGGCAGTCATAGTGGCGCCTGGCGGTGGTTTCCGGTGGCTGTCGGTGAAGAACGAGGGCTGGGAAGTTGCAGACGCTCTGGCGGAGCGGGGTATCGCCGCTTTCGTGCTCAAATACCGCCTCCAGCCAACTCCGGAATCGCTCGACGGTTTCAGGGAGTCGATGGAGCAGCTCTTCGCCGAGGCGGGCGCGTCTCCCGATGCGGAAAAAAATGGCGAAAAACCGTCGAGCCCGCCGCGCTGGGATCTGTCCAATCAACTCGAGGATGCCGAGGCCGCCTATGCCCTGATCAACGAGCGGGCCAGTGAATGGGGCGTGGATACAGATCGCCTGGGAATGATCGGCTTTTCTGCCGGTGCCGGTTTAACCATGCACTCGACACTCAATTCCGAGGTCATGGATCTCGCCTTTATCGGCCCCATCTATGGTGGCATGGGCCCGGTCGAGGTGCCCACGGATGCACCGCCCATGTTCAATGTTATCGCCGCCGATGATTTCCTCTTCCGCGGCCAGTTCGGCGCAATCGAATCCTGGTTCGAGGCGGGCCGGCCGGTCGAGTTTCACCTCTACCAGAATGGCGGCCACGGTTTCGGTCTCGGAAATCCGGACCGCACCAGCAATCGCTGGTTTGATGCCTTTATGCATTGGCTGCAAGTGAACGATTTTCTCGCCGCCAGTTCGTGACCCTGTATCGATCGATGAAAAGTAAAAGATCTGTAAAGGCCGGACGGTATGTCCGGCCGCTGCTTGGTGTTTCGGCAGCGATAGCCCTATCGCTCGGTTTAATGGCATGCGGGGCGGAAAGTTCAGGCAAGCGGGCAGCAGCTCCAGGTGACACGCACGAGAGGGCCGAAGATGGGCCCGGGCCCATCGAGGCGCGCAACCCCATCATATGGGCGGATGTGCCCGACGTATCGGTAATCCGCGTCGACGATACCTATTACATGAGCAGTACCACCATGCATATGAATCCGGGGCTGCCGATCATGAAGTCCCGGGACCTGGTGAATTGGGAGCTGCTGGGCTACGCCTACGACACACTGGTGGACAACGACCAGATGAACCTGAACGGGGGGCAGAACGCCTATGGCAAGGGTTCCTGGGCCAGCAGCCTGCGTTACCATGAAGGACAGTTCCATGTGTCCACTTTCTCCGCGACTTCCGGCAAAACCCATGTGTACAGAACGGGCGATATCCAGAGCGGGAACTGGCTGGAAACCGCATTCGAGCCGGACCTGCACGACCATTCCCTGTTCTTTGACGACGGCCGTGTTTATATGGTCTATGGCAGTGACGAGATCCGGTTGGTTGAACTGGAGTCCGATTTCTCCGGAATAAAAGCCGGTGGTGTCAATCAGGTGATCATCGACGATGCCAGCAAGCCGGCCGGAGAAGATATCATGCTGCCGGCCGAGGGGTCGCAGTTGTACAAGATCGATGGCCGCTATTACCTGATGAACATCACCTGGCCGCGACAGGGCATGCGCACGGTGGTGATCCATCGCGCCGACCGGCTCACCGGCCCGTACGAGGGCAGGGTGGCACTGCAATATCAGGGCATCGCCCAGGGTGGCCTGATCGAGACGCCGGAGGGTGACTGGTACGCGATGCTCTTCGGCGACCGCGGCGCGGTGGGCCGCATTCCCTATCTGGTGCCGGTAAGCTGGGAAGACGGGTGGCCGATGCTGGGTCGGGAAGGCGTCGTCCCCGAAACCCTCGACGTTTCGCTGGATGGAAAGCCGGTGGAAAATGCGAATGTTGCCGGCATCGTCACTTCGGATGAGTTCGACCGGCCTGAGCTGCCCCTTGCCTGGCAGTGGAATCACAATCCGGCCCCGGAATACTGGTCTCTCACCGACCGGCCCGGCTACCTGCGCCTGACCAATGGCCGTGTGGATCCGGACCTGCTGCAAACCCGCAATACCCTGACCCAGCGCACTTTCGGCCCGGAGAGCTCCGCCTCGGTGCGTGTCGACGTGTCGGCGATGCGCGCCGGAGATGTCGCCGGCCTGGCGCTGCTGCAGAAGCACTACGGCTATGTCGGCGTCAGGCGGGAGGGCGGAAAGCGTTTTGTCACCATGGTCAGCGCGGAAGGTGAGGTGCCGCGGGAGCTGGGCCGGGTGCCCCTGGAGGGGGAGACGGTATACCTGAAGGCGCAGGCCGATTTTCGTCAGGGGGCAGATACCGCCAAATTCTATTACCGCCCGGAAGGCGGGCAATGGAGCCCGATCGGCGGGCCCCTGGCAATGGAATACACTCTGCCGCACTTCATGGGCTACCGCTTTGGCCTGTTCAGCTTTGCCACCCGCGAGGCGGGCGGCGTGGCCGACTTTGACTACTTCAGGCTGGGGGATCCACTGCCTTTCCGGCGGGGACCGGTATTGCAGCAGTAGTTGCGGTCGCCGCTCCCGACTCCGTGGCGCCACTCAGGCTCCCCCTCCAGGGGGGCTACCGCTATCCCGGATCGCTCCCTATTTCGCGGGGGGGTGCTTGTCCTGCAAATTAATAAGTCATACAATAATAGTTATGAGAAAATAAGTGGGGTTCTAATAATGGCCAGTGATGATAAGAAAAAGACAGTCCTGCGGTCGGCCAATTGGTTCGGAACGCGTGACAAGAACGGGTTCATGTACCGCAGTTGGATGAAAAACCAGGGGATTCCCGATCACCACTTCGAAGGCAGGCCGGTCATCGGTATCTGCAATACCTGGTCCGAGCTGACCCCCTGTAACGCCCATTTCCGAAAGATTGCCGAGCATGTCAAGAACGGCATCCGCGAGGCCGGCGGCGTGCCGGTGGAGTTCCCGGTCTTTTCCAACGGCGAGTCCAATCTCCGCCCCACGGCCATGCTGACCCGCAACCTGGCGTCCATGGATACCGAAGAGGCCATCCGCGGCAACCCGATCGACGGCGTCGTATTGCTGGTGGGCTGCGACAAGACCACGCCGGCACTGCTGATGGGCGCCGCCAGCTGCAACCTGCCCACCATGGTGGTCACCGGCGGCCCCATGCTGAACGGCGATCACAAGGGTAAAGAGGTGGGCTCCGGCACTCTCGTGTGGCAGATGCACGAGGAGTACAAGGCCGGCAATATCTCCCTGCACGAATTCCTCAGCGCGGAGGGCAGCATGTCCCGTTCCGCGGGTACCTGCAACACCATGGGTACCGCCTCCACCATGGCCTGCATGGCGGAATCCCTCGGCACCAGCCTGCCGCACAATGCCGCCATCCCGGCGGTGGATTCGCGCCGCTACACCCTGGCGCACATGTCCGGCATGCGCATCGTGGACATGGTGCACGAGGACCTGACCCTGTCGAAGGTGCTGACCAAAGAGGCCTTCCACAACGCCATCCGCACCAATGCGGCCATCGGCGGTTCCACCAACGCGGTGATTCACCTGAAGGCCATCGCCGGCCGCATCGGCGTGGACCTGGACCTGGAAGACTGGTCGAAGGGCCGCGAGGTACCCACGCTGGTGAACCTGCAGCCCTCCGGCGAATACCTGATGGAAGAGTTCTTCTACTCCGGCGGCCTGCCCGCGGTGCTGCGCCGCCTGGGCGAGGCGGACAAGCTCAACCGGGACTGCCTGACCGTGAATGGCCAGTCCCTCTGGGAGAATGTGCAGGATGCTCCCTGTTACAACGACGACGTTATTCGCACCATGGACAATCCGCTGGTGGCCAGCGGCGGCATCTGTATCCTGAAAGGCAACCTGGCCCCGCGCGGCGCGGTGCTGAAACCTTCCGCGGCCAGCCCGGAGCTGATGAACCACCGCGGCCGCGCCGTGGTGTTCGAGGATTTCGATCACTACAAGCAGCGCATCGCCGACCCGGACCTGGATATCGACGAAACCTGCGTGATGGTGATGAAGAACTGCGGTCCCAAGGGTTACCCGGGCATGGCCGAAGTGGGCAATATGGGCTTGCCGCCGAAGCTGCTGAAAAAGGGTATCAAGGATATGGTGCGCATCTCCGATGCCCGCATGAGCGGCACCGCCTTCGGCACGGTGGTGCTGCACGTGGTGCCCGAGGCCATGGAACTGGGTCCGCTGGCCGCGGTACAGGACGGCGATATGGTGCACCTGGATGCGGATAACGGCATCCTGAACCTGGAGATCTCCGACGAGGAACTGGCCTCGCGCCTGGAGTCACTGAAACGCGACCATGTGATTGCCTCCACCGGTGGCTACCTGGAGATGTACCGAGAGCGTGTATTACAGGCGGACGAGGGCTGTGATTTCGATTTCCTCGTCGGCTGTCGCGGCGCCGAAGTGCCGCGGCACTCGCACTGACCGGACTCCGCCCCGTACTGTAGGAGCCTGCCGGGCAGGCTCCTACAAGGGTTTGCGGCAACCAATAAGCAGTCAATAAAGAACACAAGAGCGAGCGATGAACCTGACCAACCAATACCCCAGCCTGAATGGCAAAACCGTATTCGTGTCCGGCGGCGGCTCCGGTATCGGCGCCAGCCTGGTAGAGGCCTTTTTCCAGCAGGGGGCGAAGGTGGCCTTCGTGGATATCCAGCGAGAAGCCTCCCAGGCACTGGTGGAACGCCTGCGCGGCGAGCGGCCGGAGGACTCCGCGGCACAGGTGAGTTTCTACTACTGCGATCTCACCGATATCGAAAGCCTGCGCGCCACCATCTCCCAGGCCGCTGAAGAGCTGGGTCCCATCTCGGTGCTGGTCAACAACGCCGCCAACGACCTGCGCCACGACTTCCGCGAGGTAACGCCGGAAGAGTGGGACAGGCACACCGCCGTCAATATGCGCCACCAGTTCTTTGCTGCCCAGGCGGTGTATCCCTATATGAAAGAGCTCGGTGGTGGTTCCATCATCAATTTCGGTTCCATGAGCTGGCACGCGGCCCAGGGCGGCATGCCCGGCTACACCAGTTCCAAGGCCGCCATCGAGGGCCTGACCCGCGGCCTGGCGCGGGATATGGGGCCGGACAGCATCCGCGTGAACACCCTGGTGCCCGGCTGGGTCATGACCGAAAAGCAGCTGCGCCTCTGGGTCGACGACAGTGCCCGCGAGGACATCGCCAAGGGGCAGTGCATGAAGGGCGAGCTACTACCGGAGCATGTGGCCGCCATGGCCCTGTTCCTCGCCTCCGACGACAGCCGCATGTGCTCGGCGCAGAACTTTATCGTCGACGGCGGCTGGATCTGATACGAGTGACATAACGCGATGGTAGCGTTAACATTCCGGGGCCGGCCGGAGCGTCCTTCCGGTCCCGGTTGTGACCCGCATTTTCCACAGGGAGCCTGGGAAAGTGCGGCCCGATACCTGCAATTTTTATGTACCTCCAAGGTAACGAACACGAAGGAGACTCAACATGCCGCTTACAGGCAAACAACTGATCGCCGGTAAATGGCTCGACGGCCGCGCCGACACCTTTCGGGGTGTCGATCCCGCCAAGGGCGAAAACCTCGAACCGGAGTTCACCTGCGCGGACGAATTCCAGGTGACCGAAGCGGTCAACGCCGCCAGCGAGTGCTTTACCGAATTCGCCAACACCTCGCCACAGAAGCGCGCCGAGTTTCTGAACACCTGCGCCGACGAAATCATGGCCCTGGGTGACGAACTGCTGGAGCGTGTCTCCGCCGAGACCGGCTACCCGCGCGCCCGCGCCGAGGGTGAGCGCGGCCGCACCTGCGGCCAACTGCGCATGTTCGCCGACTGGATCGTGAAGGGCGAATACCTGGATGCCCGCATCGACACCGCGCTGCCGGATCGCCAGCCGATGCCGCGCCCGGACCTGCGCAGCTTCAACCAGGCCCTGGGCCCGGTGGGCGTCTTCGGTGCCAGCAACTTCCCGCTGGCCTTCTCCGTCGCCGGCGGTGACACCGCCGCCGCCTTTGCCGCCGGTTGCCCGGTGATCGTCAAGGCGCACAACTCGCACCCGGGCACCAGCGAACTGGTGGCCCAGGCACTGGCCAAAGCGGTCGAGAAATGCGAGCTGCCGGGTGGCGTCTTCTCGCTGATTCTCGGTTCCGGCAAGCGCGTCGGCGCGGAGCTGGTCAAGTCGCCGGGTATCAAGGCCGTGGGCTTCACCGGTTCCTTCTCCGGCGGTACCGCGCTGTTCAAGCTGGCCAACGAGCGCCCGGAACCGATTCCGGTGTTCGCGGAAATGGGCAGCATCAACCCGGTCGTGCTGCTGCCGGAAGCCCTGAAAAACTCCGCCGAGAGTGTCGCCGAAGGTTTTGTCGGCTCCCTGAACATGGGTACCGGCCAATTCTGTGTAAACCCGGGCCTGGTACTGGGTGTGGAAGGCGAAGACCTGGACCGCTTTATCAGCGCCACCAGCGATGCCCTGGCCAAGGTCGGCGCCGGAGTGATGCTGAACAAGGCCACCCAGCAGGGCTACCAGAGCGGCGGCGCCAAGCTGCGCGACCAGCAGGGCGTGGAAGAGGTTGCCACCGGTGAAGCCACCGGCGACGAGAGCGGTTTCACCTGCCAGGCGAGCCTGCTGACCGTCAGCGGAAAAGACTTCCTGGCCAACGGCGAGCTGCAGGAAGAAGTGTTCGGCCCCACCTCGCTGGTGGTGAAATGCCGCGATCGTGATGAACTGCTGCAGGCCACTGCCGCGCTGCAGGGCCAGCTCACCGGCACGCTGCAGTGCACCGAAGCGGAGCTGGGCAGCTACGGCGACCTGGTAGAGCTGCTGCGCCAGCGCGTGGGCCGCATCGTGGTCAACGGCTATCCCACCGGCGTGGAAGTATGCCACTCCATGATGCATGGCGGTCCCTTCCCAGCGGCCACCGATGCGCGTTTCACCTCCGTGGGTACCAAGGCCATCGAGCGTTTCCTGCGCCCGATCTGCTTCCAGAACTACCCGGAAAGCCTGCTGCCGGAAGCGCTGAAAAACGATAACCCGCTGGGTATCGCGCGCCTGGTGAACGGGGAAAAGACCAGCGATGCTGTCTGAACTGGCAATGCCCCGCGGTATCGAGTCGGCGACTATTCCAGTCGCCGGCGCCGAGCCGCTGCGCACGGTGACCCTGGCCAATGGCCGGGGCACCCGTGTGCGGCTGTGCGAACTCGGCGCCAGCCTGCTGTCAGTGGAGACCACGGATCGCTACGGTCACCGGGACAATATCCTGCTGAGCTACGCCGATCCGCAGCACTGGCTGGAAAACGACTGGTATCTCGGCGTCGCCGTCGGCCGCGTGGCCAACCGCATCGGCGGGGCGCGTTTCCGCATCGGCGAAACCGAATACCGGCTGCCGGCCAACGACGGCGCCAACCACCTGCACGGTGGTCCGGACGGCCTGAGTGGCAAGCGCTGGCAGATGGTGCAGAGCGAGTCCGGCGCGGCGGGCCAGTCCGTGACTTTCCGCAGTGAAAGCCCGGAAGGCGAGGGCGGTTATCCCGGCCGGCTGTCGGTGGAACTGACCTACCGCCTGGGCGAGGACGACACCCTGGCGCTGGAATACCGAGCCACCACGGACAAAGCCACGCCGGTGGCCCTGACCAACCACTGCTACTGGAACCTGGCGGGTCGCGACGGCATTCTCGAACACGAACTGGAAATCCACGCTGAGAAACTGCTGGCACTGAACAGCGAGTTGGTGCCCACCGGCGAATTGCTGGATGTGGAAGGCACACCGGTGGATTTCCGCAAACGCAAGAAAATCGGCCGCGATATCGATGCCTGGCCCGGCGGTTACGACAACTTCTGGGTAGTGGACGAAAACGCGGAAAAAATATTGAAGCCGATTGCAGAGCTCACCCACCCGGCCTCCGGCCGCAGCGTGAAGATCGTCTCCAGCGAGGCGGGTGTGCAGTTCTACAGCGGCAATTTTCTCGACGGCAGCCGCAACCGCGAAGACGGCTCGCCGATACAGCAATACGCCGGGCTCTGCCTGGAAACCCACGGTTTCCCGGACGCGCCCAACCACGACAATTTCCCGTCTGTGATTCTGCAGCCGGGAGAGGAATACCGGCAGACAACCATTTACAGCTTCTCTGCCGAATAAACTGTAGGAGCCTGCTTGCAGGCGAATGGCGGTGGCTTCGGGGTGGCTCATGCCCAAGCAGCCATCCCTGGAGCAGCCGCCGGCCCGGCCATCCATGGCCGGTCGCAAAACTGCGCAACGAGCATGCTCGTTATGCGCGCAGTTTTGCCCATCAAAAAACAAAATAAATATAAACAGATCCTTGTGATGAGGAGAACAACATGAGAATCCCACCGTTACTGACCGGTGCACTCGCGCTGGCTCTCAGTTTCGCCCAGCCCGCGGCCGCCATCACCGTCGGCTTCGCCCAGGTCGGTTCCGAAAGCGGCTGGCGCACCAGCTTCAGTGAATCCGTCAAGGCGGAAGCCAAACGCCGCGGTATCGATCTCAAATTCTCCGACGCACAACAGAAGCAGGAAAACCAGATCAAGGCCGTGCGCAGCTTTGTGGCCCAGCAGGTAGACGCCATCATGATCGCGCCGGTGGTGGAAACCGGCTGGCGTCCGGTCCTGCGCGAGGCCAGACGCGCGGATATTCCCGTCGTGATCCTGGACCGCAATATCCGCGTAAAAGATCCCTCCATGTACCTGACCCGCATCGCCTCGGATTTTGTCGAGGAGGGGCGCCGCGCGGCCGAGTGGCTGATGCAGGAGACCGGCGGCAACTGCGACATCCTCGAGCTGCAGGGCACCGTCGGCGCCACCGCCGCCATCGACCGCATGAAAGGCTTCAAGGAAATCATCGGCGAATACCCGAACGCCGGGATCGTGCGCAGCCAGACCGGCGAATTCACCCGCACCAAGGGCAAGGAAGTCATGGAAGCCATGCTCAAGGCCGAGGGCGGTGGCGAGGAACTCTGCGCGCTCTGGTCCCACAACGATGAAATGGCCATCGGCGCCATCCAGGCAATCAGGGAAGCCGGCCTGAAACCGGGCGAGGATATCCTGGTAGTTTCCGTCGACGGCGTACCGGATTACTTCAAGGCCATGGCCGAAGGTACGGCCAATGCCACCGTGGAACTGACTCCGCACCTGGGCGGCCCGGCGTTCGACGTAATCGATCGCTACCTGGGCGGCGACCGGGATATCGACAAGCAGATCACCACCACCGGCGATCTCTACACGCAGGAAACCGCAGCGGAAGAATACAGAAAACGTACGGGTGGCTGATATGAGTTTGTTGAACCTGAGCGGAATCGAAAAGCAATACCCGGGCGTCAAGGCGCTGGACGGCGTCGACTTCCAGTTGCGCGAAGGCGAGATCCACGCGTTGCTGGGGGAAAACGGCGCGGGCAAATCCACCCTGGTCAAGGTGATGACCGGCGCGCTGGAGGGCGACGGCGGTTCCATGGCCTACCTGGACAAGCCGCTCAAGCTGAAGAGCACGGCCCAGGCGCAGTCAGTCGGCATCAGCACCGTCTACCAGGAAGTGAACCTGCTGCCCAACCTCAGCGTGGCGCAGAACCTCTACCTGGGGCGCGAGCCGAAAAAGTTCGGGCTGATCGACTGGAAGCGCATCTACAGACAATCCCGCGAAGTCCTGAAACGTTTCGCCCTAGATATCGATGTCACCCAACCGCTGTCCAGCTACTCCGTGGCCATCCAGCAACTGGTGGCCATCGCCCGCGGCGTGGATATGTCGGCGAAAGTACTGGTGCTGGACGAGCCCACCGCGAGCCTGGATGCCGGTGAGGTGGAGCAGTTGTTCGACGTCCTGCGCGAACTGAAATCCCAGGGTATCGGCATCGTCTTTATTACCCACTTCCTCGATCAGGTTTATGCGGTTAGCGATCGCATCACCGTGCTGCGCAATGGCGGCCTGGTGGGCGAGTTCGAAACCGCGGGCCTGCCGCGCGAGGAACTGGTGGGCCATATGCTGGGCAAGGAGCTGCAGGCCCAGGCGCACCGCGCCCCGGAACGGGACGACCGCGCCGCGGGTGAACCGCTGCTGGAACTGGACGACGTCGCCGTGCGCGGTTCCCTGCAGCCGACTTCCCTGACCGTTAAACGCGGCGAGGCCGTGGGCCTGGCCGGCCTGCTGGGCTCCGGGCGCTCGGAAGTCTGCCGCGCGGTGTTCGGCGTGGATAAAAAATCCTCCGGCGCACTGACATTCTCCGGCCGCGAACGCAGCTTCCGCAAACCGGCCGAGGCCATCGAGGCCGGCCTGGCACTCTGCCCGGAGGACCGCAAGGCCAGTGGCATCGTCGGCCCGCTGTCCATCCGCGAAAACATCGCCCTGGCGGTACAGGCCCGCCGCGGCTGGTGGCGGCCCATGAGCCGCACCGAACAGCAGGAATTGGCAGAAAAGTTTATCGCGGAGCTGCAGATCGCCACCCCGGACGCGGACAAACCCATCGAACAGCTGAGCGGCGGCAACCAGCAGAAAGTCATCCTGGCCCGCTGGCTGGCCACCAATCCGGAACTGCTGGTGCTGGACGAACCCACCCGCGGCGTCGATATCGGCGCGCACGCGGAGATCCTGAAACTGATCAAGCAACTCTGCGGCGAAGGCATGTCCCTGCTGGTGACCTCATCCGAACTGGAAGAACTGGTGGCCTTCTCCGACCGCGTAGCGGTCATGCGCGACCGCAAGAAAGTGGCCGAGATCGAAGGCGAGGAAATCTCCGAAAACCGAATAATGCAAGCCATCGCCGAGGCCTGACCCCTGGGTGCGCGGAGCTCCAGCTCCGCAAGCGGCCGGCGGCCGCTCCCTGGATACCGGCCTCCGCCGGTATGACGAGTCGCATTGTAGGAGCCTCGTCATTCCGGCGCAGGCCGGAATCCAGAGAAGGGCCACGGAGCTAAAAACCGGCACAAACAAAAAACAGATCAACCAAAACAAAAGCGAAACCAAATAAAAAAAGAGGCGAGATGTGAACAACCTACCACCCGCTGCCGCCAAAGAGCAGCCAGTTTCGCCGGCCGGGCCGCGCGGCCTATTGCCGCCGCTGAACGGCCGCTACCTCTGGCCACTGCTGGGCCTGGTCCTGCTGCTGGCCATCAACCTGGTGCTGTCACCGGAATTCTTCCAGGTAAAACTCGTCGACGGCCGGCTCTACGGCAGCCTGATCGATGTGCTTAACCGCAGCGCCCCGGTGGCCCTGCTGGCCATCGGCATGACGCTTGTGATTGCCACCGGCGGTATCGACCTGTCCGTGGGCGCCACCATGGCCATCGCCGGCGCCGTCTGTGCCAATATGCTGGTCGGCGGCGTGGACAGTATTTTCCTGGTCGTCGCCGGCGGCATGGCCATCGGCATCCTGATCGGCGCCGTCAACGGCAGCCTGGTGAGCTTCCTCGGTATCCAGCCCATCGTCGCCACCCTGATACTGATGGTAGCGGGTCGCGGTATCGCCCAGTTGATCAACGCGGGCCAGATCGTCACCTTCCAGAACGAAGCCTTTACCTTTATCGGCACCGGCTCCGTATTCGGTGTGCCTTTCCCGATCCTGCTGGTGCTGATGGTGTTCGCCGCCATCCAGCTTCTGATGCGCAAAACCGCACTGGGCCTGTTTGTGGAATCCGTTGGCTGCAATGCCGGCGCCAGCCACTACCTGGGGGTCAATGCGCGCGCGGTAAAAATGATGGTCTACTGCATCGCCGGCCTCTGCGCAGCGCTGGCGGGTATGATCGCCGCGGCGGATATCCAGGGCTCCGATGCCAATAACGCCGGCCTGTGGCTGGAGCTGGATGCCATTCTGGCAGTGGTGATCGGCGGCGCCTCGCTGATGGGTGGTCGCTTTTCGCTTGTGCTGTCGCTGGTGGGTGTGCTGATCATCCAGTGTCTCAGCACCACCATCATCATGAGCGGCGTGCCGCCGAAATATAACCTGGTGATCAAGTCGCTGGTGGTCGTTTTCGTACTGCTACTGCAGAGCCCGCGCTTCCAGGCACAGATGGGGGCGCTGATTGCGCTGGCCAAGTCGAAAAGCAACAAATCCGTCGGGGAGAGGGCAGAGGCGTGATGAATTCCAGATTTACTTCCCTGTATGTGACCGGCGGCCTGTTTATGCTGCTGTTCCTGATCGGCTCGCTGCAGTTCGATCACTTCGGCAGCACCCGCGTGCTGGCCAACCTGTTTACCGACAACGCCTTCCTGGCGATCACCGCCATCGGCATGACCTTCGTGATCATCTCCGGCGGTATCGACCTGTCCGTGGGCGCGGTGATCGCGCTGACCGGCGTCGCCTGTGGTGTACTGATCGGCGAGGCGGGCCTGCATCCGCTGGTGGTATTCCCGCTGGTGCTGATCGGCGGTGGCCTGTTCGGCGCCACCATGGGTGCATTGATTCACTATTACAAGTTGCAGCCGTTTATCGTCACCCTGGCCGGCATGTTCCTGGCCCGGGGCCTGGCGACCATCCTCAGCGACAAGTCGGTCCCCATCGATCATTCCTTTTACGACGCCGTGGCGGATTTCGGTACCTTCCTGCCCGGAGACGCCTGGGTAGGGGCTTCCACCCTGATCCTGGCGCTGGTGGTGGCGGGCGCGGTTGTGCTGGCCCACTACAGCCGCCTGGGTGGCTATATCTACGCGCTCGGCGGCAATGCCCAATCCGCCCGGCTGATGGGGGTACCGGTGGCGCGCACGACCATTTCGATCTATGCCATCAGCGGATTCCTGTCCGCGCTGGCGGGAATTGTCTACTCGTTTTATACCTTCTCCGGCTATTCACTGGCGGCCGTTGGCATGGAACTGGATGCCATTGCGGCGGTGGTCATCGGTGGCACCCTGCTGACCGGCGGCTCCGGTTATGTCATCGGTACCCTGATCGGCGTTTTGATCATGGGCATTATCCAGACCTATATTTCATTTGACGGCACCCTCAACAGCTGGTGGACAAAAATTGTTATCGGCCTGCTGCTGTTCGCATTTATCGCCATGCAGCGACTGCTTACAGCGCGAGGCAACAGGGGAATGGCGCATGCTTGATGTACAGCTCATCGATATCATTGATGTAGAAAATACCCTCGGCGAAGGGGTGCAGTGGAACCACCGGGACAACAGTGTCTGGTGGACCGATATCCAGGAGTGCAAACTCTACCGGCTGCAGTGGCCGAGCCGCGAGCTGGAAGTGTTCGAAACCCCGGAGCGTCTCTGCGCCTTCGCTTTTACCGACCGCGAAAACTGCATCGTCGCCGCGTTCGAAAGCGGTTTCGTTCTCTACGATTATCGGCAGGGTGAAGTGCTGTGGCAGAAAACCCTGCTGCCGGAGAATTCCGGTATGCGCTTTAACGACGGCCGCATCGACCGGCAGGGCCGCTTCTGGGCCGGCACCATGGTGGAAGATGGCTCTGATCGCGCCGACGCCGGTCTCTTCCGCCTGGACACCGGTGGCGGTGTGACGCAGATGGCGAGCGATATCCGGATTTCCAATGGCTGTGCATGGGATCCCCGGGGCGAACACTTCTACTTTGCCGACACGCCCAGAAGAAAACTGTACCGCTACGACTTCGATGCAAAGACCGGTGATATCAGCAACCGCCAACTGTTCAACCGCACCCTGATGCACCGCTATCCGGACGGCGCTACCGTAGACGCCGATGGCCACCTCTGGTCCGCCCAGTGGCAGGGTGCGCGGGTGGTTCGCTACGACGCGAACGGGCGCACCGCCGGTGCCGTGACACTACCGGTCAGCCAGACCACCTGCGTCGCCTTCGGCGGCGAGAATATGGACCTGCTGTTCGTGACCTCCGCGCGCGAATCCCTGAGCGAATGGACCCTCGACCGCGAACGCTGTGCCGGCGGCCTGTTCGTACTGCAGACGCCGTTCAGGGGGGTACAGGACCCGGTGTTCGATAGCAGCGCGTTGCTGGAATCATCCCGGAACATCAAACAGACCGCGTAACCCTCTTGTAGGAGCCTGCTTGCAGGCGAATGGCCGTTGAGCCCCATTCCTGTTCGCCTGCAAGCAGGCTCCTACGATGTACCGTAGGGTGCGCCGCGCGCACCGCCCCGCTCTGGGGTTCCCGGTGCGCACGGCGCACCCTACGCGTTCACTGAAGATTCAATTCGTAAACCGCTTCGCCGTTCTCGTTCACCTCCAGGAAAATCGCCTCCGGCGCCTGGGTGGCCACGAAGTTGTCGGTCCGGTCGGTGTCGGGTGTGCGGAAAACGATCTCCAGGTCGGTGGCGCTTTCAATCGGCGCGAATGACCAGTTGCCGTCGGCGGTGGGGGTTACCGGGCTGTTTTCCTTGATGTAGTCCGCCAGCACCGTGCGGTTTTCGTCCGGGGACTCGATGACGATATGATCGCCGCCGGTGCCGGCAAACTTGCCGCCGCCGGCGCGGTAGTTGTTGGTGGCGACCAGGAATTCGTCGTCGTCCGCTACCGCGTTGCCCTGGTACTGCAGGTTTGCGATGCGGTTGCCGTCGCTGATCTTCGCGCAGTCGCCGTCGTAGCGGGCCGGCTGGGTCACGTCTATCTGGTAAGTCACACCGTCGATCACATCGAAATTGTAGGTGGGGAAACCGCTGAAGTTCACCAGTTCCTGGCGTTCGGCGGAATCGATATCGATCTGGTGGAACTGGGAGGCGGAGCATTCCAGCCACTGGGTCAGTTCCGCGCCGTTCAGCTTCACCGCCATCAATGTGTTGGGGTAGAGGTAGAGGTCCGCGGCGTTCCTGACCTTGAGTTCGCCCTCGGGCACCACGGTAAAGCTGCTCTCGTCCGAGCAGATGCCGTCGCGGGTGCAGGCCTTGAAGGGCGCAGCGGCGGAGAGTACCGGCAGGTGCTGCAGGTTGACGTCCCCTTCAATCAGTTCTTCCACATAGGCTTTCTGCGCGTCGCTGATGATCTGTACCGAGGGATCGTCTTTTACGACGGCCAGGAAGCTGAAAATATCGTCGGTGGATTCGCCGATGGGCTGGTTCATATAGTCGATGGTGGCCTGGTGATCGTCGGCCAGCATGGCTACCAGGTTCGCATCCGCCTCCACGGTGGGCGAGTCGTCGGTGACAATGGCCGGGGTGGAGACGGCGCTGTCGGCGATGCGCCAGCTATCCGCGCCTGTGTCGTAGTCGAGGGCCAGGTCGATCACGCCCAGGTGGCTGCCCCAGTAGCCGGGCATGACCGCGGGCACGCCTCTGATGGTGCCGGCTTCGATATCCACTTCGGCAGTGTCGGCGAAGTTGTCGGAAGGGAACAGCAGGTGGCTGTGGCCGAACATGATGGCATCAATGCCCTCCACATCCGCCAGGTACCAGCTGCTGTTTTCCGGTTTGTCGGCTTCGGTGTAGGCGGTAGTGCTGATGCCGGAGTGGGGGATGGCGACGACGATATCCGCTCCCTGTTCCCGCATTTCCGGTACAAAGCGCTCCGCCATGGCCTTGATATCGCGGGCTTTTACCTTGCCTTCCAGGTTGCTCTTGTCCCACTGCATGATCTGCGGCGGCACGAAACCGATAAAGCCGATGGTGATATCCCGGGGATCGCCGTTGCGGTCCAGCAGGGTTTTATCGATCAGCTGGTAGGGCTCGAAGTAGAGCTGGTCGTTGCTGTCATCCGCATCGCCATCGTCCTTGAAAATATTGGCGCTGATGTAGGGGAAGTTGGCGTCGTTGATACTTTCCGCCAGGTAATCCAGGCCGTAGTTGAATTCGTGGTTGCCGTAGTTGGCTACGTCGTAGTCCAGCTCGTTCATGGCCTTGTACACCGGGTGCACCTGGTCGGCGGTAAGGCCTTCCGCCTGGCGCCAGTTGCCCATGGGGCTGCCCTGAATCAGGTCGCCGTTGTCCACCAGCACGCTGTTGTCCGGGTTTTCCAGCTCGGCGCGGGCATTTTTTATCAGGGTTGCGGTGCGCACCAGGCCCACCGCGGTATCGGGCGCGTCGCCGTAGTAGTTGTAGTCCATTACATTGGAATGGATATCCGTGGTTTCCATCAGGCGCAGATCCACCTGGACGGTGCCATCGCTATTGTCGTTATTGCCCTGTGCGGGAGAAACGAATCGTTCGTTGTCGCCGCCGCTGCAGCCAGTGATCAGGGCAGTGCCGGTTATGGATATTGCGAGTAGTGTTCGAAAACAGGACGTCATTATTTTTCCTTCTTTCAATAGAAAAAGGACGGCGGCAGTGCCGTCGTCCGGGTGAAAAAGATTAAAAACATTCAGGGGCAGTTGCCGATCTCGGTCAGGCTGCTGACCGACTCCAGGCTCGGGTAGTTCATATAGAGGTCGCGCACTCCCTCCACCTCGAGGGTTTCGCCCACTATGGAGGGGTTGTTGGCCGGGCTGAATTGGGCGCGTTGGCCGGATTCCAGCTTCACGTAGATGGTGGTGCCGCTGTTCAGGTCACCCAGTTCCAGGGCGTAGGGATCGTTGATTCCGCCGATCACTTCCCCCACTACCGTCAGCGCCGTGCCCTGATCACTGGCGTAAGCGGTGCCTACGGAAACCGCCCCGGTCGAACCGCAGGAGCCGCTGCCGCCACCGCCGCTGACCAGTTGCATGTCGGTAACGTATTCGATGCTGGGCTGGCTCATGTAACTGTCGCGGGTACCGCTGACATTCAATGTCTCGCCGATCACCGCCGGATTGTTCTGGGGGCTGAACTCGGCGCGGTACTGGCTTTCCAGTTTTACGTAAAGCGTGCTGCCACTGGCCGGGTCTTCAATTTCCAGGGCGTATTCGCCGTTGATGGCTTGGGTGATTTCCCCTTCCACCGTGACCTGGGTGCCGTTGGAAAGGGCCAGCGCCTCGCTTACGGAGAGGGTTTCGCCACCACCCCCGCCACTGCCGGCGGGGCCGTCCGCCGCGCCGTAGGCGCCGTAATCGAAGGTGCTGGCATCCCAGGGGTTGTAGCCGTTGGAGGGGCTGCTCCAGGGCTGGCCGTTATCCGGATCGTCCTGTTCCACACTGGCCATGGGATTGGGCGTGGCGGTACCCGCAGGGTGGGCGCTGCTGTCGAAATGGGTATAGCTTTCCGGCGTCGCCAGCCAGTCGATCAGGTTGAGGCTGAGCTGGGCGGCGTTGCCGGCGTCGGTCCAGCCGGGGTAGGTGCTTTTGCTATTGCCGTTGTCTTGGCGCTTGTACTTGGGGGAGGCGTCTTCGATGGGGCTGGAATCGCCGATAAACGCCGCCTTGCCCGGGCCGGATTTGGCGATGGCCACATAGGGCCCCTCGTCGCTGCCGCCGAAGTAGAGACCGGAATCCACCGCGTGGGTCCAGGGGTCGGGATTGTCGCTGCCGGAGAAATACACCAGGCCCTTGGCCCGGTTCGGATCGGTGATGGCGAGCGTGGCGCCGCCGGCCATCAGTACCGGGCCCACGCCGTCGGTGAGCCCTTCCACCTGCGACGACGGTTCTATGCCGCTGACGCCGCTGTGCCAGTCGATGGCGTTGAAGCGAAAGCGGATACCGAACTCCCCGGCCAACCAGCCGCTGGCGCTGCCGGGGTTGCGCAGGTCGCCGTAGCTGCCGCCGACATTGAACTGGAGCAGGGTGGAGCGGTTGTAGCCGTTGAACACCTCGGTGCTGTCCCAGCTATTGAGGTTGCGGTCCGCGTTGTAGTGGTCGGCGATAAAGAAAATACCCTTGCCGTCCGCAACGAAGTCTTCGAGCGCCTGCTGTTCCACCTGGGTGAAGGGGCGGTTGCTCTCCGCCAGCACCAGTACGTCCGCGTGGCTGATGGCGGCGTGGGTGATCACCGCCTCGTTGGCATTGCTGTTGGCGGTGCCGGGGTTGGTGTAGTCGTCCACGAACTGGATGACACCGTCGCCGTTTTTGTCCAGGCCGCGGTACTCCTCCACCGTGTAGCCGGCGGCCACCAGGTCGTCGGCGAAATCGGAAAAGGCGCCGTCGATCACCCAGTCCGCATTGCCCTCGGTGCCGCCGTGGGAAACGTCGAAGAGCACCACCTTGCCGTTGTCGTTGGCGCCCGGTGTCAGGGCCGGTGCCGGGTAGTTCCATTCGTAG
This sequence comes from Microbulbifer halophilus, assembly GCF_026183675.1. GTDB lineage: Bacteria > Pseudomonadota > Gammaproteobacteria > Pseudomonadales > Cellvibrionaceae > Microbulbifer > Microbulbifer halophilus. The sequence goes on from NZ_JAPIVK010000012.1 coordinate 78,185, forward strand.
GGGGCGGCCTGGGCCAGGCCGCTGAGGAGCAGGGTTGTCAGCACTATTCTTTTCATGGGGGCGTCCTTGTTCGGGATTGTAGCTGCAGCCGGAGGGTGACCGACGGAAAAGAAAATCTGGCTAAGAATTGGTGACGATTTCGTTAAATTTTCCCGGCGAGAACAGCGGCCCGCTTGGCAGATCCCGTGATTCTATGGCCCAGAGGAGGTTTTTTGCGCCAGTTGGCGCCAAATAACCCGGGTTATGGCTGGATCTTCTGTCGCTAAACGCCTACTCTCTAATTGCATACAATAATACAAATAAGTGTATGCGCTCATTTTTCAAATAAATATAAAAGGAAAGAGCGATGATCCTACGTACACCCCTGTCAGGGCTGTGCACGCTGTTGCGTGCCCTGTTACTTGCCTGTATCAGCGTCAACGCCTTCGCCGTCACCATGACGGGCCTGGACAACTCCCACGACCCCGCTGCCATCGTCAAGGACGGCGGTACCTACTACCACTTCACCACCGGCGGCGGTATCTGGTATTCCACCTCCCAGAACATCACCCACTGGGAAGCCGGCCCCGAGCCCGTATTCCCGAGCGGCTGGCCGGCCTGGATCGACAGCGCCGTGCCGGACTTCGAGGGTGAATTCTGGGCGCCGGACGCCATCTATATGGATGGCTATTACTATATCTACTATTCCGTCTCCACCTTCGGTTCCTCCCGTTCCGCCATCGGCGTGGTGCGCACCCCGTCCCTGAACAACCCCGACTGGCAGGATCAGGGCATGGTGATCAGCTCCAACGGTGGCACCAACGAGAAAAACGCGATCGACCCGGCGCTGTTCCGCGACGACGACGGCCGCGTCTATATGAGCTACGGCTCCTGGTTCGATGGCATCGGCGTTGTGGAGATCGACCCGGCCACCGGCAAGACCATCGGCGGTGTCACCCACCTGTACGGCGGCGGCCACCAGAGTATCGAGGCCCCGTATATCACCAAAAACAATGGCTATTACTACCTGTTCGTCAATCGCGGCAAATGTTGTGAAGGCCTGGACAGCACCTATTACATCGAAGTGGGCCGCGCCACCAGCATCACCGGCCCCTACAGCGGCTGGCGCACCATACTGCCGAACCGCGAGGGCAAGTATCACGGCCCCGGGCATGTGGGGCTGCTGCAGGAGGGCAGTTGCAACTACGTCTCCACCCACTACTACGACGCCACGGACAATGGCGCGGCCAAGCTGGATGTGCAGCACATGACTTATGTCGACGGCTGGCCGTCCATGACCCGCGACTACACTCCCGGCGACTGCCCGGTGGTGGCCGGCCCGCCCGCCGACGGCACCTATGTGATCGAGGCGCGACACAGCGACAAGGCGCTGAGCGTGGAGAACAACTCCACCGAAAACGGCGCCGATGTGGAGCAGCGCGGCTACGCCGGTGACGCCGGCCAGCGCTGGCAGCTCACCGACCTGGGCAACGGCTACTACAGCCTGATCAATCAGGGCAGCAATCGCAGCCTGGATGTATGGGAGCGGTCGGAAGACGCGGGCGCCAATATCGCCCAGTGGGATTACTGGGAGGGCGAGGGCCAGCAGTGGCTGCTCGAAGACACCGGCGACGGCTATTTCATGATCCGCTCGCGCCTCAGCGGCCATGTGCTGGACGTGGAAGGCAAGAGCCAGTCCGACGGTGCCACGGTGCTCCAGTGGTCCGAGACCGGTGGCGGAAACCAGCAGTGGTATTTCCGCGCTCCCTGACACCAAGTGATCACCCGCATCAAAGGGCTGTGCCATTGCGGCACAGCCCTTTTACCAACCCAGAAAAGTCCGCTAAGGTAATCCCTCCCCAGAGAGCAGACTCCTCCCCCCGTAGGAGCCGGCTTGCAGGCGAGAAAAGGTAGACCCTCGCCCCAAAACCAACTCCCCGCAAGAAACCCATGTAGGATGGGTAAAGGAGCGCAGCGACGTGCCCATCAAAAAAATCGGGGCCCAGAAAGTCAGCGACCCACACAGCTGTAATCGCATGTAATACAAGGAAGTACAAATACCACCAGCAAAAAACATAAAAAAGCCAGACAGATGGAATTGTCACAACCCGGACCAGAAGAAAAACCCAATCACCGCCGCAGCCTATTCCACCTTGCGGCACTGTGCCTGTTACTCGCCGCCAACCCTCCAGTCCTCGCCGCCACCGCGGACTGCCCAGACTGGAAACCGCCGCAGGCGAAGCAGGAAATCACCAGCCTGAGCCAGAAAGTCCAACGCTGGGACAACGCCTATTACCTCGAGCATCGCTCCGTTGTAGAAGACGCCGTCTACGACAAGGCCCGCACAACCCTGGCGCACTGGAACCGCTGCTTCCCGGATCTGGCCCGGAACCCGAAACCGCCGGACCGCCAGTCCACCGGTACCGTCTCCCACCCGATCCCCCAGGCCGGCCTGCAAAAGCTCCGCGATTCCGAAGCGGTCGCCCGCTGGCTGGATCACCACAAAGACACCTGGCTACAACCCAAGGTCGACGGCGTGGCCGTAACCCTGGTCTACCGCCACGGCAAACTACACAAGATGATCAGCCGCGGCAATGGCCGGCGCGGCCAGGACTGGACCCGCCACGCCCGCCGCATCCCCGCCATCCACAAAACAATCCCCGACAAACGCGCACAACTGGTCCTGCAGGGCGAGATCTACTGGCGCCTGCAAAACCATATCCAGGCGGAGGGCGGTGACAAGGCCCGCGGCCGCGCCAGCGGCGCCATGGCCTCCGACACCCTGTCCGCCGAACAGGCCGAGTCCCTGGCCCTGTTCGTCTGGGACTGGCCCAACGGCCCCGAGACACTGCCCCGACGCCTGCGCGCCCTGGAAACCCTGGGCTACGACACCACCGCCTACACCCACCGCGTAAATACCCTGAAAGAGGCGCGCCGCTGGCGCCGACACTTCTACCGCCAACCCCAGCCCTTCGCCACCGACGGCATCGTCCTCAAACAGAGCCGTCGCCCCGCGGCGGAAAAATGGCAACCCGAGCCGCCCCACTGGACCGCCGCCTGGAAACACCCGGCGGCCACCGCGCTGGCGACAGTGACGGGCGTTGAGTTTCCGGTAGGCCGCACCGGCAAAATAGTGCCGGTGGTAAAAGTGGAACCGACCCTGCTCGACGATCGCAAAATCCGCCGCGTCAGCAGCGGCTCCTTCCAACGCTGGCAGTCCCTGGATATCCGCCCCGGCGACCGCCTCCGCCTGGCCCTGGCTGGCCAGACGATTCCACACATTCGCGACGTGATCCTGCCCGCCGCAGAGCGCGTCCAACTGCCGGTACCCGACCCGGCTGACTACGGCCCGCTCAGTTGCTGGCATCCGGCGCCGGGCTGTGTGGCCCAGTTCCTGGCGCGGGCCGAGTGGCTGGGAGACAAGCTGGGATTTCGGGGAATGGGGGAGGCGCGGTGGCGTTCTCTTTACGAGGCCGGGCTGTTGCCGAATCTGCTGGCCTGGACTTCGTTGACGCGGGGAGAGCTGATGGCGGTGCCGGGGATTGGGGAGAAGAGGGCGGATAAGTTGTTGGGCAACTTTCGGCAGGCGCGGGAGCGGGACTTTCGGAGTTGGATGACTGCGTTGGGGATGCCCTCGGCAAGCCTGTTGCCGGAAGAGGTTTGGCGCAACGCGACATTTTCGGGTTTTGCAAAACACGGTGAACTACATTGGCAACAGCTTTCCGGTATCGGACCTGGCCGTGCTGCGAAGATTGGCGGTTTTTTGCAGCATGAAAAAGTGCTGGCACTGCAAGAAAGATTGCAAGCACTTGGCATAGAAGGTTTTCAGTAGGTTGAGAAGAGGTATTCATATAACTGCCATTACTTTGGCGTAAGATAGGAGAAATATTCATGAAGAAGCCCGAATACTTGGTGTCTGGCGAGTTTGCTCGCCTGATTCCAGTAGCAACAAAGCCCGAACTCCGGAACACCTGCGTTACCTGTGCCATGCTCATGGCCGTGGAAGAATTCGCCGAATCTCTATTGGGGACATTAGGAGCTCCCACAGGAAAGCGTGCCAAGACCAGGGCTTGGGTAGAGCCTGTTTTCAAGTCCTCCAAAAATGATAGTAAAGATCGACCGGATGCATTGATTGTTGTTGACAACGGTCGAAGGGAGTGGCGTGCCCTGGTGGAGGCAAAATCCAGAGGGGCGGACCTCGATTCGGTACAGGTAGATCGCTATTTGGATATAGCGAAGGAGCACGGTGTTGACGCCGTTGTCACCATTTCCAACCAGTTCGTCTCGACGCCTACGCAGTCGCCCTGCGATATCAATCGTCAGAAGTTAAAGAAAGTTTCCTTGTTTCACTGGTCGTGGTCATATCTTAAAACTGAAGCGAAGATTCAGATTTCGAAAAGTACTGTTTCGGATCCAGATCAGTCCTATATGCTTGAAGAATATGTCCGCTATCTGGAGCATGACTCAGCCGGTGTCAGCGAATTTGAGCAAATGGGAAAGGAGTGGGTTGAGACCTGCAAGCTTTACTTTGCCAAGTCGAAAGTGGATAAGAAATCGCCGCTGGGTGCCGCTGTAGTGAGTGACTGGGACGAGCTGATGCGATGCACAGCTCTCCGTATGAGCCGGGATCTGGAAACAAACGTGACTACAGTCTTGAGTGCCAAAGAGAGAAAAGACCCAAATGGTCGGCTGGAAGCACTACAGAATACTTTCACTTCTACTGGTGAACTTAAGAGTCGCCTGAATGTTCCAGGTGCGGCCTCACCTATCTCGGTTGAGGCTGATTTGACCCGGCGTTCAGTAACAGTGTCGATGACGGTAGATGCTCCAAGAGACAAGAAGCGAGCTCCGGCAACCGTTACATGGTTACTCCGTCAATTGTCCAAGACTGAGGACGGCAGTATTATGATCGTTGCTAAATGGCCTGGTCGAACGCAGGAGACATGCGCAGAGCTTGTTCAGATTCGAGAGGATTCCGAAATTCTGGTAAGGGATAGGAAAGGGCAGCTGCCTCGTACCTTTGAAATACGCGCAGTTTCCGATCTGGGTGGAAAATTTACACAGCGGCGAAACTTCGTTCCGGAGTTAGTATCCTGTGTAACCCGATTTTATGAAATAGTAGGCCAGCATGTTGTGCCGTGGCAGGCGCCGCCACCGAAGCCAAAGAAAGTAAGGTCAGCCGATGAAGAAGCTATAAAACCTGAATCTGTCGATGAAACTGAGGAGAAAAACTCAGAACATCTTGACGATGACGACCTTAGAACCATGGATTCCGGGTATACTGAGACTCCTGAAGAAGTAAGGCCGATCCCAAGTTTCGAAGAAGTGGACACATGATATTGCATTGTGGATCACGTTGTTGATCCTGAGGCATAGCAATGGCGATGTGGGCTCTGTCTGCCAGTTTTATACAGCCAGGCCACGCTTCCCGACAGATGAATGTCGCCGAGGAAGCGTGGCCTGTCCCTTCAACCTTCCCGATCCAAGGGTATATGCGCCTGCGCCCAACTTGCGAACTTTCCTGGGCTTGAACCGGCAATGGTTTCAGCCAGCTTAATCTGCTGACGATAATTGCCTCCCAGATAGCCATACGCTTCAAACCAGGCCATCATCTGTGCCAGTTCACGTGCACCCGGAAACCCCTCCTCAAAATCCTTTGCTGGTACCCGGGTAAATGTCAGCGAATGTCCCTGTTTCCTCAGGATTTCGATTATCTGGTTAAAACTCAATCGGTCGCCCACCAGAGGGAGATAAATTCCATCATCCGCCTTTTCGGGCTGATGGAAGGCTCCCGCCACCAGTTTGCCCAGATCCGCAATGTCCGCCATTTCTATCTCTACGGCCGGGTCGAGTGGTAGGGCCCAGCCCCGCGTGCCATCCGCCTGGCTGGTAGGGGTAAGAGCCTGGATGAAATTCTGGTAATAGAAGCCAGGCATAACAAAGGTATGAAACTTAAAGCCGGCCGCTGTGACTTCCCTGTCCATTGCCGCCTTGTTACTGAAGTGAGGCACATCAAAACGGTTGGCGCTGATACCGGCTACGTCCGGCAGGGTGGACCAGATAAAATGCGTGACGCCGGCGCCCCGGGCGGCGCGAATGGCGGCCCGGCACTGTGCGGCTTCGTCCGTGCCCGGCTGCCAGGCATTGGTGACCGCAAACACGCCATAGGCGTCCCGAAAAGCACTGACCAGGGTGTCCGGGGTATCCAGGTCGGCGTACACCACCTCATCTGCCGGCCCTCGGTAGTGTTCGGGGGCGCGCGTCAGTGCCCGTACCCGAAAAGTGCCGCTGGCCTTCAATGCCGTCACTACGCCCGCGCCCTGTTGGCCGGTTGCTCCGACCACCGCGATCAGCTTCTTTTCTCGACTCATATCGTTGCTCCTTGAAAGCAGTTTCAGTGTAGGGGCCAGCTTAGGGTGTTACCATCTGGAACGTAATCCTTATAGATGAAACAGGATTGTATTGAAAATGGAACAGTCACCGCTGGACATGAACGGAATGGCGGTCTTCGTCGCCGTGGCGGAAACCGGTTCCCTGACGGCGGCCGGTAGGCAGCTCAACCTTCCCAAGGCTACCGTCAGCCGTCGGCTGAAAAGCTATGAAGCGGTACTTGGAGTCACGCTGTTTCGGCGTTCGACGCGCTCGCTATCCCTGACCGATATGGGACAGCGCCACCTGCAGCGCATACGGCCGTTGGTGCATGAAGCCCGGGAAGCGGTGACGGAGGTCCGGGAACAGCGGGAGGCGCCGAGTGGGCTGGTTCGCATCAGCACTTCGGTGATATTTGGTGAGCACTACCTGGCTCCGGTAATCTGGAACCTGGCCAGAAGCTATCCGAACCTGCGGTTCGATCTGGTGCTCACCAATGCCCTGGTGGACATTGTCCGGGAAGGCATCGACTTCGCCATCCGCATGGGAGAGCCGGAGGACTCTGAACTTATCGGTCGGGTGATCGGCAGGGCGCGGCAACTGCTGGTGGCGAGCCCCGATTGCATGGCACAGTATCCGGTGCCGGAATCCATTGCCGATCTGGACCATCTCCCCACTATCGTGTCCAGTAGCGGCCGTCGTCACTGGAGTTTTGCCAATGGCGAAGTGTATCGATGCAACTGGAAAGTATCGGCCGGCAGTATCGGCGCCAGTCTCGATGCCTGCCTGCATGGATTGGGCGTAACCCTTGTTCCGGAAACCATGGCCCGGCCCCACCTGGAAAGCGGCGCGCTGGTGCGGGTATTGGCAGATTGTCCCCTTAGGGAAGTACCCATCACGCTTCTTTATCCACGGATGCGCCATCAATCGATGTTGACGCGGGTGCTGGTCGATGCTCTCAAAGACGTACCGCTTTAGCGGATAATGATGCTACATTTTCCGGCTTTGCTGCGCGTAGTGAAATGGAATGGCAGCAGTTACCCGGTATCGGGTCTGATCGTAGTAAAGATCTGGTCGGCTTTCTGGAAGACGGGGAGGTACTGATACTGAGTGAAAAGCTGAAAGCGCGAGGAGTGTCAGGTTTTGATATAGCTGGGGCGAAGTAGGGCTTTTGGGTGCATATCTCCATCCGGTATCATGGTTGCCGTGAATATCAGCGGTCAACAGTTGATCAATATAGGCCCAGAGTGACCGGGTCCTACCTATAGATTTGATGGATTGAGTGACCGACATCAATCTACCCTTTAGATATGGGGGATAAAGAGTTGGAATTTCAGGCCATGATTTAAGTCGTCACTTTCTAACTATGAAAAGGAGATCACCATGTTCCCAAAGGAGTTTTACATACTGCCCGAGGAATTATTCAGGTTGGGAAATTCTACAAGCCCCCGGCTTTCCAATGTTCGTCCGAGAGATGTCGATACAATGGAGGTTAATGGAATTAATATGATTATTGCCAACGGCAAAGGGATCAGTGTGTTTGATATTGATGGCATTAATGAATCGCCAATGACGGGTTGGGTCTGGAAGTTTTCCCCAAATACCAGACCGCCAGTGGGACTGAAGATGGTCCAAGACAAGGCACATCACTACTGCATTTCACCAGCTCAGAATATGCCTTTGGATAAATACAAAGGGTTATTGGAGGAAATGGCTCTCTCCGCTACCCGGGTATTCAAGAAAGAAGGTAAGGTTGTATGAAAAATTTTGAAGTGAATTTAGCGGAGTCAGAACTGAAAATCGTTCTGGAGGCGCTCACTGAGCTTGAGCAAAAAATGGCAAGGATCTGTGAATCATCTGAAGACGAAGATGAGATTTCCGACGTTGGGAATGATCTTATTGAAGTGCGATTGCTTCTTAAGCCTCTTAAAAAAAGGGCAATTGATATGTACGGAGATAATATAGTCAATTTCTCGCGAGAGGCGTTGTGAGGTTAGATTTTATCTGATATTTGTGAGACTCAGACAGTCGTGTACACCCTTGGGCTGAAAGTTAGAGACCTGAGGCCACTTGATCAGTGGACGCGACAACTTTTTTGACAAACATCGGTCTTGCGCTTTCTTGTTTCACTAATTGCTATCATCACTCCAAGAGTGACAGCTTAAAATACTGTATCTAGGCCGTCTCAAATCTGAGGACCGTTATTTCGGGACATTATAGATACCATGACTCAGAAAAGCAGAAAGCGTTTAGGATTATGAGCCACTACCGGATCAAGGCTGATAAAGATACTTACGGCTGGTTTGAGCTGGACATGGAGAAGGTTCTGAAAATCCTGGGCCGGAAAACTTACTCAAAATTTACAAAAACAGATATGTCCATCTCGGAAAAGTGGGATGACTTCGATGCTCGCTTTGAACCGCCAGATGGAGAGGTGGTCGTCAGCGATCATCCCGACATAACCACCTGGGGGACTAGTTGCCGTCTGGTCTTGAACAACAAAGCCTATGATGTTCTGGGATCGGTATTGTCTCCCTATGGTGAGTTTTTGAGTGCGCCCTGCGAAGGTCAGCAGTATCGGGTTTTCAATTGCCGCACTACCAAGCCGGCCGACGAATCCAAAAGCGAAAGAAAAATTGTCGATGGACTCCAAGAAGGAATCATCAGTCTCGATTTCAATCCGAAAGATATAGCCGGTTCCCCCGTATTTAAGACTGACTTTGATTTGTTCCGATCTCTCTACTGTGATGAACGTTTCAAAAGCCTGGTCGAAGAATACGGATTGAAAGGAATTGAGATACGCGATGACCTGGAGACAAGTCCGTTGTAGTAGAATTCACATCTCGTTAGTTCAGGGAAGACAAGATCAATGAATATACTGATAGCCGAAGATGATCCAGCCATACAAGTATTCGATCGTGCGTTGATGAGTAAATGGAACTTCGATTTCGATCTGGCTTCAGATGGAGAGGAGGCTGTCAACTATGCATTGAAGAGCAGGGGAAGATACGACTTCTGTTTGATGGATGTGGAAATGCCGGGAGTAAATGGCATTGAAGCGACACGATTTATTCGAAGAGAGCTTCCATACTTTCCGATAGTTGCAGTCACAGCCAATCCCGGCTACAGAGATCAGTGTCTATCTGCGGGAATGGATGATTTTATCCAGAAGCCCTGTACCCCTGGACGGTTATTCGAGGTGATTAAGGATTTATCTGTAAAGCCATTGCTGGTAAAGTTTGGGGAAGATGAAATTTTAGTTATAGAAGGCAGGACAATGAATCCCAAGGAAATGCAGGAGTTGAGAGAGCTTAGAAAGCAAAGCCTTACCAAGCTAAAGCTTGTGGGCTTGGATCACTCCTTTGTTGTACATAAAAATATACAGAATAAGATTTCTCACGACCTTATTGGTGAAGGAAAGGAGATTTCTGAGTTTATAGACCGATCACCTTCGGAGCCTGGTCGCTGCCAGCTTTACAAGGCTAACCTTTATGTGACAAAGGATATGCTTCTTCCAGAAGAGCTGGAAGAAGAAATTTGGAAAGAGAATGAGGGTGTAGAAAAGTACAGCAGTCCAGCCGAAAGGTATGCTTCCGATGAATGATTATAAGGTTACTTGTAGTGGCTAAGAGTTGGCCTGACAGGGTTTTTCTGAAAGGCCGGTAACTGTCGAATCAAGGAGTTATGCTGACGCTCAAGCGGTGAAGTGTGAACTCTAAAGTGCCGGGCTGAGCTGGTCTTCGAAGTTGATGACGACCATGACGACCTGGCTGTAGCTGGATTAGTTCAGACCAAATCTGACAACCCCCTTGAAAAGAAGGGGTTTACCGGTTTTGATGAAGGTGACCAAACCTGAAACCAAAACCAAGGATAAACCCCATGATCCATACTAACGATCGCATCATCAAACACAAGACCGGATTGCTAAATCTAGCCGAGGAGCTCGGTAACATCTCCAAGGCCTGCAAGATGCTGGGCGTCTCTCGGGACACCTTCTACCGGTACAAAGAGGCCGTTTCAGATGGTGGCGTAGAGGCGCTGCTGGAGAAGAACCGGCGGGTGCCAAATCGCAAGAATCGTGTAGATTCAGGTGTTGAGGAGGCAGTACTGGCGTACGCCCTTGAGGAGCCTGCTCATGGGCAGGTGCGGGTATCTAACGAACTGCGCAAGCGCGGTGTCTTTGTCTCTCCGAGTGGCGTTCGCAGTATCTGGCTACGGAACGATCTAGCCAACTTCAAACTGCGCCTGAAAGCGCTGGAAGCCAAGGTGGCGGAAGAAGGCCTGATCCTGACGGAATCGCAGGTGCAGGCGCTGGAGCGCAAGCGTCACGATGATGAGGCCTGTGGTGAGATTGAGACCCAACACCCAGGCTATCTGGGCTCCCAGGACACGTTCTACGTAGGGACTTTCAAAGGGGTTGGTCGTGTATACCAGCAGACCTACGTTGACACCTATGCGAAAGTAGCGCACTGCAAGCTCTACACAACCAAAACGCCAATCACTGCAGCAGACCTCCTGAATGACCGAGTCTTGCCGTTCTACGCAGCTCACGAACTCCCGGTGCTACGTATTCTAACCGATCGTGGAACCGAGTATTGCGGCAAACTCGAACAGCATGACTACCAGTTGTATCTGAGCGTGAATGAGATCGAACATACGAAAACGAAAGCCCGTCACCCGCAAACGAATGGTATCTGCGAGCGTTTCCACAAAACCATCCTGCAGGAGTTCTATCAGCCGTCGTTACGGCGTAAGATATACGGATCGCTTGAAGAGCTGCAGAAAGATCTGGATGAATGGCTCGCGTACTACAATAATGACCGCACCCATCAGGGCAAGAAGTGCTGTGGCCGGACGCCGCTGCAAACTCTTGAAGACGGCAAGAAGATCTGGTTGGAAAAGTTCGTAAACTGAACCTGACCTGACAGAGCACCTTCTGAAAAACCGGTAACTGTCAGATCAAGTCTGGACTACTACACTGTAGCTGTATTTTCTGAAATTTGGCATACGACCTCCCTTTGAGAGTCAAATTCTACCAAAAAACGCTGGTTTTTAAGAGTTTTTCTGCAGCCTGAACGTCGTACTCACCGGTAAATTAGGAGCGCTGTGACTAATCTATCCGCGTGCAGTGCCCTGTTCAGCTTCGACTTCAGATTGTGTAATGGTTCCGTATCTTCTACGCATTTTGTCACATTCATCCCTTACTCTTCTCTTTATTATATGCTCGGGAAGCCCCTCATTTTCGCGCCTCACACGCTCTGCAACTTCCAGAAGCTCTCTAGGCATGTGCTCAGCAAAATCCATATCTAAAACTACTGGCAAAAGCTGTTCGTGAGTCCTATCTATACTTCCTCGAGCAGGCCCAAATGAAAGACTATTAGCGAGAAAATCTAATGATATCAGTGGAGACATTGGTGGTGGATCAATTTCTTGTTTTAAGGTATTTCTGATTCTCCAGGCCAAGCTGTCGATAGTGAGCCACCAATGTCTATAGCCAAGGTCGCTTACATGCTCCTCTGCCCTTAACCCGATTATGCCAAGATAACTCTCGACATCATGTTGTATTAATGTGTCAGTAACCGCGGGATCTATATCAGATGAATTATTGCTTCTTCTTCTCTTATGGGCCTCTCGCCATAAGAATTCGACTGTATGCCGAATATCGTCGGCCACCTTTAGGGATGGATTTTCAAGAGATTCAACTATAATCCCATGTTGTATTTCTAAATACTGAGAAACATCATCTTCCGGCCTGCTATTCCCGCGAAAAACTTCGACAGAGCTTGAAAAAGCTGAAGGCGGGGCGCCTGATTCTAAATAGTGATAATATAAAAAAGGAATGCGCCCTTGCCATTCATTCGGCTTATGCCTTGAGCAGTTCTCGGAAATTCTTATGTGATGAAGAATTTCTTTAATAACTCCTTCCGTCACTCTCATATTGACACCACCATAGCTCAACGAGTTAACAATAGTAGTGAATTTTTTTCTATTTTCGTCTGGCGTAAAGGCTTCTGCCAAAAGGGGAAGAATAACGGTTGTGTCGAGCCATATCTTGGCGTGATTAAATATCTTCTTGGTTACTTTTTGAATATCAGGTGTTTCACGCAAAAAAGAAAACAAAGTATATGTATCGGAGACCTTTTTTAAGTGCTTGTTTATAGACTCTTTATTTGAAGAAAGAATTCGTGTGACTACGTTTATTGCGATGTCTGGAAAACTTCCTACATATTTATTTTCGCTAGGATGATCGTTCAAATCATTAAATATTGTGTCTTTCAATAGATTAGCGTCAGTTATTTCAATATTTCCTGAAACAACAGAAGAAGCAAAAGATTCTCCAGACTTCACCAAAAAAAGATCGACAATTCTTACAACTCTCTCAGCTATTTCAGGGATATCCTGTTCCTCAAAGTCATCACTTTCTTCTTTCTCATTTTCTACCAGCCTACTGACTTCATTTAAAAAATCTGATTCTTCAATCTCTGTTTCAGATAATTTAACATGAATTCTCTGTGATTCTTGGTGGGACAGACAAAATGAATCTTCGGTAGGCCAATACTTGAGAATTCCTTTTCGTTTTTCTGACAATCTTCTCAATGCAGAGTCGATATAAGTTTTACTTTCACTGGAGATGCTGGATGGAATATATGTAAAAATCCGGCTGTGGATCTCGTCTCTTGAAAGTCTTTTATCTGATTTTGTATGCCTTAATGCGGATCGTACTAATGCCTCATACACTATTTTCGTTAACCCTTTATCCGTGGACTCATCTTCCCATTGGAGTCCAATGTAGGTTAATGCAGCTTTGGCCTCCACTGAGGTCAGCGCGGGCCGTTTTTTTTCAATTAGTTCTTCTCCCTCTAAAAATGGACGGGCTATTAAATCAGACAAATAGAATGCAGCTTCATATTTGTTATCATCAGCCTCATATCGTTCCAAAAACCAATTTCTATCTCTAACATCTAAAAAAATACCGTAATCAGAAGTTCCTTTTCTCTTTAGATCGTCGGCCTTTGCTCCAACCACTTGGTTGCTCATGTATATTAAAACTTTCACACCCGAGAGCGCTTTCGAAATTCGATCAAAAGTATTCTTTACTTTTCTCTCCCAGTCCCCCGTAACGGAGTACTGAACGGCAATGGTGCTATCACCGATGGGAGAAAAAAGCTCTGAATCGCGCCCTCCATCACCGCTAGGACTTGCCATTGTTCTTAAAGATGAAAAATCTGATGACAAGAATGCTGAGCTCAATTCCTCAAAATGCTCCCAGTCAGATGGGCGGAGCCTTTCCAAAGCTAACTCAAAAAATTTTCTATTCATGACCATCCTTTCTAGTCAACGAAACCTGCAATAGCGTTGGTCGTCTGGTACAGCACTTGGTTATACGCTGGTGCCAGCAGTCCGCAACTTGCGGTACACGGTCGCAACAAACTTGCCGCCCAAAATCAGGGAGATCGAAATTACAAGAGCAGCGGCATACTCGTAATTTACAGTGTCCATAGCAAAAAGCTCACCAACGATAACTCTCACAGACTTTAGAGTCCAGTAGATCCCTATGAGAAATGTGCCAGCCACAACCAGTCCCTTCTCGGAAATAGCAGCACTCTCCTCGCTTGAACTGATCGTCTTATGAGCTATTTAGGGAGCCAAGGCCCAAAGGATTATGCCAGTAACCGGCGGAACTACTACCCATCCAATAACAGGAGTAACAGGGAGTGGTTCGCCGTTGCCCCAGGATTTTGGTGTAAGGAACAGAGGTAAGGTATTTCCAAAATTCTTTAGGACTAAATATGCTGATAAAATATTTATTGACAAATCTTAAAATTGCTTCATGGTTTTTACGTATAACGCTTTCTCACCGGAAAATTGGGAGCATAGCGAGCAATTTTTCCAAGTGCAGAAACTTGTTATGCATTTGGTTTTGGCTCCGTGCCAACACCCGATATGGTTACCTTAAATCCCCTTTGAGAAAGATTTTCAAATGCCTTCGATAGATTAACTTTGCTAAAGAATGGTAAATTACTCTTTAAGATTGATGAGTCCTCACCTAAAATCAAGAAGACGACCTCAACTCCATCACTTTTGAAGTTATCAAGCGGGACACTATCCTGCAAGCCACTGCTTAGTCGTCTCAAAACTGTTCTTGCTTTTTTTCTGAACTCTTTATCACCAAGTAAAATCTCAGCAGACACACTACCTTGGGCGAATAAATGACTTAAACCAGCCGAACCTCCTTTTCTATGCTTCACGTGAATAAACTGTTTGCTATTGGTCATTAAATCGCAAAGTTCGATAGGCGAAGTTGTTCTATTACTTTTTATTAGTTTCTTATCGAGCAAGTGGTAAGAGTGATTATTAGCAACCCTTGCGTTGTAATCGCCTTCGGTTTCAATTTTTGATTTTAGCTCCCCATCTTTATTTTCTTCCCATACGTAAACTTTTGGGAATGTCAAGGTTGATATATTTATTTTGGCAAGGACCGCATCAATTCTTGACATAAAACTATTGTCAATTTCATACCATAATCCTGCGAACAAAATATAAGTCTTATTTGGTTCTTTATGTTCAAAATAAATGCATTTATATATTTGATGTTCTGACTCGTTTTCGTAAACATCATATACAAACAGCCGATCGCGTTTGATTGAATCAATTGAAACCGATGCAGTATTTAAGTTGCCAAGATACTCACCCGCCTCAATTGTTGGCTTTATTGAGCTCTTAGAGCGAGTAAAGCTAAATCCATAAATTGCATCCCATTGAACAATCTCAGGAAGGGTGATAGTTATATCAGAACTTTTTAATTTAATCTTCTCAAGTAACTTTTCATCCAGATTATCGATTTCTGACCTTTCTTTAACCTTCCTAATATTGTCAACCCATGAAAATCCACTCTTATATGAATTGTTGCTATAGTAGCTAGAAAGCAAGTCCACCAAGCTTGATATTTCATCGACATTAATTTCTGTAGCAAAGGAGTATACAGAATCACCGCCTGAAATACTTTTTAAGTTCACGCCAGTTTTTGGCGATCCAGTAACAGCCCGCAGAACATCTCTGGAAATATCAATACCAAAAACGCCGATCGCTGATTCTCTCGATGCTTGTGACTTCTTCTGTACGGCTTGATCTTCTAACGTGAATAGGTCAACGCTGCGCAAGCTGTCATGATTAAGTGTATTGAGTGCAGTTTTGATTCCAAAGTCATGAACAAAATATTTTGTGTCTATCAAAAATCGACCATATCCGAAGGTAAAAGCCATTGTAGCCGTTGCTGTTTTTATAATAAGAACTGCAGAACTAGAGCGATTAGCAAGTTCATCGAGTGAAGTGCCTGTAATGTTCTCGGTAAATGCACTCCATTTGGGCTTCTTTTCTGTAGGTATTTTTACGAATAGCTTTCCTTCAAGTTCATGCTTATTGTCTAGATCATAAGCGTTCACCTGATATGCTCCTTTTAGGAAGTCGGATGCTTGTAGAGAAGCATGCTCACCCTTTGCCAAGAATGCGTTCAAATATACGTATGGCTTTCTCTCTTCCACTGAAATTAACTCCTTACTGATCCGCCGAGTAGCCAGGAGCCGTCACCGATTTCTAGCTCTCTAAGAACCGTAGGTGCGAGGTTTCCTCGCATACGGTTCAAGCCCTTCAAAGGCTCTGATTGAACCCGGTGGTTAAGCTCGCTATCATTGTTGTCCTGCACTTTACGACGCCAAGGTGCGCCCTGCAATATGGTGAGCCGCTGATGTACCTGGATATCATTGTAACGCTCTTGCCAAACCGCCTTCACGATACGCAATTGCAGCCGGAAAACATGCAACGGGCTGTCTCGATGGCCATTGCTGGCCTGTCGGTCTGGCTCGCCGTTCCCGCTGGGGGCGCACCGGCACTGGAACGCGGCCTGTCCGTTTCCGGGTGCTCCACGTACGCCGTTTTGCTTTCCCCCGCAAAACCGGTTCTCCAGCCTCTCTCGCGATGAGGCACCAGCTGGACGTCTGCTCGCTTTCGCGCCGGGCAAAGTTGGAACCCGTATCCGTGCCATTACAGCGCGGCATTCGCTTCTTCCAGCCTCCTACACCCGCACCGCAATCGGCTCGCCTCACGGTTCGCTTTCCGGTTGTCCGGTACGATACGGGGTCATCGTGTTCCATATAAATCTCGGGATAGGTTAGGTCCTGCCCGTCCTCCGGTGGAGCGATATCTGCGTGGCGAGACGTTATAAGCCCACCAGCCTGTCAGCACCTTTGGCTTCTTGCGCGTAACGGGAGTGCAGCAGTTCACCTGGGTTGACCATACTATCCATTCCTGCCCCTTGTCGTCCTAGTGCTGGCAGAGTTGAGAATGCCTCGCGGTTATTCTCTCCCGGGCAGAGCCCATAGGTTACATTGTCCCGACAGCTTAACACCCGGAAATTACTCCCCGCGCATGTGCCGGTAGGAAACCGATGGCAGAACATCGGGTTACATTGTTCTGAGAAATGACCTCCTGTAATTTTTCAGAGTGTGTAACAGAAATTTATATGACTTCATGTCGCAAATAACGTTGCGCTCTGGAGCAGTTTACTTTATGCGCCTTTGTGTGAGAATGCGAACGCAGCGAGCCACACAAAGGTGCATAAAGTAAACTGTCCCTCAGCAGCGCCTTGTCAAGTTTGACACTAGGTTTCTTTACCTTCAGCCTGCTTGATAACTTTGACAAGTTCTTTGATTTGTTCAACAACCTGAATATCTTGTTCTTTTATCTTAATTTTACTGAACGCGCTTTCACTGGCTATATTCCAATTTTCGAATATCTCAACCAGCTCACTTCTGTCCACTGCATTACCGTATATTTCAAAGTATAGCTTTCCAAAATTTATTGCGTGAGCCCTGTCAGATCTTTTGATCGCTTCGTGCATGTAAGCATTACTGACAGTAAATGCGTGTCTAGCCCATAACCCAAGAACACTTAATACCACAAGCCCTTTAAAAGACATAAAAATTAAAAGGGGCCAACCTATCTCTTCAGCCTTTTTATCAATTATCCCCGTGCCCAGAATGGATATCGCGACTGTAACTATTACGGCAGCAATCAGTACCACCGTACCATGTATGCTCCAGTTTCTAGCTTTTTCTCTATACTTGTTCTCTAGATTTTCTAGCACCTTTACTGCAGCACTTACGTATTCTGGAACTTTTATTTCTATGCGCTGTTGAACCTGCTTTTGATGTTCCTCATTCAGCTGTTTGATTCTTTGCGCCAAACTTTCTTCTTGCTTCTTTAATTCTTCTTCTCTCTCAGAAGTCTCGCTGAGCAGGGAGTTTAGCCTTTCCTTTGCATTGGCTATTTCGTCGTCCAAGTGCTTCTGTTTTAGGTTCGCTACTTGTTCAGCCTCAGCTAGAGCCTCTTCCTTTGATTTAATAGCCGAGGAAAGATCGTCAGCTATACGCTTTCGTTCTTCAACCAAAGACTCCTCAGCCTGTGTTGCGCTTTCCCTTAGCTCTTTAGACCTTTTTCTCTCCCTTCTTATATAATCTTCCCATTGTTGGCGTCGCTGTATAGGCAGAGACTTTAGAATTGTTTCGCGTCGCTTCTGATCAGCAGCGACATCAATAAGTTTTTCAATTAAAGAGTTTGGACTTGCTGCTGAAATTCTCTTCAAGGAGCTTAACGACGATGCCTGAACATACCATCTCAATGACTTTTCGGACGCAACACCCAATGCTCGCTTCAAAACATCTACTTTGACTTCGCTAGAAATCTTACGTAACGTAGCTTCCTTGGAGTTTTCAAGTACCTTATCGATTAGTTTTGGAGTCGCTATTCTAAGAAAATTTTCAACTTTTCCTGATTCTTGTTTTGAAAGGTATTCATCAACCTCAAATTTTGAGGTTTCTTCTAACCCAATCTCAAACTCTTTCATACATCCCTCTGAAAGCTAGCGCTAGCAGCAAGCGCGCCGATTTTGGTGTCGACTTGCCTGTTCTTGTTAGCTCTGCTCACGAATCCACGGTTCAGAATTTTGATACCTTATATCGACCAAGTCTTTAATTCGATCATAAGAAACGATCTCAATTCCATGCTTCGATGTATAAGTTGCCTTTCGTTTGTGAGACGCACGGCTAATGTTGTCACGCCTGCCAACTACGATATGAAAGCTCTCTTTTAGGTAGCTTTCAGGGTCTGCCAAGTAATCACCAGACATATTGCTTATGACATCAGTTGATGAATAACCAAGAAGATCCTTGCTCTTTGCCCATCGCACTAATTCTGATCTGACTTGGCTCTTGTGCATATCGAAATATTCAGCCCAATCATCAACTTGCTTAATTGCACCTGCCAAGCGCTTTGACGGTACTCCTTGCTGCGTAAAAACCTTGTCGTCAACCGGTTCCATTTCTATGAACATGACTTCCCATACACCAGAGTATGAATTCAGGATTACGAAGTCAGCTTTATATTGGCTTCCAAGTGGAAACTCTTTGAATAGAAATCGACAATGCCCGCCTGCTCTGCAAAACGTCCAATATAGCGTTTGAGGGCGATTAGAAAAAAACTCTAACGCCCCACGCTCCCCCGACTGTGCGTCAAGCCAGTTCTTAAAATCATTTGGATGAATATATTCACTCACAGCACAATTTCCAGTTGAAAGCTAACGAGGCTGTAGAAAAACTCCGGCCTCTTTTTCTGTTCATATTTCACCAAAAAATCGCGATTCTACGTGAATTCTGGGCCAGTTCTGCATTGCGAAAAGCATTTCAGGGCACTCTCCGCACGGAAAATTTACCTGCTTCGGGATTGCTCGAGTTTTTCTACAGCCTGAACGTCGCATTCAGCGGCTCGTCCGCTGCAATGCTTCGTTAGCAAGGCCGGGGGTAGGGAAAATGCTACATATAAAAGCTATAGCTAACCTGAGGTTTCTCATTTGCCTCAACATACTTCATGATTTCCCCAACTTTCCGCGAGCATTCCAGTGTGATCGGATACCGTCCGTCAAATTGCGTATTGTTCCAGTTCATCTTGGTCAGCCCAAGTGCTTCCTCACATAAATCTTCCAACGAGGAGTCGTGTTCAAAAGCCCTGATTTCGAGTGGGGACGGAACATACATCCCCGGATAAGTCTTGTAAAAATTGACAGCTCCTTTCGTATAAAGAATAGCCTTGCTTTCCGATAGTGACAGCAATGTTCCTCTCACGGGGGGATACTGTTCGTAGCTGTAGAGCCGTACTTTGGACTCCATAATGGTTACGAAGTCTTTCATTCGTATACCCTTGTTTTCTATTGCTCTGGTAAAACCCCGTATCTCTTCTTCCCGGAAGTTGCTGGACTTATGAATAACAATCCGCGCAGGCATTTGCATCAAAGCGTGGTCATACTCATTTAAAGCGTTCATCAACAACTCGAACGCTTGCTCTTCGTTCATGTAAGGTCGTCGGTCTCTTTTATCTAACTGAACTGGAGAGCCCCGGAGAATTACTCCATGACCAAACTCATCAAAGACCTGTGCCAAACTGGTCGATACGGTCTCATTGTCACGACTTTTATAAAATCCAATTCCGACATAGCAGGTCTTAGGTTTATGTGTTTCCTCCACCAATCGCCAAGGAATTGTCTTGTTTCCCTTGTAGTAAAGTGCCGTACAAAAGTTCCATGCTCTAGTCGCATCATCCTGCTGTCCTTTATTGCCGGTATCAATGGACAATGACTTCTCTAAAACAAGTTGTAACGGTTTTCCCAAATGCATGCTTTTCGCTTTCAGAAGACGGCGGAAGTTATGCTCCAATGAACTCTTGGCTTTATCATCGTCAGAGTCGCTATCATAGTTCTCTGGATCTTCTTCCTTTCCCATTTTCTTGGTCAAAGCATCGAACATGTCATTTGGGATGACGCAAATGATGACATCCACTGGTCGGTGTTCGGCAAGAAATCGGATTTGATCAAAGTACAGATCAACACATACCTTGACTCGCTGTTCCCTGGATTCGATTTTCAGTGTCTTATTTAACTCTGACTTTTGAATAGTTCTAGTTAGCGTCGGACCATATAAGAACTTCGCATAGAATCCATGATGCTGTGTGAACCCCCCGAAACCTCTGAAAAGATTGGAATATTTTGACTCTTTACCTTCGATTCCTTCCTGGCATTTTGCTATCCAGAGATCCAACAGATCGACACCTTCCCCGCGCCCAACGACTCCCAGTCTCAACTCGCTTTGCCGGAACTCATCGTTTTTGTCATACACGCCAAGTGTTTCAATGCCTGCCTTCGGGCAGATATGTGCTCCATTGGCAAACTCCAGATTTGGCTCATCAAGGATCTTAATCTGCACTGACATCTTCCTCTTCCAACATTTCTTCCAGCTCCTCGTTTTCTTCGAGTGAAATATTGGACAAACATTGGAATTCGACCAATTTGCCAAATGTGATCATATCATTATCGTTACGGCTATTGGCAAGGAAATACCCGACGAATCTTACTTGATCCCTAACGGAGTTGTTATGCTCAAGACGCTTCTGCTTTGAGAGAAGATCGTCATGAAATCGATTGCGTTTATACAGATTCCATGTGTAGTACCAGCTAGGGGTAACGGTGGAATACCACTGTGAGTCAACATCAATAAATGAGATATCAAATGCCAAGTGCTTAAAGAAGGCTACTTTCGTTGGGTCTTTCGTCTGGTATTTCTTCTCAAAAACTCTTCTTCTTGAGAGCTTTTTACCTACCCATTCTTCCCTTCTCTGCTCAGAGTCTTTTTCATCAGGCAAAAAGTAAAATTGCTTTTGTTGCTTGCTCCAATTCACATCGAAGGCTAGAAGTTGATCCCGGAGAGTATCTTTCATCAGATACTTGAATAGATTTTGATATTCAACGAGCTCATGTTGTGAAATATCTTCCGTCGTCAGCTCTTCGATACTTCCAACGTCTACTATGGACCTGAAAGCAGACTCACGTTCCATATCGTAGAACGTGAAAATGCGACTCTCAAATACCGCCCAGCCATGACAGTCTAACCCAGCAATCTGTAATGCCAACCGGACTAAAAGATGCTTATTAGGGCGCTTCCCCTTGTAATTTAAATCGCGCTTTGCGGCAGAAATTGTGCTTTCTTCGTCGATGCACAATTCGGCCACATACAATACATTTGGAGGTGTAACCTCAATGAGGTTTGAAACTAAGATATATGGGGCATTCTCAGGCGCGTTTAACTCTTTGACCGATGTCTCTACATCACCGAGTATTGCTCGAAACTCCTGCAACATTCTCTCTTGCGCCGGCAATCGTAATCCGGTGATTTGATTCAATATATCACCAGGATCAATGATGTTTTCCTTCGCATCGAAGCAAATTTCATCACCGATGACGTTATTAATCGCATCCTGAGAGTAGCTTTTCTGCTTCGAGCGCAGCATAAAAATATAGAGCTCGTCAAAGGCATTTTTGTAGTTGCGTTTCTTAAATTGCTCTAAGGTCGATTTGACCTTCGCAATGTCTGTGGACGAGGTTACTTGAAAGGCAACCCGATCCTGCTCATCCCCTAAATCAATGCTTGGGAAGTTCTTGTGTTTCCTATTCAGATTCACAAGATTTGGACACTGGTAAACCTCTTTCAGGATAGGTATCCAGGCATCTTCAGAAATAAGGTTAACATCAAGCCTTCCCTGCCTTGTTGCGAGATCAACTTCGGTTATCAACCTGCTGACAACCTCTCGTAACTGATTTTCAATATCAATCTGCTTCAAAAAGACTATTCCAGTTCTATGAATTTCGATGTATTTTTATTTGCTAACAGCTATATCGTGCTTCCCACGACCGATATCACCCCGAAACATATCCAAGGCTGAAATTAACGACAAGAATGTCTTCAGTTCCCCGTCACGTCAAGGTTTCCGCAGTATTGGAACTATCGTGTTATTTCCCGTAATCAATCCCAACGACTGATATTCCGGGTTTTCCAAGTTTACCCAAGACATTGATTTCCAAAAAGTTTCAGAAGTGTTTTGGCATATTCCCAAGATATCGGTCGCCGGGGCCGAAATGTCGGTCCTCTTTTGGTCATTTTGCGCTTCTGCATGATTTCTGATCAAGTAGGCGAGTAACGGTAAGAATCACCGGAATGCATCGCGACTCTGGCAGGGTGTGGTGCCCCCCCCCGTGGAGAGAGTAAGCTTCCCTCAAGTGATTTGTGGATCTTCACAAGGCTATCGAATGGACCTCTCGAAAATCGATAGCGCTTGTACGATCTAATGGGCTTTCCACCCAATCGACTGAATTCTCAGCGATACCTCATCGCTTGACATCTCACCGCATCTTCAATAGGCACGGTCCCCGTATTGAGCTCCAGGATCTGTCGGCTGATACCCGGCTCATGAAGCAGTTCAGCCAGCGTGCTGGCAACATCATCGCGAGCAACCTGATCGTGAAATTCCGCCGGTCCCAGTGACACGGTACCAGTGCCGGGGTCGTCCACCAGCAGCGATGGGCGGAGGATCAGCCAGTCCAGGTCGCTGCGGCTGACCATCACATCCGCGCCTTTCTTGACGGCGAAGTAGTACTCGACGTCGTCGCCCAGCGCTCTTTCCCGCCAGGATTCCGGGAGCACGGATACCAGGGCGAAGCGCCGGACGCCGGCGATGCGGGCTGCGTCGATGGCCTTTTCCACCCCGTCGCCATCAATGGCTTTGGTGATTTCCCGCCGACCGCCGTTCGAGCCGGCCGTGAAGACAACGGCGTCGGCATGGTCGAACGCGTCGGCCAGTGCTTGCGGAGTCATGTGGGCGAGGTCCGCGACCTGTACATCCACTCCTTGCTGCTGGAACTCTGCCTGCTGCTCACGGCGGCGGACGAGGCCGCGGACCCGGTCGCCCCGTGACTGCAATTTTTGCGCAAGCAGGCGGCCGATACCGCCGGTGATACCGATGATAAAGACGTGCATTGCGGATGCTCCTGCGTCTGGTTTGATCGATTCCGCTAGTGGGCCGTGCGTAAAGTTGTGTAACAAAGGAGCACAGCCAAAGCGTCCAGATCAAGGCGAGAAAGCGCTGGAATAGTGGTTCTATTTCAAGCTTTCTCAACGCAGAGCTGGGCGTTTTGGCGCCGCGAACTGTTACAGAACTTTGCGCACGGTCCACTAGATGGGTGTCGTCACGTGTTCGATGGAATACGCGCGATGACCTTGATCTCGAAGTCGAAGCCCGCCAGCCAGTTCACGCCCACGGCGGTCCAGTTGGTGTAGGGCGGCTCGCCGAAGGCCTTCTGCCGCTCAGCACTGATGGCATCCCATTGCGCTTCCGGGTCGGTGTGGAAGGTGGTGACGTCCACGATGTCGTCGAAGGTGCAGTCGGCGGCTTTCAGCACGGCAGCGAGGTTGTGGAAGGCCAGTTGGACCTGCTGTTGGAAATCGGGCTCCGGTGAGCCGTCATCGCGGCTGCCCACCTGGCCGGAGACGAACAGGAAGTCGCCGGAGCGGATGGCTGCAGAGTAGCGGTTGATGTCGTAGAGCGCCTGCCGGCCGGGAGGAAAAATAGCGTCGCGCTTGGTCATGGTTTCAGTTCCGGTTGTGAGAGAAGAGTTTCGAGAGGCCGGTCGACCGCCTGATACGGCATCTCCGGCCTTCCACAGGCTCGATATCCTTATTAAGATACGAGCCGTATGTCAGTATATTCTTACATACGCGGCGTATGTCAATAGGCATACGCCGCGTATGCGATTGATAGGGGAGCAGAATGGCCGCGAAACGAAGGGCCCAGATGGTGGAAGAAACCCGGGCCAAACTGATTCAGGCCGCCCGCAGGGCCTTTGCGGCCAAAGGTTATGCGGCGTCGTCCATGGACGACCTGACCGCCGAGGCCGGGCTGACGCGAGGCGCGCTCTACCATAACTTCGGCGGCAAGAAGGGACTGCTGCAGGCCGTGATCGACCAGATGGACGCGGAAATGCTCGTCCGCATGCGCGCGGCGAGGGAGAAGGCGGACAACGCCTGGCTGGGGTTCATGGAGGAGAGCATCGCTTATATGGAGATGGCCCTGGAGCCGGAAATCCAGCGCATCATGCTGCTGGACGGGCCGGCGGTGCTGGGCGATCCCTCGCAATGGCCCAACCAGAACGCCTGCCTGCGCACGACCATGGAAACGCTCCAGGGGCTGATCGACGAAGGCACGGTCCGTCCGGTGGACGCCGAGGCGGCTGCCCGATTACTGAACGGCGCAGCGCTGAACGCGGCGCTCTGGATAGCGGCTGCGGACGAACCCCGCGCTGTATTTGAAAAGGTGGTGGAGGCTTTCCGGTCCCTGGCCGAAGGGTTGCTGCGATCGGAATCCGGTTGAGCGGACCAGTGCGTCGCCTTTACATTTCTTGACCCTCCGGCGCAATGGCAATCGCAAATGCGAACCAGTAAGCTAAACGGCATCACCATTGGTATGACCACAACCGTTGACTGGAGACACTTTGAGACCAGCGATTGCAGGGCGCATTGCCCCGATTCGGGGCGCGGGTATCGGCGCTGTAGTACTGACCCTGGGCCTTCTCGCCGGCTGCGAGTCGGAGAGTGAAGTTGCCCCGAAACCTGAAATGACCATGGCCGAACCCGTGGTTATGGAAGCCGTGAACTGGCAGCCGCGCAAGGTGCGCGTGGAGGCCGTGGGCACGTCGCGGGCGGGCAAGAGTGTGACTCTGTATCCGGAAGTGAGCGGCGAGGTTGTCGAGGTTTTCTTCGAGGCCGGCGACCGGGTGGAGACCGGCGAGGCCATCGTGCGGCTGGACGATCGCGACCAGCGCCTGGCGGTGGACCTGGCCCGCGTGGAGCTGGAGGATGCCAAGCGGCTCTACAGCCGCTACGAGCGCACCAGGGAGTCCGGCTCGGTGACCGAGAATGCGCTGGACGATGCGCGCAGTGCGGTCGAGCGCGCGCGGCTCAGTCTCGAGCGGGCCAAGGTGGCCCTGGATCACCGCTCCATAGAAGCGCCGTTCGACGGTTCCCTGGGGATTACCGATCTCGACCCCGGCGCCCAGGTGACGCCCTCCACCGCCATTACCACCATCGATGACCGCAGCCGGTTGCTGGTCACCTTCCAGGTGCCGGAGCTTTTTCTCGGCCAGATAGAGGAAGGGCAGTCGATCTCCGTGGCCACCTGGGCCAACGGCAGCGCCAAACATACCGGCGAGATCACGGATATCGACAGCCGTGTCGATTCCCAGACCCGCACCTTCGCGGTGCGCGCGCGGGTAGACAACCGCGAAGATCGGCTGCGCCCGGGCATGAGTTTCCGGGTCATCATGGAGCTGGTGGCGGGCCGCTATCCGGTGGTGCCAGAGGTGGCGCTGCAGTGGGGCAACGACGGCGCCTTTGTCTGGGGGGTCGAGGAGAAAAAGGTCAAGCGTGTTCCCGCCACGGTGGTGCAGCGGCTGCAGGGCGCCATCCTGGTGGATTCGGATCTGCCCGAGGGCATGTCGGTGGTGACCGAGGGGACCCAGCGCATGCGCGAGGGGCTGCCCGTTGCCGACATTACGGGGCTGTATGCCGATGAGTGACGATTCGCCCAACAAGCCTGTCGAAAGCGGCCCCGCGGATATCCACCGCAACGACCTGGCATCGCTGGCCATCCGGCGGCCGGTACTGGTGCTGGTGTTGAACCTGCTGATCGCCATCGCCGGTATCGCCGCGTTTAGTGCCGTGGAAGTGCGCGAGCTGCCGGATGTGGATGTGCCGATCGTGTCCGTGCGCGGCGAGCTGCCCGGTGCCTCGCCGGAGACCATGGACTCGGAGGTGACCAGCATCGTCGAGGGGGCGGTGGCGCGTGTGTCCGGCGTCAAGCATATCCAGTCTTCCAGTGAGGAAAACAACTTCCGTATCCATATCGAGTTCAACTCGAGTATCGACCTGGATACCGCCGCGTCCGATGTGCGCGAGGCGGTGAGCCAGGCGGAGCGGGAGCTGCCGGACGATGTGGAGCAACTGGTAGTGGTGAAGGCCGCGGACCGGCCGGAACCGGTCATCTACCTGGCCGTCACCAGCGGCGAGCTGCGCGACGAAGCCCTGACCCACACCATCGAAAAGGACATCATTCCCGAACTCATCTCCATTCCCGGCGTTGCCGACGTGCCCATTTTCGGCCAGCGCCAGCGGGTGTTGCGCGTGGTGCTGGACCCGCTGCGCCTGACGAGTTTCGGCCTGTCCGTCAGCGACGTGGCCGACGTGCTCGAAGACGCGCCGCTGGATGTGCCCTCCGGCAGTTTCCAGTCGGTGGACCAGCAACTGCTGGTGCGCGCCGATGCGTCCACGGTCACCGAGGAACAGGTGCGGGATGTGATCATCAGCGGCGACGTCCGTATCGGCGATGTGGCGAGCGTATCCTTCGGCCCCGAGGATGTGCAGTCGCTGGTTTACCTGAACGACCGGCCGGTGGTCGGCCTGGGTGTGGTACGCCAGGCGCAGAGCAACACCATCGATATCAGCGACGGTGTGCGCCGCGCGGTGACGGCCCTCAACCAGCGTTTCGACAATCTCGATATCACCGTCACCGAAGACCGCGCCGTCTTTATCCGCGGTTCGGTGAAGGAAGTGGTCACCAGCCTGTTCTTTACGGTGCTGATCGTGATTGCGGCCATCTGGCTGTTTTTCGGCAAGCTGCGCACGACGCTGGTACCCAGTACCGCGATTCCGATTGCCCTGGTGGGCACGCTCGCCGGTATCTGGATGATGGGTTTTTCCATCAACATCCTCACCCTGCTGGCGATCGTGCTGGCCACCGGCCTGGTGGTGGATGATGCCATTGTGGTACTGGAAAATATCCAGCGCCTGCGGGGGCAGGGAATGGGCGCCCGCGCCGCCGCCGTGCTGGGTACGCGGCAGGTGATTTTCGCGGTGCTGGCTACCACCGCCGTGCTGATCAGTGTATTCATTCCCATCGCGCTGCTGCCCAGCACCGCCGGGCGCATGTTCCGCGAGTTCGGCCTGGTGCTGGCCACGGCGGTGGCGCTGTCGTCGGTGGTGGCGTTGACGCTGGTGCCGATGCTCACCGCCAGGATCACCCGCAATGGCGGAGACACGGATAAAAACCCTTTCTACGCGCGCCTGGAAAAAATCGGCGGGCATATTGGTGCGGGCTACCGGCGCAGCCTGGCCGCCTGCCTGCGCCGCGGCTGGCTGAGTTTTGCCGTGGCGCTGCTGCTGGCGGTGGGTGCGGGCCTTCTCTACCAGGGGCTGGGCAAGGAACTGCTGCCGTCGGAGGACCGCGGTGTCATCCGCGTGGACGCCACCGGTCCGGATGGTGTGGGCCAGAACTATATCGGCCGCCAGGCCGAACATATCGAGAATGTGGTGCGGCCGCTGGTGGCGCGCGGCGACGTCACCGATATCCAGACCGAAGTGGGCCGCTACGATCCCAACCGCGCGCGCGTCACGCTGCCGCTGGCGGACTGGGAAGATCGCTCCGTGTCGCAGCAGGCCCTGACGGCGGAAATCCTCGGGCCGCTGGAGGAAATCCCCGGTGCGCGCATCCGCGTCAGCAGCCCCAACAGCCTGTCCCTGCGCGGCGGCGGGGGCGGCATCGAGGTGGCGCTGGTGGGCAACGACTACCCCCGGATTTACGACGCCGCCCGGCAGATGAAGCGCGCCATCGAGGACCGGATGCCGCACCTGGAACAGCCGGACATCAGCTACCGGCCCACGCAGCCGCAACTGTCGATCGAGATCGACCGCCGCCGCGCGGCGGACCTGGGTGTGCCGCTGGACAATATCGCCACCACCTTGCGCGCGGTGGTCGACGGCCTGGATGTGGTGGACTTAAATGTCGGCGACGAGGCGGTGCCGGTGATGCTGGAAGCGGCCAGCACCACGGTTTCCTCCCCGGAAGACCTGGTCAATCTGTATGTGGAGAGCCACAACGGCGATCTGCTGCCGCTGTCGAGCATGGTCACGCTGCGCGAGGAGAGCGTGGCCGCCGAACTCGACCGCCACGGCCAGCGCCGCGCCATCGAAATCGATGCGGGGCTGGAGCCCGGCTATCCGCTGGCCAGCGCCGTCGACGAGTTGCGGAATCTGGCCAGCGAAATACTGCCGGACGATGTCGGCATCCTGTTCCTGGGCGAGGCGGACACCCTGGAGGAGAGCTCGCGCGAAGTGGCCATGACCTACGCCATCGCGGCGCTGGTGGTATTCCTGGTGCTGTGTGCCCAGTTCGAGGGCATCAGCAGCGCCGTGATCGTGATGACCACCGTGCCCTTCGGCCTGGCGGCGGCGGTCTACGCGCTGTTCTTTACCGGCACCACGGTCAATATCTTCTCGCAGATCGGGCTGGTGATGCTGATCGGCCTGATGGCCAAGAACGGCATCCTGCTGGTGGAGTTCGCCGACCAGTTGCGCGACCGCGGCCACAGCGTCTACGACGCGATTACCGAAGCGGCGCAGGTGCGCCTGCGGCCGATTGCGATGACCATGCTCTCCACCGTACTCGGCGGCCTGCCGCTGATTCTCAGCAGCGGCCCCGGCGCCGAGGCCCGCTCCGCCATCGGCTGGGTGATGTTCGGCGGCCTGGGCCTGGCCGCACTGTTTACCCTCTACCTGACGCCGGTGGTTTACCTGGGGCTGGGGCGTTTCCACAAACCGCGCTCCGTGGAAAGCGGCAGGCTCGAAGCGGAATTGCAGGCGGCTGCAGGGCGATAGTGGGTAGGGTGCGCCGTGCGCACCGGTATGTTTCGGGCCGCACTTGGCCAGGGCCGGTGCGCACGGCGCACCCTACGCTGTTGTTTTCGTCATACCGGACTCGATCCGGTATCCAGTGCCGGGGCCCGCTTGCCGCGCTGGAACTCGGCGTTGCCGGGAGGACAGCTTTCAGGCGGTAGGGTGCGCCGTGCGCACCGAGAATTTGCTGCCGGCACCAACTCGCGATTGGTGCGCACGGCGCACCCTACCCCTGCCGGGAAATTGAGAGGATTCAACCGTAGGGTGCGCCGCGCGCACCGCTCGGTAGCATACGGATACTGTACCGATGACTGGCAAGAATGCGAACAACGGCAAAGGGAANGAGGATTCAACCGTAGGGTGCGCCGCGCGCACCGCTCGGTAGCATACGGATACTGTACCGATGACTGGCAAGAATGCGAACAACGGCAAAGGGAACACAAGCCGCCTCCTTGGCGGGATCGAGGGCGGCGGCACCCGCTTCAATTGTGCCATCGGGCCGTCGCCGGACGAGATCTGGGCGAGAAACAGTTTTCCCACCACTGCGCCCGAAGAAACCTTTGCCCGTGTGGTCGAGTTTTTCAAAGAGGGCGAAGCCGAATACGGCGCGCTGAGCGCGATCGGCGTGGCCAGTTTCGGGCCGGTCGATTTGCAGCAACAGTCCGGCTACTACGGCCATATCACCACCACGCCCAAACCCCATTGGCGTTACACCGATGTGGTGGGGCATCTCAAGCGCATGTGGGATATACCGGTGGCATTCGACACGGATGTGAACGGCGCGGCGAGGGGCGAGGGGGCATTCGGCGCGGCGCGCGGGCTCGACAATTTTGTCTATGTCACCGTGGGTACCGGCATCGGCGCCGGGATAGTCGCGCACGGCAGGCCGCTCAACGGCGCCATGCACCCGGAAGTCGGCCATATGCGGCTGCCCCGCGCGGCGGAAGACCTGCATTTTCCCGGTTGTTGCCAGTACCACGGCGACTGTCTGGAAGGGCTGGCATCGGGGCCGGCCATCGAGGCCCGCTGGGGGCAGAAAGGCGAGACACTGCCGGCGGATCACCCGGCCTGGACGATGCAGGCGGAGTATCTGTCCATGCTGTGTATGAACCTCACCCTGTGTTACGCGCCCGAGCGGATTATTCTCGGCGGCGGTGTCATGGCCCGGAGGCAACTCTTGCCGATGATCCGCGAGCGCTTCGCGGCGTTGATGAACGGCTACACCGAACTGTCGGCGGTTTCGCCGCAGGATTACATAGTGCCGCCCTCCCTCGGTGAACGCTCGGGCGAAGTGGGGGCTTTGGTTGCCGCGGAGAGGTTGGCGGGTTAGTCGGCCGCCGATCAGCAGTGTGCCCAGCAGCCAGGCGCCCGGCACCGGCGGCGACGGTGTTGCCTCGGTTCCCGATACTCGAGATGAAAGAATCGGGACGGATTATCTTTTCACGACAGTGGTTTGCCGGAAGCGGGGCTGATACATTCGATCGTGGTTCGTGAGTACCAATCAAAAAACTTTCAACAATACTTTTTCACAACACACGGTTTCACAAACAAGGGACTGCCAATGAAAGCTTTCAATAAATCAAAAATATTCGGCAAAATGACAGCGCTGTCTGCTCTGCTGCTGTCAACAACGCTGGCGCAGGCGGCGGACAGGGTGGTGGGTTATATCCCCTCCTACAAGAATATGCCGGCGATTGTCGACTCGACCGATCTCGACAAGCTGACACATATCAATCTGTCTTTCCTGAACCCCGATGCCAGCGGTGTGGTGGCAGTCGGCGGCAACCCGGTCTGTATGGCCGGGCCCAACGGGGGCAATGTCAGCGGCGCGGACATTGCCTACGTTGTCGATCAGGCCCACCAGGCGGGCGTGAAGGTGCTGGTTTCCGTTGCCGGCGGGGTGATTCCGGCCTGCTCGGGGAGTTGGCAGAGCCTGCTGGATCCCGCCAACCGGGCCAATACGGTGAACAACCTGCTGGACTTTGTCGCTACCCACAACCTCGATGGCCTGGATGTGGATATTGAAGGTGGTGTGCTCACGGAGATCGACAACGCCGGCAATTACACGCCGTTCATCCAGGAGCTGCGCAACGGCCTGCCCGCGGGAAAACTGCTGACTTCCGCAACCGCCTCTTACAACGGCGGTATGGTGCCCACCTCCTCGCTGCCGTATTTTGATTTCGTCAATATCATGTCCTATGACGCGGTGGGCCCCAGCTGGGGAACGCCGGGAATAGAGCATTCCAGCTACGAGCAGGCGGTATCGCATATCGACACCTGGCGGGCGCGCGGCCTGAGTGCCGACAAGCTGGTTCTCGGTGTTCCTTTTTACGGCTACGGTTTCGGCAGCTATGCGCCGAGCTACTCCATCGCCGATATCGTGGCGCAGTTCGGCAGTGCCGCGGCCCAGCAGGATGTGATCGGCAGTCTTTGTGCCAACTGCAACTACATTACCTACAACGGTATCCCCACCATTCGTGCGAAAACCCGGCTGGCCCTGGAGGAAGGTTCGGGTGTGATGATCTGGGAACTGTCGCAGGACGCGAGCGGTGCCAACAGCCTGCTGGGTGTCATCGACAGCGAAACGGGTAACAGCGGTGGCGGCTCCGGCGGCGATACTGGCAACTGCCCGCAGTGGTCCCAGGGCACCTCCTATGTGGCCGGCGACGTGGTCGCCTACCAGGGCGGTTACTATATTGCCGAGCACGACAACCCGGGTTACGACCCCACCATCAGCACCTACTTCTGGGAGCCGACCACGGCGGATGCCTGTGACGATTCCAACCCGGATGGCTTCAGCCTGCACACCGAGGCCGAAGATTATTCCAGCATGAGTGGCGTGCAGCTCGAGGCGACCACCGACACGGGCGGTGGCGAAAACGTCGGCTGGATCGAGACCGGGGACTGGATGGCCTACGCGGGTATGAGCCTGCCGGCGGCAGGTACCTATCGGATCGAGATGCGTGTTGCCAGCCCCAGCGGCGGGAGTGCCTCCCTGGACCTGAATGCGGGCCAGACACAACTGGGCACCGTGAATATCCCGGCAACTGGCGATTGGCAGAACTGGCAGACCGTCAGTATGGAAGTGCAGCTTCCCGCCGGCCCTTTCGATTTCGGGATCTACGCCGCGCAGGGCGGCTGGAATATCAACTGGTTTACTGTAACCCGGCTCTGATGCCGGGCCGCCCCCGGTAGCTTTGCTGCTACCGGGGATGGGGGAGTCAGAAACTCCCGCGAATGCCCAGGGTGTACATGGCGCCGGGGGAATAGCTGTTGAAGGTCTGGCTGTTGTCCAGCTCCATGTAGCTGGAGATTTTCTCGTTGGTCAGGTTGTAGGCATCGAAGGTGATACTGAGATCGTTGTCCGGCAGGAACGGTAGTCGGTAGCTGGCGGACAGATCCAGCTGGCTGCGATCCCGGCCGGTAACGGGCGCACCCCAGGAGTCGAACTGGTGGGCTCCCTCCTGGTGATAGTAGGTCAACCGTACCTGCACGATGTCGTTTTCATAGTAGGCGGTGCCGCTGTAGGAATCCGAAACCCCCGATATTTCGTCTCCATTCTCGTTGACGGCATCGATGAATGTGACACTGGTATTGAAGCCTAGGCCGGGCAGCAGGAACTCCAGCGGTTGCACCCAGACCGCCTCCCAGCCGTCCACCTCGGTGGCGCCGTTGATATTCTCCGTGGTTTCGACCGTGACGATACAATCGGGGGAACACAGGGACAGCTGGTCCTCCTGGGTCTGGCTCAGGTCGCTGGTATCGATGCCCCACTCGTCCAGGTCCTCGAAGTTGACCGGAATCGTCGAGGTGGCGGTAAAGCCGGTGACATCCTTGGTGAAGTAGGTGAGGCCCACATATCCCAGCTCATTGAAATACCACTCGCCGCCGATATCGAAGTTACTGGACTCGAACGGTTGCAGGTTGGGGTTGCCGGTATTGACGGAGTCGATACCGGAGCCCGCCCAGGCGGAGTTGGGGAACATGTCGGCGGGGTTGGCCCGGGTGAGGCTGCGGGAACTGCTGACGCGCAGCTTGATACTGTCGGTGGCATCCAGCACCGCACTCAGCGAGGGCAGTATCTTGGTATAGTCTTCGTTGGTGGCGCCGGTGTCGGTGGCCACATACTGGTCGGTGTCCACATAGCGGACGCCGCCGTTGGCGCGCAGCGGGCGGCCGGCCACTTCCGTCTCCAGGTTGGTCTCCACGAAGAAGGCCGTCACCTCCTCTGAAATCTCGGTGATATCGTTTGGCTGCAGGTTCATGCCGGCATAGTTGACGGCTTTCTTGAAGGCGTTCCAGTCGAGGTCACCGACACGGTCGAAGCCGTTGTAGTTGTCGATATTCTCGCCCATGTCGATGGGGGTGATGTAATCCCCCAGGGCCGCTTTCACGTTGTCGGCACCGTTGGCCGTCAGGTATTCGTCCAGGTCCGTGGGAATGTCGTAGAACCGGTGCCTGGACGATATCTCGTCCGAGGCGATCCCGAAGATGACGCCGTTGACATCCGCATCCTCCCCCCATTCAAGCTGGGCGTGAAAGCCCCGGGTTTCGGTTTCCCGGTCTTCGTGGCCGACGCGGAAATAGCCGCTGTCCGCCATCATATAGTCCTGGTAGTTATCGAAGCCGGTGTGCTCGACCGTGGGCACATCGCCATCGTCGGCGAAGGTCATGGTGCCCTCTCCGGTAAAGAAGAGGCCGTAGGGGTTGTCGCGCTCGAATTCGGAATCCGATTTGCTGGCCGATACATTCAGCTTCCAGGCATCGCTGATCTGCCAGTCGACGCTGGGCATGATGGACAGGTAGCTGAGATCTTCGTCGTAATCCCGGGAGCCGACCCAGGCGCGGTTGCCGTAGAAGGTGCCGCTGCGCAGGCGGTTGCCATTACCGTTATCCACCAGCTGGAAATTCTCCGGGATATAGGGTGTGTCGTAGTTGCGGCGATAGAAGTGCATGACCTCGGTGCGCACAAAGTCCGCTTCGGTATCGGCGTGGACGATATCCAGCGATGCCTCCATGCGGTCGTGGGGGCGATACTGGAACGACAGCAGGGAGGACAGGGATTCCTTCTGCCCCTGGGTGGTCATCACGCGGCCGATATAGGGCATGCCCGCACTGTTGAGTTCATCTTCCGAGAGACCGGCACTCTGGTAAATATCGATGGTATCGCCTTCGCTGACGCCGTCGTGGGCGGCGGCGTAGTCGGCGGAGGCCACGTCGGTGAAGCGGAAGGTGGCGCTGGTATCCGAATCGCGGCAGTCCACGCTGTCGGGCTGGTCGGTGATCAGGCAGCCGAACTGGGCGTTGTTGCCCACGGTTTCGTAGCCGTCCACATGCCGGTTGGCATCCTTGTTGACCACGGTTACCAGGGCCCCGAACTGGTCGTTGTTGAAGCTGTAGGTAAAGGCACCCTTGGGGCTGGTTTCGCCATTGGAGGCGCGGTAGTCGCTCTCCAGGGCGAAGCGGGTGTTGTGGCCGTCCCCCAGGTCGGAGGCGCGCATGGTGCGCATATTGACGTAACCGGTAACGCCGCCTTCCAGTTGCCGCGCGGTGGCCGTCTTTTCCACCGTGAGGCTGCCGAACAGCTCGGTGGGGAATATATCCAGGTCCACCTCGCGGCCGGCCAATTGGCCGCCGTTGCCGCTCTGGTTGAGATTGCCCATGGAGGCGATGCCGATGGAGTTGCCGTTGAGCGCAATTTTTGTGAAGGCGGGCCCCAGGCCGCGCACGGCAATCCGCTGTCCCTCGCCGCTGACTTCGCGGCTGATCTTGACCCCGGGAATCTGCGCCAGGGACTCGGCGAGGTTCTGGCTGGGCATCTTGCCCATATCGTCGGCGAAGACTTCATCCTTGAAACCCACGGAGTTCCGTTTCGCCGCGGTGGAGTTCAGCAGTGCGTCCCGGTAGCCGGTTACTTCGACTTCCTCGAGGGACAGGCTGTCGCTTTCGTCGGTGGTGGCTTCCTGTGCGAGCAGTGACTGGCTGCCGAGGCCGGATGCGACCGCGGCGATAATGACATGGGCGAGTCTGTTTCTGGCAAACATCGTGGTTCCTCTCATCGCTTTTATTATTGATATGCGCCGGCGATCCCGACCGTACAGCTCCGAGAGCGCCCCAGTGGCGCTGGCTACTTATTATTGTTAGCGGTTACCGTTTTTCTGGTAGCGCTACCATATTACATTTACGCCGATTTCAGGGGCTTGTCAACGCCTTTGCCGGTGCGTTGAGAGAGGTGTCAGTAGGGGGCAGGAATGGGAGGTGTGGTAGGGAAAAACTGTCCGTAGCAATGTGCAAACAGAGCACCGTAAGAGCCTGCCGTGCAGGCGAAAAAGATCGGGGTCCGTTGACCATTCGCCTGCAAAGCAGCTCCTACGGCAGTCCGGCTGCGGGGCTATTCCCGCAGTAATCGAACGCCGTAAATACCGCCGGCCACGGAGCCGGGTTCCGCCTCGAAGCGCAGTTCCAGCGCCGCATCCTCGCGATCCCGCAGCGCGGCCGGCAGTGCGTAATCCACGCTGAAAAACTCGTCCCCTCTGTCGCCCTCGAGGGAGACATCGGCCAGCTTTGTGCCATTCAGGAGGATATCGAATTCGCGACCGTCATCCAGGCCGTAATAGGTGATACGCAGTGTCTGCGCCTCGCGCTGCGGATCCCTGAGCCGGTAGCTGAACCAGTCGCTGGCGTGGCGCCAGTGGCGGCCTTTGTGGATACCGGCTTCGGTATCGCCGCCGGCGAAGAAGTGGTCGGATTCCGGTTGCTGTTCGCCGGGGGAGACACTGTCGATGGTCTGTTCCGCCAGTGCCAGGCGCGCGCGGTCCGCTTCCGTCCCGGTCCGGCGGCGCTCGGCCAGCTTCTCCGGTGTGGTCACCGGCCAGTAGAGCATATAGCGCGCTTCGTGCAGGCGGAAAAACGGAATCAGCTCCAGAGCCCCCTGGCCCTCGGTGCGCAGGGCTTCCGGTGCGGCGAAGCGCAGGCTGTCTCCGGGCAGGGGCTCAAGGTCGCGGATAAAACTGTGGTCTTCGCTGGCGAACAGCGGCGCACTCTCCAGTGCGCACATGGGGCCGCTGGCAATATGGCCCATGCGGCTGTCGTCGGCGAAGAAGTCCAGTTGCTCGTCGGCAAACGGCTCGGTTTTGGCCGCCAGCACCACCGGGCCGTAGACCAGTGCGAAGTAGTCGGACTGGTCCGGCATCTGTTCCAGTTCCGCGTGCATGGGCAGGTCGATTTCGATGCGGTCGCCATTTTGCCAGTGGCGCCTGATGGAAACATAGCTGCCGGCTTCGGCCCTGTGGGAAACGGCTTCGCCGTTGACGCGGATCCGGAATTCACCTTCCGATGCCCAGGCGGGGTAACGCAGGTGCAGCGTTGCCTCTGCGTCTCCCTGGATTTCCAGTGCCGTGTTTTCCGCGTCCGGGAAGCGATTGCGCTGGGTCAGGGTCAATCCGGTTTCGTGCCACTGCAGTCTCGACGGAATAAACAGGTTGACGAAAAGTTCGTCGCCGCGGTGGGCGTAGATCATCTCGCCGTATTTGCTGTGGTTTTCGATTCCCGAGCCGACACAGCACCACATGGCTTTCTGCGGTTGCGAGTAGATGCGGTAGTGCTGGGGGCGCATGGGGGTGAAGTACACCAGTCCGCCGGTGTCGGGGTTCTGGGAAGAGAGGATGTGGTTGTAGAGGGCGCGCTCGTAGTAGCGCACATAGCGAGGCTCCGGATCGCCCCGGTAGAGCAGCTCCGTGAGCTTGAGCATATTGTAGGTGTTGCAGGTTTCCGGCCCCTCCACTTCTTCCACCATCGGGGAGAAGTCGTCCAGTTCGTGGAAGTGCTCGCGCACACTGTTGCCGCCGATGGCCACGGTGCGTTCTTCCACGACCTGGTTCCAGAAGTACTCGGCGGCGTCCTGCCACTGGCTGTTGCCGGCCAGGTCGCCGACGCGTTTGTAACCAATCACTTTCGGAATCTGGGTATTGGCGTGCAGGCCGGTGAGGGCGTCGCGGTGTTCTTCCAGCGGTTGCAGAATCTGTCGGTGCGATAATCGCCTGGCTACTTCCAGGTATTTTCTGTCGCCGGTAATTTCGGCCACATCGGCGTAGACCTCGTTCAGGCCGCCGTGCTCGCTCCTGAGCATTTCCTGGACCTGTTCGTCCGACAGCTTCGCAATCAGCCGAGCGCCCCAGTCCGACAATTCGATCAGCATCTCCCGCGCCTGTTCGCTGCCGGTGTGCAGCCAGGCGTCGCGGAGGCCGGCGTAGGTCTTGTGGATGTTGTAGAGGGGCACCCATTTTTCGTTCAGGGAGAAGAGGCCCGCGTCAATCTCGCCCGCGGCAATCTGCCGCCACATTGACGCGCCGTCGGGAATACCACCGAGATAGCCGTCGCCGTTTTCCCGCTGGGCGCGCTGCAGTATATCGAGCATTGTGTCCAGGCGGGTTTTGGCCTCCCGGTTGCCGGTGGCGGCGTAGGCGAGGCTCAGTGCGGTCAGGTAGTGGCCGCCGATATGGCCGTCGAGGCCGGTGTTTTCCCAGTTGCCGTAGCTTTCCGCCTCCGGTTCCAGGCCCGCTTCGCGCAGGTAGGGGGCCAGCAGCCGATCCGGGTCCATGGCCAGGATGTATTCGATGTTTTTGTCCTGGGCATGTTTGAAGGGGCTATCCAGCAGGCGGACGTCGGCGAGCGGGAATTTCTCCACCGGCGCGCCGCTGGCCGACGGTGGTTGTGGTTTGCTGCATCCGGTGGCGGTGAGGATGCAGAGGCTGAGTGCGGGGATTATTGTTTTCATGGTTTTTCTGCCGGCAGATACGTTGAAAAAGAAACTCGTGTAGCTCCCTCTCCCGCCGGGAGAGGATTGGGGAGAGGGCATCCGGCGGCGCCGCGGTGGCAGAACAACCGCCCCCTCATCCCGGCCTTCTCCCCGCGGGAGAAGGAGAACAGCTCCCTCTCCCTCCGGCAGAGGGTTGGGGAGAGGGCCTCCGGCGGCGCCGCGGGGGCAGAACAACCGCCCCCTCAGGCCGGCCTTCTCCCCGGGGGAGAAGGAGAACAGCTCCCTCGCCCTCCGGGAGAGGGGTGGGGAGCGGGGATACGGCGCCGCCGCGGTGGCAGAACAACCACCCCCTCACCCCGGCCTTCTCCCCGCGGGAGAAGGAGAACAGCTCCCTCTCCCTCCGGGAGAGGGCGGGGGAGAGGGCATTCGGCGGCGCTGCGGTGGCAGAACAACCACCCCCTCACCCCGGCCTTCTCCCCGCGGGAGAAGGAGAACAGCTCCCTCTCCCTCCGGGAGAGGGCGGGGGAGAGGGCATTCGGCGGCGCTGCGGTGGCAGAACAACCACCCCCTCACCCCGGCCTTCTCCCCGCGGGAGAAGGAGAACAGCTCCCTCTCCCTTCGGGAGAGGGTTGGGGAGAGGGCATCCGGCGCCGCCGCGGTGGCAGAACAATCGCCCCCTCATCCCGGCCTTCTCCCCGTGGGAGAAGGAGAACAGCTCCCTCTCCCTTTGGGAGAGGGTTGGGGAGAGGGCATTCGGCGGCGCCGCGGTGGCGGAACAGCTCCCCCCTCGGCCCGAAGTCTCCCCGGCTCCGTAGGATGGGCATAGGAGCGCAGCGACGTGCCCATCAATCCCGAACGATGGGCACGCAGCCCATTATTTATGGTGGCGATTATTCGACGAGCCGGCTTTGGTAGCTGTCCAGCTGCGCCGGGTCCACCACCGGCCACAGTTCGTCGTCCCATTTCATATCCAGGATCTTCAGTTTCTGCAGGCCGTCGTCGGCGGCCGCGTAGGCGTGCAGTACCAGGTAGTCCCTGCCGTCGAAGGTGTAGGCGCTGTTGTGCCCCAGCCCCGGCCAGCGCTCGTTGCCGGCGATCAGCGGGCTGCCGCCGCCATTGGCCATATCCTTGCCGTTTTTATCGAGATAGGGCCCGGTCACCTCTTTGGCGCGGCCCACGGCCAGGCGGTAGGTACTGTCGTCACCGCGACAGCAGAGGCCGCGGGAGATAAACAGGTAGTAATAGCCGTGCTTCCTGAAGATAAACGGCGCTTCGATTTCCTCGGGGCCGGCCTGGTCGGCAGGGGTGAACGGGGGGCGCTCGCCGCGGGCGAGGGTGTGCCACTCCCGGGATTCCGACGGCGCCGTCCAGGTTTCGTCCAGTTTTACCAGTTTCAGGCCGCCCCAGAAGGAGCCGAAACTCATCCAGGCGGTGCCCTCGTCGTCGAGCACGATATTCGGGTCGATTGCGTTCCAGTTGTCCCGGTGGGGGATCGACTGCAGCACCATGCCCTGGTCTTTCCACTGGTAGTCGGGGGAGTCCGGATCCAGGGTTTCGTTGATGGCCACACCCATGGCGGAGGTGTTCTTGCCGAAGGCGGAGACGGAGTAGTAGAGGTAGAAGCGCCCGTGGCGCGCGATGATATCCGGCGCCCAGAGATGGCCGGCGAAGTCCGGCACTGCCTCGCGGGCCCAGTCCGGCTCGCCCGGGAAGGCGCGGCCAGCCGGCTGCCAGTCCACCAGGTTGTCCGAGCGGTAGATGGTGATGCCGGGGCCGGTGCTGAACAGGTAGTAGCTGTCGCCTTCCTGGGTCATTACCGGGTCGTGAATACTGACCTGGCGGGGCGGTTGCGGATCGGCGTGGCTGCAGGCGCTCAGTAACAGGCCGGTCAGCGCGGCGGCGCCGGCGCGAAGAGGGGAGGGCGCATAGCGGAACATAGGAACTTCTCTCTTCTTATATATATGGTTGCCGGAAAACGGCTCTCATTATCGTGGTCACAATGTCCCGGCTGCCGGGGTTGTGACGTTATTAGTATTATAATAATATCGTTTAAAATACAGCAAGCGCCGCAAAGACGGCGACGCAATCACAAGAATAACGATGGCGATGACGATGCTCGAACCAATTAAACGGACTCTGTTTGCCCTCCTGCTGGGCTGTGCCTGCCTGCTGCCGATACCGGCTCTGGCGGCGGAGCGGGGCGCTGGCGAGTCGACACACCTGATCGCGCAACGCGCCGACCCCTGGGTCTTCCGTCACTCCGACGGCTACTACTATTTTATCGCCACGGCACCAGAATACGATCGCATAGAGTTGCGCCGGGCCACCAGTATCGCCGGCCTTGCGGAGGCCGGGGCGGAGGTTGTCTGGCGCAAGCACAGCAGCGGCCCCATGAGTGCCCATATCTGGGCGCCGGAACTGCACCGCATCGACGGTGCCTGGTACATATACTTCGCCGCCGGCGAGGCCGAGAATCCGTGGAAAATCCGCATGTACACCCTGCGGAATGAAGCCGCCAACCCGCTGCAGGGGGAGTGGCAGGAAATGGGTCGTATCGCCACGCCGGTGGACAGCTTCTCCCTGGACGCCACCAGTTTTACCCACGCAGGCAAGCGCTATCTCGTCTGGGCGCAATACGATGCCGAGGGCGAGCGGGGCTCGGCGCTGCTGATGGCGGAAATGGCTTCACCCACAGAGATCAAACAGCCGGTCATCACCCTGTCGGAGCCCAGGCTCGATTGGGAAATCATCGGCCACAAGGTCAATGAAGGCGCGGCGGTGCTGAAGAAAAACGGGCGCATCTTCATGACCTACTCCGCCAGCGCCACGGATCACAACTATGCCGTAGGCCTCTTGTGGGCGGACGCCGATGCAGACCTGATGGACCCGGATTCCTGGCACAAGTCACCCGAGCCGGTGTTTTCCACCAATGCCGAATTGAAACGTTTCGGCCCCGGCCACAACAGTTTCACCCTGGCCGAGGACGGCGAAACCGATCTGCTGGTGTACCACGCGCGCGACTACCGCGAGCTGAAGGGCTCGCCACTCAGCGATCCCAACCGCCACACCCGCGTGCGGGAGCTGCACTGGGATGAGAACGGCATGCCCGACTTCCGCCAGAACGAAAAAGATTGACGCGGGACCGTAGGGTGCGCCGTGCGCACCGCCTGGATTTGGTGAAAATTTCGGGTTGTTCCGGTGCGCACGGCGCACCCTACAAAAAACGATGGTTAAAAAGAGCTTCAGCATGATGAAAAACATCAACAAATACGGCCTTGCCGGCCTGGCGATGTCCGCTGCCCTGCCATTTTCCGCCCAGGCGGACAATCCCATCATCACCGATGTGCTCACCGCTGACCCGGCGGCCATGGTGCACGACGATACCGTGTACCTGTACACCGGCCACGACGAGGCGGAAGACAACAAAGACTTCTACAAGATGAACAAGTGGCTGGTGTTTTCCTCCACCGACATGGTGAATTGGGAAAACCACGGCTCGCCGCTGGCAGTGGAGGATTTCGACTGGGCCAAGAGCGATGCCTGGGCCAGCCATGTGGTGGAGAAGGACGGCAAGTTCTATTTCTACACCACCGTGCGCCACGACGATACCAAGCCCGGCTTCGCCATCGGCGTGGCGGTGTCCGACAGCCCCACCGGCCCCTTCAAGGATGCCCTGGGCGAGGCGCTGGTCAGCAACGACATGACCACCGACACCGATATCGACTGGGACGACCTGGACCCGGCTGTATTCATCGACGACGACGGCCAGGCCTACCTCTTCTGGGGCAATACAAAAGCCCGCTGGGCGAAACTGAAAGACAATATGGTGGAGCTGGATGGCCCGATCCACGATATGGACCTGCCGGATTTCACCGAAGCGCTGTATGTGCACAAGCACGGCGAATACTACTACCTGAGCTACGCCAAAGGCTTCCCGGAAAAAACCGCCTACGCCATGAGCAAGTCCATCGAGGGCCCCTGGGAATACCAGGGCATCCTCAACGAGCTGGCGGGCAACTCGAACACCAACCACCAGTCGATCATCGAGTACAAGGGCAATTCCTACTTCATCTATCACAATGGCGGTACACCGAAAGGTGGTAGCTACCGCCGCTCTGTTGCCATCGACGATCTGCACTACAACCCGGACGGCACTATCCAGCGTGTGATCATGACATCTGAGGGTGTGGACCCGGTGGAGTAAGAGGATTAATCTCCACGGGGTGGACGTTCGTCGCGTCGCCCAAATACTGCCATGCGGTTGGGCGGCGCGCCGAATAAACTTTCGATTGAATGAGCGCGATTTATGAAACGGATTCTGTTGTTTGCCATATTGTCACTTTGCCTGACCGCCTGCGGCGGGGGCGAAGAGTACAAGCTGCGAAGTGCGGATGGACGCACCGTGGTTACCCTGTCGCTGAATGCCGAGCGACAACTGCGCTACCGTATCAGCCGGGACGGAAAGCCGGTGCTGGAATCCTCGCGCCTGGGCCTGAAGCTGGAAGACCGCGACCTGGGGTCCGATCTGTACGGACTTACCGCCAGTGTCGCCACGCAGGTAGCCGAAGACTATACGCTGCACCAGGGCAAACAGCGCAAAGTCGCCTACCGCACCAATCAGCGGATTTTCCAGGTGGAGAATGCGGACGAGCAGAAACTGGAAATTGTATTGCGCGTCAGCGCCGATGGCGTTGCCATCCGCTATCGGGTGCCCGGGG
Organism: Microbulbifer halophilus; assembly: GCF_026183675.1. Lineage (GTDB taxonomy): Bacteria > Pseudomonadota > Gammaproteobacteria > Pseudomonadales > Cellvibrionaceae > Microbulbifer > Microbulbifer halophilus. The sequence goes on from NZ_JAPIVK010000012.1 coordinate 120,667, forward strand.
ACCGTCGATACAAAGTGCGGGAGGAGTTGACAAGCTTCGATTTTGCCAGCGACAGCCGCGCCTGGCTGCAACCCGCGGCGGTGGCGCAGACCGGCTTCGCCAACACCAATCCTTCCTATGAGGAATACTATCGGATGGACATTCCCGTCGGCGAGGCATCTCCCTCCGAGGCCGGCTGGGTTTTCCCCGCACTCTTCCACACTGCCGGCGGCTGGGCCCTGGTCACGGAAGCGGGTATGGACGGCAGCTACCACGGGTCGCGGCTGCAGCCCGATGCGCCCGGCGGAGAATACCGTATCGGCTATCCGATGGCGCCGGAAAAAGTCACCGGCGGTGCCCTGATGGCACAGGGAGAGCTGCCGCTCGAATCGCCCTGGCGGATTATCGCCATCGGCGACCTGCCGACCATTGCGCAATCCACGCTGGTGACCGACCTGGCCGATCCGGCCGTGGCCGCGATGCCCTGGGTGAAACCGGGGCTGGCGAGCTGGAGCTGGGCGCTGCTGAAGGACGACTCGGTAAATTACGAAACCCAGAAGCGCTTTATCGACTACGCGGCGGATATGGGGTGGCCGTACACCCTGGTGGATGTGAACTGGGACCAGAACATCGGCTACGACAGAATTGCCGAGCTGGCGGACTACGCCGCCCGGAAGCACGTCCGTCTGCTGCTCTGGTACAACTCCTCCGGCGACTGGAACAAAACCGAGTTCACACCCAAGAGTGCGTTGCTCACCCGCGAACAGCGCCGCGCCGAGTTTGCGCGCCTGCAGAAAATGGGCATCGCCGGCATCAAGGTGGATTTTTTCCCCGGCGACGGCCAGTCGGTGATCGCCTACTACCGGGATATCCTTGAGGATGCAGCGGACTTCGAACTGCTGGTGAATTTCCACGGCACCACACTGCCGCGCGGACTGCATCGCACTTTCCCCAACCTGATGACCATGGAATCGGTGCGCGGATTCGAGTTCATCACCTTCGAGCAGGAGAACGCCGACTCGGCCCCCAAACATATGGCCATGCTGCCGTTTACCCGCAATGTCTTCGGCCCCATGGACTTTACGCCCACGGTGTTTTCCGAAATTCCGGGTATCGAACGCCACACCAGCAACGGCCTTGAACTGGCCCTGCCGGTACTCTTCCTGTCCGGCCTGCAGAATATTGCCGAAACCGGCGAGGGTATGGCACAGGTGCCGGGGTATGTCCGCGACTACCTGGGCGATATTCCGGTGGCCTGGGACGAGAGCCGCCTGCTCGCCGGTTACCCGGGCAAGTTCGCCGTTGTGGCGCGCCGCAGCGGCGACACCTGGCATATCGCCGGCATCAACGGCGAAGACAAGGACCGCGAACTGCAACTGGACTTGTCGTTTATAGGCCCGCGCGTGGGGGAATTGATTACCGATGGCAAAACGCCGCGTCAGTTCGCCCGCAGCGAAGTGGAAACCGGCAGTGCCGTTGCGGTGACAATTCAGGAGCGCAGTGGTTTCATCATGAAGTTCCCGGCCGCGGACCTGGCACAAAACTGAAAAGACTGTAGGGGCCGGCCCGCAGGCAATGTGCCTGCAGGTGAAAGATGTTCCGACGAGGTAAAGAAAAGATGATAAATGACTCTTTCAAACGCTGGCCCGGCATTCTCGCTGCCGGCCTGGCGCTCACCGCACTGAGCGCCTGTAAACCCGCCGAAGACTCCGCGGCCCCGGCGGCGAACGCCGAAACCCCGGCCACCGGGGCCAGAAGCAGCCAAGGTGAACTGCCGGAAGGCCTGTTCGCCAACCCGCTGTTCAGCAACGGCGCCGACCCGTGGTTGGAGTACCACGACGGCAACTACTACCTGACCACCACCACATGGACCTCCCAGTTGGTGATGCGCAAGTCGCCCACCCTGGACGGCCTGGCCACGGCGGCACCGGTCAATGTCTGGTCCGATACCGACCCCGCCCGTTGCTGTAACTTCTGGGCGTTTGAATTCCATCGCCTGGACGGTCCCAATGGCCCGCGCTGGTACCTGATGTACACCTCCGGCCAGCACGGTACCCTGGACCACCAGCACCTGTCGGTACTGGAGAGTGTCGGCGACGATCCCATGGGCCCCTATGTCTACAAGGGCTCGCCGATGCCGGACAGCTGGAATATCGACGGCTCCTATCTCGAGCACAATGGCGAACTCTACCTGCTTTGGTCCGAGTGGGTTGGCGACGAGCAGTTGAACTGGATTTCCAAAATGACCAACCCGTGGACCATCGAAGGTCCGCGGAAGGTGCTGACCCGTCCGGAAGCCGAGTGGGAAAAGAGCGGTCGCAAGGTCAATGAGGGCGCCGAGATTCTGAAAAAGGACGGCCGCACTTTCCTGATTTACTCCGCCAGCTACTGCGACACACCGGACTACAAACTGGCAATGAAGGAACTCACCGGCGACGACCCGATGAACCCCGATCACTGGACCAAATACCCCGAGCCGGTATTCCAGCGCGGCAACGGCGTCTACGGCCCGGGCCACAACGGCTTCTTCGAGTCGCCGGACGGCAGCGAAGACTGGATTGTCTACCACGGCAACTCGAAAGAGACCGACGGCTGCAGCGCAACCCGCTCGGTGCGCGCACAGAAATTCACCTGGAATGAAGACGGCACCCCGGACTTCGGCGAGCCGGTACCCGAGGGCGAACCGCAGAAGCTGCCCTCCGGTGAAAACGGCCCGCTGACCGTGCAGGTCCAGGGCGCGCAGTGGCAGCTGGTCAACGGCAGGGGCGAAGAGTGCCTGGCCGGTTCCGGTCTCGGTGCCTGCGGCGAAAGCGGCACCCGCTGGGTACTGGACAACACCGCCGACGGCGCCTACCGACTGGCGAATGTCGCCAGCGACCAGTTCCTGGGGGCGGAAAGCGAACTCGCTCCCTGGACCAATACCGAAGCGCAGCGCTGGGAGCTGAAGCAGGACGAAAACGGCTGGGTGGAACTGATCAACCGCCAGACCGATCGGCCACTCACCGCGGTCAACTGCAGCGACGAGGGCTGCGACCAGTGGCGTTTGCAGCCGGCAGAAGAAGTTGCCATCGCCAGTGTGCAGAGTGGCCGCGTGTTGCAGAGCTGCAGTGGCGACGCCATCGACCAGGGCGCCTGGAACGGCAGCGATTGCCAGCGCTGGATTGCGGAGCCGGTAGAGCAGGGCTTCGTAAACCTGCGCTCCGGCGACCGGTGCATGACCATTGCCGACAACGCGGTAGTGCCCGGCGCGCCGGCGGTAGCCGGCAGTTGCGACAGCACCAGCAGCCAGTGGCGTATGGAGCCGTTGGCCGATGGCAGTCTGCAGATTCTCAACCGCGAGAGCGGGCACAGCCTGGACCTGGCCCACTGCGGCCTGGCCGAGGGCACCGGCTTTGCCCAGGCACCCCGGGCGGATAACGATTGCCAGAAATTCCAGCTGCGCAAAATACCCGCGAGAGGTTAAGAGGCACCACCTGCAGGCATTGAGGTACAGTTATTAATTTGCAGTTTGTTGTTCGCGCCTGTTTCCAATCGGGCTTGGGTGGTTGCATCGCTGATGTATACCACCTTTTTTTTAGCAATATCTCCAATAATCAATAAAGCGAGGGAAAACATGAACACAAAACTCAAAACCTGGCTGGCGGCCACCGCCTGCTGTCTGTCACTGCCTGCAGTGGCACAGGAGGAGTCGATGACTCGCATCGAAATCGACAGCACCCGACCAGGCGCCACCATCAACCGCGATATCTACGGCCAGTTCGCCGAACATCTCGGCCGCGGCATCTACGGCGGTATCTGGGTCGGTGAGGATTCCGATATCGACAATATCCGCGGTTTCCGCACCGACGTGATCGAGGCCCTGCGGGATATCGAGGTACCGCTGGTGCGCTGGCCCGGCGGCTGCTTTGCCGACGAATACCGCTGGCGCGACGGCATCGGCCCGCGCGATGAGCGCCCGGTGCGGGTCAACACCCACTGGGGTGGCGTGGCCGAGGACAACGCCTTCGGCACCCACGAGTTTTTCGAGCTGGTGGAACTGCTTGACACCGAGGCCTATGTCAACGGCAACCTGGGTACCGGCAACCCGCGGGAAATGGCCGAGTGGCTGGAATACATGACCGGCGACAGCGAGTCCGCGGTGGTGGAGGAGCGCCGCAAAAACGGTCGCGAGGAACCCTGGGAGATCGCCTATTTCGGAATTGGCAATGAAGCCTGGGGTTGCGGCGGCCATATGCGCCCCGAATACTATTCCGACCTCTACAACCACTTCGCCACCTTCCTGAAGACTCCGCCCGGTAGCGAACCGAAGTTCGTCGCCAGCGGCGGCCACACCGACGATACCGAGTGGACCGATGTGCTGAGCCGGAATATCCAGCGCCAGATGGACGGTATCAGCTTCCACTTCTACACCCTGCCCACCGGCGAGTGGGACGACAAGGGCGAGTCCACCGGTTTCGGTGAAGACCAGTGGGCCTCCACGCTCTGGCAGACACTGCGCATGGACGAATTTATTCGCGCAAACAAGAAGGTGCTGGAGAAAAACGATCCCGAAAACGAGATCGGCTTTTACGTGGACGAGTGGGGTACCTGGTACAACCCGGAAGAGGGCAGGGAGCCCGGCTTTCTCTATCAACAGAACACCCTGCGCGATGCACTGGTGGCCGCCCTCAACTTCAATATTTTCCACCGCCACGCCGACCGGGTGCGCATGACCAATATTGCCCAGATGGTGAATGTACTGCAGGCCATGATCCTCACCGATGAGGAAAAAATGGCCCTCACGCCCACCTATCACACTTACGGCATGTACAAGGTTTTCCAGGACGCGACCTCGCTGCCGCTGGAGATTGCCAACCCGGGTAGCTACCGCAGCGGCGACAGGACAATCCCGTCCGTCAGCGCCTCCGCCGCCCGCGGCGAAGACGGCGAGCTGTACCTATCGCTGGTCAACCTGGATCCGCAGGCCGCGCAGCAGGTGACGGTCGATGTAAAAGGGATGGAGATCACCGAAGCCCGGGGCCAGCTGCTCACCGCCGACGCCATGGATGCGCACAATACCTTCGAGAATCCGGGGTCCGTCAAGCCGGCCGACTACAGCGCCAGCGCCGACAGCGGCAACCTGACCCTCGATATTCCGGCCAAGTCCGTACTGGTTGTCGGGCTCGAATGACAGAGAAACGGGGAGCGTAAATAGCCCGGCAGGGTGTGCCGTGCGCACCGATGGCGCGAGCCTTCCATCGGAATCGGCCGGTGCGCACGGCACACCCTACCTGGAACCTGGGTACCTGTTTCTGGGTTGAAAACAGCACAAAAATGTCATGATTTTATATAAAGACAATTCGCGGCCCGGGCCAAAGTCGTCAACGGACAACCAGTGCCCCGCTGCATCTGTGTTAATATCCATGCCTCCGGGCCACGCACGGAGGCAGAGCCCCCACAGATAACCCGTTTGATGGATTGGGCTTTAAGGAATGAAGCTGGCTTATATTTTCCGGGGGATATTTCTTCTCTGCCTGTTCGGCGCTGCTGACGCGGCCGCGCTGACGGTTTCGCCCGACCTGCAATCCACATCCCTGATCCCCGAGCTCCGCCTGCTGGAAGACCCGGGCGGCGAGCTGGATTTCAACCGGGTCCGTTCCCCCGCCTACCGGGATCGCCTCAAACCCTGGAATCGGGCCGCGGCCAATTTCGGCTATAGCCGCTCCGCCTATTGGGTGGCTTTCACCCTGCGCAATCCCACCGACGAATCCGTGTCGCTGCTGATCCGCCAGGATTACCCGCTGATCGACTACCTGGATTTCTGGGGGCAGGATGCGGGCGGCAACTGGCAGCGGATAGCCACCGGCGACCGCCGGCCGTTCCACAACCGTCCGCTGGCGCTGCGGGATTTCGTTTTTCCGGTGACCCTGCCGGCCCGGAGCGAGCGCACCTACTACCTGCGCTATGCCAGCCAGGGATCTCTCAATATCGGCCTGTCGGTCAGCCGCGAACACGCCTTTCTGGCGCGGCTGGGCCTGGAGCAATTGCTGCTCGGCATCTATTACGGCGGTTTCCTGGTACTGGTGCTCTACAACCTCTTCCTGTTTATCGCCGTGCGGGACAGGGCCTACATCTACTATATGGCCTATGCACTCAGCTACGGTCTCTACTTCGCCGTCATCAACGGTATCGCGTTCCAGTTTGCCTGGCCCGATAATCCGTGGCTGGCCAACTGGAGCCTGATCGTATTGGTGGCCCTGTCGTTACTGTTCGCCACCCGGTTTGCCCGCGAGGTCTGTGCCGCCGCCATACTGGCGCCGCGCACGGACCGGTTGGCGCGGGCAGTGCAGTTTGTGTTGATTCTGCTGGGAGCGATCGCACCGCTGGCCGGCTACCGGATCGTTGTCACGGCGGTTACGATGATTGCCCTGGCCGTCGGTGTGCTGTTACTGGCTATGGGCAGTATCAGCATGCTGCGCGGCTCGGTTTCGGCCCGCTATTTCATGCTCGGCTGGGCGACGCTGATTGCCAGTGTGATCATCTACGTGGTGAAAACCTTCGGCTGGCTGCCGCACAATGGTTATACCCACAATGCGTTCCAGGTGGCGGCACTGGTCGAGATGGTACTGTTGTCGCTGGCGCTCGGTGCACGGGTACGCCTGATTCGCAAACGCGGTTATATCGACCAGCTCTCCGGTCTCTACAATCGCCGCTTTTTCGAGGAACAGTTGTCGCGGGAGTTCGACCTCGCCGGGCGTTCCGGTACCCCCCTGTCGCTGCTGATGATGGACCTGGACCATTTCAAGGATATCAATGACCGCCACGGTCACCACCAGGGCGACCTGGTCATTCACGGCATCGGCCAGCTTATCCGCAACCAGGTACGCAAACCGGTAACGGCCTGCCGCTACGGTGGCGAGGAATTCGCGATACTGTTGCCGCGCACGGACCTGGCGCAGTCCCGGGTACTGGCGGAGCGGCTGGTACGCAAAGTGGCGGAACTGGAACCGAACGGTATGCCGCTCACCATCAGTGCCGGTGTGGCGGACCTGGAGAACAACGGTTTCAGTGCGCCGGTGCAGTTGCTCCAGGCCGCGGATACGGCCCTGTACCGGGCCAAGCAGGCGGGGCGCAACCGGGTGGTAACCGCCTCGCCGGAAGCCGGCGATTCGCCCGGATTCGTGCAGTCGGGCAAACGACAACTGCTCTCCCCGTGATCGTTTTCCCCTGTGGCCCAGATCTCTTTTCCCGAAAGAGTAGGGCGCCACTTGACCCACCGGCCCCCATCCCGGCGCTCTCTCCTTGACATCGTCGTTTTATCTGTGCACTTTCCGGTAGCGCTAACATATAGTGCGCAGAAAAAGCTTTTCCCCAGCATCACCGACAGGGATTTCTGGTGCCCAAAACAATAAGTCATCAAAAAAAGTGGAGAAGCGATCCGATGAGAGTTTTATATCGATCTGCCATGTTACTGGTGGGCATCCTCGCCGCCGGGCCGGTGTGGGCCTCGTATAGCTGTACCGTAACGCCCACCAATGTCTGGAACAGCGGCTACCAACTGGACGTAACCGTCACCAACGACGGCCCCGGCGACATCAGCGGCTGGGAGGTGACGCTGGATTTCGGCGAGCCCGCCGGCGTTACCAGCAGCTGGAATGCCGACGTCAGCGGCGGCGACAGCGCGACGCCGTCTTTCGCCAACTGCTGTAGCTGGAACGGCAACCTGTCGGTGGGGCAGAGTGCCAGTTTCGGTCTGCAGGGCAACCACGATGGCAGCTTCGAATTGCCGGTCTGTAGCGGCACCTCGTCGGGCGGCTCTTCATCCAGCTCCTCGTCCAGCTCCAGCAGTTCCAGCAGCAGTGCTTCCAGCGCTTCGGGTTCCTCCGGCGGCAGTGGCAGCACTTTCCTGGTCAGGGCCAGAGGCACCAGTGGCGAGGAATCGGTGACCCTGGGCATCGGCGGCACCGCGGTGCAGACCTGGACCCTGTCCACCAGCATGCAGGACTACACCGCAACCAGTGACCTGGGCGGCGAGGTCACGCTGGAATTCACCAATGACGACGGCAGCGACCGGGATGTGGAGGTGGACTTCCTGCAAGTGAACGGCGATACCCGACAGGCCGAGGACCAGAGCGTCAACACCGGCGCCTGGGGCAATGATACCTGCGGTGGCGGTTCCAACAGCCAGTGGTTGCACTGCAACGGCTATATCGGCTTCGGCTCCGTGTCTGGCGGCGGCTCCTCCTCGTCCAGCAGTTCCTCATCCGGGGGCGGCTCGTCGAGTTCGTCCAGCTCCGGCGGTTCTTCCGGCGACGAAAATTCAGGGCGCGACTGCGCCATTCCCGCCATGCCCTCCTACAGCCAGTTGCCGGATATCGCCGGCCTGCCGGATCCTTTCCGCTCGATGGACGGTACGGATATCGCCGCGCGGGATGACTGGACCTGCCGCCGCGCCGAGATCAGCGCCCAGGCCCAGCATTTCGAACTAGGCGAAAAGCCCGCGCCGGAAACCGCCAGCGTCAGCGCGTCCGGCAACGGCTCCGGTATCACCGTGAATGTATCCTCCGGCGGCGGTTCGATTTCCTTCAACGCCTCCATCAGCCTGCCCACTACGGGCCAGCCTCCCTATCCGGCGATGATCGGTGTGGGTGAATCGAATCTCGATAACGATGCGCTGCGCAATCGCGGCGTGGCAGTGATCGATTTCCCCAACAGCGAGATTGCCGAACAGGTGGATGGCGGCTCGCGCGGGCAGGGCAAGTTCTACCAGTTGTACGGCAGCAACCACTCCGCCGGTGCCATGAGCGCCTGGGCCTGGGGCGTGAGCCGGCTGATCGATGCCCTGGAGCAGACTCCCGCCACGGAGATCGACCCGGAGCGCCTGGGTGTCACCGGCTGTTCCCGCAACGGCAAGGGCGCGTTGATCGCCGGGGCCCTGGACGAGCGCATCGACCTGACCATCCCGCAGGAATCCGGCTCCGGCGGTGCCGCCGCCTGGCGGGTCTCGGACGCCCAGCAGGACGCCGGCCAGAATGTGCAGACGCTCAGCCAGATAGTGACGGAAAATGTCTGGTTCCGCGATTCCTTCTCGCAGTTCTCCAACACCGCCACGCGCCTGCCGTTCGACCACCACGAAGTCATGGGCCTGGTGGCACCGCGGGCACTGCTGGTGATCGAAAACACCGATATGGAATGGCTCGGCAACGAGAGCACCTACACCGCCTCGATGGTGGCGCGGGAGATCTGGCACGCGCTTGGCATTCCCGACCATATGGGCGTCTCCCAGGTGGGCGGTCACAGTCACTGCCAGTTCCCGTCTTCGCAGCAGCCGGAGCTGAACGATTTTGTCGACCGATTCCTGATCGGTAACGGCGCCGCCAACACCAATGTGACACGCACCGATGGCAATTTCAGTGTGGATTACGATCGCTGGGTAAACTGGGATACGCCGGCGTTGCAATAACGCGTATGCGGGGCTGTCGAAACTATTAAGGGTCTCATAATTGTATTAACAGTTGTCTAGGTTCCTTTATTAACCCGGCATTCAAATAGGCATCATGCGGCATATCGAATG
>NZ_JAPIVK010000013.1 GCF_026183675.1 Microbulbifer halophilus
GCTGGCCTCTCTCTTACCAATTGCACTTATTATCCGAAACCGCGAAGGATTATGGACCCTCTGAATGAAAGTCTGGTCAAATACTATTCGTCCCATGGCGGGTTTGAGTATTGCAGGTCGAAACAAGGCGTTCCCCATTATTTGGTGAAAAATATATGAATGATCAAGATAAGTTAAAGAAAATTGAAGAAGAGTTGAAGAAGTCTTCTGAAGATTTGTTTAAGCCACGTCCGAAAGACATTGAGGAGGAGCTAGCTAAGAAAGATACTTTCGGCTCTCCTGATAATCTCGTGGACCGGAGCGACGAGGAGGAGTAAGCGAGTAGCCCGGATGGAGCGCAGCAGAATCCGGGATACGCATCGCCCCCGCTCCACCTTCCCTCGATCCAGCGCTGCGCGCTGATGGGCATGACAAGATTAGTTGCCATATGGATACGCTGTTGCGATCCAGCAACAAAAAGCCCGCCGGGATGGCGGGCTTTCGTTTGTGTTTGGGGGCTGCTGAAGCATGCCCTCTCCCCCGGCCCCTCTCCCGGCGGGAGAGGGGAGAAAAGCGGGGGCGTTGGATGACTCAGAGGCTTGCGGATTCCGAAGCTTCTGCCGGCTTCCCGGTCTCCTTCGCATAACCATCCTCATCCAGTTCCACAATCGGCATACCCAGTGCCTCCACATCGTCGCGGATGCTGGCGGCGTCGCCGACTACCACGAAGGACAGTTTCTCCGGTTCCAGCAGGTCGGTGATGACCCGGTTCAGGGTCTCGCGGTCGGTTTCCTGCAGGATGGCGTTCTGTTGCGAGCGGTAGTCCAGGGGCAGGTCGTAGGCCAGGATGCGGTTCAGGAGGCCGAGCTTTTTGCCGGGGGTTTCGTACTTGCGCGCTTCCTGCTGGCCGATGGCCGACCGCAGGTAGTCGAACTCGGCCTCGGTCATGCCTTTGCTGTCGAAGTTTTCCAGTTCGGTAATCACCTCGCTCAGTGCGTCGGCGGTGGCGTCCTTGTTGACTTCGGAGCTGAAGGTGTAGAGGCCGCTGTCCGGCTCGCCGCTCAGGTAGGTGCGGGCGCCGTAGGTGTAGCCCTTGTCTTCGCGAAGGTTGAGGTTGATGCGGCTGCTGAAATTGCCGCCCAGCGGGAAGTTGCCCAGGCCGGCCAGGTAGTAGTCTCCCAGCGCATCGTAGGGCAGGGCGTGCTGGCTGGCGCGCAGGCTGGACTGGGCCGCGCCTTCCTTGTTGACCAGGTAAACGGTGCGGCCGTCGATTTCCGGTTTCTGGAAGGCGATGGCCTTGCGAGCGGGTTTGCTGACTTCCAGTTTTGCCAGTCCGTCCAGCGCCTCGACGGTGGTGTCGTGGGGCAGGCTGGTGCTGACGGTGACGCCGCGCAGGTGGGCGGGGAAGTGGGCTTCGTAGTAGCTCTCGATATCGTCGAGAGTGATATTGGCCACTGTGTCCGGCAGGCCGCCCATCGGGTAGCTGAGCGGGTGTTCCGGCCCGCGCATCACGGCGCCCAGGGCGCGGTTTGCCAGGCCCTGCGGGGTCTTGCGGGCCTGTTGCAGGCTCTCCAGGGTCTGCTGCTTGACGCGGCCGAAGTCCTCTTCGGTGAAGTCCGGTTTGAGGATGCGCTCCATCATCAGTGGCATGGCCTGGTCCAGGTGCTTGGCCAGCACCTTGAGCGTAACGCTGGTGTCGTGCTTGCCGGCGCTGACATTGATGGAGGCGCCCAGGCGTTTCAGGGCCTCGGTGAACTCGGCGGCGCTGCGCTCGGTGGTGGCCTCTTCCATCAGGGCGGCGGTCAGCGCAGTGAGACCGGCCTTGCCGCGGGGCTCGTCGCGCTGGCCCACGCCGAACACGGCGCGCACGGTGACCGTGGGTGTCTCGTCGTTCTGCACGGACAACAGGCGCACGCCGTTTGCCAGTTCGCCGTCTTTGATCGCCGGCAGTTCCACCTTCGGGTTGATGCCGGGGGTGGGCTGCACGCTGCGGTCGAAGTCGTCTTTTACCGGGCGCAGTGCCAGGGCCTCGCTGTCGTCGCCGTAGCTTTCGGGAATGGTGCGTTGCCACTCGTAGTTCTGCGGTGCCGCGGCCAGTTCCTTCTTGCCGTTGGGCACGATGCTCAGCAGCACCGAGGGCTTGCCGGCGATGTACTGGTCGAATACCTCCGTAACGTCATCGGTCTCCACGGACAGGTAGGCCTCGATTTCATCGTCGATACCCTTGGGACTGCCGGTGAAGGTTTCGAAGGAAGCCAGTGTGGACACCTTGCCGGACACGGACTCCAGGCCGAACACGCGGCTGGATTCGTAGCCGGCCTTGAATTTGGTCAGGTCGTCCTCGCTGACGCCGCGCTCGGCGAACTCGGTGAGGGTGTTGCGCACCGCCTGTTCCATTTCCGCCAGGGATTCGCCGGAAGCGGGGTTCTGGATCACGATAAACCACATTTCGCAGGCCAGTTCCTTGCAGGAATGGGTGACGCTGGCCTGCACCGCACGACCGGTCTGCACCAGCCGTTGGTAGAGCATGGAATCCTGGCCCTGGCCGAGGATTGCCGCCGCCGCATCGAGTGCGGGCTCGTCTTCGTGGTTGTAGTAGATGGTGGGAATCATCATCGCCAGTGCCGGCAGGTGAATATTGTCCTCGAGGGTGACATAGCGGTCTTCCTCGAGTTCGGCCGGCTGCTTGGGCAGGTCCTTCACTTCCGGGCCGGCGGGGATGGGGCCGAAGTATTTGGCCACCCATTCCAGTGTCTGCGCCCTGTCGATATCGCCACCGATGCTCAGGGTGGCGTTGTTGGGCCCGTACCAGCGCAGGAAAAATCGCTTCAGGTCCTTGAGGTCGGCGCGGTTCAGGTCTTCCATCCAGCCGATTACCGGCCAGGAGTAGGGGTGGCCGTCCGGGTAGGTGGCGGCGTAGAGGGTTTCCAGGGCGCGGCCGTAGGGGCGGTTGTCCACCCGCTGGCCGCGCTCGTTCTTGACCGTCTCGCGCTGCACCTCGAATTTTTTCTCGGTGACCGCGTCCAGGAATATGCCCATGCGGTCGGATTCCAGCCACAGCGCGGTTTCCAGCTGGTTGGCGGGGACCGTTTCGTAGTAGTTGGTGCGGTCGGTGTTGGTGGTGCCGTTCAGGGTGCCGCCGGCCTCCTGGACGATCTTGAAATGCTCCTCATCGGCGACATTTTCCGAGCCCTGGAACATCATGTGCTCGAAGAAGTGGGCGAATCCGGAGCGGCCTGGGTCCTCGCGGTTGGAACCCACGTGGTAGGTCACATCCACATGCGCCAGCGGATCCGAGTGATCCTCGTGCAGGATCACGGTGAGGCCGTTGTCGAGTTTGTATTTGCTGTAGGGGATGGCGATCTCGGCGCCATCGCCGTCGAAGGTCTCCACCAGGGTGACGCCCTCGGGCAGCGTATCCCGTGTCTCGGTGGACGCATCGTCCGGGGATGGTTTCGAGGCCGGCTCCTCCGGCCCCTTGTCGCAGGCTGCGAGCAGCGCGGCGGTGAAGATCAGTGCGATTTTTGTTGGATGCATGGCGATTCAAATCTCCCTTTGTGATGCGTGAATAGGTCGGGACAGTGTCAGGTGATGCGCAACCGCGATTCGGTGCGTCGATAAACCCTGTTTGACCGGTATGAGTATTATTGTTTCCACCAGGCCAGAAATTCCTTTCCTACTGCGTGCTGCGGCAGTGAATGGGATTCCCCTTCTATTTCCTGTTCCTTTTCCATTTCGGTAACCCGGTTATCGGCGGCGGCGAACCAGGCGGCGGGGTCGTCGACACCTTTGTCCAGCGCATCGCCATACAGCGCTGCACTGAACCAGGTGCGCTCGGAATCATCGCCGCAGCCGAAGGAGGTACGGTCCGTCGCGGCGGAGGTGAACACCACCCGCTCGGGGTCGGCCAGTGCCTCTTTCCACAGGCCGGAATAGCAGGCGGAGACCACGATCCATTGGTGGCGCGCCTCCAGGTCGTCCAGCCACTGTCGGCTGTCCGCCACCGACAGGTCGTTCAGCGGTAGCTTCTTTTCGGCCAGCTTGAAGTCCCCGTTGTCGGCGCCGTGGCTGACGAGATGGACGAAAAGCAGGTCCTCTTCCGGGTCCATGGTCGCGTCCAGTGTTTCGAGACTTTCCCGCACACTGGTCCGCGTTGCAAGTGGCAGCCTGTCGCCGCTGCCGTTGCTCAGGCGGAGTTGCCGCTTTTCGATATCGAACACGGTGCCCAGGCGCTGTGCCACCCAGTTCACTTCCCTGGTGAATACCGGGGAAGTGCCGTCGCCGCCCACGATCAGCGCGTAGGTGTCGCGTACGCCGGGGCGCTGCGGTGCCAGCGACTGGAGGGCGGACTGCAGGCGGTCACCCTCGCTGTAGAGACGCGCTTCCACGGCGGCTTTCTCCGGCCGGCCGCTGTTTTGCCAGGCCGCTTTGCTGGGATAGTAGCGGCCGGAGACGAAGTAGCCGCTTTCCTCCTTTGTTTCCCCACTGTCGGTCTCGAGGATACGCACACCCTCGCCATGCGCCTCGCCGTACTCGAAGGTGGCCTGGATGCTGGTGCCGTCCGGGCGTGTGAGCCTGCCCTCACCGTTGTAGTAGCCGTATTCGAAGCCGCCGTCGTAGCGGTAGCCCTGTTCGTCGCGGTAACTGCCCTGTACCAGGTAGCCGTTTTCAAAGGTACCTTCGTAGTGGGCGCCCTCGGCGGTTGTGCGGTGGCCCTCGCCATCCGGCTCCCATTCCCGGAATTCCCCGGTGTAGGAGCCACCCTCCGCCCAGGCGACCGAGCCTTTCAGCAGCTCGCCCTGCCGGAACTGCCCCTGCCAGGTCGTGTCGCCACACTTGTAGTGGCCTTTGCCCTCAAAATCGCCATCCAGGAAGCTCCCTTCGTAGAGGCAATCGTCGGCAAACCGGTAGCGCCCCCAGCCGCTGATCCGGCCCTGCCGGAACTGGCCCCGATACTCGCTGCCATCGGGCCAGGTCAGTGTGCCCTCGCCGTGAAACAGGCCGTCTTCCAGCTCGCCGCTGTAGACGGAACCGTCCGGCAGGGCGGTGCCGCCGGCGAACTGTGTCGGTTCGCAGCCGGTGAGGAGTAGCAACAGGGCGGGGAGGCAGAGGTATTTCATTCCGAAGTCCAGGGTTCCGGTTCCTGAAGCCAGACTACCAAAACGGGTCCGATCCCGCTTCACTGGGGTTTCGCAGAGCTGTAATAGTTGGCCGCTAGTCTGGCAGGTTGTATATCATAGAGGGGGAAACCAACCGTGAACCGATTTACCCGACGCAACTTCATCAAGGCCGCGCTGGCCGCCTCCGGCGGTGTGCTGGTCTCCACGCCGCTGCAGGCCATGACCCGCCCCGACCTGCCCTCCGACGTCACTTTCCCGCACGGGGTGGCCAGCGGCGATCCGCTGGGGGATGCGGTGATCCTCTGGACGCGGGCCGCGCCGGCAGGGGGCGATGACCCGGCGGAGCCGCTGAAGGTGACCTGGGAGCTGGCGCGGGACCGGGAATTCACGGATGTGTTGCGACGCGGTAGCGCCGAGACCCATGCGGGCCGGGACTACACCATCAAGATCGATGTGCAGGGGCTGGAGCCGGCCACGGATTATTACTACCGCTTTGTCGGCGCCGGCGAACAGAGCCCCGTGGGTCGGGCGAAAACCCTGCCCACAGCTGGTGTGGAACAGGTGAAACTGGCGGTATTCTCCTGCTCCAATTATCCCGCCGGCTATTTCAATGCCTACCAGCTCGCCGCACAGCGCGGTGACTGGGACGCGGTGCTGCACCTGGGGGATTACATCTACGAATACCCGGCGGATGGCTACGCCACCGAGCGCTCGGCGGAAATCGGCCGCGCACTGCCGAAAGACAACAGCGGCGAACTGTACACGCTGGCGGATTACCGCAAGCGCTACGCCCTCTACCGCACCGATGCCGGTCTGCAGGCACTGCACGCGGCGGCGCCGTTTATCGCCGTGTGGGACGACCACGAAATCGCCAACGATACCTGGAAGACCGGTGCGGAAAATCACAGCCCGGAAGAGGGCGACTTTTTCGAGCGCCGCGCCGCCGCCGTGCAGGCTTACTACGAATGGCTGCCGATCCGCCCGCCGCAGGGGGATCGCAATCCACAAATCTACCGCAGCTTCCGTTTTGGCGACCTGCTGGACCTGCACATGCTGGATACGCGCGTGATCGGCCGCGACCGACAGATCGACTACGCCGAATACACCAATGAGGACGGCAGCTTCGACGGCCGCGCCTTTGCCGCCGCGCTGGCGGAACCGGGCCGCACCCTATTGGGCCAGAAACAGCGCAACTGGCTGGCGCAGACACTGGAGCAGTCTACCGGCCACTGGCAATTGCTGGGCCAGCAAGTGTTGATGGGCAGGATGCACCTGCCGGCGGAAATCATGCGGAATTTCTTTTCGGGTGATAAGAGCAACGACACCACCGCAGAGCTGGTGGAACTGAAGACGGCCAGCCTGAGAGGCGAGCCGCTGAGCGACAGCCAGCGCGCGCGGCTGGAACAGGTGCTGCCCTACAATCTCGACGCCTGGGACGGCTATGCCGTGGAGCGCGAGGCGCTGTACCGGCATGCGGCCGAGCTGGGCAAGAACCTGGTGGTCGTTGCCGGCGATACCCACAACGCCTGGTGCAACCGGCTGACCGATGATCGCGGTGAAGTAGTGGGAATGGAATTCGCCACACCCAGCGTGTCCTCTCCCGGGATGGAGAATTACCTGAAGCTGGATGAAAAGTCGGCCGGGGAAATGGCCCGCGGCATGTCCGTGCTGATCGACGACCTGCGGTACTGCAACCTGCACCAGCGCGGTTATATGGAGATGACTTTCAACCGGGAAAGTGTGCAGACGGAGTGGAAGTTTATCGACAATATCCACAGTACCGAGTTTGCCGAGGTGGGCAGCCACAGGGTGGTTCACAGCCCGGCCTGATCTACGCTTACTACCAGGTGAAACCCCGTCTCTTGGGTGGCAAAAAAAGCCAGCACCGAAAGGTGCTGGCTTTTTTCTGGCAGGTTTGTGGCCGGTTATCAGAGAGCCCCAAACCGTTTGTTGAACTCCAGGCTCACCGTCCGCGGCGCGCCCTCGATATAGGTGGGGAAACCGAAGGAATTGCCGGTATTGCCCGCATCCATGATGTACTCCTTGTCCAGCAGGTTGCTCGCCGCCAGGTCCAGCGACCAGTTGCGGTCGCTGGCGGCGATGCCGGCGCGCAGCTTGAGCAGGTCCACCGCGTCTTCCTCGAAACGGTTGGCGATATCGAAATACACCGAGGAGCGGTAGCTCCAGCTGCCACTGCTGGTAAACAGCAGGCCGCTGTTGATGGGGGTTTCATACAGGTAGCTGACGGCGCCGGTCAGTTCCGGCTGCAGGCGGAACTGGTTGCCGGCATAGCTGCCGTTGGTGGCGTCGTCGTCGATGCCGGCATCGATCCAGGCGGCGTTGGCCATCAGTGTCAGTTTTTCCGAAGCGTTCCAGCGCAGGTCCGCCTCGATACCGGTATTGGTGGCGGAGCCGGCGTTCTCGGTGCGCGCTTGGCCGCTTTCCTCGTCGATCACGTTGACCTGGAAGTTGTCGTAGTTCTGGTAGAAGAGCGCCACCGAGTAATCCAGTGGCGTGTCCATCAGGCGCCCCTTGAGGCCGATCTCGTAGTTGTCGATTTCCTCGGCGGGTACGATGCTCTCCACGCCGGAGGACATTTCGATGACTTCCGCGCGCTCGCCGCGGGAGACGGTGCCGTAGGCATTGAGGCTGTCATTGAGCGCGTAGAGCAGGTTGAAGCGCGGCAGTACCGGGGAGCCATCCGTATCGCCGCTGATGCTTTCGTCGGCTGTGTCCAGGATCAGGCCGTTGAACAGGTTACTGTCGATGCCCTGGGAGGCCAGGATGGTGGAGGCGGGCATATTGCTGCGGTAGCTGGATTCCCGTTCCTCTTCCATCAGGCGTACGCCGACGGTGGCCTCCAGTTTGTCCGTTGCCTGGTAGGAGACATCGGCGAAGAGGTTCAGGTTGTTGTTGTCGGCGCGGTTTTCGTAGTACCCCTCATAGGGCAGGGCGGATACGGCGCCGCCGGTCAGCGCGGCGGTGGCATTCGGCTCACAGCCCTCGACACCCGGCAGGGCACCGGAGCAGCTGAGGAACAGGCCCTCTTCGGAGGCGAAGCCGACAAACTGCGCTGCTTCCTCCTGGAAATAGCTGGCGCCGACAAAGCCGTTTACACGGTCGCCGCTGAAATTCAGACGCAGCTCATGGCTGCTCTGGTCGCCGCTGGCGTCCTCGGAGAAATTCAGGAACTCGTAACGGGTGCCGTCCGCATCGAAAGCCTCGAGGGAATCGTAGTCCCGGTGCGCGCCGATATAGGTCAGCGCCAGGCTGTCGTTGATATCCCAGGAGACGGTCGCGTTGAAATCCTTCACGGTGCGGTCGACGCCGATATCGTCCATGCCCAGTACATCGTTGTCCGGCACGCTCAGGGAGGCGTTGTCGGTGAACAGTACCGACTCGTTGACGAAGGCGGTACCCGGGTCCTCGGCCTTGTCGTAGTTGTAGACCAGGTCGATGGTCAGGTCGTCGCTGGGTGCAATGCGCAGGCTGGGGCGGTAGGCGGTGCGCTCGTAGCCGTTCAGGTCGGCCTCGTCGCTGGTGTTTTCCACAGTGCCGTCGCGCTCGCGGGAAACGAGGGCCAGGCGCCCCTGCACTATCTCGCCACCGCCGGTCACCATGCCTTCCACCTCGCGCATGCCGTAATCGCCGGCGCCGACGCTCAGTTCCGAGGCAAATTCCCGCTGCGGCTTGGCGGTGATGAAGCTCATGGCGCCGATGGAGGCGGCGGTACCGAACAGCGTGGCCTGGGGGCCCTTGACCACCTCGATGCGCTCCATATCGTAAACCTCGAAGTAGGAGGCGCGGGAGCGGGACACGTCGGTGCCGTTCAGATACACCGAAACCCGCGCGGCGCCGGGCGCGCTGCCGTCATCGGAGGTGATGCCGCGAATCACGTAGCCGTTGTTATTGACGCTCTGCTGTTGCACCACCAGTCCGGGCACCAGGTCCGAGAGGCTGTCGAAGCGATCGACGCCCAGGGTATCCAGTGTTTCGCCGTCCAGGCTGCTGATGGTCATCGGCACATCCGCGATCGATTGCTCGCGCTTCTGTGCGGTGACGATGACTTCCTCGATATTCTGCGGCCCGCTCTGCTGCGCAGCGACGGGGGTGGATATCAGGCAGGCGAGGGCGGTGAGGGGAAATGTCCGTTTTACTATTCTGCTCATGGCAACTCCAGCTTCGGTTTGCGACTGTTGACAAGCTGGATACTAGTGCCGGATTGATACGGTAATATGACCGGCCTGTGACGGTGCCTTTTCCCGATTGCCACAGGATGTGAAAAATGGATGCATCGGCACGTTTGTTTGCCTGGTCCGCCTGCGGGATCGGTTTGTTGCAGGGCCAATGGCTAGTGGTCCATGCGGTAAGTTTTGTAACACTACCTCTTCGCCACAGGCCCCAGTGCTGCGTTGAAAAAGCTTGAATTAGCGCTGCTAGTCCTGCGCTTTTTCGCCTTGCCCTGGAACCCGTGGCTGTGAGCTAGAGTCACCGAATTTACCGCATGAACCACTAGAGTACCAAATCTGTAGCCATGTAAATTTCCGCACCGCAAAAAATTGAATTTTCACTCCGATCGTCCATAGTCACAGTGAAATGATAAGAAGAAGGTGAGAATCATGGCTCTCGATTACGCGCTCCTCGATGTCTTCGCCGATGCACCATTCCAGGGCACGCAGATCCCGGTGATCGACCTGGATGGAAAGACGCTCGACGACGATACCCGCATGGCCATCGCCAGCGAGTTCCAGCAGACCCAGACGGTGTTTATGGAACCGGGCAACAGCGCCGTGCCGGCGACTGTCTGGAGTGGCAGGGGACGGGAATTGTTCGGTGCCCACACCATCCTGGCTGCCTCCCACGCGGCCTGTGAAATGGGCCTGGCAAAGGACGAGGGCAGTTTTGCCTCCTTCCTGCTGAAGCAGAACGACCAGTTGATCGAGAGCTTTATCGACAAGGGAAAAGATGGCCCCGGTTCCATCCAGTTCGCCCGCACCCTGAGCCCCACCATCGATCGCTATACGCCGGAAATCCCGCGCCTGGCGGCGGCGTTGAATATCGACGAAAAACATATCGTCTTCAGCAAGTACCGGCCGCTGGTGGTGAGTGTGGACACCCCCACCCTGATCGTGCCCTTCACCCGCCCGGAGCATGTGATGGCGGCCAGCCTGAACCCGGATCATTGGGCGGAATTGTGCGGCGATGTATACACCTCGGAGCTGTTCCTGTTTGCTCCGGGGTCGATTACCGGCTCCTCCCTGTTCCACGGTCGCCTAGTCAACCCGGAGACACCCCGCGGTTCCTTCCCGCCCATCGGCAATGTGATGCCGGAATTCATCGCCTATCTGGCGGAGCAGCCGGACACGGCTCCCGGCACCCACACCTTCGCCGTCGACCGCGGCAGCGAGCGCACGCGCAAGAGTGTGCTGCATGCGGAGTTCGACAAGAAGCCGGGCCGGGAGGTGCGCTGCCGTATCGGCGGCAATGTGATCAAGATTGGCACGGGGTCGCTGCTGTACCCCTGATCAGAGCTTTTCCAGATAGGAACTGCGGCCCAGCTGCCGTACCTGTCGGTCGATATCCGCTGCGCGGCTGCGTACATAACGCGACGGCGCGCGGGCGGACATGCGCCTGGGGTTTGGCAGTACCGCGGCCATCAGGCCCGCCTGCCAGCGGTCGATATGAATGGCGTGGATGCCGAAAAAGTTCTTCGCCGCCGCCTGGGCACCGTAAACCCCCTCGCCGAATTCGGCGATATTCAGGTAGATCTCCAGAATCCGCTCCTTGGGCCACAGCAGTTCCATCAGCAGGGTGAACCAGGCCTCCAGCCCCTTGCGCAGGTAACTGCGCCCATTCCACAGGAACAGGTTCTTGGCCGTCTGCTGGGTGATGGTGCTGGCGCCGCGTGGGCGTTTGCGGTTTTCCTCCAGGGCCTTTTTCAGGGAGGCGAAATCGAAGCCGTGGTGCCGGGGGAATTTCTGGTCCTCGGCGGCGATAACGGCCATCTGCAGGTGGGGGGAGATCTTCTCCAGCGGTTGCCAATCACACTGCGCCTGTCGGTCGTTCTGTTGCTGCCAGGCCAGGATCACCATGGAGGAGGGCGGATCTACCCAGCGCAGCGCCAGAACCAGCAGGGCCGTGGTCGCAGCCAATAAAATGCCGAGCCACAGACAGGCTTTGAGGATGCGTTTCAGGAATCGGGACATGGCGCTGACTGCTGGTGTTCCGGGTTCGCGTTCTGGGATTCCTCTTGTCGGTGCGGGTTCCGGTAACTTGGGTTTCGGGGCCCATCCTGTGAAACCGTTACCGAACCTCGACCGCGTAGCGCCCCTGCGCGCCCAGCTCCCCGATCGGTGCCAGTTCCAGGCCCTGCTCCCGCGCGCTGGCGAGAAACGCCGCTTCGCCCTCCGGCGTCACCGCCACCAGCAGGCCGCCGCTGGTCTGCGGATCGCACAGCAGCGCCCGCTGCGCCTCGGCAAAGGGCGCGATGCGCCGGCCGTAGCTGTCGAAGTTGCGGTGGGTACCGCCGGGCACACAGCCCTGTTCCAGGTAGTGGTCCACCCCGGCCAGGCGCGGCACGGCGGCGTAGTCGATACGCGCGCTGAGACCGCTGCCGTCGGCCATCTCCACCAGGTGGCCGAGCAGGCCGAAGCCGGTGACATCGGTCATGGCTTTCACTCCCTCCAGCCGGGCGAAATGGCTGCCGGCCTTGTTCAGGGTACACATCCGGTCGCGCGCCAGGCCGATATCCTGTTCGCGTAGCTTGCCCTGTTTTTCCGCGGTGGTGAGCACGCCGATGCCCAGTGGCTTGGTCAGGTACAGGCGGCAGCCTTCGGTAGCGCTGTCGTTGCGTTTCAGGAAGCGTTTCTCCACCGCGCCGGTTACCGCCAGGCCGAAAATGGGTTCCGGTGAGTCGATGGAGTGGCCGCCGGCCAGCGGGATGCCCGCCTCGTCGCAGATGGCGCGGCCGCCGCGGATCACCTCGCGCGCCACTTCGGGCGGCAGCAGGTTCACCGGCCAGCCGAGAATGGCGATGGCCATCAGTGGATCGCCGCCCATGGCGTAGATATCGCTGATGGCATTGGTGGCGGCGATGCGGCCGAAATCGTATGGATCGTCCACGATGGGCATGAAGAAGTCGGTGGTGGAGATGACCCCGCGCTCCCCGTCGATGGCGTAGACCGCGGCGTCGTCCCGCGAGGCGTTGCCGACCCACAGGTTCGGGTCCAGGTTCTGGGCGCCGCTGCCGGCGAGCATGACTTCCAGCACCTCGGGCGAAATCTTGCAGCCGCAGCCGGCGCCGTGGCTGTACTGGGTGAGGCGGATCTTCTCGGTCATTGGGCTTCCTGGGGTGACTCGGGAAAACGGGATAATAACAAAGGCGGGGGATGGTGCCGGGGCCCCATATACAAAAACGGCCACCGCAGTGGTGGCCTTTTTGGTATATGGCCCGCCCCAGAGGATTCGAACCTCTGACCTTCGCCTCCGGAGGGCGACGCTCTATCCAGCTGAGCTAGGGGCGGATCGCTGCCGGCACAACGCCGGCGCGGACGCGGGATTATACAGAAGGGGAGGGGGCCGGGAAAGCGGATTGCGGTAATAGAGGTGATGGGGAATGGCGCCCTTCGCACTGGGCGGCTCAATGCTTATAATGCGCCGCTGGTAGAGGTATGCGGCACTGGCGCCGGTAGTCTACGGGCCGATAAATGGCCTTCAGGGGGAATGAATGAAAAGTATTTTGAGTATTGCGGCGGTCCTGACTGTTGGGGCGGCCGCTGCAATGGCGCAGTCGGTGGATGAGGAAATCGCCGAGCGCATCGCGCCCGCGGGCGAGACCTGCATGCAGGGGGACGAGTGTGCCGCGGCGGCACCGGCGGCCAGCGACTCCGGCGGCGGCGCGCGCTCCGGCAAGGAGGTGTACGACGCCTCCTGCCATACCTGCCACGCCACCGGCACGGCCGGCGCACCCAAGCTCGGCGATGCCGATGCCTGGGCGCCGCGGATCGGCAAGGGGATGGATACGCTCTACACCCACGCGATTCAGGGCTTCAACGCCATGCCGGCCAAGGGGCTTTGTATGGATTGCAGCGAGGACGAGGTGAAGGCCGCTGTGGATTACATGACGGAAAACAGCCAGTAGGAACCTGCCTGCAGGCGAAAAAGGCCGCTCAAAGAGCGGCCTTTTTTGTAGATGATCATAGGGTATCTTGTGATTTTCCTGTGGATATTCTGTTGATTTTTGTGGGCGGTCGAGCGCGAGTATCGCCCCAGGCGGGGTTTGTTACCGTGTCGTAGGTGGAGGGAGCTGCGCGAAGCCCAACTGAGCCGTAGGGTGTGCCGTCAGTCGAACATGCTCAGCAGCGACCCCAGCGTTTCCTCCCCCTTGGCCTGGTTCTGCTCCGGCGTCGCCTGGCCGAAGCCCTCCAGTTCCACATCCTCCTCGGGCAACTCTTCGAGAAAGCGACTGGGGGTGGTGTCGTGGCTTTCGCCGAACATCTTGCGTTTGCC
The DNA here is from genome assembly GCF_026183675.1 of Microbulbifer halophilus. Lineage (GTDB taxonomy): Bacteria > Pseudomonadota > Gammaproteobacteria > Pseudomonadales > Cellvibrionaceae > Microbulbifer > Microbulbifer halophilus. Next base: position 13,608 of record NZ_JAPIVK010000013.1, read on the forward strand.
GGCCAGGGTCATGGTCAGGGTGCGCTGGGCGCGGGTGATGCCCACGTAGGTGAGGCGGCGCTCCTCCTGGATATTGTCGTCCTCGATGCTGTTGCGGTGCGGCAGCAGGTTTTCTTCCATGCCGATCATGAACACATGGGGAAACTCCAGGCCCTTGGCGGCGTGCAGGGTCATCAGGCTGACCTTGTCGGTGGCTTCCTCTTCTTCCTGACGGTCGAGCATGTCCCGGAGGATCAGCTTGGAGATGGCCTGCTCCATGCGCACGTCCTGTTCCAGCTCGTCGTCGCTGCCCTCCATGGTCTTGTTGAGGCTTTCCAGCAGCCAGTAGACGTTCTCCATGCGCCGCTCGGCGACTTTCTCGCTGCTGGCGTTCTGGGAGAGCCAGCCGGCGTAGTCGATATCCTCGAGCATCTCGCGCAGGGCGGCGTCGGGGCTGTTCTCGCGGCAGTTGCGCTGCACGCCTTCCAGCCACAGGGCGAAGCGGTTGAGACGCTCGTAGCCCTGCTCGTTGATATGCTCTTTGAAGCCGATCTCGCCGCAGGCGCTGAGCATCGATACCTCGCGGCCCTTGGCGTAGTTGCCCAGCGCTTCCAGCGTGCTGGTGCCTATCTGCCGACGCGGGGTATTGATGATGCGCAGGAAGGCGTTGTCGTCATCCGGGTTGACCAGCAGGCGCAGGTAGGCCATCACATCCTTGATTTCGGCGCGGGCGAAGAAGCTGGTGCCGCCGGACATCTGGTAGGGAATCTGGTGTTCCTGCAGTTTCATTTCCAGTAGGCGTGCCTGGTGGTTGCCGCGGTAGAGCACGGCGAAGTCCATGAACTTGCAGCCGCGGTGGGATTTCTGCAGGAATATCTCGTTGGCGACGCGCTCGGCCTCTTCGTTCTCGTTGCCCACCTTGAGCACGCGGATCTCGTCGCCGAGGCCGCGGTCGGACCAGAGCGCCTTGTCGAACTCGTGCGGGTTGTGGGCGATCAGGTGGTTGGCCACCTTGAGGATGCGGCTGGTAGAGCGGTAGTTCTGCTCCAGCTTGATCAGGCGCAGGTTGGGGAAGTCCTGCTTGAGCAGGCTCATGTTCTCCGGTCGCGCGCCGCGCCAGGCGTAGATAGACTGGTCGTCGTCGCCCACCACGGTGAGGCCGCCGCGGCCGCCCACCAGCAGTTTCACCAGCAGGTACTGGGAGTTGTTGGTGTCCTGGTACTCGTCCACCAGCAGGTAGCGGATCTTGCGGCGCCAGCGCTGCAGCAGTTCCGGGTCGGAATCGAACAGCTGTACCGGCAGCAGGATCAGGTCGTCAAAGTCCACCGCGTTGTAGGCCTTCAGCGCGTCGCAGTAGCGGCCGTAGGCGATGGCGACGGCCTGTTCGCCGGCGCTCTGGGCCTGCTCCAGCGCCCGGCGCGGGGTGAGCATATCGTTCTTCCAGTTGGAGATCTGGTTCTGCACCCGATCCAGCAGGTCCGTGTCCAGGTCGCCGTCGCGCAGCATCAGCTCCTTGATCAGGCCGCGGGCGTCCTCGGCGTCGAAGATGGAGAAGCCGGGCTTGAAGCCGGCGGCGCGATATTCCTGGCGCAGGATGTTCAGGCCCAGGTTGTGGAAGGTGGATACGGTGAGGCCGTGGCTAGCCCTGGATTTCTTGCCGTCCGGGCCCTTGATCAGCTTGCCGACACGCTCCTTCATCTCCCGCGCCGCCTTGTTGGTGAAGGTCAGGGCGGCGATATTGCGCGCCTTGTAGTCGCACTCCTCGATCAGGTAGGCGATCTTGCGCGTGATCACGCTGGTCTTGCCGGAGCCGGCGCCGGCCAGTACCAGGCAGGGGCCGTCGATATACTTCACCGCCTCCGCCTGGCGGGGGTTCAGCTTGGTCATTCGGGGCTACATCTCGGGTTGGCGTTGAGGCGGGGATTCTACCAGTGTTGAGCGCGGCGCTGGCCTGGTATCTGCTATCGGCCGGCCTTTCGCCATAGTCTGCTGTTGTACCGCGGGAGCGCGTGGCACTTGCGGCGTCTTCGTTTTATATTGGCGCTTGAACGCGAACGAATGATAACGAGAAGCTCCGAACATGAAGCCATCCGCGCTGTCCCTGGTCGAGAAATCCAAGAGCGAGACCGCCTTCGGCCGCCTGATGCATTTCTGGCGCAAGGTCTGCGGCCTGTCCCAGGAGCAGTTGTCCGGCCCGCTGGGGGTGTCCACCCGCCATATCAGCTTTCTCGAGACCGGTCGCTCGAAACCCTCGCGTATCGTGGTGCAGACGCTGGCGGATATCTTCGAGCTGTCGGCCCGGGACCGCGCCTACCTGTTTGAAGCCGCCGGTTTTGCCACCGACCAGTCGCTGTTCGACAGCCCGGAACTGGCGGAGTGGCTGCACAAATCCATGCGCGTGGCACTGGAGCGCAGCGAGCCCTCGCCGGCGTTCGTGCACGACAGCTACGGCCGTCTGCTGGCGGTCAATCGCGCCTGGCTGGCGTTCTTCCTGCCGCGGGTGGATCCGGCCCTGCTGGAAAATGATGCCAATATCTACGAGCTGATGATGAACCCCAGAGGCCTGCGCCCGCTGATGCACAACGGCATGGCGCTGGCCGCGGGTCTGGCGCTGTATATCACCATGGAGACGCTGCAGGGGGACGACCCGGAGGGCTGGGCGCTGCTGGAGCGGCTGCAGGCGTCCGGATCCATTCCCGACGGCTGGGAAAAACTGAGCAAACGGCTGCTGCATACCAGTGACTACCCGGTCTTGCTGATGGCCGATGGCGGTGTCTGCCCGCTGACGGTGTACAACGATACCCTCTCCACGGCCTCGCAACTGGTACATCCGCGCCTGTTGATCGGCCGCATCTACCGCGACGACGGCGCGCCGCTGCTGGACGAGGTGGCGTTGGCGGCGGTGCCGGCGGAGCACCCGCTGTTGTTCCGCGGTCTCTGATTGCCGCTGCCCGATCCGGTCCTATCGCAAATTGCCCGAAATATTACCTCTGAAATAATGGCGGGCCCCCGGTCCCCTGCTATTCTGCCACTAGACAATTCAGCCTTAGATAACAATAACCAGAGGCAGTAGCGATGAGTGACCAAACCAATCCGTCCCGCGGCTGGCGCTGGGGGCCTTTCACATTCTGCGTACCATTCCTGCACCTGAAGTTTGTTCCCTCGCAGGTGATCCAGGGCCTGGTGGTGGCCGGCAGTACCAGCATGATCATGGCGCCGGTGATGATCGGCTACTTCGGTCTCAGCTTCCAGGAGGCGGTGGCGCTGATCCTGGTGGCCAATTCGCTACTCGCGGCGTCCTTCATTTTCTTCGGCGACGCCTTTGCTCCGGGAATGCTGACACCGGCCTTCCCCCTGGCGCTGACCTTTATCGTCAGCGGCTACCCCGAGGGGCCGGAGCGATTCCAGGCGATGACGGCGCTGTCGCTGTGTCTCGCCGCAATCGCCGTATTTTTCAGTCTCACAGGACTGTCGAAGCGGGTGATGGCATCGATACCGGGCACCCTGAAGGCCGCTATCATTTTCGGTGCCGCCATCTCGGCGCTGGACCGGGTGTTCGTCAAGGATGTGGAGCTGTTCCAGACGCACCCGGCCAGTGCCTGTACCGCGCTCGCCGTGGCACTGCTGTTTACCTTTTCCACGCCTATCCAGCAGTTGCGCGGCCGCAGCCGGCTGATCGATTCCATCTGCACCCTGGGACTCCTGCCCGGCTTTGTCGCCGCCGCGCTGGTGGGCATGGCGGTGGGCGAAATCCAGTTCGATATCCAATGGGGCTGGCTGATTCCGCCGATGGGGGACATGATGGCCAAGGCCTCGCCGCTGTATATCGGCTGGCCGCCGCTGGCCATGTACCTGGAAGTGTTGCCGCTGGCGTTCGTGGCCTATGTGATCGTGTTCGGCGACTTCGTCACCGGCACGGAGATGATCCGCAACGCCCAGGGCGCGCGCCCGGACGACCCCGTCGAAACCAACTTCGAGCGCACCCAGCTCAACCTGGCGGTGCGCAACGGTATTTCCGCGGTACTGGCGCCGCTGTTTCCCTACCAGGGTGTGCTCTGGACCGGCGTCCACGCGGTGGTGGTCGGGGTGTGGAAATCCGGCCGCGACAAGATGGCGGACCTGCGCAGCGGTATTGCCTCCTACTACTGCTTCGGCATTCCGCTGATTTACGTCTGCTGGCCCATGATCAGCCTGATCCGGCCGCTGATGGAAATTGCCCTGATGCTCACACTCGCACTTACCGCCTTCGCCTGTTTCATGGTGGCGGCACCGCTGGTGAAGAAACCGCTGGAAATGGTCTGTGCGCTGGTGATCGGCTATATACTGGCGATGTTCGACGTCTGGATCGCCATTGCCGTGGCGGCCTTTCTGCTGGTGGCGGTCAACGGCAATCTGCCCCGCTGGGGCAAACGCGAGGCCCCGGCCCCGGAAGCCACCGAAAACTGACTCCCCTGCCGGGAACGCCGAGCCCCGGCTCGGCATCCCCCGGGACCGCGGAGCTCCGGCTCCGCAAACGGGCCGCAGGCCCGCCCCTCCCCATATACATCCCGCCCCCAATTCGCTATAACTCCCACAAATTCCCCGGTCGGCAACCCCATGCAGCAAGCCATCACCGGCTATCACCGCGACGATGAAAACCACTGGGTGGCGCAACTCGCCTGTGGCCACAACCAGCATGTGCGACACGATCCGCCCTGGCAGAACCGCCCCTGGGTGACCACAGAAACGGGGCGCGAATCCATGCTCGGCCACCGCCTGAATTGCAAAAAGTGCGACGAAAACGCGCCGCCGGACCGGCCCGACGAGGTACAACACTGATGGCAACAATCTGGGTCGACGCCGACGCCTGCCCGGTGGTGATCAAGGAAATCCTGTTCCGCGCCGCCGAACGCACCAGCACGCCCATGACGCTGGTGGCCAACCAGCCGGTGCGCGTGCCGCCGTCGCGCTTTATTCGCTCCGTACAGGTCACCGCCGGCTACGATGTGGCCGACAATGAAATCGTGCAGCGCTGCGAAGCCGACGACCTGGTGATCACCAGCGATATACCGCTGGCCGCCGAGGTGATCGACAAGGGCGCAACCGCCCTCAGCCCCCGCGGCGAGCGCCACACCAGAGCGAATATCCGCGCGCGGCTGAACATGCGCGATTTTATGGATACCATGCGTGCCAGTGGCCTGCACACCGGCGGTCCGCCGGCGCTGAACCAGCAGGATCGCAAGGCGTTTGCCGACCAACTGGACAAGTGGCTGGCGGCCAGCCGCCGCAAATCCTGAGAGCGTTCTGATGGAACTGGTCACCGCCACAGAAGAGCATCTACGGACCCTGATGAACTGGCTGCCGGACGAGCGCGCCTGCCTGCAGTGGGGCGGGCCGGCATTCCGCTACCCATTCAGCGAACAGACTTTTCTGCAGGATTGCCGCTGGACTGAACTGCCCAGCTACAGACTGGTCGACGATAACGGCACGACGCTCGCTTTCGGCCAGTACTACCGGCGGCTCGACCGCTGCCACCTGGGACGCCTGATCGTGTCGCCCGCACACCGCGGGGCCGGCGTCGGCCGGACACTGGTGACCGAGCTGATCCGGTGCGGCTGTGCGGATCTGGGTGTCGGTGAGTGCTCGCTGTTCGTGCTCAAGGACAATACCGTCGCGAAAGCCCTGTACGGTAAACTCGGTTTCGAGTTCGCCCACTACCCCGGTTCAGCGGAGTGGTTGGAAGTCTGCGATTATATGGTTGCACCGGCAGAGGTTTTTACCCGATATGGCTGAATTGATGGAACCGAAAACCGACCGCCTGCTGCTGCGCCAGTGGCGCGATGCCGACCGCGCCCCATTCGCGACCATGTGCGCCGACCCGCAGGTGATGGAATATTTCCCGTCGACCCTGGACCGCGCTGCCAGCGATGCCACGGTGGATCGCCAGATCGCCCATATCGATGAACACGGCTGGGGCTTCTGGGCCGCCGAGCGCCTCGAAGACGGTGCCTTTATCGGTTTCGTGGGCCTGAAACACGCGCCGGCGGAACTGCCGTTCGCGCCCTGCGTGGAAATCGGCTGGCGTCTCGCCGTTCCCTACTGGGGCAGCGGCTACGCCGTGGAGGCCGCGCGGGAGACGCTGCGCGTGGCGTTCGATGCACTGCAACTGCCGGAGATCGTCTCGTTTGCCACAGTACAGAATACGCGCTCGCGCAGGGTCATGGAGCGTCTGCACATGCGCGAGGAGCCACAGGTTTTCGACCACCCGCTACTGCCGGCGGACAGCCCGCTGCGGCGCCACTGCCTCTACCGGCTGACGGCCGCCGAGTGGCGGGAGCAGCGATAAACGGCAATCAATGAAAGGCGAGGGACAATGCCGACCGATCATCTGCCCAGGCAGTGCCTGGGTTTCTTCCCCACACCGCTGATGCCGCTGCGCAGACTCACGGAACAGTTCGGCGGCCCGCAGCTCACTATCAAGCGCGACGACCAGACCGGCCTGGCCCTGGGCGGCAACAAGACCCGCAAGCTGGAATTTATTCTCGCCGACGCGCTGGCCGCCGGTGCCGACACCATCGTCACCGCCGGTGCGGCGCAGTCCAATCACTGCCGCCAGACCGCCGCCGCGGCGGCGACGCTGGGGCTCGAGTGCCACCTGGTGCTCGGCGGCCACGAACCGGCGGCCGCCAGCGGCAACCTGTTGCTGGACCAGTTGTTCGGCACTCATATCCACTGGACCGGCGCCCATCGCAAGGGCGAGGATATTCCGGATATCGTCGACTACCTGAAAAGCGCCGGCAAAAATCCCTATGTGGTGCCCTACGGCGGCTCCAGCGAACTGGGGGCGCTGAGTTTCGTCGCTGCCCTGAAAGAACTGGACAGCCAGTGCCGCGAGTACCATCTCTCCTTCAGCCATATCGTCTTCGCCTCCAGCTCCGGCGGTACCCACGCCGGTATGATGCTGGGCAAAAAAATGCTGGCACAGGACTGTGAAATACTGGGAATTAACATCGACAAAGGCGAGAGCGGCGAGACACCATTCGCGCAGCATATCCTCGAGCTGGCCAACCGCAGCGCAGCGTTGATCGGCAGCGATTTCCGCTTCGACGAAAAGGAACTGAACCTGAACGACGACTATATCGGCGGCGGATACGGCGTGGTCGGCGATGCGGAAAGAGAGGCGATTGAGCTGCTGGCGCGCACCGAGGGCATACTGCTGGACCCGGTCTACACCGGCCGCGCCATGGCCGGACTGATCGACCTGCTGCGCCGGAAAAAATTCAGCGACACCGACCGCGTACTTTTCTGGCACACCGGCGGCGCGCCGGCGCTGTTTGCCTACGCCGAAACACTGAATATTTCCGCACCGCCACCGATCTGACGGGGAACCGTCGGAGAACAGGTCACTCGAATACCTTTTCAGGACAAGAGCCGATAAAAGATGACCGGAAAAACAAAGCTGTTGGCGATAACCATGCTGCTCGGGCTGACCGCGGCCCAGGCCGAGACCATCAATCCCCTGCCGCAAATCCAGGCCTATGAGGTGCCGGAAGCCTGGCGCCAGCCGGTGAAACCGCTGCGTATTGCCGACAATACCTGGCAGATAGGCACGGCCGAACTGACCTCGCTGCTGCTGAAAACCACAGACGGCGCTATCCTGATCGACGGCGGTATGCCCCAGGCGGCCGAGCACCTGCTCGCCAATATGAAAAAGCTGGGGGTGGCGCCGGCGGACCTGAAACTGATTCTGCACAGCCACGCCCACGGCGATCACACGGGGCCACTGGCGTCGATCAAGCGCACCACCGGCGCGCAACTGGTCAGCAACGCTGAATCCGCCGTGCTGATGGCCCGCGGCGGTGCCGACGATATTCACTTCGGTGACGGCATTCTGTATCCGCCGGTGCAGGCGGACCGCCTGGTACAGGACGGCGAGAAAATCCAGCTCGGCGAACTGAAACTGAAGGCCCATTTTATTCCCGGCCACACACCGGGCAGCCTGGCCTGGACCTGGCGCGATGGTCGCGATGGTAAAACCGTGGATATCGCCTATGTCGACAGCCTTACCGCGCCCGGATACCGACTGCTCGACAATCCCCGCTACCCGAAGATCGTCGAAGACTACCGTGAGACATTTGAAACCGTGCGCGCACTGCCCTGCGACCTGTTGCTGACCCCGCATCCCGGTGCCAGCGGTTGGGTTTACAAAGGGACCGCGGTACAGGAAGAGCAGGTCGATTGTCACGCCTATGTAAACAGCGCGGAAAAGAAATTCGAGCAACAGCTGGCGGAACCATGAAAAACAGCCGGTAAAGTCGCTGTGCGCACCGACAGTTTGTAGCCCGTATCGGCGCAGGATACCTTTAATGCAGATGTCATATCGCGGCTGTTTAACAGCCTCCATAGGCAGGAAAACGGGAGAATGGGCACCATGCGCCAGTTGGCAGGCAAGTCGATCGCGCTAATTACAGCCATTGTCATCGGTTTGGGTTCGATTGTGCCGAGCCAGGTTATCGCGAGCGATCTGGGAAAAAAGAGTGACAGGGAGCGGGGCCACAGTGTTCAGCTCGGTCCGCGCCCACAGTATCTCGTCAACGATATGGAAGAGGGCGCACTCAAGGAAGAGTTGCAGGCCTGCCTGGACAAAAAGCCGAAGCGCACACTTTTTTCCATCGGCCACCGCGGCGCACCCATGCAGTTTCCCGAGCACACCAGGGAATCCTATGAGGCCGGCTACCGCATGGGTGCCGGTATCCTCGAGTGCGATGTGACTTTCACCCGGGACAAGGAACTCGTGTGCCGCCACGCGCAGAATGACCTCGCCACCACCACCAACATCCTGCTGACCGATCTAGCCGACACCTGCGTCAAGCCGTTCACGCCGGCGGTGATTGCCGATGACGGCAGCCTGGTATCGCCCGCATCCGCGGAGTGTCGCACCAGCGAGATCACCCTGACCGAGTTCAGGTCGCTGCGGGGCAAGATGGATGCATTCAATCCGCGAGCACAGACGCCGGAGGAGTTCGTCGACGGCACGGCGGACTGGCGCACCGATTTGTACTCGGGCCCCGACAGCGGGACGCTGATGACCCACGCCGAAAGCATCGCGCTGTTCAGGAAGCTGGGCGTGAAGATGACGCCCGAGCTGAAGGCGCCGAGTGTCGAGATGCCGTTCGACGGTTTCACCCAGGAAGATTTTGCCCGCAAGATGATCGACGAGTATCGGGCAGCCGGTGTCCCGGCCCGGGATGTGTATCCGCAGTCTTTCAACCGGGACGATGTCCTCTACTGGATCGATAACGACCCCGCGTTTGGCCGGCAGGCGGTGTACCTGGAAGATGCGGGCTCCCCGGGCGAACTGCCGGACCTGGCCGAGCTCAACGAAGACAGGGCCAGTGGCATCAACATAGTGGCTCCGCCTATCTTTGCCCTGCTCGCGCTGGATGCGGATAACAACCTGGTGCCATCCGAGTACGCGGAAAATCTCAAAGAATCGGGTTTTGGCATCATTGCCTGGTCACTGGAACGCTCCGGAATGCTCGCCGACGGCGACAACGGTTTTTATTACCAGACTATCGATGAAGCCATCTCCCGCGAGGGCGATGTGATGGAAGTGATCGACACCCTGGCGCGGGACGTCGGCGTCAGCGGGATATTCTCCGACTGGCCCGCCACCGTCAGCTTTTACGCGAGCTGCGTCAAGCCGAGCCGGAACCGGACTCACAGACGGCGTTGACCCCGGGTCAGGTTTCGGCTGACTGCCTCCGGGCCAGGCTGCGGTGGTAGGCCACAAAATCTCCGCAATCTGCCCTGCACCGTACGGGAACCGATTGAGAGCCGCTGACTCGGAAAGCGGAGCCCTCCGGGATAATGACTAATCGAGTGGGTTGGGGAATGTCCAGCCGCGCTATTGACTCCTGTTACGCCGGTGGCAATATGGTTGTCCTTCAAAGCTACGCCAAGGATAAGGACGACTGGCTATGAACTCCGAAAATCTCTATATATCGAAGGAAGACCTATACCGACTAGGGAACTCCACTTCCTCCCGCCTATCAGCAGTGAGACCCCGCGAAATAAACACGATAACCGTCAACGACGTAGAAGTCATCGTGGCCGATGGGAACGGCGTCAGCCTGTTCAATCGGGCAGGGCTTGAGAAGAGCCCGTTGTCAGGCTGGGTGTGGGAGATTCGTAGCGGAACAACCTTCCCGCCGGGGCTCAAACTCGTAGAGCGTGGTTCGAAAGGGCACCACATGCTGGCGCCGACTCACAATATGCCCCTGAACCAGTACATAGGATTACTGGAACAAGTGGCAATCCAGTGTCGAAAAGTATTCAAGAGGCAGGCCTAAATGCGCGAACTTGAACTCAAGGTAGACCGAAGCACCTTTAACCTACTCTGGGTGTCGCTCCACGCAAGGGAGACAGCACTACTAAAGCTGGTAGAGAAATACGGTGAGGACTCCGACGAGGGGGCTGACGCTCTCAACGATATCATAGCTTTGCGTTTGTATAAGGAGGAGCTAAAGGAGCAAGGCGAAAAGGTGTTCGACGCCAACGCATTTATTGTCAGCGACGCCACCTACTAAACATCGTGCAGGTCACACAACTCGACCGCTATAAAAAAGCCCCGACAGCATAAACCATCGGGGCTGGCAAGTGGATATGTGTTCCCGATTTAATCTTCGCCAGTAATGGCCGGACTGTCACAGGGCAGCCACTGATCAGGCTCTGCAGCACACTCCTTCTTATAGGTACCATCGGGATACCCTGTGGTTCGCTTTGCCCTGTACAGGTCATCGTCATAATGAATTCAGTGCGTAGTTTCCGATGGGCTTACAAGGGAAATCCTGTTTCCACTGAATTCGTATACTTCGTAAACGCCGCCGAAAACCTTATGTTCCAGCGCATTGAATTCATGGCTATCATTGCGCTTGCAACATAAGGTGATGTAGTAGAGCGAATGCCGGTCGACAACCATCAATACCCGGAATGTTCGATCCGCGAACTGCGCGGCCAGAGCCTTTCCGAGATTGATGGTCAGCTCCCTGGCGATACAGGGCAGTAAATCCTCCGTTTCGAATTGGTTGCCAATGAAATGTCCGTACAGCTTGTCAAGCTCTTCGAAATGAGGGGAGGTCTTCAGGAGCTGCATGAGCTCTATTCTGTTTTCCATCTCCTCAGATAAGTTTCCCTCGGAGAGCGGGCGGTCTCGTTCGATATCCAGGAAAACCGAATCTCCATGGGTGATAAACGCCGGGGAAAATCCCTCGATGACCTTACTGAAATCTCCTACCTTGAGATCAGTGGTGGGTGGATTCTCGGCCTCCTCTCTCATCTTTAAATTCCACAACGCATCTTCAACTGCCTGGGCTTCGGAAGCTTCGACTATTTCAATCGCGACCCTGGAAAAGGTTTCAGGGTTGTTCAGGGGCTTGATGTTCTTCAGGAAGTCACTTGCCGAGATTTCGCCCGCATTCAGGGTCAGGGCGCAATGCCGGGAGTCGAAAAAGTCTCTCAGGGGCTGGTCTTTCAGGGAGGCTTGCAGGGCTAGAATGACGGTGGAGCGAATTTCTTCATGCGCCTCCCTTATGAGCTGGTAATAATCTTCCGAGATGCTCCCCTTGGGCCACGATTTAGGGGCATAGAGCGGGTCGATGCTGTCAAAAAAATCGCGTATGTGATCTAGCGCAGCCTCTGTCTCGGGCATCATGGATTCAAGTTTCTCCTCTGCGTGGTGGGGTGAGTCACAGGGGCTCCAGCGCAGGGTGACTTTCAGGTCTTCTTCATCCGCCGGAGAATGTCTCGCACTTACCCCAGCCGAATGAGCCAGCCCCTCTTCGGATGCATAGGTCGGGCAGAGATAGCTCCAGCTTCCGGCGGAATAGTAAAGACCCAGGGAGTAAATCCGAAGATGGCTGTTTTGCTCTATGATTTCCTGAAAGGATTTTCGGCTCTCTGTCTCCACGCATTGATGCAGGGTTTCCAGAAGTTTTTTGAATTCGGTCTGGAAATTTCCGGGTTTCGGTAGCGGTGAGTTTATGCTGATAATTCGATTCTCCAATTTTCAAGCTTTACGTCGAGAGATCTGCCGGCAGTTGCCGGCGATCCAGATTGCGGTAGGCCAGCGCCTCCGCAATCTGTCCCGAACCGATCTTTTCTTCTCCTGCCAGGTCCGCTAGCGTGCGCGCCACTTTGAGCACCCGGTGGTAGCTGCGCGCCGACAGGCCCAGTTGTTCCACCGACTGCCGCAACAGCGCCTGCTCGCTTTTGCCCAGCGCGCAGAAGCGATCCAGTTCCGCACCCTGCAACTGCGCATTGATCTTATCCTGGCGCTGCAACTGCCGATCCCGAGCCTGTATCACCCGCTCGCGTACGGTCGCCGAGGATTCCCCGGCCGGCGCATCCTGCAACTGGCTCGCGGTCATGTTCGCCACTTCCACCTGCATATCGATGCGGTCCAGCAGCGGTCCGGACAGTTTGTTGCGGTAGCGGTCTATCTGGTCCGGGGTGCAGCGGCAGCGGGGTTCACCCAGGTAGCCGCAGGGGCAGGGGTTCATGGCACCCACCAGCTGGAAGTGGGCCGGGAAGGTAACCTGGGCGCGGGCGCGGGAGATGCGCACCTCGCCGTTTTCCAACGGTTCGCGCAGAATTTCCAGCGCGTGGCGGGGAAACTCGGGCATTTCGTCCAGAAACAGCACGCCGCGGTGGGCCAGGGATATTTCCCCGGGGCGCGGGTTGCTGCCGCCGCCCACCAGCGCGGTGGGCGAGGCGGAGTGGTGTGGGGCACGGAAGGGGCGCTGCAGCAGCCGCGGCAGGCCGGCACTGGAGTAGACGGCGGCGACGTCGATCAGCTCGCGCCTTGCCAGCGGCGGCAGTATACCGGGCAGGCGGCTGGCGAGCATGGTTTTGCCGGTGCCGGGCGGACCGTAGAAAAGCAGGTTGTGGTTGCCGGCCGCGGCCACTTCCAGTGCGCGCCGCGCCTTTAACTGGCCGCGCACGTCCGCCAGGTCGGCGCAGGTGGGAGCCGTCTCTTTCGTCTCGCTTGTCGCCGCGGGCATGGCTTCCCGCTGGTGGAGTTCGGCACAGACCTGCAGCAGCGATTCCGCGATCCTGACCTCGCCGCCGGCCAGCGCTGCCTCGCCGCCGCTATCCCGCGGTACCACCAGCCGGCGCTCCGCGTCACCGCAGGCGATGGCGGCGGGCAGGGCGCCGCTGACGTCGCGCAGGGCGCCGGTCAGTGCCAGCTCGCCGATAAATTCGTAGTGAGCCAGCGGCTCGTCGGGCACCTGTCCGGACGCCGCGAGTATGCCGATGGCGATCGCCAGGTCGTAGCGGCCGCCCTCCTTGGGCAGGTCTGCCGGTGCCAGGTTGACAGTGATGCGCCGCTGCGGGAATTCGAAGTGGCTGTTGACCAGCGCGCTGCGCACCCGGTCGCGGCTCTCGCGCACCGCTGCCTCGGGCAGGCCGACGATGTGGAAGGCGGGGAGACCGTTGGCCAGGTGGGTTTCGACGGTGACCTGGGGGGCATCGACACCCAGTTGGGCGCGACTGTAGGTAACGGAGAGACTCAAAACGGCATCCTTGGCTCTTTTCCTCTTCCCTGAGGGGCTGTCCGGTCAGTCGCCGGGGGGATTCCCTTTTTCCCGCTCGGCGAGGGCCTGTTCCAGTACCTCCACCTGCGCCTCGACCCGGGCCAGTTTCTCCCGCGTGCGCTGCAGGATCTCCGCCTGGGTATCGAATTCGCGCTGCGACACCAGCGGCAGTCTACCCAGGGCCACGGCCAGGGCATCGCGCAGATCGCTGGTGACCACTGCCCCCTGTTGTTGCAGTTCGCGCAATAAATCTTGCAGTTTGTCCGCCGACACCGGCAATCCCTCACTAAAAATGGGCTCTTTACTGATCGCCGATTGTACCCGCGCCGACGGCAACACTAAAGCCGCGCCGTATTTTGTCCGCCCGCGAGCGCTGGCGACCGAAGTTTGCGCTGGTGCCCCGGCGGGGTGCTCCGCATTGGTTCATCAGCGCCAAATGGTTCACCACTTCTGTGCATGCTCCGGGTGCCTGTCCCATTCTGGTGCGCAGTGTCTGGCGGAGTCCCCTTCCCCCGCCTTTCGGAACCGCTCCGGACGACCGCTAAACCGTTGATTTTTCATTAAATTGCAAAGTTGGCATCAAGCCTGCACTAAACCCTGTGCAGCTTGGTGCATGTGTTCCTGCGCGGACTGTCACCTGCCGCCGGGCCCGATATGCCCACAAGGCGAAACGAGAGCGGCCGCCGCCAATCCGCAGTGGCCGGCCCCCCGAAGCGGATTGCGGGCTGCAACGAATAATAAATTGACGACGAGACACGACGGGTCACAGAGACCGAGGAGAATAAAGGTGAACACAACGATGAATAAGATCGCTGCAGTTATGGCGAGCGGGGCGTTTGCCCTGGGCATGGCCTCCGCAACACACGCGGTCGAGGGCGGCTTTTCCGCCAGCGGCAACCTGGGTGTGGTAACCGACTACAAATTCCGCGGTATTTCCCAGAGCGATGGCGGCGCGGCGGTGCAGGGCGGCGTCGACCTTGATTTCGGCAACGGTGTTTACCTGGGCACCTGGGCCTCCCAGGTGGACTTCGCCTACGGTGCCGATGAAACCGACTACGAGCAGGACATCTACGGCGGCTACGCCGGTGAGGTCAGCGACACCGTCAGCTACGACGTCGGCTACATCTATTACGCCTATCACGGCAGTGACTGGGACGAGGACTACCAGGAAGTCTACGGCAGCGTCAGCGTGTCCGACCTGACCCTGGGCCTGGCCTACTCCGACGACTACTGGGCGGAGACCGGCACCTTCTATTACCCCTACGCCGAGTACAGCTTCGCCCTGCCGGCGGACCTGAGTCTGGATCTGCACCTGGGCGCGAACATGTTCGACGATGTCGCCTTCCTGTCGGACGGTTCGGATTCCTATATCGACTACTCGGTTTCCGTGGGCAGGGACTTCGGCGGCCTGAACCTGAGTGCGTCGCTGGTGGGTACCGATGCCAGTGAAGAGGAGTGCTGGGACACCGACTGGTGTGAGGCGTCCGTGATCGCCGGAGCCACCTACAGCTGGTAACGGGTCGGCCCTGCTCGCCGCAGTGGGGCCACATTACTATGGGGGAGCACCAATGAAACTGGTCACCGCAATCATAAAACCTTTCAAGCTCGACGCGGTGCGCGACGCCCTGGCCGAGGCCGGTGTCAACGGTATCACCGTCAGCGAGGTGAAAGGCTTTGGGCGGCAGAAGGGGCATACCGAGCTCTATCGCGGAGCCGAGTATGTGGTCGACTTCCTGCCCAAAACCATGCTGCAGATCGCTGTGGAAGACAGCCAGCTGGACACCGTGCTGGAGGCCGTGGGGAGTGGCGCGCAAAGCGGCAAGATCGGCGACGGGAAGATTTTTGTCTCCGGCCTGGAGCAGGTTGTGCGCATCCGTACCGGCGAGACCGGCGCGGAGGCGATTTAAACGGCGGCTTTAACATTAATTTTGAGTTCGCCGAAAACAGATAAATAAGTTCTCAAAACTTTCGGGATTGAACGGAGCGAAAGATGGAAAATCAAGTTTTTCAATTGCAGTACGCAATTGATACGTTTTATTTCCTCGTGTGCGGCGCGTTGGTCATGTGGATGGCCGCGGGCTTTTCCATGCTGGAAGCCGGCCTGGTGCGCTCGAAGAACACCACTGAAATTCTCACCAAAAACGTCTCGCTGTTTGCGATCGCCTGTGTGATGTACCTGATCAGCGGCTACGCGATCATGTACGACGGCGGTTGGTTGCTGAACGGTATCGATGCCTTCAGCCTGGAAAGCGTGCTGTCAGATTCGGCCGAGGCCGGCTTCGATGGCGGTTCCGTCTATTCCGGTGCTTCGGATTTCTTCTTCCAGGTGGTGTTCGTGGCCACGGCCATGTCCATCGTCTCCGGTGCCGTGGCGGAGCGCATGAAGCTGTGGAGCTTCCTGGTCTTTGCTGTAGTGCTGACCGGCTTCATCTACCCGCTGGAAGGTTCCTGGACCTGGGGCAGCGCCGATGTCTTCGGCATGTACAACCTGGGTGACCTGGGCTTCTCCGACTTTGCCGGTTCCGGCATCGTGCACATGGCGGGCGCCGCAGCAGCCCTGGCCGGCGTGTTGCTGCTGGGCGCGCGCAAGGGCAAGTACGGCCCCAACGGCGAAGTCTACGCCATCCCGGGTGCCAACCTGCCGCTGGCGACCCTGGGTACCTTTATCCTGTGGATGGGCTGGTTCGGCTTTAACGGCGGTTCCGTACTGAAGCTGGGCGACGCCGCCAGTGCCCACTCGGTGGCCGTAGTGTTCCTGAATACCAATACCGCGGCTGCCGGTGGCGCCATCGCCGCGCTGGTCACTGCGCGTATTCTGTTCGGCAAGGCCGACCTGACCATGTTGCTGAACGGCGCCCTGGCCGGGCTGGTGGCGATCACCGCGGAGCCATCCACGCCGACGCCGTTGCAGGCGACCCTGTTCGGCGCCCTGGGCGGTGTACTGGTGGTTTTCTCCATCGTCACCCTGGACAAGCTGAAGATCGACGATCCGGTGGGCGCCATTTCCGTGCACGGTGTGGTCGGTTTCCTCGGCCTGATGCTGGTGCCGGTCACCAATCCGTTGACCGAGGACGGCGGCGCTAGTTTTTCCGGCCAGCTGATCGGCGCCGTCACCATCTTCGCCTGGGTCTTCGCCGCATCCTTCGCCGTGTGGTTCCTGCTCAAGACCATCACCGGTATCCGTGTCAGCGACGAAGAAGAGCAGGAAGGTGTTGACTTGGTGGAATGCGGAATGGAAGCTTACCCCGAGTTTATGAGCAACTGAGCCTGCTCATTGAGGTGGGAGCCAGCCGCCGCAGGTGCGGGGCCCGCTCCCACAAGACCGCGAACAACCCAGAGCCTCATAAAAGGGGATAGTGCAAAATGAAATTGATAACGGCTGTGGTAAAGCCCTTCAAGCTGGATGACGTGCGCACCGCGCTTTCCGAAGTGGGCGTACAGGGCATGACAGTGACCGAGGTCAAAGGTTTTGGCCGCCAGAAGGGCCACACTGAACTCTATCGCGGCGCCGAGTACGTGGTGGACTTTCTACCCAAGGTGAAGCTGGAACTGGCCGTGGATGACGGCATGGTGGATGGCGCCGTGGAAGCCATCACCAAGGCCGCCCAGACCGGCAAGATCGGCGACGGCAAAATCTTCATCACGGCGTTGGAAGAAGTGATCCGTATTCGCACCGGCGAGACCGGCAGCGAAGCGGTTTAAGTTGCCCGCGACGTCGCAGTGTGCGGTGGAGGTCAAGACTGCCGCGCACCGCCGAAAGCCCCTTCCGGGGCTTTTTCTGTTTCCGGGGCGGCAAAAAATATCGCCGGCCCCCCTGATTCCCCTCTGTCCTGGCAGGATTCACCCGGCTGTTGTTGGCGCAAAATTGCCTTTCTGCACAATTTATAACCAAGTGCAATAAATTGGCGCTATTCCGCAACAAAAAACTCTACGCGCGATACCGCGATCCGCTGGCGATGCGGCTGCACAGTGCCTATATATTATTCGCCGCGACTTACCGGGAGCGCCGGACGGCGAATCGCATTCGGCCCGTTCGGGAAAGCCCGGTCCGGGCGGCACAGGGGTACTTCCTCTGTAACAGGAGTAGCAGTTACAGGGTTTCGATTATGAAAGATGGTTATCAGGAAAACGGCAGCAACACTCGCAACAAGGATACCGAGGACTTTGCCGAGGAGCGCAGTATCACTTCCCGCCAGCGCGCCCGGAGCCGATTGAACTCCGAAATCGAGGAGTTTCTCGCCCGGGGTGGCGCCATCAATGAGGTAGACCCGGAAATCACCGCCGATCCGCCGCGCAAACCGCAGCCCAAGTACGGCAGCCGGCCGATCTAGCGCGATTATCTGCATTGGGTTTCTAGTAGAGCCAGCCCTTCTGCCGGGCGATGCGTGCGGCTTCGATGCGGTTGTGTGCACCCAGCTTGCCGATGGCTCCGGACAGGTAATTGCGCACCGTGCCCTCGCTCAGGCACAGGCGGTCGGCGATACCGGCGGTGTTGCAGCCCTCGGCGGCGAGTTGCAGAGCGCGGCGCTCCTTGGTGGTCAGCGGATCGGTTTCGCCGAGGGCGTCGAGCATCAACTCCGGATCGAGTGTCCGGCGACCGGCAGCGGCCCGGCGGATGGCGTCTGCCAGCTGTTCGCTGGGAGCGTCTTTGAGCAGGAAGGCGTCCACACCCAGGTCGACAGCGCGCCGGATATAGCCGCCGCGGTTGAAGGTGGTGACGATCACCCGGCGGCAGTCGGGCCAGCGCCGTTGGACCGTCTCCGCGAGCGACAGGCCGCTGACGCCGGGTAGTTCGATGTCGCAGATCAATACATCCACCGGCTGCCGCTGCAGCAGCGCCAGCGCCTCTTCGGCGGTGGCCACATCGCCGACCACGCGGAAATCCTCCTCCAGTTCCAGCAGCGCCTTCAGTGCGCCGCGCACCATGTGCTGGTCCTCGGCGATCAGGAGATCAAGCGGATTCAAGGGTGTCCTCCAGTGGCAGGGTCACTTCCAGTTGCACGCCGCCGATGGCGCGGTATTGCATTTCGCCACCCAGTTCCCGCGCCCGCTCGCGGATACCCAGCAGGCCGTTGCCTTCGCGGACGGAGGCGGTGTCGCCGTTGTCGGCGACCCGCAACAGCAGGTGGTGTCCCTCCCGCCGGCAGGTGAGGTGGACACGGTCGCCGTTGGAGTGGCGCTGGATATTGGTGCAGGCCTCGAGGAAAATCATCGCCGCCGCGGACTCGATCCGCGCCGGCAGTGCCGTCGCGGTCCACTCTATTTCCACCGCGAATCCCCGCTCCCGCAGCCACTGCCGGAGGCGTTCCAGTTCCGCTCCCAGCTCGCGCCGGTGGTAGCCGGCGATGGCCTCGCGGGCCTGGGCCAGCGCGGCGCGGGCGAGCCCCTGTACCTCGGTGACCTGGCACCGCGCCTGCTCCAGCGACAGGGGGCTGGAGCAGGCCCGCGCCAGCAGGCGTTCGGCCAGCTCCGATTTGAGCGCGATGCTGGACAGGTTGTGGCCGATCACATCGTGCATGTCCCGCGCAATGCGCTCGCGCTCCGCCACGGCGGCCAGGCGCTCTATCTCTTCGCGGTCGCGGAGTTTCTGCCGTGTGGCCTCGCTGCGCACCCGGTCCAGCATTCCCATGGCGGCCACTGCGACCGACACCAGGCTGGCGGGGAGCCAGAGGGCCGGAGACAGCGACAGCCACCAGCTCTCCAGGCCCAGTAGCGCCAGTACGGCGGCGAGATGCCAGGCCGCCGACCGGCCGGGAAGCAGGTTGCCGGAAAAGGCCGCCGCGTAGATGAACATTGCGCTGGCGCCGTCGTTGAATGGTGCTTCCACCAGGGCCACCAGCAGCACCAGCCAGATATAGGGGGCGGGGGTTGCGGTGCGAAAGAGACGGAAATAGGCCCAGAGGAAGAGCCCCAGCCCCACGGCGAAGAGCAGCCACTCGCCGCCCCCCATGGGAGCGGCGAATGGCCGGATCAGGTAGAAGCCGAGAAAGATCAGCCACACCCAGGGGGCGTAGCGGTGGTATCCCGGCGGGGCCTGGTCTTGCATCTATCCTTCCGTCTCCTCGAGCAGGCCCGCCGCCCAGCGGTATTCCGGGCGGGCGGCCAGGGCGTTGCGCCAGCTCTGTTCGGCATCCGCGGTGCGACCCAGCTCCCGCTGTGTCAGGCCCTGCCAGGTCAGTGCCTCGGCCAGGCCCCAGTCCGCCGTGGCGCCGCCGCGGCCGGAGCGATACAGTGAGACGGCGCGCGCGAAGGTCTCGAGCGCTTCGCGCTTGTCGCCGCCGAAGGCGCCCGGGGTGTGGAACAGGGAGATCCCCTTGGCCAGTTGCGCCAGGGGATTTTCCCCATCCAGTGCCAGTGCGTGTTGCACCATCTTGTGACTCCTGGGGCCGTAGCGCATCGCCGACAGGGGGCTGAGCGCGATGCGGTAGCCGTAGACCATCGCCAACAGCGCCGTCGCATCGCTGTTGCGATCCGCGGGCGGTTCGGCTTCGAGCCGCTTCGCGGCCCGGTCCAGCGCCTTTTCCGCGCCCGCCTCATCGTTGAGGTGGCGGGCGATCGCCAGGCGGTAGCCGGCGTAGGCATTGCGGTAGTTGTCTTGCGTTTTTTCCCGCAGGGAGGCGAGGCGCTGGGTATCCAGGTGGTTGAATGCCTCTTCGACGGCGGCGTCGGGCGAGGCTGCCGCGGCGAGGTTCGCACCCAGGGCGCAGCCCAGCGCAGTTGCGACGATTAACTGACGAGGTGTTTTCATGAGCGGACTCCGTGTCTGTGGGTTTTCCGGCTGTGCCGGAAGTGCCCGCTCAGTATTCTGTGTTGCGCTGTCTGAACCTACTCCCGTTTGTCAGCAGTTTGCAGTGACATTTGTCATCGCTGCTTTGTTTATACGCGTTCCAGCAGGCGCGGCAGCATGCGCTCGAGCACCTCGCCGATATAGGACAGGAACAGGGTGCCGAGGCTGGAGCGGTAGTGCTGTGGATCGCTGGAACCCACCGCGAGAACGCCGAGCTGGTTGGCCAGCGGCACCACCGCGGCGGAGGCCACTTTCCCCGCCTCACGGCCGAACAGGTAGTCCTTCTCCGCCGGGCGCAGTACGCCGCAGACGGTACGGCCGTTGCGCAGGATGGGGCCGATGGCGGTCTCGGCGCCGGCGCGGGAGCTGGTGCGCACATCGCCGGTGGGGCCGTGGCCGTCGGGCAGGGGGCCGAACAGGGTCAGGGCGGTGACCTCCACGCCGAAGTCTTCGCGGAAGCTGCGGTAGAGCGCCTGGCCGGCTTCGCTCACATTTTCCGTTTCCAGCAGCGCCAGGATCAGGCGGCGGCTGTGCAGGAACAGTTGATCGTTGTCGCGGGCGCTGTGCAGCAACTGGTCGAGGCGCTGGCGCATTTCGATATTGCGCTCGCGCAGCAGGTTGGTCTGGTGTGTCATCAGCGACACGGTGCGGCCGTCTTCCCGCGGCAGCTTGATGGTTTCCAGCAGTTCCAGGTGGTCGGCGAAGAATTCTGGGTTCTGGATCAGGTAGCGGGCCACCTGGCGCGCCAGCAGTTTTTTGCTGCGCTGGTCTGTCTGCGTTGCGCTGTCGGGGGATTGGGTGGCGTCGCTTTGATCCGTCATAGTTGCGGCTGTTTTCCGTGGCTTGAACGTAGGTCGGACTTCGCACAGCGCACTCCAACCTGCGAGAAATCTTCAGATAACAATCTGCCCGTGGAACACGGTGGTCGCGGGCCCGGTCATGGTAACCGGCCGATCCGGTCCGCTCCAGTGGATTGTCAGGGTGCCGCCGGGGAGTTGTATCTGCACTTCGTCGTCCACCAGGTCCCGCAGCCGCGCCGCCACCATCGCCGCGCAGGCGCCGGTGCCGCAGGCGCGGGTCTCGCCCACGCCGCGCTCGAACACCCGCAACCGCGCCTGGGTGCGCGACTGGATCTGAAGGAAACCGGCGTTGACCCGCTGGGGAAAGCGTTCGTGGTGCTCGATTTTCGGGCCCAGTGTCTCCACCGGCGCGCTGTCCACGTCGTCTACCAGCAGCACCGCATGGGGGTTGCCCATGGACACGGCGCCGATCAGCCAGGTTTCGCCGTCCACCTCCAGCGGATAGCTCTCGGCGCGGACGTCGGCGGCGAAGGGAATCTGCTCCGGTTCCAGCACCGGCGCGCCCATGTCGACGCTCACCCGGCCGTCGTCGAGCAGGTTCAGCTCCAGTGTGCCGGAGGCGGTTTCCACCAGCAGCCGGTGCTTGCCGGTCAGGCGCCGCTCGCGCACGAAGCGGGCGAAACAGCGGGCGCCGTTGCCGCAGTTCTCCACCTCGCCGCCATCGGCGTTGAAGATGCGGTAGCGGAAGTCGGCGTCCGGTGTGCGCGGCGATTCCACCAGCAATACCTGGTCGCAGCCCACGCCCAGGTGGCGGTCGGCCAGGCGGCGGATCTTTTGCGGTGACAGCTTGATGCGCTGGCTGATGCCGTCGAGCATCACGAAGTCGTTGCCGAGGCCGTGCATCTTGGTGAATCTGAGGCGCATTCCCTTTCTCTTGTATCGTGTGGACAGCCGCGTTTGCCGCCGGCCCACATGGGCCCCGGGACACGGGTCCCGTTTTTAGTTCTTTTCCGGTACCCGACTCTCGCCGCGCACTTGGTCGGCGAGGCTTTCGCGGGCGCGGACCAGGTAGGTCCGCTCGCCGTCCACCAGCACTTCCGCAGCGCGCGGACGGGAATTGTAATTCGAACTCATGGAGAAACCGTAGGCGCCGGTGGAAAGCATCGCCAGCAGCGTGCCCGGCTGCAGCGCCAGCTCACGGCGCTTGCCGAGAAAGTCACCGGTCTCGCAGACGGGGCCGACGATATCCCAACTCTCCACCTCGCCGTTGTCCGGCTCCACGGCGACGATATCCTGCCAGGCCTGGTAGAGGGCCGGGCGCAGGTTGTCGTTCATGGCGGCGTCGACGATGGCGAAGTTGTGTTCCTCGGTGCGCTTGAGGTATTCCACCCGCGTCAGCAGCAGGCCGCCGTTGGCGGCGATGGAACGGCCCGGTTCCAGTACCAGCTCCAGCTTGCGGTCGCCGAGGCGCTCCCGGACCGCGCCCAGGTAATCGCTCACCGGCGGCGGCTCCTCGCCGCGGTAGCGCACACCGAGGCCGCCGCCCAGATCGATGTGCTTGAGGCGGATGCCTTCCTCCGCCAACTGGTCGATCAGCAGCAGCAGGCGATCCAGGGCGTCGAGAAACGGCGCCAGCTCGGTGAGCTGGGAGCCGATATGGCAGTCCACGCCCACGACCTCGAGATGTCCGGACGCCGCCGCGCGCCGGTAGGCGTACACGGCGCTGTCGATGGCGATGCCGAACTTGTTTTCCTTCAGGCCGGTGGAGATATACGGGTGGGTCCTTGCATCCACATCCGGGTTTACCCGCAGGGATACCGGCGCGCGCGCCCCCGTCTCGGCGGCGACGCTTTCCAGGCGGTCCAGCTCCGCGGTGGATTCCACATTGAAACAGTGCACGCCCACTTCCAGCGCGCGGCGCATTTCCTGCGCGGTCTTGCCCACGCCGGAGAAGACCACCCGCGCCGGATCGCCGCCGGCCATCAGCACCCGCTCCAGCTCACCGCCGGAGACGATATCGAAGCCGGCCCCCAGTTGCGCCAGTAGCGACAGGATACCCAGGTTGCTGTTGGCCTTGACCGCATAGCAGATCAGCCCCGGGTGATCGCCCAGGGCATCGGCGTAGGCGCGGTACTGGGTCTCGAAGTACTCGCGGCTGTAGACGTAGGTGGGGGTGCCGAACTGCTCGGCGATCTGTGTCAGGGGTACGTCTTCGGCCCAGAGGCCGCCATCTCGGTAGTGGAAATCGCTCATTTTTCTACTGTGGGCTCCTCGACCGCCGGCTTCTCGCTGTCCCCTCGGGACTCTTCGTTTTCCGGCACTTCGTTCGGGGGTTGTGTTGTCTGCGCCTCGCCCGACGGCGCGGCGGGTTGGGCCGCGGCGCGCGGCGCCGGTTCGGCGGCTTCCTGGGGCAGGTAGAGGGGGCCTTTCTGTCCGCATGCGCTCAGCAATAGGGCCAGGGGGAGGAGCAGAATTTTCGGCATCGACAGCGTCCTGTGCGGGGTTGAACCTGAAGTGGCTGATTCAGGCTAAAAGCCTGTTAGTATACCGGCGTCCTTGAGCGAACACAGTAACAGACGTAACTATGACGGCGAACCAGACGGAATTCGAAGCGGCCATCGAGCGCACGCTGATCGCGATTGAAGATGCCCTCGACGAGTGCGAGTGGGATATCGACTACGAGCGCGCGGACGCGGTGCTGACCCTGACGCTGGAAGACAACGGCAGCCAGGTGATTCTCTCCCGCCAGACCGCCAACAGCGAACTCTGGGTTGCGGCCCGCTCCGGCGGCTACCACCTCAGCTTTGAAAGCCCCGGCTGGAAGTGCACCACCACCGGCGAGGACCTGCCGACACTGCTGGACCGGGTGCTCACCGAGCAGCAGGGCGAGCCGGTTTCCCTAGGCCTGGAATAGGCCCATATCGGGTTACTCTCGTCATTCCGGCGAAGGCCGGAATCCAAGTCCGTAGGGCGCGTCGCGCACCATTGACCGGGCCCGTGGAAGCTGCCGAAGCTCGACCGGTAAGCGGGTTCCGGGTTGGCCCTGCTGCCGGGGGCTGTTTGCTCAACAGCCTCATCGGCACAAATCGGCAGGGCCGAAGGCGCCCGAAGGGCGAGGGGCATGGATGCCCCGAGTCAATCGTTTCCCAAACAGCCCCCGGCAGCAGGGCCTTCACATCTGGCCTCGGAATTCTTTTTCAGCCGTAGGGGGCGCCGGGTCCCGAGTCCCGCAACTCAACGCGCCGCGATCAACTCCTTCGCCCGCCCGCAGGCCGCCCGCACCTGCTCCGGCGCCGTGCCGCCGATATGATCCCGCGCCGCCACGGAACCCTCCAGCGTCAGCACATCGAATACATCCTCACCGATCTGGTCGGAAAACTGCTGCAGCTGCTCCAGGCTCAACTCGGCCAGATCCTTTTCCCGCTCGATAGCGAAGGATACCGACTGGCCGACGATTTCGTGGGCATCGCGGAAGGCCACGCCCTTGCGCACCAGGTAGTCCGCCAGGTCGGTGGCGGTGGAGAAACCCTTCGCCGCGGCCGCGTACATGTTTTCTTTTTTGGCTTTCAGTGCCGGGGCCATATCGGCGAAGGCGCGCAGGCAGTCGAGCGCAGTATCGGCGGCGTCGAACAGCGGTTCCTTGTCCTCCTGGTTGTCCTTGTTGTAGGCCAGCGGCTGGCTCTTCATCAGCGTCAACAGCGAGACCAGGTGGCCGTTGACGCGGCCGGTCTTGCCGCGCACCAGTTCCGGCACGTCCGGGTTTTTCTTCTGCGGCATGATGGAGGAGCCGGTGCAGAAGCGGTCCGGCAGGTCGATGAAATCGAACTGGCTGGAGGTCCACAGCACCAGCTCCTCGCTGGCACGGGATAGATGCGTTAGCAGCAGCGAGGCGAAGGCGCAGAACTCGATGGCGAAGTCGCGATCGCTGACGGAGTCGAGGGAGTTTTCCGTGGGCGCGTCGAAGCCCAGCAGCTCCGCGGTGCGGGCGCGGTCGATCGGGTAGCTGGTGCCGGCCAGCGCGGCGGCGCCCAGCGGCGAGCGGTTGACGCGTTTGCGGCAGTCCATCAACCGCTCGTAGTCGCGGGTGAGCATTTCGTTCCAGGCCAGCAGGTGGTGGCCGAAGGTCACCGGCTGCGCGCTTTGCAGGTGGGTAAAGCCGGGCATGATGGTGTCCGCCTCGCGCTCCGCCAGCTCTACCAGTCCGCTCTGCAGGCGCGTCAGCTCGGCGGCGATCTGGTCGATGCGGCCGCGCAGCCACAGGCGGATATCGGTGGCCACCTGGTCGTTGCGCGAGCGGCCGGTGTGCAGCTTCTTGCCGGTGGCGCCGATGCGGCTTGTCAGCCGCGCCTCGATATTCATATGCACGTCTTCGAGCTCGACGGACCAGGGGAAGTCGCCGGCCTCGATCTCCGCGGCGATGGCCTTCAGGCCGTCGGCGATCTGTCCGTACTCGTCTTCGCTCAGCACGCCCACCTCCGACAGCATCTGCGCGTGGGCCAGGGAGCCGCGGATATCCTCCAGGGCCATGCGCTGGTCGAACATCACCGACGCGGTAAAGCGTTCCACGAAGGCATCGGTGGCTTCACTGAAACGGCCGCCCCAGAGCTTGGCAGCGGGGTTGGCGGAGTTGGAGGAGGCGTTGTCGTTGCTCATGGTATCCCCGAATCGCTGAATGGTAGGGTGAAAGGCCGCACCGGTTGGTGGTATCTTCCCGAGTTTCTGTTCGGGAAAAGCAAGAATAACAAGCGGCATGACATCCCCACAGCCCGCGCGACCGTCGGGCATTATAACGCAGCAAGTTCGCGAAAATGTCGCAGAAGACAAAGATTCTGCGCGTCCGTCCGTTGCGCCCGAATCCCGACCGCCGTTTCTCCCGGATCTGTGCAGTGTTTCCGCGCTGACGGTGCTGGTGCTGATGGGGGAGCTGCTGGCGTTGGTGCTGGCACTGGCGGTGGATGGCCTGCGCGAGTTCAGCTGGCAGCGGCTGGGATTGGTATCCATGACCATCCAGTGGGTGATACTGCCATCGGCGGCGCTGCTGTGCCGGCTGCGCCCGCACTTGGCGCGGATGCCGGCGAGGCTCGCCGGCGGATCGAGTTTCGCCGTCGTACTGGCGGTGATGGTGGCCGTGATGGGGGCCCAGCGCACCTGGTTCGCCACCGTTGCACAGGCGCCGTTTGACTACTGGCGCTGGCTCGGCGACTCCCTGCTGGGCGCCATCTGCGCCGGCGTGGTGCTGCGCTACGCCTATGTGCAGCAGCAACTGCGCAACCAGCAGCGGGCCGAGCTGGGTGCGCGCATCGAGGCGTTGCAGTCGCGTATCCGACCGCATTTTCTGTTCAACAGCATGAACAGCCTCGCCAGCCTCATTGCCATCGACCCGCAGCGCGCCGAGCGGCTGGTGGAGGACCTGTCGGCCCTGTTCCGTGCCAGCCTGGCGGACCCCAAACTGGTGCCCCTCGCACAGGAGTTGTCATTGGCGCGGCGCTACCTGGAGATCGAGGGGTTGCGCCTGGGGGATCGCCTGCAGCAGCGCTGGGATATTGCCGATGGCCTGGAGCGGGTGCAGGTGCCCGGCCTGCTGCTGCAGCCGCTGTTGGAGAATGCAGTCCTGCATGGTGTCGCGCGGTTGCGCGGAGGGGGCGAGATCGTCGTGGGCTTGGCGGTGTCGCGCGGTCATCTGCAATTGACTATCGACAATCCCCTGCCCGGTGAACCCGTCGACAGCGACCGCACCCACAATGGCATGGCGCTGGAGAATATCCGCCAGCGCCTCGCCGCACACTACGGCAGTCGCTATCGGTTTGAACACGGTCGCAATGGCGACCGCTACCGGGTGACGCTGGAGTTGCCGGCAAGGGAAGCAAAAGAATTTGCGGGAGATCGAGCGGAGGTAGCGCCGTGACTTCACTGACAGTACTGATCGTCGACGACGAACCCCTGGCCCGCGCGCGCCTGGCGCGCCAGCTACAGAAGCTGGACGACTGCGAAATGCTGGGCGAGGCGGGGGATGCCGAAGCCGCGTTGCAACAGGTGCGGGAGCTGGCCCCGGACCTGGTGCTGCTGGATATCGAAATGCCCGGTCGCAGCGGTCTGGAACTGGCCGGGGCCCTGTCGGCCCTGGCCGCGCCCCCGGCGATCATCTTCTGCACCGCCCACGACGAATTCGCCGTACCGGCCTTCGCCACTGCCGCCGTGGGCTATCTGCTGAAACCGGTTGCCGTCGAACAGCTGGCCGCGGCGGTGGATAAAGCGCGCCGCCTCAGCAAGCCGCAGCTGAAAGCCGCCGCGGCGAGCGATGTGCAGGCCGAAACCACCGGTCGCCGCCAGATCAAGGCGGTCAGCCGACGCGGGGTGGAACTGGTGCCGGTGGAGTCGGTGCGCTGTTTTGTCGCCGACAGCAAATACGTGGTCGCCCATCACAGCGGCGGCGAGACAATCCTGGACGAATCCCTGAAAGAACTGGAAAACGAGTTCGGCGAGCGCTTCGTGCGGGTGCACCGCAATGCGTTGGTGGCGGTGGCATACATCGCCGGACTGCGGCGGGACGGCGGCAACTACCGGGTATTGCTCGATGGCATCGACGAGCGGCCGCAAGTGAGCCGTCGGCTGCTACCGGGAGTCAGGTCATTGATCGAAGAGATGGTCTGATCGACCGGGTTCCCGGTCGGTGTGCGGGGTGCTCCCTGCGCCCGGCAGGCCAGGTGCATTTCCGAAGCTCAACTGCCACCGGTCACGTCGATAAATGAACCCGTCACATAGGAGGCTTCGTCACCGAGGAGCCAGGCGATGGCATTTGCGATTTCTTCCGGCCGACCGCCGCGACCGAGTGGGATATTGGCCTTTACCCGCTCGATTCTATCCGGCTCGCCGCCGTCGGCGTGCATGTCGGTGTGGATTGGCCCGGGCCTGACGCCGTTGACCCGGATACCTTCGCTGGCGAGTTCCTTCGCCAGGCCGACAGTCATCGAGTCCACCGCGCCCTTGCTGGCGGCGTAGTCGATATATTCGTTGGGTGAACCGGTGCGCGCCGCGCCCGAGGAGACGTTGACGATGGTGCCGCCACTGCCGCCGTGTTTGGTCGACATGCGCCTGATCGCCTCGCGGCAGCAGAGCAGAGTGCCGGTGACATTGGTCTGCAGGATTCTATTGATACGCTCGGCGGTCATATTTTCCGCGCGGGTCTGGGGTAGCAGCATACCGGCGTTGTTGACCAGTGCGGAGAGGTGGCCCAGCTTTTCGTCTGCCTGTGCGAACAATTGTTCGATATCCGACTCCACCGAAATATCCGCCTGCACTGCGATGGCCTCCACGCTGAAAGCGCGCAGCTCACCGAGCAGGGTTTCAGCGGTCCGCTGCCGCTGTCGGTAGCTGATGCAGATATCGTAGCCCCGGCTGGCCAGCAGTCGCGCGGTAGCGGCGCCAATGCCGCGGCTGCCGCCGGTGATCAATGCGGTTTTTTTCATATGAAGTAAGAGACGAGGCGGAATACCCGACGGGAAAGGGGCGGGCATTCCGGATAGCGTGGATCAGTACAACTGCGGCCCACCGTCCCCGTACTCCGAGTCATTCTGCAGGCTCAGTTCCCCGGCCGCACTGTTCAGGTACTCGGCATCGGATTCGGACTTGAGCTTGATCATCAGGCGCAGGTCGTTGGCGGAGTCGGCGTGGGCGAGGGCGTCTTCGTAGGTGATTTCGCCGCGGTCGTAGAGTTCGTACAGGGCCTGGTCGAAGGTCTGCATGCCCTGTTCGTTGGAGCGCTTCATCAGCTCCTTCATCTTGTGTACCTCGCCCTTGCGGATCAGGTCGGACATCAGCGGGGTGTTGATCATGATCTCCAGGCAGGCTCGGCGGCCGTCACCGTCCGGGGTGGGCACCAGTTGCTGGGCGACCATCGACTTGAGGTTCAGGGACAGGTCCATCCAGAGCTGCTCGTGGCGGTCCGCCGGGAAGAAGTGGATGATGCGGTCCAGCGCCTGGTTGGCGTTGTTGGCGTGCAGGGTGCACAGGCACAGGTGGCCGGTCTCGGCGAAGGCGATGGCGTGCTCCATGGTCTCGCGGGAGCGCACCTCGCCGATCAGGATCACGTCCGGCGCCTGGCGCAGGGTGTTTTTCAGGGCCACTTCGAAAGACTCGGTATCCAGCCCCACTTCGCGCTGGGTGACGATGCAGCCGCGGTGCTGGTGCACGAACTCGATCGGGTCCTCGATGGAGATGATGTGGCCCTTGGAGTTCTCGTTGCGGTGGCCGATGATCGATGCCAGCGATGTAGATTTACCGGTACCGGTGGCGCCGACGAAGATGATCAGGCCGCGCTTGGTCATCGCCAGTTCCTTGAGCTGTTCCGGCAGGCCCAGGCCGTCGACGGTGGGAATCTTGGTCTCGATGCGGCGCAGCACCATGCCCACCAGGTTGCGCTGGAAGAAGGCGGAGACCCGGAAGCGGCCCACGTTGCGCACGGCGATGGCGAAGTTGAGTTCCTTATTCTCGGCAAATTCCCGCCGCTGTTTTTCGTTCATGATGCCAACTACCAGTTCGCGCGCCTTTTCCCCTGTGAGGGCGCTGCTGCTGACGGGCATTACCTTGCCGTGTACCTTGATTGACGGCGGTACGCCGGCGGTGACGAATAGGTCCGAGGCGCCTTTTTCGACGACAAGTTGTAACAGTCTTTCGATTTCCATTGTGTTGTAATCGCCTTATTTGTTCTTGGCTGTTGGCGAGCCTGCGGCCCGCAAGCTGAGCGAGGCTTCCGGCTTAGAAGTTCTCCGGCATCTTGGCCTTTTCGCGCGCGACTTCGCGGGTGATGATGTGCTTTTTCACTAGGTCTTCCAGGCACTGGTCCATGGTCTGCATGCCGGCGCCGGCGCCGGTCTGGATGGCGGAGTACATCTGCGCCACCTTGTCTTCGCGGATCAGGTTGCGGATCGCGGGGGTGCCGCGCATGATCTCGTGGGCCGCCACGCGGCCGCCGCCGTTCTTTTTCATCAGCGTCTGCGAGACCACCGCCTGCAGGGATTCGGAAAGCATGGAGCGCACCATGGATTTCTCCTGCGCCGGGAAGACGTCCACTACCCGGTCGATGGTCTTGGCGGCGGAGGTGGTGTGCAGGGTGCCGAACACCAGGTGGCCGGTCTCGGCGGCGGTGAGCGCCAGGCGGATGGTCTCCAGGTCCCGCAGCTCGCCCACCAGAATGATGTCCGGGTCCTCGCGCAACGCCGAGCGCAGGGCCTCGGCAAAGCCGTGGGTGTCGCGGTGCACTTCCCGCTGGTTGACCAGGCATTTCTTGGATTCGTGCACGAATTCGATTGGGTCCTCGACCGTGAGGATATGTTCATACTTGTTGTCGTTGATGTAGTCCATCATCGCCGCCAGGGTGGTGGACTTACCGGAACCGGTGGGGCCGGTGACCAGTACCAGGCCGCGCGGCGTGTCGGAGATCTGCTTGAACACCTGGCCCATGCCCAGGTCGTCCATGGTCAGCACCCGGGACGGAATGGTCCGGAAGACGGCGCCGGCGCCGCGGTTGTGGTTGAACGCGTTGACACGGAAGCGCGCTACGCCGGGCACCTCGAAGGAGAAGTCGGTCTCCAGGAACTCCTCGTAGTCCTTGCGCTGCTTGTCGTTCATGATCTCGTAGATCAGGGCGTGCACCTGCTTGTGCTCCATGGGCGGCAGGTTGATGCGCCGCACGTCGCCGTCCACGCGGATCATCGGCGGCAGGCCGGCGGAGAGATGGAGGTCGGAGGCGTTCTGTTTGGCACTGAAGGCGAGGAGTTCGGTGATATCCATACTGCTACCTTATGGTTCTTATCGGGCCTCGGTTAGAATTGCCCTCCTTTGAGGAAGAGGCAGGGCACCAGTATATGCGCAAAGGGACCATCGCCGAAAATCTTCGTGCTGTGCGTGAGCGGATCGTCACAGGCTGTAGCGCCTGTGGGCGGGATCCGGACGGGGTGGCCCTGCTGGCGGTATCCAAGACCCGGCCGGCGAAAGACCTGCGCGCCGCCTTCGACGCCGGCCAGAGCCGCTTCGGCGAGAACTACCTGCAGGAGGCGATGGAGAAGCAGGCGCAACTGGCGGATCTGCCCATCGAGTGGCATTTCATCGGCCCGCTGCAATCGAACAAGACCCGCGCGGTGGCGGAGCGGTTCGACTGGATGCACAGCGTCGAGCGGCTAAAAATTGCCCAGCGCCTGTCTGCACAGAGACCCGGTGAGATGCCGCCGCTGAATATCTGCCTGCAGGTCAATATCGATGGCGAAGAGAGCAAATCCGGTTTGGCGCCGGCGGAGCTGTCGGCGGTGGCGAAAGCGGTGGCGGAACTGCCCAAGCTGCAACTGCGCGGCCTGATGGCGATACCGGCGCCGCGGGAAGATGCCGACAAGCAGCGCGAGTCTTTCGAACAACTGGCGCAATTGCTCGAACAGCTGCGCACCGAGCTGCCGGAGCAGCCGCTGGACACCCTGTCCATGGGCATGTCCGGCGACCTGGAGGCGGCGATCGCCAGCGGTGCGTCGATTGTGCGTGTGGGCACCGATATCTTCGGCCCGCGGAAGTGAAGGAGTAACCTATGTCAGAAGCGAAAATGGTCTTTATCGGTGGCGCCGGCAATATGGCTGGGGCGGTGATCGGCGGACTGGTGGCCAGCGGCTATCCGGCCGAGCGCATCGTCGCCACCGGCCGCAACGAACAGAAACTCGCCGATTTCGCCGCGAAAACCGGTGTGCGGACTAGCACCGACAACGACGCCGCGGTCGCGGAGGCCGACGTACTGGTACTGTCGGTGAAGCCGCAGATGATGAAGGAACTGTGCCAGTCCATCGCCGCGCGGGTCGTCGAGCGCCAACCGCTGGTAATCAGCCTGGCTGCGGGCATTCCGCTGGCCGCCTATCGGCGCTGGCTGGGGGCCGGCGTGCCGATTGTGCGTGCCATGCCAAACACGCCGGCACTGGTGGGCACCGGTGTGACCGGCCTCTATGCCGGCGAGGGCGTCACTGGTGACCAGAAGCAGGTTGCGCAAAAAATCGCCGAGGCGGTGGGGATCGCCATCTGGGTCGAAGAGGAATCCGGGATCGACCGGGTCATTGCCGTATCCGGCTCCGGCCCCGCCTACTACTTCCAGTTTATGGAATCCATGATCGACGCCGCGGAAAAAGCGGGTATGGCGCGCGCCGATGCGGAGCGCCTCACCTTGCAAACCGCCCTGGGGGCGGCGAAACTGGCCGTTGCCAGCGATGTGGACGTGGGGCAGCTGAAACGCAACGTGATGTCCCCCAACGGCACCACCGAACGCGCCATCCAGTGCTTCCAGAGCGGTGGCCTGCCGGAGCTGGTGGAGCGGGCCATGGGCGACTGCGCCGAGCGCGCGGCGGAGATGGCAAAAGAACTGGATAATTAACTTTGAAGTAACGATGCCTCCATCGGGATCCAGAGCCCGGAAACCGGAAAAGAATACCGGGGTCCGATGCAAAGACCCTGATGCCGGTCTCTCATACTGTCATGGGGGCATTTGCAATTTGAACTTGCCCGAGGTGGGCAACAAACTCCTGTCACCCAAAGGGATTTTCGATGGTCAGTACCTTCAGCAATATCGGCGTCTTCCTGTTTGCCACCCTGGGCATCCTGTTCCTGTTTGCCGTGTTGATGCGCTTCCTGCTGCAGTTGGCGCGGGCGGACTTTTACAATCCCATCTCCCAGGGCGTCGTGAAAGTCACCAATCCGCCGCTGTTGCCGCTGCGCAAGTTGGTGCCGGGATTTCTCGGTGTGGATATGGCGTCGGTGGTGCTGGCGATGCTGGTGGGCTGGGTAATGATCCTTGTCTGCGGCCTGCTTGCCGGCGTCGGGTTGTTCAACCCGGTCAGCGCGCTGCTTTGGTCACTGATCGGCTGTGTCATGACGGTGGTCGCGATCGTCTTCATCGGCATGCTGATCTCGATCATCTTCAGCTGGATAGCGCCCCACAGCAGCCACCCGGCGCTGATGTTGTTGCGCCAACTGCTGGAGCCCTTCTGCGCGCCGGTGCGCAAACTGATTCCGCCGCTGGGGATGATCGATATCAGCCCCATTTTCGTGTTTATTCTGCTGACGGTGGCGGACAAGCTGCTGTACGGCTTCGCGCAGATGGCCAACATGCCCGGCTTCGTCTACAACCTCTTCTGGCATATTCCGGGGTTTTAGAGCCCGACTTTCCCTCCCGCGCACTGGGTCGCACTTTCAGCGGGCCGGTGCTTCTATAATCCCGGCTGTTGACCGACAATAGCCCCGCTGTGCAGTAAATAAGAAGAACCCGACTACATGGAAGATGCCATCTTGCGCCAGCATATCGCCGATTACGACCGCTGGAAGAAATCCCTGGATCGCCAGTTTGCCAGTTTCAACGACTGGCTCCAGGGCCATTTCCCCAATTCCGCCGGCGCGCGCCAGGTTGTACAGCAGGCGCGTGCACTGCTCGCCGAGGACCAGTTCACACTGGCGCTGGTGGGCGAGTTCTCCCGCGGCAAGACCGAACTGATCAATGCGCTGCTGTCGCACACCTACGGCAAGCGGCTGCTGCCGTCCAAGCCCGGGCGCACCACCATGTGCCCCACCGAGATCTTCAGCGACGGCGGCGAGCAGGCCAGCCTGCGGCTGCTGCCGATCGAGACCCTGGGCACCAACACCAGCCTGGAGAGCTTCCGCCGCATCCCGCAGAAGTGGGTCACCTGCGAATTCGACGCCAACGATGCCGACGCCACCCGCGAAGCGCTGCTCAAGGTCGCCGCCAGCAAGTCGGTGACCCCGGACGAGGCGGCCCGCTACGGCTTCGACCGCCGCCACCTGGACGGCAAGGGCAACCTGGTACAGATTCCGGCCTGGCGCTACGCGCTCATCAGCCTGCCGCACCCGCTGCTGGCCCAGGGCCTGCGCATTATCGACACCCCGGGGCTGAACGCGCTCGGCAACGAGCCCGAACTGACCCTGTCCACCCTGCCCGGCGCCCAGGCGGTGGCCTTCCTGCTGGCTGCTGACGCCGGCGTCAGCGGCACCGACCTGAATATGTGGGAGACCCACCTGGTGCCGCTGCGGGAGCACCGCGGCACCGCGGTAATGGCGCTGCTGAACAAGATCGACGCCCTCTGGGACGACCCCGACGAGGACCCGGAAGGACTGCTGCGCGGTATGCGCGCGCAGGTGGCCAAGCTGCTGGAGCTGCCGCGGGAGAGTGTGGTGGGGGTGTCTGCGAAGAAGGCCCTGCTGGCGCGCCAGCAGCAGGATTCGGAGATGCTGACCCAGAGTCGCTTCGGCG
Source organism: Microbulbifer halophilus (assembly GCF_026183675.1). Lineage (GTDB taxonomy): Bacteria > Pseudomonadota > Gammaproteobacteria > Pseudomonadales > Cellvibrionaceae > Microbulbifer > Microbulbifer halophilus. The sequence continues at coordinate 48,033 of NZ_JAPIVK010000013.1, forward strand.
ATTTCGAAAAAATACTGGTGCAGCGACTGATGGAGCACCGCCAGAAAGTGGCCGAGCACCGCTCTCTGCACCAGGCGCTGACCCTGATGGCGGACACCCGCGACCTGCTCAAACGCCGCCTGAACAGCGGCCGCGCTGCGCTCAGCCACCTGCAGCGCAACGCCGCCACCAGCAGCGACCAGCTCGAAGAACTGGCGCAACTGCAGCAGACCGCGCGCGAGCAGCACAAGACCTGCCACCAGGAACTGCTGACTCTGAAATCCAGTCACCGCATGCTGGCACGCCAGCGCACCTCGCTGCTGGCGCCGGTATCCAGCCAGCAGCTGCAGGCACTGATCGACGACACCAGCCGCGCCCTGCACGAACGCTGGACACCGCTGGGGCTGGCCAAGGCCATCGACAACTTTATGGAAGGCGTGGATCACCAGTTGTCCAACCTGGAGCGCGAGGTGGAACAGGCCAACCGGCTGGTGGACGCGATCTTCGAGCGCTCCAGCCTCAGCAACCTGAATTCCGACGAACAGCACTTCAATGTCCACGGCTTCCGCCTGGCGCTGCGCGGCCTGCACCGGCAGGCGGCACAGCTGCGGCGCTCGCCGCAACTGCTGCTGGCGCGCCGCAACCGCCTCACCGAACGGTTTCTCTCCACCCTGGCGAGCGAGGTGGGTCGCCTCTACAGCCAGCTGATCTCCGCCGCCGACGGCTGGCTGGAGCAGGCACTGGAACCGCTCAAGCAGCATGTGCAGTACCAGAAGCACCTGCTCAACCGGCATATGATCAAGCTCACCGAGTTGAAGCAGAAAACCAAAAGCAAGCGCACCGATCTGCGCGCCCTGGAGGAGGAAATCCTGCGCAACGACGGCGCCCTCGCGTCGTTGGAGGATCTGCTGCGTCAGAGCGCTGCCGCACCCCAGCCGCTGGCGCCCGCACCGCGGGCCAACAATGTGACCCCGCTGAAGGCGCCCGCCACTCAATAGTCCGGTGCGGGCTCCGCCACCTGCCGTTGGCCCGGCAGTCCCTGCACAAACAGGTCGATATGTGCCGCGGTAAGACGCGGGTGCAGCATCGTAGCCACTTCCGCCGCAACCGGTTCCGCATGCTGCGCGGGTTCATTCACGAAGTGCGCGGCTGCGGGTTGCCAGGCGGCACGCACACCGCGGATTCCCTGCCGCGCAAACTGCCGCTGGTGCCAGCGACTGTTGGCGAGCAGGGGGGCTGTATCACCCCTGCGGGCCGCCTGTATTTCGGCGCGGAGAATCTCGCCGGCCCTGTGTCCCAGATCCGGATGATAACGCCGGAAAGCGACCCCCGGTCCGATACTGGCCGGGTGCAGTATGCCGACATGGCCGGATTCCCGCAGTCGCTCCTTCAGGTAGGAGGCGTTTTCGATACTGCGAGCCGCCAGCAGTCGCAGTCCGTCCTCCCCCAGCTGTGAAAGCGAGGCGTGCAGTGCCTGCAGACTACAGAGTCTGGCCAGATCTGTGCTCGACGACTCTGCCTGCGGTATTACGCCCGGGGTTGCCCCGTCCAGTCTCGGTACCGCTGCGTCCGGCAGCAGCGGCATCAGATTCTTGTAATTTTTTACGATCAACAGCGACAGCGGCAGAGGCGTATAGCCCCAGTTGCCGAGATCGATCGAACAACTGTCGCTGGCGGCGGCGTCTGCCGCTGAGGACATCAGTGGCCTGATCGTATCCAGTGACAAATCCAGCGGATTGCGGGTGGTGTCGTACTCACCGAAAAGCAAGAACGGCCAGTGCAAAGGGATATCCAGGTGAATATGTGGGCGTTTGAGTACACCATAGGTCTGCCGCAGTCTGGTCGTCTCCCGCTGCACTTCCGCTACCGGGTCCGAGGCTCCGGTGCATTTCTGGCCCTGTGTCAGCAGGATGCCGTCGACATGCACTCCGCGCCGGTAACAGTTTTCAAGAAAGCTGCACAACCGGTCCAGCTCGAGATTGCCCTCCGTGTTCGCGGGAATCAACGTCGTGTCGATACCTTTAATTCCGAACAGTGGCTGCCCGGGATGTAGCAGGTCTACATTGCCTGTTGAAACGAGAACCCGGCTCTCGTGTCTTTTGGCAGGTGCCAGGCTGATACCCGTTGCCAGTCTGCAGCCATACCACTGAACGAGGGGGTGACTGAGGGAGAAAATGCCGCCGACATCGTGCCTGCCATAACCAACCAGGCCAGCAGCGTGAGAGAGTAACCGGTGTTCTAGGGAAGTGATACGCGATCCGGTCTGTTCCCGGTCGGCTGACTGCCCCAGTTCCCGGCGAACCGAAGCCAGAGCAACGTGGGATGGAGGGGGGAAACCGGACACGACGTCCGGTCTATGTCTCTTTTTATCACTTTTCGGATACAGACTCCCTATTGGAAAATAATCGACATATTCTTTTTCTTCACCGGGATGTTGAGGGAACTGGGTTGCTATCAGGTTTTCCAGGTTTTTTAAATAGTCGATTCCACTTCTTCCTTTCATTTCATTACCTCACAACAACTCATGCCGCCACACCTCATATACAGGCAAGTTGGATGTCTGGAGCAAGCATTATTTCTTCATGGGCGTACTTTTCATTTAAGAACCGCTAACTGCTTAGGGTTATTTTGGCTATGGACGGCATGTCGTTTTCGGACTGTATAAATTACCTTCAAGTTTCGATCGGGCTAAGTCGATAAAAATAGAAGGGAGAAGATCGGGAGTTTCCGATAAGTGAACTTGAGAAGCTTCATGCAGAGGTGGAAAAGATCCTCCTTGATCGAAATATTTCAAATGGACGTAGAGTCACTGAGTAAGAAGGAGAAATTGAATACGCTTACGAATTGATGGCACACGCCATGGAGACAGCCGGGCTCAAGGTCGGGGATGCCCAGTATTCCATGGGTGGATTTTTGGCTGTTATTGTGAACACGGGCTGTTGACGGGGATCAGATGAAGAAAATACATGATGACTTTCCCATGATCCGGAAGGAAATATCCCTGCAGGTTTCATCAGTTTTACGGATCCTGGCTTCGTCTTGTCTCCGCGTGGCAGTAAATTAATTTACATTCTGCTTACTGGATAGGGTTTTAAAAATAAAACTGGCTCTGAAATCGAGGAGAAGTAAACAGGACTTTATCCTGGCTGGCGAATCTCTACAGGAAGCCCTTCATGGTTTCCCTGCGAGGTCTGTGATTAGCTGGTATACAGGAGTGAATTGAAGATGGATTATGAAGTTGCAGTGGCGCGGGAACTTGATGGCTTACGCATTCCCGCCAAAGGAGAGTACTCAGAGGTGGCAAGGCAGCAGCGTCTCGGATTTCTTCGGGAGAAAAGCGGATTGGCTCTGGAAGGAGTGGGAAGCTGTTCCTACACGCCGGAAGCACTGAAAAATAATATCGAATCCCTGGTCGGCACCGTGGAGGTGCCGCTGGCGGTAGTGGGGCCGGTCAGGGTCAAGGGCGTGCATGTGGACGACACCGTCTATGTGCCGTGTGCGACCACCGAAGGTGCACTGGTGGCATCTCTCAACAGGGGGGCCACTGCGCTTTTCCGCGCAGGTGGCGTTACGGCGTGGGCTGTTTCCCAGCGCGTTCTGCGTGCCCCCTATTTTGAATTTTTTGATCTCTCGGCTGCGCAGCGTTTTTGCCAGTGGGTCGGGGACAATGAAGCGGAAGTTCGAAATCGGGTGCTCAGAGCCTCGGACCATGCTGAGCTGCTCTCCCTGGAACCGGTGGTGATCGGACGCTGTGTACACCTGACGTTCGAGTATCGCAGCGGCGATGCCAGCGGCCAGAACATGGTGACCGCCTGTACCTGGTCTGCCTGCAACTGGATAAGGGAGGCGTTGGCGTTGAGCGGGGATATGCCCCTGGCGGATTTTGCGATCGAGGCGGGCCTGTCGGGGGACAAAAGGGTCACCGGACAGACCTTTACCCGCGGGCGCGGCACCAGGGTGACGGCAGAGTGTGTGCTGCCCGCCGATGTGGTGCGCGACGTACTGAAGGTGGAGCCGTCTGCGCTCGTACACTATTTCCACCAGCTGTCCGCGTCCGAATCGGCGGCGGGAAGTGTCGGTTGCTGCCTCAACATTGCCAACCCCATTGCTGCGGTGTTTGTGGCCACCGGCCAGGATATCGCCTGCGTACACGAATCTTCCGCCGGGGTCTTCTATCTGGAACTGCAACAGGACGGTAACATTTACGCGAGTATCACCTTGCCGTGTCTGGTCGTGGGTACTGTCGGCGGGGGCACCGGCGTGCCGCAACAGCGGGAGTGCCTGCAGTTAATGGGATGTGCGGGCAGCGGCAAGGCAATGCGTTTCGCGGAGTGTATCGCCGCCTGCTGTATGGGGCTGGAGCTCTCCACCATGTCGGCGGTGGCCTCGGACCAGTTTGCCCAGGCGCACGAGCGCATGGGGCGAAATCGCCCGGCCTGACTGCTGGCCCCGTGCGGATCAATGGCCTCTCAACCGAAGGCCTCGAAATCCAGCAGCGCTCTCTTCATGTCCGCGCCACCCGGATGGCCCTTGATACTGTTGTCACTGCCGATGACGCGATGACAGGGAATAAAGATCGGGGTTGGGTTGGCGCGGATCGCCTGGCCCACCGCGCGCACCGCTTCCGGGCGACCGAGCCTTTCGGCGAGCTGGCCGTAAGTCCAGGTCTGGCCGAAAGGGATTTCCCGCAGGGTGTGCCACACGCTCTGCTGGAAGTCCGTGCCTCGGGGTCGGCAGGGAATCGACAGCTCGCGGCGCTCCCGTCGGAAATATTGCTGCAGCTGCTCGGCGCACCGGGCCAGCAACGGGGTCACCTGCTTTTCCCAGGTCGCGTCCGGTTCGGACGACTGGCCGACCGGCGCCAGGCGCACGGCGACCAGCGCCTCGCCATCGGCGGCGACGATCAGCGAACAGATGGGGGCGTCAATTTCCCGATAGTGCAACATTGGACTTCTCCGACCTCAAACCCTCCGTGCTTTTCGGGATGGTAATGCCATTAGGTTTAAAGTTTGAGCGAAATGTTCTAATGTTGGCGCCGCAGTCTGCCGCTGTTGGCGGTCGGCTCCAACGGGCGTCGCCGGATTTTTTCTCCGGGGTGTTTTCCCGTACACTGCTTCTCCTTTCAGCGTTGCGGAACCATTCAGTGCCGTCGGAAACAGTCAATCCATCCGGTCAGATCCAACCGGCCGATTCGGTCGGCATCGTTACCCCCCAGAGCGCCAGATTCGACCGACCGCTGGAACTGGCCTGCGGCCGCACCCTGCGGGAATACACCCTGGTTTACGAGACCTACGGAGAGCTGAACGCGGACAAAAGCAACGCCGTGTTGATCTGCCACGCACTCTCCGGCCACCACCACGCCGCCGGCCGCCACAGTCCCGGCGACAAGCGCCCGGGCTGGTGGGACAACTATATCGGCCCCGGCAAGCCGATCGACACGGACAAATTCTTCGTCGTATCGCTGAACAACCTCGGCGGCTGCCACGGCTCCACTGGCCCTTCGTCGATCAATCCGGACACCGGCAAGCCCTGGGGGCGGGACTTCCCCATACTGCGGGTGCGCGACTGGGTGCACAGCCAGGCGCGCCTGGCCGACCTGCTCGGTATCGAACAGTGGGCCGCGGTGATCGGCGGCAGTCTCGGCGGCATGCAGGCCATGCGCTGGGCGCTGGAGTATCCGGACCGGCTGCGCCACTGTGTGGTGATCGCATCGGCGCTGAAGCTGTCCGCACAGAATATTGCCTTCAACGAGACCGCCCGCCAGGCGATCACCTCGGACCCGGATTTCTGCGACGGCCACTACCTGGAGCGGGAAAAACTGCCGCGCAGCGGGCTGGCGGTGGCGCGCATGATCGGCCATATCACCTACCTTTCCGACGACGGCCTGGGCAGGAAATTTGGCCGCGAACTGCGCTCCGGCACCTTCGAGCAGGGAGTCGAGGAAGAGGTGGAGTTCCAGGTGCAGAGCTACCTGCGCTACCAGGGCGATACCTTCTCCGGCAGTTTCGACCCCAATACCTATATCCTGATGACCCGCGCGCTGGATTACTTCGACCTGGCGCGGGAATACGACCACGACCCGGTAGCGGCCTTCTCCCACGCCCGCTGCCGTTTCCTGCTGCTCTCCTTCACGTCCGACTGGCGTTTTGCGCCGCAGCGCTCGCGGGAAATCGTCGACGCCCTGATACGCGCCAACCAGCCGGTCAGCTACGCGGAGATCGAATCGCCGATGGGGCATGACGCCTTCCTGTTGCCCAGCGAACGCTACCGGCGGGTCTTCTTCGCCTACATGAACGGCGTCGCCGCGGAAACCGCGCCGGAGGTGAACTGATGCGCGTGGACCTCGATATCATCCAGGAATGGATCGCCCCGGAAACCCGGGTGCTCGACCTGGGCTGTGGCGACGGCTTCCTGCTGGAGCAGCTGGGCAGGCACAAGCAGGTCAGCGGCTACGGCCTGGAAATCGACCACCAGCAGATAGAGCGCTGCCTGCAGCGGGGCGTCAATGTAGTGGAGCAGAACCTGGATCGGGGGCTGGGCAACTTTGCCGACGACAGCTTCGATACTGTGGTCATGACCCAGGCGCTGCAGACGCTGCGCCAGCCTCACCTGGTGGTGGGGGAGATGCTGCGCGTCGGGCGCGAGTGCATCATTACTTTCCCCAATTTCGGCCAGTGGAAGGCGCGCTGGCACCTGGCGTTCTCCGGGCGCATGCCGGTATCGGATTTATTACCCTATGAATGGTATGACACACCCAATATTCACTTTTGTACTTTTCGCGATTTCGAGGTGCTCTGTCGACAGAACCGTTGGACTATTCTGCACCGCCAGGTAGTATCCGGGTCTCGTATCAGCGCTACTTTCAAGGATTTTCTGCCCAATCTGTTCGGCGAGACGGCGATCTACCATCTCACTCGCTAAACTAGACTCAGTGAAAGCATTCAGGCGCCAGCCGACAGTCCCATGTTGGGCCGGAGCCCAATTCTCTACAGGAGGTGAACCGTGAAGCGCATACTGACAGCCATCGCCGCCGCGGCGATGTTACTGTGGGCTGCCAGCGCCGCGGCGCAGGAAGCCAAAGTCATCAAGAGCCACCAGGATTTTGGCGATTACCGGGTGGTCTATTCGGTTTTCAACAGCGAGTTCATCAAGCCCGAAGTCGCGCAGCGTTACAACCTGGTGCGCGCCGAAGACCGCGTGTTCGTCAATGTCTCGGTAGTAATGAAGGAGGGTGGCAAGAAAGGACTGAGCTCGGAGATGTCCGGCACCGCCACCAACCTGATCCAGCAGTCGCGGCCGCTGGAATTTATCGAGGTCAGCGAGGGCGATGCGGTCTACTACCTGGCGCCACTGCGGTTCGACCACGAGGAGACACTGACCTTCAATGTCGATGTGAAGTTGCCCGACGGCAATACCGAGCAGATCAGCTTCCGCCGCAAGCTGGACAAGGACTGAGAATATTTTCGGAGCTCGGGACAATGGCTCCCCTCTCCCCTTGGGAGAGGAACGGGGGACGGCAAAGCCGCGATCCCGGAGCCTTGCACCTCTCACTGTCCCGCGGGCCGCCAACCCCCTTTCCAACGATGTGATATGCCAAAAAAAATCGTCCTCGCCAGCGGTAATGCCGGCAAGCTCAGGGAGTTTTCCCAGCTCTTTGCCAACTGGGATGTCGAAGTAGTCCCCCAGTCGGCGTTCGACACGCCGGAGGCGGAGGAAACCGGCCTCAGCTTTATCGAAAACGCCCTGATCAAGGCGCGCCACGCCAGTCGTTTCAGCGGCCTGCCGGCACTGGCGGACGACTCCGGCCTGGCCGTGGATGCGCTCGGCGGCGTGCCGGGGATCTACTCGGCGCGCTACGCCGGTGCCGGTGCCGATGACGCCGACAACAACCGCAAGCTGCTGCAGGCGCTGGCGGAAATCCCCGATGCCCGGCGCGGCGCCAGTTTTCACTGCGCGCTGGCGTTCGTGCGCAGTGCCGTGGATCCGGTGCCGCTGGTATGCAGCGCCCGCTGGAGCGGCCGCATCCTGCGCGAGCCCGCCGGAGAGCGGGGCTTCGGTTACGACCCGCTGTTCTATATCGAGTCCCAAGGCATGACCTCGGCGCAACTGTCGCGGGAAGTAAAGAACCGGATCAGCCACCGCGCCCGGGCGGTGCAGCAGTTCTCCGGGCTGTGGCGCGAGCAGATGCAGGGCGGAACGGACCTTGACTGACGTCGCGGCGATGGCGCTGCCACCGCTGGGGCTCTATGTGCATATCCCCTGGTGTGTGCGCAAGTGTCCCTATTGCGACTTCAATTCTCACCAAGTCGCAGCGGGCGCTCACGCAGCCTCCCACGATTCGGTGGGTGCGGGGCCGGCGGAGTACGGTCTGCCGGAGCGGGAGTACGTCGATCAGTTGTGCCGCGACCTGCGCAGCCAGTTGCCCTGGGTGCAGGGTCGCAGGCTGGAATCGATCTTTTTCGGCGGCGGCACGCCGAGCCTGTTTTCGCCGGCGGCCATCGGCGCGATCCTGGAGGCGGCGGAGCGGCTGGTGGGCTTCGCGCCGGATATCGAGATCACCCTGGAGGCCAACCCCGGCACCTTCGAACAGGAGAAGTTCGCCGGCTACCGCGCGGCCGGGGTCAATCGCCTGTCCATCGGCGTACAGAGCTTCGACCCACGCCAGCTGCAGAACCTGGGCCGCATCCACAGCGGCGACGAGGCCGCCGGCGCCCTGCAGATGGCGCGCCGCGCCGGTTTCGACAATATCAACCTGGACCTGATGCACGGCCTGCCCGGGCAGACTGAGGACGAGGCGCTGGAGGACCTGCAGCGGGCGGTGGCGCTGGGCCCGGAGCACCTCTCCTGGTACCAGCTCACCATCGAGCCCAATACCGCTTTCTACAACGCGCCGCCGGTTACCCCCGGTTCGGCACTGGTCGCCGCCATGCAGGACCACGGCCGCGATTACCTGGCGGCGCAGGGGTACGCCCGCTACGAGGTGTCCGCCTACAGTCCCGCCGGCCTGGAATCCCGGCACAATGTGAACTACTGGTCCTTTGGCGACTACCTGGGTATCGGCGCCGGGGCCCACGGCAAGGTCACGCTGCTTTCGGAGCCCTCAGCGGACGGAACGGCGCGGATAATGCGCAGCCGACGCACCCGCGCGCCGCGCCACTATCTCGGGGTCGCGGAGAAAGGCGCGGGACTGATCCACAGCGAGCTGGTGCCACCGCATACCGAGGATATCGAGCGCCGGGAACGGCCGCTGGAATTCCTGATGAATGCCCTGCGGCTGGTGGACGGCGTGCCGCTGGCGGCTTTCGGTCGCCACACCGGTCTGCCGCTGGACCCGCTCCGGCGGCACTGGCCGGCGCTGGAGGCGATGGAACTGGTGCAGCCGCTGGCGGAGCGGATCGCGGCCACGCCCTTCGGCTTCGACTATATCGACGAGATACTGCAGCGATTCCTGGAGCAGCCCTGAAGTGCGGTGATCGGCGGGCCTTGAAAGCCGTCGCAAGCGGCCCCATTTACCGGGAAACGCCCTTGCGGGCGGGGAGCGGCTGTCCTTATGATGTCGCGATACGCCCGCCCGGTCCGCGATCGCGGGCAACCTAGAGTAACCAGAGAACAGGAAAGCAATATGAGCGAGATCGTCAACGTAACTGACGCCGAATTCGAAGCCGAGGTCCTGAAGGCCGAAGGTCCGGTACTGGTGGACTTCTGGGCGCAGTGGTGCGGCCCCTGCAAGATGATCGCTCCGGTGCTGCAGGATCTGGCGGGTCAATACGGCGACAAGCTGAAAATCGTCAAAGTGGACGTGGATGCCAACAAGGAAACCCCGGCCAAGTTCAATGTCCGCGGTATCCCGACCCTGCTGCTGTTCAAGGGCGGCAATGTAGAAGGTACCAAGGTGGGCGCTCTGTCCCGTGCCCAACTGACCGAGTTCATCGACAGCCAGCTGTAAAGTCGTCGCCATCCTGCGATTTTCCTTTGCAGGATGGCGAACTGCCGTTATACTGCCTGATATCTTGAAACTATTCAGACGAGTCGGATATCAAACTAGCGACGACGAGCTGACTGAAGACGCCCCTCCGCACGGTCATTGACCATCCCCGGCGCGCAAACTCCTCGAGTTGAACTTTCCGCTTCAGAGCTGCCCAGCTGATGGCTGGCACAGCGCGGTTTGTGAGCTCCCATGAGCGTTGTGCAAACGGGAGGAGCCGGCATTGCGGTAACCGTCACGGCGGAAAAGCGATTTTTGTCATATTTCCAACCCCTCCTCAAATGTTTCGGCGCGTCCGCGCCAATTGACAACGAAACCTCAATAAAGCAATTGGTATGAATCTCTCCGAATTAAAAACCAAACCCATTGAAGAACTGATTGAAATCGCCAAAGGCATGGGCCTCGAGAACCTGGCCCGCTCGCGCAAGCAGGACATCATCTTCAATATCCTCAAGCGCCACGCCAAAAGCGGTGAAGACATCTACGGTGACGGCGTTCTCGAAATTCTCCAGGACGGTTTTGGTTTTTTGCGATCCGCCGACTCCTCCTACCTGGCGGGCCCGGATGATATCTACGTCTCGCCCAGCCAGATCCGGCGCTTCAACCTGCGCACCGGTGACTCCATTGCCGGCAAGATCCGGCCACCGAAGGAGGGCGAACGCTACTTCGCGTTGCTGAAAGTCGCCGAGATCAATTTCGACAAGCCCGAAAACGCGCGCAGCAAGATCCTCTTCGAAAACCTCACCCCCCTCTTCCCCAACGATCGCCTGGCCCTCGAATGTGGCAACGGCTCCTCCGAAGACCTGATCGGCCGCATCATCGACCTGGTGGCCCCCATCGGCAAGGGCCAGCGCGGCCTGATCGTGGCGCCACCCAAGGCGGGCAAGACCATCATGTTGCAGAACATGGCCCAGGCCATCACCCGCAACAATCCCGAGTGCCACCTGATCGTGCTGCTGATCGACGAACGCCCGGAAGAGGTTACCGAGATGCAGCGCTCCGTGCGCGGCGAGGTGGTGGCCTCCACCTTCGATGAGCCGCCGGCGCGCCACGTACAGGTGGCGGAGATGGTGATCGAGAAGGCCAAGCGCCTGGTGGAGCACAAGAAGGACGTGGTGATCCTGCTGGACTCCATCACCCGCCTGGCGCGCGCCTACAACACCACCGTGCCCAGCTCCGGCAAGGTGCTGACCGGCGGTGTGGACGCCCATGCGCTGGAGCGCCCCAAGCGCTTCTTCGGCGCGGCGCGCAACATCGAGGAGGGTGGCAGCCTGTCCATCATCGCCACCGCGCTGGTGGACACCGGCTCGAAGATGGACGAGGTGATCTTCGAGGAGTTCAAGGGCACCGGCAACATGGAGCTGCAACTGGACCGCAAGATCGCCGAGAAGCGTATCTACCCGGCCATCAACGTGCGCCGCTCCGGCACCCGCCGCGAGGAGCTGCTGATGCCGGAGGGCGAACTGCAGCGGGTCTGGATCCTGCGCAAGCTGCTGCACGATATGGAAGATATGGCCGCGACCGAGTTCCTGATCGACAAGCTGAAGGGCTTCAAGACCAACGACGAATTCTTCCTGTCCATGAAACGGAAATAAATTCCATTTTGTAATGGCGGCGGAATTGTCGGTTTTGCGTCGAATTCCGTTGCAAAGGCGAGTCTTTCGGCATATAAAGTTCCACATTGTGGCGCCGGATGTGTACAGACGACGCCCGACCGAATTGGCCCAGGGTTTTCCCGCGAGGGGCCAATCTCAGGTGGATGATCTGGTGGAGCTGGTTATCCATTTGTGACTGCACGACAGCCCACGTATCTAGTGAGAACTTTTTGTGAATATCTATATTGGAAATCTGGCCTACGCGGTAACCTCCGACGAACTGCACGAAGCATTCGGCGAATTCGGAGAAATCTCTCGGGCTACCGTAATCACCGACCGTGAGACTGGCCGCTCTAAAGGCTTCGGTTTCGTAGAAATGCCGAATGACGACGAAGCGCGTCAGGCGATCGAAGAAATGAACGACAAGCCGCTGTCTGGCCGTAACATCCGTGTTAACGAAGCCAAGCCGCGCGAAGATCGTCCGCGTCGCCCCCGTTTCTAAGCTGCCGGCAGCTTGAGAATTTAACGGCTGCGGCACCCGCCGCAGCCGTTTTACAAACCGCCTCCCCCTCTGCTCCCCGATCCGGGGTGCCATTCCCCGTTTTGTCTTTTACACTGCGCACTGATTCCCTGACCCTGTGCCCGTATGAAATACAAAGACCTGCGCGATTTTATCCGGCTGCTGGAAAAGCGAGGCCTGTTAAAGCGCATCTCCCAGCCCGTAGACCCGAACCTGGAAATGACCGAGATCGCCGACCGCGTGTTGCGCACCGGCGGCCCGGCGCTGCTGTTTGAAAACCCGGTGGGTTCCGCGACCCCGGTACTCGCCAACCTCTTCGGTACCCCGGAACGGGTAGCCCTGGGCATGGGTCGCGAGAGTGTCGGTGAGCTGCGCGAAGTGGGCGAGCTGCTCGCCTTCCTCAAGGAGCCGCAGCCGCCGGAGAACCTGCGCGACGCCTGGGAGAAGCTGCCGGTGTTCAGGCAGGTGCTGAATATGGGGCCGAAGGTGGTCGGTGCGGCGCCCTGCCAGCAGGTGGAAATCACCGGCGACAACGTGGACCTGAACCGGCTGCCGATCCAGACCTGCTGGCCCGGCGATGCCGCGCCCCTGGTTACCTGGCCGTTGGTGGTCACCCGCGGGCCGGAGAAGAAGCGACAGAACCTGGGTATTTACCGGATGCAACTGATCGGCCGCAACCGGCTGATCATGCGCTGGCTGTCCCACCGCGGCGGGGCCCTGGATTTCCGCGACTGGTGCCGCGAGAATCCGGGCAAACCCTGCCCGGTGGCCGTGGCCCTGGGGGCCGACCCAGCCACGATTCTCGGCGCCGTGACACCGGTGCCGGATACCCTGTCGGAATACGCCTTCGCCGGCCTGCTGCGCGGCGACAAGACGGAAGTCGCGGATGCCACCCTCAGCGACCTGCAGGTACCGGCCAGTGCCGAGTATGTACTGGAGGGCTTTATCCATCCGGACGACACCGCCGCAGAGGGGCCCTACGGCGATCACACCGGCTACTACAACGAGGTGGAACACTTCCCGGTGTTCACCGTGGAAAAGATCACCCACCGCAAAGACCCCATCTACCACAGCACCTACACCGGACGCCCGCCGGACGAGCCGGCGGTACTGGGCGAGGCGCTGAACGAAGTCTTCGTGCCCATCCTGAAAAAGCAGTTTCCGGAAATCGTCGACTTCTACCTGCCGCCGGAGGGCTGCTCCTACCGCCTGGCCGTGGTCACCATGAAAAAGCAGTACCCGGGCCACGCCAAGCGGGTGATGATGGGGGTCTGGTCCTTCCTGCGCCAGTTCATGTACACCAAGTTCGTGATCGTCGCCGACGACGACGTCAACGCGCGTGACTGGAAGGATGTGATCTGGGCCATGACCACTCGCATGGACCCGGTGCGCGACACGGTGACGGTGGAAAATACCCCCATCGACTACCTGGACTTCGCCTCGCCGGTGTCCGGCCTGGGTTCCAAAATGGGCCTGGATGCCACCAACAAATGGCCGGGCGAGACCAGCCGCGAGTGGGGTCGGCCCATCGAACGGGACCCGGAGGTGGTCAAGCGTATCGACGACCTCTGGCCCGAGTTGGGTCTGGAGTAACAGGTGTCAATTGTAGCCGCCGGTTCTGTGGGAGTATTTATGTCGGAGTTATCCATACGGGAAGCAAATGTCGCAGACGCAGCACTGATCCTGCGCTTTGTCAGGGAGCTGGCGGTCTACGAGAAGGCCGAACACGAAGTCCGGGCCACGGAGCAGATGATCGCCGAGTCCATTGTCGGCGAGACTTCCACTACCCATGCGCTGATCTGCGAGCGCGATGGCGAGCCGATCGGCTTCGCGGTCTACTTCTTCAACTACTCCACCTGGCTGGGGAAAAACGGCCTCTACCTGGAGGATCTCTACGTGACTCCCGACGCGCGGGGCTCCGGCGCCGGCAAGGCTTTGCTCAGGCAATTGGCAAAGATCGCCGTGGAGCGGGACTGCGGCCGTTTCGAGTGGAGCGTGCTGGATTGGAACCGGCCGGCGATCGATTTCTACGAATCCCTGGGGGCGGAGCCGCAGAGCGAGTGGATCGGCTATCGCCTGACCGGGCAGGCGCTGCGGGATCTGGCCGCGGCGGATTAATCGAAAGAGACCCGGACCAGGTTGCTCTCCGCCAGCAGTGAGCGCACGGCGAGCATGCGCGCGCCGTCCGGGTGCAAATCGAAATTGAGGCGGAAGCGGTTCTTCGCCAGCAGTTTCCGCTGCGTTTCACCACTCTGTAGATGCACCCTGGTCATATAGGCGTCGTTGCCGCTGTGTTCCGTGTAGTAGAGCCAGCCCCGGTGCACCTGCCAGCGGTTGGGGATTGCGGAAGGCAGGGTGGCGACCTGGCGCACCGCCGCGCCCCTGTCGATCAGCCAGGCGCGGCGCTCGGTGTCCACCGCCAGCATCTGCGAGCCCGCCACTGCCTGTGCGGCGGTATAGCCGGCAATCAGCGCTGTCTGCCGGTCGCCCGCGATCTCGTGGCGGTAGAGGGTGGGTTTTCCCTTTTCGCTTTTCGAGTAGAGGACGGCGGTACCGTCGGCACTCCAGCCGGGCGGGCCGGCGAGGTCCATCTCCGTCGTCAGGTAGCGCAGTTGCCGCGCCGCGAGATCGAACAGGAAAACGCGTTTGTCGACAAGCCCGGTCAGGTAGGTGTCGTCCGGGTCTATGGCGAGTGATCGGACCCTGGCCGCCGCCGGCAGGGACAGAGTCGTCTCCGTGCCCGCCTTGTCACTCTGTCGCTGCAGCAGCACCGCATCCTCCCGGCGCGAGACGAAATACAGGCTCTCGCCGTCGGCGCTGTAGAGCGGAAAGTCCTCGGCGCCGGGCAGGTCGAAGTGATCGGTGGACATCAGTGGCCCGCCGTCGAACGGATCGGGTGCTTCCTGCAGGTCGAGGAAGTTGCCGTTGTGTCGCCGCATCAGATAGCAGTCGGGACCGCACTGGAAGAAGGCGTCGTTGATAGTGCGGCTGGGGTTATTCAGGGCCGTGAAGTCGTCTTCCGCCAGGTGATATGCCAGCAGCTCGCCGTCGAAGCTGGACAGCACCAGGCTCCCGCCATCCGCACGCCAGGCGAGCCTGTCGGGATGCCCCGGCAATATGCGGCTGTGCAGCAGGCTACCGGTGGGATTGTCGACGATCAGCAGCTCCCGTTTTCCCGGTTCCACACCGCGCAGCAGCGCCAGCATAGCGCCGTCCCCGGATTCCCGGGCGAAGAAATCGCCCACGCCGCCGACATTGGGTGCAGTGAGCTGCTCGATATCGCCGGTGTCCAACTGCAGCCGCCAGATACCCTGGGGCAGTTGCGGGCGGTATTCGTCCTTCAGGTAAACGGCGCGCTCTGCCCTGGACCAGCCGAGCAGGTACTTGTCGGCGGTGGCGGCGGTCGGCAGGGTTTGCGGGGCCCGGATGCCCGTCCGCGGATCGAAGCGGGCGAGGAAGTGCTGTCTTTCCCCGGCAACGCTGCGGGTGTAGACCAGCTCGTCGCCGTCCGGCGACCAGTGGGCGTTGGCGTAGTTGGCAGCGTCCCAGGTCAGTCGCTGCACCCGACCGCTGTCGAGATTCTTGGTATAGAGCTGCAGCAGATCGTCCTTGTTGGCCCGGTGTGAAAACAGCAGCCTGCGGGTGACGGAATTGAAATCGGGGCTGAGCTCGGAGCCGGACAGCTGGGTCAGGGGCTCGACGGTGGCGGGGGAGCCGGGTTCTTCGGCAAACCGGCCCCACAGCAGGCCGGCAGCTGTGAGCAGCGCCGCCACCAGGGCGGCTGCAGCGACTACTCCGCGGCGCGGGCCGCGATAGCGACTTGGGCGCGTTTCCCGGCAGGGAGCGATCATCGCGTATCCCTTCAGCGGCAGGGTTCTGATATAGCGCGGATTGCGGGCATCGTCCCCGAGTGCGTCGCGCAGCTTCCGGACCATGGCCCGCACGGCGTCGTCGCCGACCACGCGATCGGGCCAGATCTCCCGGTCGATCTGCTCGCGACCGACCACTTCACCGGCGTGGCGGACCAGCAGCGCCAGGAACTCGACCACCTGGGGTTCCAGCCGGGTCGCCGTGTCGCTGCCGCTATTCCAGAGCCGGCCGGATGTCGGATCGAACAGGAATTCGCCGATGCGGAAAGGGGGCGAGCCTTCCCGGGCCTTTTTATTTTTCTCTTTCACATCAATGCGTTAGTTCATATGGTCGCCTGTGAACAGGGAATCACAGGCACCCGTCACAGTTCTTCACAAAGCTTTCTTTGCCCGCCGGCCGGCGGCGCGATATTCCGGGTTATTAAAACACAGGCGCTGTTCCAGCGGCAGCGACCTATCCATTCGATATTGAGAAGGAACCCGAAATGCGTCGACTGATCCCACTGTTGGTATTGCTCTTTGCACTGCCCGTCTCGGCCCGGCCCGCTCCGACGCCACCGGTTGAAAGCCTGTCGCAACTGGCGGCGGCCATCGACGGGGTGAGGGAGCGGCGGGGAGCGCCCGGAGTCGCCGTGGCACTGCTGAAACCCGGCGGCGAAGTCTGGCAACACACCGCCGGGATGGCGGATATCGATGTGCAACGGTCGGTCACGGTGGACACCCGCTTTCGCATCGCCTCCATCTCGAAGATGTTCGTCAGCCTCGCGGTGTTGCGATTACAGGAGCAGGGGCGGCTCAGCCTGGACGACAGGGTCGCGGCCCTGGCCCCGGAAATCGAATTCGACAATCCCTGGGAGTCGAATCACCCCCTGCGCCTGGTACACCTGCTGAATCACAGCAGTGGCTGGGATGCGCCGCATTTCGCCGAGCAGATCGGCAGTGACGGCAGGCCGCTATCCATCCGCGAGGCGCTGGCGCTGCATCCGCACTCGCGCCGGTCCCGCTGGGCGCCGGGCAGTCGCACCGCCTACAACAATACCGGGCCGCTGGTGGCCGCCTATATCGTCGAGAAAGTATCCGGTGCGGACAGTTACGAGGATTACGTGCGGGAGCAGTTTTTCGAACCGCTGGGAATGGAAGCGAGCGGCTACTATTACAGCGACGACTACCGCAGCAATGCGGCCGGGCAGTATCACGGCGGCCGCGAGCTGCCCTACTGGCATCTCAATAACCGCGCGGCCGGGGGAATGCACAGCAGCCTGAACGATATGCAGCGCTTCGCGCGCATGCTGCTGGATCGTGGGCGCATCGGCGGGACGCGGCTGCTGTCCGCGGAATCCATCCGGCGCGGCGAAACGCCGACACAGACGCTCGCCGCGAAAGCGGGGCTGCAGGTGTCCCAGGGACTCGGCAACAATTCCTTCCACCGCAACGGCGTGGTGTTTCGCGGCCACGAGGGTGGCCTGCCGGGGGCCAGTGCGCTGCTCGCCTACCAGCCGCAAATGGGCATTGCCCATATCGTGCTGGCGAACGGCAGCGGTCCGGTGGCGGCGGAAATACACCGCTTGCTGGCCGATTTTGTGACCCGCAATCATACCGTGGAGCCGGTCGCTGCGGAGCGAAAAATTACCGGGGGCGACCGGTCCCTGAGTGGCCACTACCGCGTCGCCAACCCGGCGATGCAGTCTGCGGAATTCCTCGCCGACCTGGTGCCCTGGACGGTGAATGTGCGCGGCGACAGTGCCACCATCGGACCGCTGTTGGGAATGCCGCCCCGCAAACTGGTGCCTGCAGCGGGCGGCGGTTTTCTGCAGGAGAGCACCGGCAGGGTGGCGCTGGTGCGGGTGCGGGATCCCGCAGCGGGTGAGCTGCTGCACTACGGCCCGCAGGCGCTGGAAAAGGTCGGTGCCGTCGGGGCCTACGGGCCGCCGCTGTTGGCCGTTTCCTGGTTCGTCTGCGCCGTCGTCGGACTGGGGTTCCTGCCGATCTGGCTGCCGCGCTACTGGCTCGGCAAAATCCGCCCGGGCGGTGCCATCGCAATGCGGGCCTGGCCGCTGCTGACCCTGTCGGGCCTGCTCGCGGCGCTGCTGGGGGTGAAAATGGCCATGGCCAGCCCCGTGCCCTATGCGCTGGCTGGCCGCCTCAGCCTGCCGACGCTACTGGTGTTCGCCGGCAGCATCGCCTTTTTCGTCTGCGCCCTGTGGAGTCTGTGGGTGTGGTTTCGCTACCGGTCGAGCCGGATGAACCGCTTCGTGAAATATCACTCCACGGTCCTGATCCTGCTCAACCTGCTGGTGGGGTTGTACCTGCTCTCTTACGGTGTGATCGGCATCCGGCTCTGGGCCTGAAGGCCCGGCGCGGATGTCGCGGCGCTACTGTTGCAGGAAGTCGTTGAACGCGGCCATATAGCGGTCGAAATCCTCGAATTGTGGTACATGGCCGATATCGTCCAGCTCTACCAGCTGCGCGTCGGGAATGGCTTCCGCGGTTTTCCCGCCCAGCCGGTCGTAGCGCCCCAGTTTTGCGCGTACCGATTCCGGTGCACGGCCGGCGCCGATGGCGGTGCGATCGCGGGTGCCGATGATCAGCAGTGTCGGCGCCTCGATATCGGGGAACTCGTAGAGTACCGGCTGGGTGAACACCATCTCCGAGGTCAGGGCGTCGACCCTGGCGATGTGCCCGGCGTCCGGCCCCGCGGCCCAGCCCGCCTGCAGGTCGAGCAGCGGAGCGTATTTATCTTGCCACTCGCCGTCGAAATAGGCGTGGGTCATGTAGCTTTTCACTTTTTCCGGAGTCTGCGCCATCTCCCCGGCCAGGGTCTCGTCCAGAGGCTGGTAGGGGACGAAACGTTTCCAGTCTTCCAGGCCGATGGGGTTGACCAGCACCAGCTTCTCCACCGTGTCCGGATACATCAGCGCGAAGCGGCTCGCCAGCATACCGCCCATGGAGTGGCCGGCAACGCTGACACGGTTAATTTCCAGCTCTTCCAGCAGGGCTTTGGTATTGGCAGCCAGGGCGTGGAAATTGTATTGAAAGGGCACCGGCTTGCTGGATTTGCCGAAACCGATCTGGTCCGGCGCGATCACGCGATAGCCCTGTGCCGCCAGCGCCTCGACGGTGTCTTTCCAGTAGGCACCGGAAAAATTCTTGCCGTGCAGCAGCAGGACGGTGCCGCGGGGTTTCTGCGACGAGGACGGCGGGATATCCATATAGGCCATGGTCAGGTGCTGTTGCTGCGACTGCAGCGGAAACTGCTGTACCGGGTAGGGGTACTGGTAGTCGCTCAGCATCGCATCCTGCGGTTGGATATCGACTTCGCCGGCGGCGAAGGGGCTCGCCAGTAACAGGCCTGCGGCGAACAGGCGGCGTATACCTGACAACATGGTGTCTCCCGGAAATTAGAAACTCAAGTTTCGGGGTTTAGTTTCGGCTTGTGGGATCGAAAAGCATTTGGAACTCCGAAACTTGAGTTGGAAATAAGAGTGGCTTGAATTCTGCGCTTCCCGATAGTATCAACAGCGGTCCGCGCGATTGACCGCGCCGATCGCAAATGGCTGTGCGTCCGTCGCACCCGGAGGGATTCAAGCAAAGGGAGTGCCAATGCAGAAGATTGTCGAGTTCCGCAAACGCAGTTTCTGGCATAGCCAGGTGGATCTGACTGCGCTCAACGAAAAAATTGTCGAGCTGAACCGCGATGGCTGGCGGGTGGAGCAGGTGGTGAATAACACCAACCTGGTCGGCCAGGTGATGTCCTGCACCCTGCTGCTCGAGCGCGACGAGTAGCCGTCAGCTGCCGGTTTTGAGCAGCGGCTTTTCCCGCCCCGGCAGCGGAAGCTGCGGCAGGTCGGCCACGGCCTGGATCAGCCCTTCCCGGTAGAGTTCCGCCGCCTGCTCCTTCTCGCCCAGCGCGTGTAACAGCCGCGCCAGTTCGGCGGAGGTGGCCGGGTCCGAGCGCAGCAGCAGGCTTTTCTCGAAATACTGCCGCCCCTTGCCCCACAGCTGGTTCTGCAAGCACAGGCGGCCCAGGCAGGTGAGGAGGTCGGCGTTTTCGCCGTACTCCTTCTGCCAGCCCTCGGCGACGGTCAGCTGGGCGGCGGCGTCGGCGCCGGTGAGGCAGCCGTAGAGGCGCGCCATCTGCGGGCGCCACTCGCGATTGAGTACCCAGCGGAGCTGTTTTTCCGCTTCCCCGTCGTCGCCGATCTCATGCAGCTGCTCGGCGTAGAGGCAGCGCAGCTCCAGGTTGCGCTGCCAGCGGCCGCTGAGGCTCTGCCAGACTTCCCGCAATTTCTCCACATCGCGCCGGCTGGTGGCGTCCCGGAGCTGGTGCTGGTAGACCTCCAGCTCCAGTTGCTGCAACTCTTCCTGGCGCATATTGGAGTGCTTTTCCAGTTGCGGCAGGAGTTCGCGCAGGCCGTTCCAGTCGCCCAGGCGGTAGTAGGCCTGTTTCAGCAGTTGCAGCAGCGCCGGGTGTCGGGGCTCCACCTGCTTGGCGCGCTCGAGGCTGGCGATACACTGCTCGTAGTGTTTGTCCAGCAGTTGCATGCGCGCCTGGCTGAGCGCGACTGCCAGGCGGGTGTCTTCGCCGCTGGTTTCGGCCTTGGCCAGCAGTTCGTTGGCCTCGTCCCGGTAGCCGAGTTCGAAGGCGCTGCGCGCTGCGGCCAGGTAGTTGATCAGCGGCGCCTCGGAGCGCGGGGCGCTTTTCAGCAACTGTCGGCGGGCGCGGGACCAGTTGCCCTCCATGAATTCCACCAGGCCGCTGGTCAGGCGCCGGCGCGCGACCCGCTGGCGGCCGAAGCGGATGCGGCTGACGCCGCCGCCGATACCGCGCAGCAGGCTGCGCAACAGCCAGATGGCGACGAACAACAGCAGCAGCCCCGCCGCCAGTGCGCCGACCGCCACCCAGAGATTCATTTCGATGCGCTTGCCGCCCACGGCCAGCAGCATGTAGCCGGGGTAGCTGCGGATCATCTCCGCCAGGAAGGCGCCGAACAGCAGGAAGGCCAGCGCCGCAAACAGGAAGCGTTTCACGGTGATTCACTCCCCGGCGCCTCTGCGCTGTCCGGATCGTCGTTTTCGGGGCTGTCGCCGCCGGTTTTGTGCAGTCGCTCGATATAGTTGTGCAGGGCGCTCTGGGAGGCGGCCAGGCTGGGCAGGTCGGCCTCGATGGTGGTCTGCTCCAGTTCCTGCAGCTCCCGCGCGAGCACGTCGCGCTGGTTGTTGGCGATGCCGTATTCCAGTAACAGTCGCCGGGCGCTCTCCAGCGCGTCCCTGTAGACGGTGGTGTCCTCGCGCATCAGTGCCAGTTGGGCCTGCTCCAGATTCAGGCGCAGGCTCTGGCGGTAGCGGGTCTCGCTCTGGGGCGACAGCAGCACCGGGTCGATATCGCCGTCGCGGATGCGGACGGCGTCGCGCATGAATTCGCTGAAGTTGTCCAGGCTGCGTTGCCAGGGACTGGCGTCGGCCGCGGCTTCCTCGCGATCACCGGCGCCGTCGTCGGAGCCGGCCAGGTCGAATTCCGGCTGGATGCTGGAGCGCAGCAGCTGCTCCTCGAGGGCGCGCAGGCGCAGGTAGATCCCGTCGCGGTCGATATTGTCCACCAGTTTCAGCGCGGTGATATCCCGGGCCAGTTGTCGGCGTACGCCGTAGAGATCGGGCAGGTCCACCCGGCGGACGATGGTGTCCACCTCTTCCAGCAGGCCCAGTGCGGCGCGGCTGTCGCGCTCCATCAGCAGGCGCTGGTTGGCCAGCCGCAGCAGGTAGTCGGCCTCGGCAAGCTGCCAGTCCTCGCGGCCGATATTGCCCAGTTCGCCCAGGCGGTTGCCCTGGGCGGTGACGTCCCGCTGCAGTTCGGCGAGCTGCTGCTGCAGTTGCGCGATGCTGCGCTTTTGCCGGCGGAGCTGGTTGCGCAGGGCGGCGTTGGCCCGCTCCTGGGCTTCCAGGGCGCCCGCGGTGCCGGGCGATGTCGGCGGTTCGCCGGATTGCGGCGCTTGCGGCTCCGGGGTTGGCGGCTGGGTTTCGGCCGCGGGCGCTTCCGGTTCCGCGGCGGGCGTCTCCGGTTTGCGGGTTCCGGCGTCGGTTGTGGTCTGGCGGGGCGCCGGTTGCCCTGTCTCCTCGGACGGCACGCCGGGCAGGAAGTCCAGGTGGCGGTTCGCCAGTTCCCGGGCCTGGGGCCACTGGAACCAGGCCCAGGTGCCGGCGGCTCCCAGCAGGGCGAGCGGCAGCAGGAGCCACAGCCAGCCGCCTCTTTTTTTCCGCGGCGCCGACTTGCCCGCCTTCGCGGTCTTGCCGCTCTTTTCCTCTGCGGCCTTGGCGAAGTTGCTTTTGGCTTCCGCCTTGTCCTGGGCGGTGGCCTGTTGCGATTTGCCGGTGTCTTTGGATTTATCGTCAGTCATGGGCGCGGCTGGCAGGGAGTAGAAAATGTCGTCAAATTATAGCGACTGGCGGCACGCTTTATACGATGTGTGGCGCGCTTTTGAAATATTTTACCTTTAACGGGCGGCGAATCCGGCGTGGACCCGGGCTAGTATCGCGCGAGCGCCGTTTCCAGTGCGGCGCGCATGGCGCTGTCGCCGGCGTTCCGGGCCGCCTGGGGGCGGGCAAAGCCGAGTGTCCGCGCGCGCTCGGCGACGCGCTCGCTGGGACAGGCCAGGGGTATGGCGAACAGTGCCGTGCGCCCGCTGCGCTCTATGCAGTGGGCGAGGTTGGCCAGGGTTTCGCCGCTGTGCACGGCGATGGCGTCCGCCCGGGCGCTGTAGTCTTGCAGTTGCTGCAACGCCTCTGGGGGCAGGAGGCGTCGGTAGAGTTCGCAGTAATCCACCCGAGCGCCGCGCCCGCGCAGCGTGTCGCCGATCAGGGTGCGGCCGCCGCTGCCGCGGAAGATCAGCGCCCGCTCGCCGTCGATCTTTTGCAGTTCCGGCAGCGACAGCAGCGCCTCGCTGTCCATGGTGTCGCCGCCGCGCTCGCAGTCGATGCCGCGCTCGTCCAGGGCGCGGGCGGTGGCGGCGCCGATGGCGTAGTAGCGGGGGCCGATGGGCAGTTGCGGCCAGTAGGTATCGAGCCAGTCACAGCCGAACTCCACGGCGTTCTGCGATACGAAGATGGCGCGATCGAACTGGTCGAAATCGAGGATCCGCTTCTTGATGGTCTGCAGCGGCGCGCCGCTGTCGATGGGCTCGATGGCCAGCATGGGGATATGGTCCACCGCCGCGCCGGCGTCGCGCAGCAGTGCGCACCAGGTCCCGGCCCGCTGTGCGGGGCGGGTGACGAGAATGCGTTTGCCGGCCAGCACAGACACGGTTCAGATACTGGCGAGAATCTTGTCGGCGCCGGAGGCCAGCAGTTCCTCGGCCAGGTCGATGCCCATGGCCTCGCCGTCGGCGGCGGGGCCGCGGCGTTCGGCGCGCACCGTGGTGCTGCCGTCCGGGTCGCCCACCAGGCCGCGCAGCCACAGCTCGCCGTTGTCCAGTTCGGAGTAGCAGCCGATGGGCACCTGGCAGCTGCCGTCGAGGCGGCGGACCACGGCGCGTTCCGCCAGCAGGCGCGCGGCGGTGGCCTCGCAGTGCAGCGGTTGCAGCAGGGCTTCCAGTGACCCGTCGCGGCGGCACTCGATTCCCACGGCGCCCTGGCCGCCGGCGGGCAGCAGGATTTCCGGGGGCAGGAACTGGCGGATACGTTCGCGCATCTCCAGGCGCAGCAGGCCGGCGGAGGCGAGCACGATGGCATCGAAGTCGCCGCGGTCCAGCTTGGCCAGGCGGGTGTTGACGTTGCCGCGCAGGAATTTCACTTCCAGGTCCGGGCGCCGCGCCAGCACCTGGCACTGCCGGCGCAGGCTGGAGGTGCCCACCACGGCGCCGGCGGGCAGTGCGTCCAGGTCGGCGTAGTGATTGCTCACAAAGGCGTCGCGCGGGTCTTCGCGCTCGCAGATCACCGGCAGGTGCAGGCCGTCGGGGAATTCCATGGGTACGTCTTTCATGGAGTGCACGGCGATATCCGCCTCGCCGTCCAGCATCGCCCGCTCCAGCTCTTTCACGAACAGGCCCTTGCCGCCCACTTTGGCCAGCGGGATATCCAGCAGCTGGTCGCCGCGGCTGGTCAGCGGCAGCAGCTCGACGGTCAGGCCCGGATGCAGGCGCTCCAGGTGGTCCCTGACGTAGTTGGCCTGCCACAGGGCCAGGGAGCTCTGGCGGGTGGCGATGCGGATGCGGTCGATGGGCATAGGGCTCTGTCGATTGGGAAATGGCTGGGGGATTCTAACACCGGGGGCTGGCTGTGCCTTGTCCGGGTGGGATTTCTGTCATCCGTCCCCGGTTTCCAGGCTCCGGGAACGCAGCCAGTCCTCGAGGATAATCCGCGCGGCGATGGAATCCACCGGGTCGTCGGCGTAGTTGCCGCGGTGGCCCCGCTCGCGGGCCTCCTCCTTGGCGGCGCGGGTGCTGAGGCGTTCGTCGACATATTCCACCGGCAGGCCGGTGCGGCCGTGCAGGCGCCGGCCGAACTTGCGCGCGCGGGCGCCGAACTCGCTCTCGCTGCCGTCCATGTTCAGCGGCAGGCCCACCAGCAGGGTGTGGGGCTGCCATTCGTCGAGCAGTTTCTGCACCCGATTCCAGTCGGGTTTGCCGTCTTTGGCCGGCAGTGGCTGCAGTTCGCGGGCGCTGCCGGTGAGGCTCTGTCCGAAGGCGGTGCCGATGGAGCGGGTGCCGAAGTCGAAGGCGAGGGCGGTGGTGGGTTTATTGCTGCTCAATGGCACTCCCAAATCCCTGTTTGAAGATTTTCAAAGTCCGGTGCAGGTCCGGGCCGGTATCGCTTTCTGGAGCACGCCGTAAATACCTCCCTGTAGGCTTGTCGGCGAGGTCCCTCTCGCCGACAGTCCCGGAAAGCGATACCCTCCCGGCCCTACTGGAGAGTCAAACGACTCTAAGCGTGTCCCGCCTGAGCACCCAGCCCGCTCATATCGATACCCTGGCGGGCGGCGGCGGTCTGCCAGCGCTTGTGCCAGGGGGTGGCGAAGAGGATCTCCGGTTCCGCCGGCAGGGTCAGCCAGGCGTTGTCCGCCAGCTCCTCCTCCAGCTGGCCGGGCCCCCAGCCGGAGTAGCCCAGTGCCACCAGCACGTCGTCGGGGCCGCGGCCGGCGGCCAGGGACTCGAGGATATCCCGGGAGGCGGTGAGGCTGATGTCCCCGTTCACTTCCAGGGTGGAATCGAAGCGCGCGCCGGCACCGTGCAGTACGAAGCCCTGCTCCGGGGACACGGGGCCGCCCAGCAGTACCGTCTCGTCACCGCGCAGGCTCAGGTCCTCCAGCGACAGCTGGTCGAAAACCTGTTTCCAGTGGACCTTGCTGGGGATGTTGATGGCGATCGCCATGGCGCCCTCCGGGCTGTGTTCACAGACGAAGGCGATGGTATGCCGGAAGCGTGGGTCCTCCATGCCGGGCATGGCCAGCAGGAACTGGCCGCGCAGGCCGGTGTGGGTCAGGTCACTGTCGATGTTCGGGTGTTGCATAGCGGTAGTCTAATTTGCGCCGGGGCTTTTCGCTGCCCGGTTTCAGCCGCGACCGGGTGCCTCGCCGGCGGCGGTGGAGAAGCCGGTCATCTCGAAGCGCCAGGTGCGGATGATCTCCAGCCGGTCTGCCTCTTTGCGTATCTCCGCAGGGAAGGGCGCGAAGGGGGCGGCCAGCCGCACTATCTGCCGGGCGGCGTCGTCCAGCACCCGCTCGCCGGAGGAGTCGAGGATCACCACCTTTTCCACCGCACCGGTGGGCAGCAGCCGCACCATCAGGCGCAGGCTGCCGGTGATCTGCCGCTGCAGGGCCTCCTCCGGGAAGTTGTCGTTGCCTACGGCCTCCACCTTCTGGCGCCAGTCGTGCAGGTAGGCGGCGTCGGCGGAGGCCTTGGTGGCCACCGAGGTGAGGCGCCGCACCCGCGGGCGCTGGGCGATGGTCTGGCGGATCTTGTCCAGGCGTGCCTGCAGGCTGGCCACTTCCGGGTTGGATTGCGGCAGGTCGCTGGGGGCGTCGCCGCGCTTTTCCTCCGACGGCTTGTCTTCCGCCGGCAGTTCCGGCGCCTGTTGCGGGCTGTCGCCGATGGTGGTGACCAGTTGGCGGCGCTGGTCCGCCGGGCGCGCGGCCCGCTGCTGTGGCAGTGGATTGATTTCGCGTATCGCGGTGTCGGCGATCTCGGCGTGGCGGTTGGTGGATAGCTCTTTCGGTGTCTCGGCGCTGCCGCTGGCCTGCTGGTTGTGCTGCGCCAGGTAGTCGGCGTTTTCCGGTGCGCGGGCGCTGTGGTGCTGGGCCAGGGTGACCTCGAGGGTGGGTGGCGCCCGCCGGTCGTCGGGCGCGGTGAAGGCCACGCCGAAAATGAGCATGGCGTGAAAGGCGCAGGCGACAAACAGTGCGAACACGAAGCGGTCGTGTTGCGCGGCCTGTTGCGGTGAGCTGCTGGCGGTCGGGTTCATTGTTCGTTATTGGCTACTTCTCTGCTTCCGCGCCGTCCGTTCTGAGTGCGGTTGAATCCTGTGCCTAGTTTACCCCCTTTGCTCGAGCCGGTCTGTGATCGCGCGCATCAGCTGATCGCCGATATCGGTGCCGCAGGCGGCGTCGATCTCGCGTACGCAGGTGGGGCTGGTGACGTTGATTTCGGTCAGGTAGTCGCCGATTACATCGAGTCCCACAAACAGCAATCCCTTTTCTTTCAGGGAAGGCGCCACCTGTTCGACGATCCAGCGGTCCCGGTCGCTCAGCGGGCGCGCCTCGCCGCGGCCGCCGGCGGCCAGGTTGCCGCGAGTCTCACCCGCTTCCGGAATCCGCGCCAGGCAGTGGGGCACGGCCTCGCCGTCGACGATCAGGATGCGCTTGTCGCCCGCCTTGATCTCGGGGATATAGCGCTGGCCCATGATCTGCCGGCCGCCGCGTTCGGTGAGCATTTCCAGGATTGCGCCCAGGTTGGCGCCGTCGGGTTTGCAGTGGAAGATGCCGCTGCCGCCCATGCCGTCCAGTGGCTTGAAGATCACGTCTTTGTGCTCGCCGTGAAAAGCGCGCAGTCGCTGCATGTCGCGGCTGACGATCAGCGGCGGGCAGCACTGGGGGAATTGGGTGGCGAACAGTTTTTCGTTGCAGTCGCGCAGGGATTGGGGTTTGTTTACCACCAGTGCACCGTCGCGCTCGGCGGCTTCCAGTATGTAGGTGGAGTAGAGAAACTCGTTGTCGAACGGTGGGTCCACGCGCATCAGCAGGGTGTCGACATCGCCCAGCGGCATTTCCGCCACCTCGCCCAGCTCGAACCAGTGCTGGGGATCGTCGAACACCCGCAGCGGGCGGCCGCGCCCCATGGCGCGGCCGTCGGACAGGTAGAGGTCGCCCTGTTCGAAATAAATCAGTTCGAAACCGCTTTGCTGTGCGGCCTGTAACAGCGCGAGAGTGGTGTCCTTCTTAAAATGTATCCGGGCGATGGGGTCCATCACCACGCCGAGGGAATAACTCATGGCGGGTTCCGTGCTGGGTCGAAAAACAAGTGGAATGTCAGGCAGGTAAGGTAAGAGTTGCCCCGCGGCTGCGCAACTGTTTGGTGGTGAAATTGCGCGGTGAAATAGTGAGCAGTTTCCCTCATCCCCATCCGTTGCCTCGAACTTTGGCGACTATTTGTACAGCAATGTAGTCCGCTTCCCGCCTTCGGTAGATTCACTTTGGGTTCTGTGATAAAAGTTCGTACTTATGTGCGACCTCGACGTCATCCGAGGCGCCCAGACCCTGAAAGTGGTTGCAGAAAGGGCACTTCTGACACTTCGGAAAACGGTGCCCGAAAATAAGTAAACAGGGGATTCAACAATACTATGGAGCTCAACTGGGAAAGCCTGACGGTGATGGTGATCGACGATAGCAAGACTATTCGTCGCACTGCAGAGACATTGCTGCAGAAAGTCGGTTGTACTGTCGTCACCGCCACAGATGGTTTCGATGCGCTGGCAAAAATCGCCGATTCGCGCCCGGATATCATCTTCGTCGATATCATGATGCCGCGTCTCGACGGCTATCAGACCTGCGCGCTGATCAAGAACAACAGCGAATTCCGCTCCACGCCGGTGGTGATGCTCTCGAGCAAGGACGGCCTGTTCGACAAGGCGAAGGGACGTGTGGTCGGGTGTGATCAGTATCTGACCAAGCCGTTCAGCAAAAGCGAATTGCTGGGCGCTATTTCCGAGCACGCCAAGCCGCACCACGCGGCCTGAATGCCGACGCCGGTCGGTGTTTTGCTACCGGTGGGGGCAGTGTGCTGTGACTTTGTCGAGGTGACTGGCGTAGAATGGTTCGCGCCCGTTGCTGCAATCCGGTGGCGGCGCGATAAACATCCAGAGCCTGTCTGTGCTTCACCGGGCCGGGTGGTATGAAAATCAAGCAAGGGTGAGCGGGCGTTGCCGATTCGGCTCGGCGGCCCGCCGATAAAAAGACAACCATGTCCGTAGCAGTTTGCCGCGAGCGGCGCTTTGCGGAGGAGAAATGTCGCGGGGGACAAATGGCAAGAGTATTGATTGTTGACGACTCGCCAACCGAAACACACAAGCTGACCACCATCCTGGAAAAGAACGGCCACGCGGTGCTCGCCGCGGCCAGCGGGGAAAATGGTGTCGACGTGGCGCGCGAACAGCGCCCCGATGTGATCCTGATGGATATCGTGATGCCCGGCCTGAACGGCTTCCAGGCGACCCGCCAGCTGAGCAAGGGCGACGGGACCAGTGGTATCCCGATCATCATCGTGACCACCAAGGACCAGGACACCGACCGGGTCTGGGGCATGCGCCAGGGTGCGCGCGCCTACCTGACCAAGCCGATTGAAGAGGGCAAACTGCTGGGAACCATCGAGGAGGTGTTGGCCTAGGCCAGCCGCAAGTTCAGTGCAGTCAAGACAGACTCCCTATCTCGCACTGGTCGATATCGCCAGGCGCGCCAAGGCGCAGGCCGCCGGCCTGCCCGGGCGCCAGGAGATCAAACCCTACTGGACCGGTATCGGCTTTTCCCTGCTGGGCCACCGCTTCGTCGCCGCGATGGACGAAGTGGTGGAGCTGCTGGAAGTGCCCCAGTACACCTTCATACCCGGCGCCCAGCCCTGGGTGCGGGGGGTGGCCAATGTGCGCGGCCGCCTGCTGCCGATCTTCGATCTGGCGGCCTTCTTCGGCGGCAGCCTGCGCAGCCAGCGCCAGCAGCGCCGGGTGCTGGTGGTCGAGCACGAAAAGGTCTACGTGGGCCTGATCGTCGATGAGCTGTACGGTATGCAGCACCTGGCCGTCGAGTACGCCCGGCACGCACCGGGCGATCTGCTGGAGCCGTTTGCCCCGATGGTTAACGGGCAGTTCGAGTTGCAGCAGGGACGCTGGTTGGTGTTCGACATGCTGGCGCTGATCAACGACTTTCAGTTTATGGATGCCGCG
Organism: Microbulbifer halophilus; assembly: GCF_026183675.1. Lineage (GTDB taxonomy): Bacteria > Pseudomonadota > Gammaproteobacteria > Pseudomonadales > Cellvibrionaceae > Microbulbifer > Microbulbifer halophilus. Next base: position 77,397 of record NZ_JAPIVK010000013.1, read on the forward strand.
GCGCACTGACAGTGCCCGCGGCATTTGTGACTTCCCGCTACGGGAAAAATTCCGCGCAGTCATGCGCTGTGTAACCCCGGTTGCACAGCGACACAGTGACACCGAGGACTGCGTCGGGCGAAGCGTTCATTGAGTGGTGATAAAAAAGAATTGGCCTGGAGTACAGGTCCGCCAGGAGTAAACTATGAAAACAGGCTCCCAGAGTTCCTTTTCCGCGCTGCGCAGTAATCCCGCGGCGCTGTTTATGGGTCTGCTGGTACTCGCCACACTGGCGGGGCTGATTGTCAGTATCTACCTGGTCCAGACCCAGGGCGACAAGGATAAAGAGTATCTGCAGCAGGTCGCGGAGCTGCGCGCACTGGCCTACCAGGTAGTGTCCCACGCGCCGGCAGCCACTGCCGGTGACGAGGACGCTTTCGCAGAGCTGGAGACGGTCATCGACGATATGGGCCAGACCTGGAGCGAATTGCAGGGCGCCGATGAGGGCACCCGCCGCGCAATGGAGGACGAGCTGGCTGCCTACGGCCAGGTGTGGCGCCAGTTGCGCGAGCAGGCCGATACCATTCTCGGTAACAAGGACTCGATCATCTTCCTGAACGATGTGGCGAGTACCCTGAACGATTCGCTGCCGGAACTACAGGCCGAGCACAACAACATCGTGGAAATCCTGCTGGCCAACAACGCCCCGGCCAACCAGGTGGAGCAGGCGCAGCTGCAGGTGTGGCGCGCCGAGCGTATCGGCCGGAACATCGATAAGATGCTGCAGGGCGGGGCCAATGCGGAAGAGGCCGCGGACCAGTTCAACACCGACGCCAGCCTGTTCGGTAAAGTCGTCGAGGGCATGAAGAGTGGCGACGTGGTCATGGGGATATCCCGCGTGACCGACGACGAGGCCCGCCAGTCCCTGGAGGAGATTACCGAACTGTTCGAGTTCGTGAGCTCCTCGGTGCGCGAGATTTTCGAGGCGACCCCGGCACTGTTTGCCACCCGCCAGGCTACCGACGGTATCCTCGCCTCCTCGCCGCAACTGCTGGAATCCCTCAATGCGCTCAACGACCGCATCGTGAACCTGTCCGGCGAGCGCCAGCCGAACAACCAGACCATCGCCATCATCGCCGCCGTGTTCGTACTGCTGATCTTCGGCATGATGATCGCAGCCTTCTCCGGTACCCGCCGCAGCCTGCGCGAAGAGTCCGACACCAACGAGCGCAACCAGCAGGCGATTATGCAGCTGCTGGACGAGCTGGCCGACCTGGCCGACGGTGACCTGACCACCACCGCCACGGTAACCGAGGCCTTCACCGGCGCCATCGCCGACTCCATCAACTACACCGTCGACCAACTGCGGATCCTGGTGTCGCGAATCAATGGTGCGGCCCAGGAAGTGTCCGGCCTGTCGCAGGAAACCCAGCAGACCGCCCTGCACCTGGCCGAGGCCTCCGAACACCAGGCGCAGGAAATCGCCGGCGCTTCCGCGGCGGTGAACGAAATGGCCGTGACCATCGACCAGGTATCTGCCAACGCCGCCGAGTCGGCCCAGGTGGCGGAGCGCTCGGTACAGATTGCCGGTAACGGCGCCAAGGTGGTACAGAACACCATCAAGGGCATGGACACCATCCGCGAGCAGATCCAGGACACCTCCAAGCGGATCAAGCGCCTGGGCGAATCCTCGCAGGAAATCGGTGACATCGTGAGCCTGATTAACGACATTGCCGACCAGACCAACATCCTCGCCCTGAACGCCGCCATCCAGGCGAGTATGGCCGGCGACGCGGGCCGCGGCTTCGCCGTGGTTGCGGACGAGGTACAGCGCCTCGCGGAACGTTCCGCCGCCGCCACCAAGCAGATCGAAGGCCTGGTAAAAGCGATTCAGTCGGACACCAACGAGGCGGTGGTGTCGATGGAGGCGACCACCACCGAGGTGGTACGCGGTGCCCGCCTGGCCCAGGACGCCGGTGTTGCACTGGAGGAAATTGAAGGCGTATCCACCAACCTGGCCGCGCTGATTCAGAACATCTCCAACGCCGCGCGTCAGCAGGCCTCCTCCGCCGGCCACATCTCCAACACGATGAACGTGATTCAGGAGATTACCTCGCAGACTTCTGCCGGTACCCAGGCCACCGCCCAGTCCATTGGTAACCTGGCGCAGACCGCATCCACCCTGCGCGACTCCGTCGCCGGCTTCAAACTGCCGGAACAGGAAACCGCGGAAGACGGCGGCGACCTCTACGACGTGGAGCTGCCGGAGATGGGCGAGGGGGAATTCTCCCTGCTCGACAGCGACGACACCGAGTCGCCGGACAACCGCGAAGACCGGGCTCTGGCCTGATTTGCCAAATGCCGTTCGGCGGAAGAATGGGGGGCGGAGCGCGACGGCTCCGGCCCTGCCCCGGCGACGACACGGATTCCAGTCGGACACTGGCCCCGACCGCTTTGGCATTCGAGGCACTGCGCCGGCGTACAGACTGAATTACTGAGGACTTGCCGTGAGTCACGACAATCCGAATTTCCTGGCCCTGGACTGGCTGACGAGTGAGATCAACGAGACACTGGCTCAGGCGCGCCAGCAGCTGGAGACCTTTGCCTCCGATGCCGCGCCGGATGCCGGCCTGTTGAAAACCTGCCTGGAGCTGATCCACCAGGTGCATGGCAGTCTGCACATGGCGGAACTGACCGGTGCGGCCATGCTCGCCGAAGAGATGGAGCAACTGGTGCAGGCCCTCGCTGCCGGTGAAGTGGAAAACAGCGGCGAGACGCGCGAATTCCTGATGCGCGCACTGCTGGAGCTGCCGCTCTACCTGGAAAAGGTCGCCTACCAGCGCCGCGACAACGCGGTGCTGTTGTTGCCGCTGCTGAACGACCTGCGCGCGGTGCGCCGCGAGCGCCTGATCACCGAGGGCGCGCTTTTCTCCCCGGATCTCTCCCCGCTGGAAATTGCCACCGGCAATCGCCAGCCGCTGCTGGACGACAAGGCCAGGCTCGACGAGCTGTTGGGCAAACTGCGCAAGATGTACCACGTGGCGGCGGCCTCCCTGATCCGCGACGTGAACAGCGCTGAGAGCCTCGGCTACCTGGTCAAGGTGACCGAGAAAATGTCGCTGCTATACAGCGGCAGCGTGCGCCGAGCCCTGTGGGAAATACTGCTGGGCGTGTTCGAGGCCATCGGCGAGCACCGCATTACGGTAATGCCGGCGCTGCGCCAGCTGTTGCGCCGCATCGACGTGGAGTTTCGTCTGCTGGCCGGTCGCGGCGCGCCGGTGCTGGATGCCGGCCTGGACCGCGACCTGGTGCGCAACCTGCTGTTCTATGTCTACCTCGCCGGCCCGGAGGGCGAGCGCTGCGCGTCGCTGTATCGGGACTACGCCCTGGACAGGGCCGTGCCGGGCACACCGCGGCCGGATACCGAAGATGCGCTGGCCATGGGCCCGGAGGCCATGGGCACCGCAGTGGCGGCACTGCGGGAAGAGTTGGGCGCGGTGCGCGAAGCGCTGGAACCCACCCTGGCCGGGGCGGAATCCACACCGCTCGGCGATATCGCCGCCATTGCCAAGCGCCTCTCCGACACCCTGGGCGTGCTGGGGCTGGAAAACCAGCGCGGTCGCGCCCGCGGCATTTACGAGTGCCTGCGCGATGCCTCGCGCAGCGAGCAGCCCGACGAGCTGTTACTGCAGGCCGCCGGGGCACTGGTGCAACTGGATTCCGCGCTGGCCTCCACCGTCGCCCGCAACCAGAGGGTGGACAGTCAGCAGCCGCTGATGGGGGATGCCACCGAGACGGTGTTGCGCGAGGCGCGCGTGGGGCTCGAGACGGTGAAGGAATCGGTGGTGGAATATATCGCCAGCCACTGGGATATCTCCTATCTCAATCTGGTGCCCGAGCGCCTGCAGGAAGTCTGCGGTGGCCTGGATATGGTCGGCTACCAGCGCGCCGGTAAGATCGTCAGCGCCTGCAAACACTATATCAACGAGCAACTGATCGACGCCGCCGAGCAGCCGGAGTGGAAACTGCTGGACACCCTCGCCGACGCCATTACCAGTGTCGAGTACTACCTGGAGCGACGCGCCGACGGTATCGAGGATGCGGATATGCTGCTGGCGCTGGCCGAGGACAGCGTCGCGACCCTCGGCTTTGCGGTCGCCGACGGCGGTGGGGAAGAGTTTGCCCCGGCTGCGATCGGCGGGGGCCAGCCGCCCGCCGAGGCGGAACCGCCGGTCGCACCGGCTGAAGGCGCCGAAGCGCGGACCCCGGACGACTTCGGGTTTGCTGCCGACATCGAACAGGAGTCCGCAGCGGCGGCCGGCGACAGCGGCGCCGCGGAAGCGGAAGAGGCGAGCTGGTTCGCCGCCGCCGAAAGCGATGTGCAGGGCGTCGACGAAGCGCCCGCAGAACCCGCGCCAGCGGTTGCAACACCGGCGTCGCCGCCCGAGTCCGGTCAAGAGCAGGAAGAGAGCCTGATCGACGACGAGATCGTCGAGATCTTCCTCGAAGAGGCGGGCGAGGTGATGGAAACCATCGGCCAGTACTTCCCCGAATGGGCGGCCGATTTTGCCAATCACGACGCCTTGGTGGAATTCCGTCGCGGCTTCCACACCCTTAAAGGGTCCGGCCGCATGGTCGAGGCGCTGGAGGTCGGCGAGCTCGCCTGGGCGGTGGAGAACATGCTCAACCGGGTGATCGACGAGACGGTCAAGCCGAGCCGTGCCCACGCCGAGCTGGTGGAGATGGTCCGGCAGAAACTGCCGTCGATGATCGACGGTTTCCGCCGCGGCAGCGGCGACCCGGAGCCGGAGCGCACCGCGCAGCTGGAAGATTGGGCCCAGCAGCTCTCCCAGGGCCAGGTGCCGGCCGACATGGGCGAGTCCCAGCAAGCCGCCGCGCCGAGCGCGCCGGCGGTCGAAGAGCCGGTCGACAGCCCCGAAGACATCGACCAGCTGTGGGAAATCTTCGCCCAGGAAGCGGATACCCACCTGGCGACAGTGGCCGAATTCCTCGGCGAGATGCGCGCGGCGGCACCGCTCTACGGCGTGCCCTCCGATGCGCTGCACCGGGCGCTGCACACCCTGAAGGGGTCCGCCCATATGGCGGAAGTGACCCAGGTGGCCCAGTTGATCGCGCCGCTGGAGCGCTTCGTCAAGGAGTTGCGGACCTACCAGGTGCCGATCGACGAGGACATCTTCGAACTGATCAGCGACGGCGCTGACTATGTACGCGGCGCGCTGGCGCAGATCCACGCCGGCGAAACCCTGGTGATCGGCAAGTCCGAACAGTTCCTGGCGCGGGTCGCCGAGCTGCAGGAGCGCGCCGTCGGCCACCTGATCCGCGAGCGCGAGGCCAACGAGCCCAAGTCGGTGGATCCGCAGCTGCTGGCGGTGATCATGTCCGATGGCATGAAAGTGCTGCTGGACGCTGACCAGGTGCTGAGTCGCTGGCGCGCCGACCCCGATGACCGCTCGCTGCTGCAGCCGGTGGCGGACGAACTGGCGGTATTGCAGGACGCCGCGACCCGTGCGCAGCTGCCGACCCTGGCGGAGCTGTCGCAACTGCTGCTGGAGGTCTACCGCAAGGTGATCGGCGGCGCCCTGGAAGAGGAGCCGGCACTCTGGGCCTCGCTGGAACAGGGGCACAACGAACTGCTCGACCTGGTGGATGCGGTGGCCGCGACCCAGGATCTGCCCGAAGTGAGCGAGGCCGTGGGCGAGGCCCTGCGCTACCTGGCCCAGGACGAAAGTGGTTCCAGCGGCGACGACGATTACGACTGGGCCGAGCTGGGCATCGACAGTGCCGACCTGCCGGGTGCGCCGTCGGGCGACGACTCCGCTGTTGCCTCCCATGAGGACTACGGCGATCTGGGCTTCGATGACCTGGTGGCTTCAGAGCAGTCGGTCGGGGCGCCGGCCGAAGCCGCACAAGCGCCGGTGGACGAAGAGCCGCCCATTGGGGCGCCGGAATTCCCGACTCAAGTCACAGAGCCGCCGGTAAGCGAAGAGTCGCCGCCTGCGACACGGGAGTCCGAAGCGATCGCACCCACCGCGGATCCCGCCTTCGAGGATCTGTCCCTGGACGATCTCGAACTCGGTCAGCCCGACGCCGCCGAACCGCAGGCGCCGGTCGCACCGGAAAGCGATCCACCGGCGGCCGAGGCCGGCGACGATCTGCAGGTGCTGCTGGCGGATATCGACCCGGATGTGGTCGACGTATTTATGGAGGAGGCCGGCGACCTGGTCGACGAGCTGGAAGAGCTGATCCAGAACTGGGAGCAGGCCCCGGACGACAACAGCTACGCCGAGGCGCTGAAGCGCGTACTGCACACCTTCAAGGGCGGTGCGCGCATGGCCGGCCTGATGGGGCTGGGCGAAGTGGCGCACCGTTTCGAAACCGTGATCGAGGGAATGCAGGGGGACGCGGAGCCGCCGGCGGAATTCTTCGCCGATGCCCACGCGATCTACGACCGCGTCGCCGCCGGCGTGGAGACGGTGCGCGCCTGGATGGTCGGCGACCAGCTGGATGCATTCGCGCAGTTGCTCAGCACCAGTTGGGCCGACAACCGGGTGTCGCAGGATCCGGTCGACTACCGGGCCGGGCAGCCCGGGCCCGGTACGGAGAGCGGCACGCCGGTGGTCCCGGCGGCAGAACCGACCGATACCCCGGAGCTCGCGGAGACCCGGGAACCCTCTAAACAACTGACCCGGGTGGCCGCGGAGGCCGCCGACAAGAAGCGGCATGCGGGCGGCAATGTGCTGCCGTTTGTGCGCCGCAAGGACCAGGTACGCGAGCGGGAATCCGGGGCGCCCTCGCGGGGCCAGCCGCAGGAAATGGTGCGCGTGGCCGCGGAACTGCTGGAGGAGCTGGTCAACCTGGCCGGCGAAACCTCCATCTCCCGCGGTCGCCTGGAAGAGCAGGTGAGCGAGTTCGGCCTGGCGCTGGGCGAGATGGACTCGACCCTGGCGCGCCTGAACGAGCAGCTGCGCCGCCTGGATGTGGAGACCGAGGCACAGATCCTCTTCCGCCAGGAGCAGCTGGCGCAACAGGACGTGGATTTCGATCCACTGGAGATGGACCGCTATTCATCCATCCAGCAACTGTCGCGCTCCCTGCTGGAATCCACCTCCGACCTGATGGAGTTGCGCAGCACCCTGGGCAACAAGACCCGCGATACCGAGACGCTGCTGCTGCAGCAGTCGAGGGTCAATACCGAACTGCAGGAGGGCCTGATGCGCAGCCGCATGGTGCCCTTCTCGCGTCTGGTGCCGCGCCTGCGCCGTATCGTGCGGCAGGTGAGCGCCGAGCTGGGCAAGCAGGTGGACCTGGTGTTCTCCAACGTCGAGGGCGAGCTGGACAGGTCCATGCTCGAGCGCATGGTGGCGCCGCTGGAACATATGCTGCGCAATGCCGTGGACCACGGCATCGAGACGCCACAGGAGCGCGCCGCGGCCGGCAAGCCGGAGCGAGGTCGCATCGACGTGGTGCTGGAGCGCGAAGGCAGTGAAGTGGTCATCAACATCAGCGATGACGGCGCCGGTATCAATCTGATGAAGGTGCGGGAGAAGGCCATCGAAAATGGCCTGATGCGTCCGGACGCGGAGCTGTCCAACAGCGAAATCCTGCAATTCATCCTGCAGGCGGGTTTCAGTACCGCGGATCAGGTCACCCAGATTTCCGGCCGCGGTGTGGGGATGGATGTGGTGTCTGCCGAGATCAAACAGATCGGCGGCAATGTACATATCGACTCTCAGGCCGGGCAGGGCACCGAATTCGTGGTGCGTCTGCCGTTTACCGTGTCGGTCAACCGGGCGCTGATGGTGAAGGTCGGCGAGGACCAGTTCGCGCTGCCGCTGAACACCATCGAGGGGATAGTGCGCCTGAGTCCGTTCGAGCTGGAGCACTACTACCGGACCGAAGACGCGCGCTTCGAGTACGCCGGCGAGCCCTACCAGGTGAACTATTTCGGCACCCTGCTGCAGTCACAGGCGCGGCCCAAACTCAACGTCGAAGATATGCAGTTGCCGGTATTGCTGGTGCGCTCGGAGGGCCACGCCATGGCGCTGCAGGTGGACGCGATCATGGGCAGCCGGGAAATCGTGGTGAAGAGCCTGGGGTCCCAGTTTGCCGGCGTGCAGGGCGTTTCCGGCGCCACGGTCACCGGTGATGGCACCGTGGTGGTGATTCTCGACGCGCACGCACTCTTGCGCCGCCAGGCCGCGCGGTTGGCGCGCCCGGATAGGCCGCAGTTGCAGGCGAGTCCGGAGCCGGAGCCGGAAGCGGAGCCGCAGGAGCGCCAGCAGATGGTGATGGTGGTGGACGATTCGGTCACCGTGCGCAAAGTGACCACGCGCTTCCTGGAGCGCGAAGGCTATCTGGTCAACACCGCCAAGGACGGCCAGGATGCGGTGATCCAGTTGCAGGACAACCTGCCGGACCTGATCCTGCTGGATATCGAGATGCCGCGTATGGATGGCTTCGAGGTGGCGCGACATATTCGTTCCAGCAGTCGCCTGCGGGATATCCCGATCGTGATGATCACCTCGCGCACCGGCAAAAAACACCGCGACCACGCGCTGTCCCTGGGCGTCAACCACTACCTGGGCAAGCCCTACCAGGAAGAGGTGCTGCTGGATACGATTCGCGAGTACACCGGCGGCGCCATGATCAGTGTTTGAGGGAGTCGGGTTTCGGTTTCCGGAGCCGGCGCGCGGTACGAATTAACGGATACGGGTAAAGAGAAAGGCGATGAGCGAAGTTGAAGCACTGTCGGCGGACGTGCCCCAGGAAGTGAGCAGCCTGTTGCTGCCGCTGGCCGACGGCCAGCTGCTGGTGCCGGTGGACACCCTGTCGGAGGTGATCGCCGTGCAGGCGCCGGTGGCCGCCTACGACGCGCCGGACTGGTACCTGGGCGAGCTCAACTGGCGCGAACAGCGCCTGCCGCTGCTGTCGTTCGAGGTGATGCGCGGTCAGCCGCTGTCTACCACCGATGACAGCAGCCGCATCGCGGTGCTGAGCAGTGGCAATCCCGGCGGTGAGTTGCCGTTCTTCGCCCTGGTACTGGCCGGTACGCCGCGGCTGGTGCGCGTGACCGAAGAGGAACTGGCCGGCCGCGAGCAGGCCTGCAGTCCGGGCGAATTGATGCACGTGGCCCTGTCCGGAGAGGAAGCGGTGATTCCGGATCTGGCCGGGTTGGAGCGGGCCTGCCTGGAGTACCGCAACGGCCGCTGATACGCGACAGGCGGTACCCGCCGGGAGAAGCCAGTAAAAAACGGGGCCGATCGGCCCCGTTTTTATTGGCAGTTTTACCGCGGCGCTCGACGGCGCACCCTACGATTTGCCCGAGTCCTGAGTCCTAGAATAGCTCCTCCGGCAGGGATTCGTCCGACTCTTCTTCATCGCCTTCCCCGGTATCGCGGTTCCGGTAGGAGCTGTAGCTTTCCCGGCCCGGCAGGTGGTCTTCGCGGAATATCTCGAACATGCCGCCGCTGGAGGTGCGCAGGCCTGTGCGCGGGTTGATGCGTACGGTGACAATACCGTCCGGTTGTGGCAGGTGGCGCTCGGGCAGCCCCTCGAGTGCCGTGCTCATGAAGTCGATCCAGATGGGCAGCGCCGCCGAACCCCCGTACTCCCGTACGCCCAGCTTGGCGTTGGAATCGAAGCCGACCCAGGTGCTGGTGGCCAGGTGTGGGCTGTAGCCTGAGAACCAGGCGTCCCGAGGTCCGTTGGTGGTGCCGGTCTTGCCGGCGATATCGCCGCGTTTCATTGCCAGGGCTTTTCTGCCGGTGCCCTTCTTGATCACGTCCTTCAGGATCGAGTCCATGATATAGCTGGTCTCGGCGGACATGGCACGCGGTGCCCGGGGGCGGGCCTGTTCGTCGCCTACCGGGTTGACCGGCAGGGTGCGCAGCTCGATGGGCTCTTCCGTCCGATTTGCGGCATCGGCTTCTATCCGGGCGTCCGCCAGGCTCATCGGCTCGCGGAGCGGTTCCCCATCCCTGTCGCTTTCACGGCCCGGCTCGGTGCAGTCGCGACAGACGGTCAGTGGCAGAGCTCGATAGATGGTCTCCCCGTTTACGTCCAGCACCCGCTCTACCAGGTAGGGTTCGACACGGAAGCCGCCGTTGGCGAAGGCCGCGTAGCCGCGCGCCACTTCCAACGGCGTCAGTGCCGAGCTGCCCAGGGCGATGGTCAGGTTGCGGACCAGCTTGCTGCGCTCGAAGCCGAAGTTCTCCACATAGTCGAGGGCATTGTCGATGCCCAGCGCCTGCAGCAGGCGGATGGAGACCAGGTTGCGGGATTTATAGAGCCCCTTGCGCAGGCGAGTGGGGCCGAGAAACTTGCCGCTGGAGTTTTCCGGGCGCCAGACGTCCTGGAGATTGGTTTCCTCGAAAATAATCGGGGCATCGTTGATGATGCTGGCCGCGGTGTAGCCCTTTTCGATGGCGGCGGCATAGATGAATGGCTTGAAATTTGAGCCCGGCTGCCGGCCCGCCTGGGTGACGCGGTTAAAGTGGCTCTGGCGGAAATCGTAACCACCCACCAGCGCACGGATGGCGCCGTCGTCCGGGTTCAGTGATACCAGTGCGCCCTGGGCTTTTGGCACCTGGGCCAGGTGCCACTCCTCGCGCACCTGCGGCTCGATTTCCGGAGTATCCTGCTCACCGGGGTCGGCAAACGGGTCTGCACTCTGGATCTGGCCGCCGGTTGCTTCGGGATCTGCCGCTTCCGCGATCTCGACATTCTCTGCCCCGTCCGGTTTCACTTCGATGCGGCGCAGGCGGATCACATCGCCGGGGGCAAACATTTCTTCGGCGGATTCCAGGCGCGCGCCGCGTGCATTTTCCGACATGTAAGGGCGCAGTTTGTCGAGACCATGCTCCCACAGTACTTCGACCACGCGCCGGTCACGCAGCTGTACCTGCAGCCGCCCGGGTTTCACCGCGGTCACCACCGCGGGTTCCAGGCCGCCGAGTACCGGGATTTCGTTCAGCAGGTCGACCAGATGGTCGCTGTCCTCCAGCATTTCGGGATCCAGGCGCTGTTCCGGGCCGCGGTAACCGTGGCGGCTATCGTAGGTTTCCAGGCCGTTCTGCAACGCCTCGCGCGCGGCCCGCTGCAACTTGCTGTCGACGCTGGTGATGACCTGATAGCCGTCGGTATAGGCAGCGTCGCCGAACAGGTCGACCGCTTCCTTGCGGGCCATTTCCGCGATGTAGGGCGCGTTCATATCCAGGTCGCGGCCGTGATAGCGGGCAGTGACCGGCGCGGTAATGGAATTCTTGTAATCGTCCTGGCCGATGTAGCCGAGGTCCAGCATCCGCTTCAGGATCCAGTTACGGCGGACCAGCGCACGGGTCGGGTTGGCGATCGGGTTGAAGGTCGATGGCGCTTTCGGGAGACCGGCCATCATGGCCCACTGTGCCAGGTTCAGCTCGCTGATATCCCGGCCGTAGTAGACATGTGCGGCGGCCTGGAAGCCGTAGGCGCGGTTGCCGAGAAAGATTTTGTTGATGTACAGCTCGAGAATATCGTCTTTGTTGAGGTCGCGCTCGATCTGCAGCGACAGCAGTATTTCGTTGAACTTGCGCAGGAAGCGCTGTTCGCGGCTGAGGAAAAAGTTCCGCGCGACCTGCATGGTCAGGGTACTGCCGCCGGACTGGATCGAACCTGTTTGCAATATTTGTGACGCAGCTCTCATCAGGCCTTTAATGGAAACGCCGTTGTGGGAGTAAAATCCGGCGTCCTCGGCGGCAAGCACGGCCTTGACGAACATCTCCGGCGTTTCGTCCATGGTGATGGGGTTGCGCCGCTTCTCGCCGAATTCGCCGATCAGCTGCATATCCCGCGAATAGACCCGCAGCGGTGTCTGCAGGCGGATGTCGCGCAGGCTTTCCACCGACGGCAGGCCCGGCTTGAGGTAGAGAAAGATGCTGGAAAAGGCCATTGCGGCGGCGGCGGCCCCGGCCAGGATGAGCCAGAACAGGGTGAGTAGGCGATTGCGGGTTGTATCGGTCATGAGTTGCTTCTGTTGTGGGAACGCGCCCTGCAGGTGACACTGCGAGGCAGGTTTTTGCTCCTGCAAACATCTGTATTTTCGCCATCCGTGGCGGTCACAGGCCCGCTCCCACAGAGTTCTCCCGGGCTGATTCAGTTGTATTCAACTGATTATACGAGTTATGTGCGCTGTTACCTATGCAATTCGCGGTTGCGACGGTAATTTAAAGTGCTATAACATCAGTTCTTCATAACCCACGGAAAGATAAGAAAAATGGGGATGCTCCCTTTTCTGAACAAAGGCCCAAAGGCCATGCTGGGGCTGGATATCAGTTCCACTGCGGTCAAGCTGCTGGAGCTGAGTCGCAACGGTGACAAGTACCGGGTGGAATGCTACGCGGCCGAGCCCCTGCCTCCCAATGCGGTTGTGGACAAGAATATCAACGATGTCGGCGCCACCGCAGAGGCCATCCGCCAGGTGGTGCGCCGCTCCAAGACCCGCGTGCGCCAGGCAGCCGTGGCGGTATCCGGTTCTGCAGTGATCACCAAGACACTGGAGATGCCGTCCGATCTGAACGACGATGCGCTGGAGGCACAGATCGCCCTGGAGGCCGACCAGTACATACCCTACCCGCTGGACGAGGTGAACCTGGACTTCGAGGTGCAGGGGCCGTCGGACAAGGGCGAGGGCCAGGTCGAGGTACTGCTGGCCGCCTGCCGCAGCGAGAATATCGAACAGCGCGTGTCCGCCCTCTCCGATGCCGACCTGGGTGCCGGCGTGGTGGACGTCGAGGCCTATGCGATCGAGCGCGCCTACACCCTGCTGGAGCGACAGTTCCCCCCCCAGGAGCAGCTGGTGGTGGCTGTGGTCGATATCGGTGCCACCATGAGCGCGCTTTCGGTGCTGGTGGACGGGCGCACCGTGTATACCCGCGAACAGCTGTTCGGCGGCCGCCAACTGACCGATGAAATCCAGCGCCGCTACGGCCTGTCGACGGAAGAGGCCGGCCTGGCCAAGCGCCAGGGCGGCAGCGGGTTGCCCGATGACTACTATCCGGAAGTGCTGGAGCCCTTCCGCGACGCGGTCATTCAGCAGGTAACCCGCTCGCTGCAGTTTTTCTATTCGTCTACCTCCTACAGCGACGTCGACTACATACTGCTCGGTGGCGGTGTGGCCGCGATGGACGGGCTCGCCGACCTGGTCAGCGAGAAACTGAACAAGCCCACGGTGGTGGCCAACCCCTTTCACGACATGAATGTCGCTTCGCGGGTCAATCGCCAGGCACTGGCCAATGAGGCGCCATCGCTGATGATTGCCGCGGGCCTGGCGATGCGCGAGCGGGAGTTCTGAAGATGGCCAAGATCAACCTACTGCCCTGGCGCCAGGAATACCGCGCGCAGAAACAGAAAGAGTTCCAGCAGGTCACCGTTCTGGTCGTGATTGCCGCCTGTGTGTCGGCCTTCCTGTGGATGAAGGCCGTCGACGGTCAGATCGACAACCAGAAAGAACGCAACCAGATTCTGCAGACCAAGATCAATGCGCTCAACAAGCAGGTGCGCGAGATCAAGGACCTGAAGAAGCGCCGCCAGGAGCTGATCGACCGCATGCGGGTGATCCAGGAGCTGCAGGGCAACCGCCCGCTGTCGGTGCGCTATTTCGACGAGATGGTAAGCTCGACGCCCGAGGGTCTCTGGCTGACGAGCCTGGAACGCAGTGGCGATACCGTGCAGATTGCCGGCGTGGCGGAATCCAACAACCGCGTATCCTCGTTCATGCGCAACCTGGACCAGTCCGACTGGTACGAGTCGCCGAACCTGACCGGTGTTACCGCCAGGCCCGAATTCGGTGAGCAGGCCAGCGCCTTCAATATGACCACAAGAGTCAGTGGGCGAAAAAAAGAAGACGACGAAGAACAGGCTGACGCCGGTTAATTAAAGGATCCCGACATGGCACTGGAGGATACGCTCAAGCAGCTGAACCAGCTCGATATCAACGATATCGACTTTTCGCGCGTCGGCGTCTGGCCGCTGGCGGGGCGTGTGGTACTGCTGATCCTGGTCGCCGCTGTTCTTGTCGGCGGTGCTTACTATTTCCTGATCAGTGACCGCTATCAGCAACTGGAATTCGCCGCCAACAAGGAAAAGGAGCTGTTTACCCAGTTCGAAAGGAAATCCTTCGAGGCGGCCAACCTGGATGCCTACCGGGAACAGCTGGCAGAAATGGAGGAGACCTTCGGCACTCTGCTCCAGCAACTGCCCAAAGATACCGAAGTGCCCGGTCTGCTCGAGGATATCGACGAGTACGGCCGTGGCAGCGGCCTGACGATCGAGAAGGTCGAACTGGAGGACGAGCAGGTGGGCGAATTCTATGTGGAACTGCCCATCCGCATCGAGGTGCAGGGCGGCTACCACGAGTTCGGCGCTTTTGTCAGCGGTATTGCCGGGATGCCGCGGATCGTGACTCTGCACGATTTTAATATCGAAACCAACAAAGAAAGCGGCGCGCTGCTGAATATGGTGATCAACGCCAAGACCTACCGCTACAAAGAGCAGGGGGAAGAGGGATGACCCGATATGCAGCCCCGATCGCGGCCCTGCTGGCGCTGACCGGTTGCAGTCTCGACGGCGACCACAGCGACCTGCACCAGAAAATGGCGGCGGTGGAACACAAGCCCAAGGGGCAGATTGACCCGATACCGACGTTTACGCCCTACAGCCCCTATGTCTACAGCGCTGCAGCACAGCGCAGTCCGTTTTCCCGCCCGGTGCTGGAGTCGGACCAGCGCCTCGTGGGGCGCAAGCTGGATGTGGCGCCGGACACCAATCGCCAGCGCGAACTGCTGGAGGGGTATCCCTTCGACGCCCTGTCGATGGTGGGTACCCTCTCCCGTGCCGGCCAGCTATGGGCGCTGATCGACGATGGCGAGGGCGGCATCCACCGGATTACGGTGGGCAATTACCTGGGTAAAAACCACGGCCGCGTGGTAAATGCCTCGCAGTCGCAACTCGACGTACTGGAAATCGTACCGGATGGCACCGGCGGCTGGATCGAACGGCCGCGGGCGCTGACTTTGGAAGAGAAGGACAACTAAAAGATGATCAACAGGCAACTCGCCAAAGTGCTGGCTCCCGCAAGGGTGCTGTTGCTGGGTCTGGCAATGATGCCCGCCGTTTTGATGGCGCAGGGCAACCAGCTCAACGACATCCAGTTCTCCGAACTGCCGGGTAGCCGCGTGCAACTGCGGCTGACCTTCAGCGATGTGCCGCCGGAACCCACCGGGTACACCATCGAAGAGCCGGCGCGCATCGTAATGGACTTTGCCGGCGTCGAGAGCGCCCTGACGGAAAAGAAATACAGCCTGGGTATCGGTGCCGCACGCAGCGCGGTAGTGGTGTCCAGCGATGACCGCACCCGCCTGATTGTCAACCTGGACGAACTGCCGGTCTATACCAGCGAGCGCCAGGGCAACCAGGTACTGCTGGAAATCGGCGCCGACTCCGCCACCACTGCCTCTGTCACCGCAGCGCCGGCGGAGCAGTCCCGCGGCGAGGGCATTCAGATCGGCAGCGAGCAGCGCTTCGAGGCGGCCAGCAATATCGCCATCGACAATGTAGATTTCCGCCGCGGTGAAAAGGGTGAGGGCAAGGTGATTGTCAGCCTCTCAGATCCGGCCGTGAATATCGACGTGGAGCGCACTAAGGGCAAGATTCTGCTGACCTTCCTCGGTGCCGACCTGCCGGAAGAGTTGCGCCAGCGCCTGGATGTGACCGACTTCGCCACGCCGGTGAGCTCCATCACCGTGGATCACGATGGCCGCAATACCGTGATTGCTGTGGATCCCAGCGACTCGGACTACGACTACCTGGCCTATCAGGCGGACAATGAGTATGTGCTCAGCGTCAAGCCGCTGACGGTGGCCGAGGTCGAGGAGAAAAAGAAAGAGTTCCGCTTTACCGGCGAGAAATTGTCGCTGAATTTCCAGGACATCGAAGTGCGCTCGGTGCTGCAGCTGATTGCCGACTTCACCGACCTCAACTTGGTGGCCAGCGATACCGTATCCGGCCGCATTACCCTGCGGCTTGACGGTGTGCCCTGGGATCAGGCGCTGGAGCTGATTCTCAAGGCCAAGGGCCTGGACAAGCGCCAGGAAGGCAATGTGATCATGGTGGCGCCGGCGGCCGAGATCGCCGAGCGCGAACGCCAGGAACTGGAAACCCGAAAACAGTTGCAGGAGTTGGCGCCGCTGCGTACTGAATACATCCAGGTGCGCTACGCCGACGCGCGCGAGCTGTTCACACTGTTCTCCGGTCAACAGAGCGGCGGCGGTGGCGGCGGGCAGGGTAATTTTGCCGGCGGCCAGCAGAGCCAGAAAGGTCGCAGTATTCTGTCCGACCGGGGTAATGCAATTGTCGACGAGCGTACCAACACCATTATCCTGACCGATACTGAGGACAAGATCGCCCAGTTCCGCGAATTGATTGAGGCCATCGATATCCCGATCCGCCAGGTGATGATCGAGGCGCGTATCGTCAATGCCAATACCGATTTCCTGAAGGAAGTGGGGGTACGCTGGAACTACGGCGAACACCACGGCCTTGACGGAGGCGGTATTGGCGAGGGCACCGGCTCACTGGACGGTTCTTTCCATCTGGAGGACAACCGGGAAGAGGTGGAGCTGTTTGACCCGCAGACCGGCGAGAAACTGGTGGACGCGGACGGCGAACCGATTGAGGCGGTGGCCTGGGCGCCGGAGCTACAGGATACGCTGCTGACCGACCTGGGGGTCAACAATCCGGCTGGCAATATTGCCTATTCCATCCTCAAGAACAATTTCTTTGTGGGACTGGAGCTGTCTGCCCTGGAAAATGTTGGTCGGGCGGAAATCGTATCCCAGCCCAAGGTTGTGACCGGGGACAAGCAGGAGGCCAACATCAAGTCCGGCGTGGAGCTGCCCTATCTGGAAGCGACTTCGTCCGGCGCCGCATCGGTAACCTTCCGACAGGCGGTACTGGAGCTGAATGTGACGCCACAGATCACGCCCGACAACAACATCATCATGAACCTGAATATCAGCCAGGACACGGTGGGCGAGCTGGTTGGTACCACCGGCATCCCGGCAATCAACATCAATTCGGTGGACACCAAGGTGCTGGTGCGCGACGGCGAGACCATCGTACTGGGCGGCATCTTTGAAAATACCATGGTAGACGGTGAAACCAAGATACCGCTGCTGGGTGATATTCCCTATCTGGGGCACCTGTTCAAGAACACGGTACGCCAGGATGACAAGCGCGAAATGCTGGTTTTCATCACGCCACGTATCATGGAAGACGAACTCTTCTACTCCGGCGGAAAGTGACCAATCGCTCTATCTTCCTCGTCGGCCCCATGGGGGCCGGCAAGTCGACCATCGGCAAACTGCTGGCGGCTGAACTGAAGCTGCCGTTTGCCGATTCCGACAAGGTGCTGGAGGACCGTACCGGCGCCGATATCCCGTGGATTTTCGATGTCGAGGGCGAGGCGGGCTTCCGCCGCCGCGAGAGCGAAGTGCTGCGGGATCTCTGCACCGGCCCCACCCGGGTGGTCGCCACTGGCGGTGGCATAGTGCTGTCGCCGGAGAATCGTCGACAGTTGCGCAAAAACGGCCTGGTGATCTATCTGCAGGCCAGTGTTGACCAGCTGCTCGAACGTACCTCGAAAAATGCCAACCGCCCACTGCTGCAGGTGGCCGATCCCCGCTCCCGCATTATTGAACTGGTGGAAGAGCGCGATCCCCTCTATCGCGAAGTGTCGGATATCGTCGTCGACACCGACTACTGCACGCCCAGGCAGGCCGCGTTGATGGTGGCCGAGCGCGTCGCCCCGGGAGCCACTGGGCAATAATCCAACCACTTCGTGCTAAAGTGCCTCCTCGGCCGCGTCGGCGTCGCGGCATTGACTGACCTACCTGCCGGAGGGCAAAGTGCACAGCCTCAATGTGGAACTGGGAGAGCGCAGCTATCCCATCGAGATCGGTTCGGGCCTGCTCGGCAACCCGCAGAGTCTGCAGCCCCATATCCGCGGCAAGCAGGTCTGCGTGGTCACCAATGAGACAGTGGCCCCCCTCTACCTGCCCCGCCTGCTCGATGGGCTGTCCGGTTTAGACCGGGTGGATACCCTGGAGCTACCGGACGGCGAGGCCTTCAAGACCCTGGACACCGTCAACCGGGTTTTCGACCGGCTGCTGGAAAGGCGCCACAACCGCAGCACCACCCTCATTGCCCTGGGCGGCGGTGTGGTCGGCGATATGACCGGCTTCGCCGCCGCCTGCTACCAGCGCGGTGTCGACTTCATCCAGATACCCACCACCCTGCTGGCACAGGTGGACTCCTCCGTGGGCGGCAAGACCGGTGTCAATCACCCGCTGGGCAAGAATATGATCGGCGCCTTTCACCAGCCGCGCCTGGTGATCGCCGATATGGATACCCTGGCGACCCTGCCGCAGCGGGAGCTGGCCGCGGGGCTCGCCGAAGTGATCAAGTACGGCCTGATCTGCGACGCGCCCTTTTTCGACTGGCTGGAGGCGAACATGCCCCGCCTGCTGGAGCGGGAGCCGCAGGCGCTGGCCCATGCAGTGGAACGCTCCTGTCGGGACAAGGCCGCGGTGGTGGCGGAGGACGAACGGGAATCGGGCCGCAGGGCCATTCTCAACTTCGGCCACACCTTCGGCCACGCCATCGAGGCGGTGCAGGGGTACGGCAACTGGTTGCACGGCGAGGCGGTGGCGGCGGGCATGGTGATGGCGGCGGAGCTGTCCCGGCTGCGGGGCGATATCGATGCGGCGCTGGTGGAGAGGGTCCGCACCCTGCTGGAGCTCGCCGGACTGCCTGTGGCGGCGCCCGAGGGTATGGGCAGCGGCCAGTTTCTCGACGCCATGGCGGTCGACAAGAAGGTTCTGGATGGCCGCCTGCGCCTGATTCTACTGAGCGCGCTCGGGGACGCCCGAATCGTCGACGACAGCCCCCGCGAACAGGTGGTCGAAGCGCTAAACTGCTGTGGTGCCCCGTGACTCTCAGCACAAGAAATTGCACCGGCTGAGGACTATATCGCACGCCAGGCGAATTAGAGAAGATAAGTCGGTTTCCCTGGCCCTTGACAGCAGATAAGACTGGTAAATCTTGCAATTCCAGAAGTACGCCAGTAATATTGCGCGCCCTCTCGGGAAAACCACCAGCGAGACAATAAAAAAAGCCCCTCCGCGGGCTTTTTTTGTCAGTGGAGTCTGTTCGGAAGCTCCACCCCGGGCAGCGTTATACCGGCAGTGCCGGGCCCCGGGAGCAGCAACGATAACGATGAGGAATTCTATGGGTAGCGGTCTGTATCGGTTGGATGAGTTCAAGGACAACTGTGGCTTTGGTCTCATCGCGCACCTGAAAGGCAAGGCCAGTCACAAGCTCGTGCAGACGGCGATCGAATCGCTGACCTGCATGACGCACCGCGGCGGTATCGCCGCCGACGGCAAGACCGGCGACGGCTGCGGCCTGTTGCTGCAGAAGCCCGATGCCTTCCTGCGTGCCGAGGCGAAGGATCTGTTGGGCACCGAGCTGACCGATGCCTACGCCGTCGGCTCCATCATGCTGCCGCTCGACGGGGACGCGGCGCAGGGTGCGCGCGATATCCTCGAGCGGGAGCTGGCCGCCCAGGGTCTGCGCGTCGCCGGCTGGCGACCGGTGCCCACCGACAACGACTGCCTGGGCCCCATTGCCAAGGAAACCCTGCCGCGCTTCGAGCACCTGCTGGTGAACGATGCCGAAGAGCCGCTGGGCGAGACGAAACTCAACGCGCGCCTGTTCGTCGCCCGCCGCAAGGCCGAGCAGCAACTGGGCGACGGCATCTATATCGCCAGCCTGTCCACCAGCGTGCTGTCCTACAAGGGCCTGATGATCCCGGCGGACCTGCCCCGATTCTTCCCGGAACTGGCCGATCCGCGCCTGGAGACCGCCATCTGTGTCTTCCACCAGCGCTTCTCCACCAACACCATGCCGCGCTGGCCGCTGGCGCAGCCGTTCCGCCTGCTGGCGCACAACGGCGAAATCAACACCATCACCGGCAACCGCAACTGGTCCGTGGCGCGCACGCCCAAATTCGCCACCGACCTGATTCCGGAACTGCCCGAGCTGGCGCCGCTGGTCAACCGCGAGGGCTCCGACTCCTCCAGCCTCGACAATATGCTGGAGATGCTGACCGCCGGCGGTATGGAACTGCACCGGGCGGTGCGTATGCTGGTGCCGCCGGCCTGGCAGAACGTGGAGAGCATGGACTCGGATCTGCGCGCCTTCTACGAATACACTTCCATGCATATGGAACCTTGGGATGGCCCCGCCGGCCTGGTGATGACCGACGGCCGCTACGCCGTCTGCACCCTGGACCGCAACGGCCTGCGCCCGTCCCGCTGGGTGATCACCGACGACGACGTGATCACCGTCGCCTCGGAGATCGGCACCTACGACTACGCGCCGGAAAACGTGGTGGCCAAGGGCCGCCTGGGCCCGGGCCAGATGCTGTCGGTGGATACCCGCGAGGGCAGGTTGCTGCACACCGACGATATCGACGAGATGCTCAAGCGCTCCCAGCCCTACAAGCGCTGGTTGAAGGAAAAGGCGCGCCGCATCCGCTCCACCCTGGTCACCGCACCGGTGGACAACAATTTCTCCCACCAGCAGTTCAAGGTCTACCAGAAACTGTTCAGCTCCTCGCTGGAGGAGCGCAACACCGTGGTGCGACCGATGGCCGAAGCCGGCCAGGAAGCCGTGGGCTCCATGGGCGACGACACGCCCATGGCGGTGCTTTCGCGCCACAACCGCTCCCTGTACGACTACTTCCGCCAGCAGTTTGCCCAGGTCACCAACCCGCCCATCGACCCGCTGCGGGAAACGGTGGTGATGTCACTGGAGACCTGCCTGGGCCGCGAGATGTCGGTGTTCGAGGAGACCGCCGAACACGCCGACCGGGTGATCCTGTCGTCGCCGGTGCTCTCGCACATGAAATACACCGCGCTGCTGGAGCTGGATCGCCCGGGCTTCCAGGCGAGGATCTTCGACCTGAACTACGACCCGGCCGAGCTGGATCTGCGTGCGGCCATCGAAAGACTCTGCGCCGACGTGGAAGCGGCGGTGCGCAATGACGACGCGGCCATTGTGGTGCTGTCGGACCGCGACATCGCCGAGGGCAGGCTGCCCATCGATGCACTGCTGGCCACCGGCGCCGTGCACCACCACCTGGTGAATGCGGGCCTGCGCTGTGATTCCAACCTCGTCATCGATACCGCCAGCAGCCGCGACGCGCACCAGCTCGCCTGCCTGATCGGTGTCGGCGCCACGGCGGTGCACCCCTATTTCTCCTACAGCATCATCAACCACCTGATCGACACCGGCGAACTGCTGCTGGACGCCGCCGAGGCGCAGAAAAACTACCGCAACGGCATCATCAAGGGATTGCTGAAAATCCTCTCCAAGATGGGGATTTCCACCATCACCTCCTACCGCGGTGCGCTGCTGTACGAGTTGGTGGGGCTGGATCGCGACGTGGTGGACCTGTGTTTCCCCGGCGCCGCCAGCCGCATCCAGGGCGCCGGCTTCGCCGACCTTCAGGCGGACAGCGCCGCGCGCGCCAAGATCGCCTGGAAGGCTCGCAAGCCGGTCTCCCCCGGCGGCCTGCACAAGTTTGTCTACGGCCAGGAGTACCACGCCTTCAATCCGGACGTGGTCAAGTCGCTGCAGCAGGCGGTGCGCACGGGCGACTATTCCGCCTGGCGCGACTACGCCGAGTTGATCAACAAACGCCCGGTGGCGACACTGCGCGACCTGCTGGCGTTCAGGGAAGATCTGGAACCGATCCCGCTGGACGAAGTGGAACCGGCGGAAAACATCCTGCGCCGCTTCGACTCCGCCGCCATGTCCCTGGGCGCCCTGTCGCCGGAGGCCCACCAGTCCCTGGCCCAGGCCATGAACCGCCTCGGCGGTCGTTCCAACAGCGGCGAGGGCGGCGAGGACCCGGCGCGCTTCGGCACCGACCGGGTGTCCAAGATCAAACAGGTGGCCTCCGGCCGCTTCGGCGTCACACCCCACTACCTGGTCAATGCCGATGTGTTGCAGATCAAGGTGGCCCAGGGCGCCAAACCCGGTGAGGGTGGCCAGTTGCCAGGCGGCAAGGTCAACGAGCTGATTGCGCGGCTGCGCTACTCGGTGCCCGGCGTGACCCTGATCTCGCCGCCGCCGCACCACGATATCTACTCCATTGAGGACCTGGCGCAGCTGATCTATGACCTGAAACAGGTCAACCCGGACGCACTGGTGTCGGTAAAGCTGGTATCCCGCCCCGGCGTCGGCACCATCGCCGCCGGCGTGGCCAAGGCCTACGCAGACCTGATCACCATCTCCGGCTATGACGGCGGCACCGCCGCCAGCCCCATCACCTCGATCCGCTACGCCGGTTCGCCCTGGGAGCTGGGCCTGTCGGAGACGCACCAGACCCTGCGCGCCAACGACCTGCGCGACAAGGTGCGGGTGCAGACCGACGGCGGTCTCAAGTCCGGCCTGGATGTAATCAAGGCGGCGATTCTCGGCGCCGAGAGCTTCGGCTTCGGCACCGCGCCCATGGTGGCGCTGGGCTGCAAGTACCTGCGCATCTGTCACCTGAACAACTGCGCTACCGGTGTCGCCACCCAGAACCAGGACCTGCGCGACCAGCACTATATCGGCACCGTGGAAATGGCGATGAACTTCTTCAAGTTCGTGGCCGAGGAAGTGCGCGAGTGGATGGCGGGCCTGGGTGTGCGCTCCATCGAGGAGCTGGTGGGTCGCGTCGACCTGCTGCGCGCGCTCGAGGGCGAAACCGACAAGCAAAAGAAGCTCGACCTGTCGCCGTTGCTGCACCGAGACGAACTGCTCGACAGCAAGCCGCAGACCTGCCGGATTCCGCAGAACGATCCCTGGGACAAGGGCGAACTGGCGGAGCGCATGGTGGCCGATATGCTGCCGGCCATCGATAAACTCGCCGGCGGCGAGTTCAGCTACCAGGTCACCAACTGCGACCGCTCCATCGGCGCGCGCCTGTCCGGCGAGA
The DNA here is from genome assembly GCF_026183675.1 of Microbulbifer halophilus. Lineage (GTDB taxonomy): Bacteria > Pseudomonadota > Gammaproteobacteria > Pseudomonadales > Cellvibrionaceae > Microbulbifer > Microbulbifer halophilus. The sequence goes on from NZ_JAPIVK010000013.1 coordinate 100,477, forward strand.
TCGCCAGGCGCCACGGCAACCAGGGCATGGCCGATGCGCCGGTGAAATTGCAACTGAAAGGTGTCGCCGGCCAATCGTTCGGTGTCTGGAACGCCGGCGGCCTGGAGATGGTCCTCGAAGGCGATGCCAACGACTATGTCGGCAAGGGCATGGCCGGCGGCAAACTGGTGATCCGCCCGCCACAGAACAGCGCTTTCGAGTCACAGGACACCAGCATCGTCGGCAATACCTGCCTCTACGGCGCTACCGGCGGCAAGCTGTTCGCCGCCGGCCGTGCCGGCGAGCGGTTCGGTGTGCGCAACTCCGGCGCCTTCGCCGTGGTGGAGGGCGCCGGCGATCACTGCTGCGAATATATGACCGGCGGTATGGTCGCGGTGCTGGGCGCCTCCGGTTACAACTTCGGTGCCGGCATGACCGGCGGCTTTGCCTATGTGCTGGACCTGGAGCGCAACTTCTTCGACAAGTGCAACCACGAGTTGATCGAGCTGCGCCGTATCAGCAGCGAGACGCTGGAGCCGCACCAGAGCCACCTGCGCACCGTGATCGAGGAGTTCGCCAGGGAGACCGGCAGTGCCTGGGGCGCCGAATTGCTGGACAACTTCGACGACTACCTGGGGCGCTTCTGGCTGGTGAAACCCAAGGCGGCGAGTCTCGCCGGCCTGCTGGCGGACGTGCGCAAGCGCGGTGAATAAGGGGTGATAACGCAATGAAAGAACGACTGAGCAACGATTTCCAGTTTATCGATGTGGGGCGCAGCGACCCGCCGAAAAAGGACATCGTCACCCGCACCAACCAGTTTGTGGAGATCTACCGGCCCTATACAGAGAAGCAGGTAGCCAACCAGGCGCACCGCTGCCTGGACTGCGGCAATCCCTATTGCGAAACCGGCTGCCCGGTACACAACTACATCCCCAACTGGCTGCAGCTGATTAGCGAAGGCAACATCATGGAGGCGGTGGAACTCTGCCACCAGACCAACACCCTGCCGGAGGTCTGCGGCCGCGTCTGCCCGCAGGACCGCCTGTGCGAGGGCGCCTGCACCCTGAACGACGGCTTCGGCGCGGTGACCATCGGCAACGCGGAAAAATACATTACCGATACCGCCTTCGCCATGGGCTGGAAGCCGGATCTCTCGCATGTGGTGAAAACCGACAAGCGCGTCGCCGTGATCGGTGCCGGCCCCGCCGGCCTCGGCTGCGCCGATATCCTGGTGCGCAACGGCGTGCAGCCGGTGGTGTTCGACAAGTATCCCGAGATCGGCGGCCTGATCACCTTCGGTATTCCCGAATTCAAGCTGGAAAAGTCCGTGATGCAGAAGCGCCGCGAGATCTTTGCCGAGATGGGGGTCGAGTTCTGCCTCAATACCGAGGTGGGTGTGGATATCGGCATCGACGAGCTGGTGAACGATTACGATGCCATCTTCATGGGCATGGGCACCTACAACTACATGAAGGGCGGCTTCCCCGGCGAGGACCTGCCCGGCGTACACGACGCACTGCCGTTCCTGGTGGGCAACGTGAACCGCAATATGGGCTGGGAGAAGAATCCGGACGAATTCATCTCCGTCGAGGGCAAGCGCGTGGTGGTGCTCGGCGGCGGTGACACAGCCATGGACTGCAACCGCACCTCCATCCGCCAGGGCGCCAAAAGTGTGACCTGCGCCTACCGTCGCGACGAGGAAAACATGCCCGGCTCCCGCCGCGAGGTGGCCAACGCCAAGGAAGAGGGAGTGAAATTCCTGTTCAACCGCCAGCCGGTGGAAATCGTTGGCGACGGCCAGGTGACCGGCGTCAAGGTGGTCACCACCGAACTGGACGAGCCGGACGAAAACGGCCGCCGCCGCCCGCAGGTGGTGGAGGGCTCCGAGGAGATAGTCCCCGCCGACGTGGTACTGGTGGCCTTCGGCTTTCGTCCCAATCCCCAGGAGTGGTTCGATCGGCACAAGATCGACGTGCGGGACTGGGGCGGCGTCATCGCCCCGGAAGAGCAGGAGTTCAAGTTCCAGACCAGCAACGAAAAGGTCTTCGCCGGCGGCGATATGGTGCGCGGCTCCGACCTGGTGGTGACCGCCATCTGGGAGGGCCGCGAGGCCGCCGAGGGTATCCTTGATTACCTCGATGTTTGATCGAAGAGCCCCCCTCTCCCTTGGGGAGAGGGGGGGGCGATCGGCCTCGTGGCGACTTGATTCTCCGGGAGCGTTCAGCTTCCCCTTTGCATATCCCCCCCATAAATCGTGCCAATCGACTGTCCCCTGTCTTAGCTCCCCCCTCCTCTGTACAATAGCCGCCTTTTTAGCCACTCAACTTTCGGAGTTCGTGGTGTCTACGGGTGGCACTAGCAGGAGCGGGGTGCACCTTTCTGGGACTGTCTGCGAGAGGGACCTCGCGGACAAGCCTACAGGGACGTATTTCGGCGGGGGCGCCTAGCCGTGTCCCAGAAAGGCGCACCCCGCTCCTGCTCCCTGAACTGAACCCCGAAACTTGAGTTAGCCAGTCCCCTCCCGCCAAAAAGGTGGTACAGATCATGTCCGATTCCCCCTTCGCCCCCCTGAAAAACGATCGCTTCCTGCGCGCCCTGGCCCGCCAGCCGGTGGACCGCACGCCCGTGTGGATGATGCGCCAGGCGGGCCGCTACCTGCCTGAGTACCGCGCTGCGCGGGCCAAAGCTGGCAGCTTTATGGACCTGTGTCGCCATACCGAGCTGGCCTGCGAGGTGACCCTTCAGCCGCTGGAGCGCTACCCGCTGGACGCGGCCATCCTCTTCTCGGATATCCTCACCATCCCCGATGCCATGGGCCTGGGGCTCTATTTCGAAGAGGGCGAAGGGCCCAAATTCCGCAAACCGGTGCGCACCGCGGCGGAAATCGAGGCGCTGGAAGTGGTCGACAGCGAGCGGGAGCTGGATTACGTGATGAATGTGGTGTCCGCCGTCCGCCGAGAGCTGAACGGCCGCGTGCCGTTGATCGGCTTCTCCGGCAGCCCTTGGACCCTGGCCACCTACATGGTCGAGGGCGGTCCCAGCCGCGATTTCGCCCGCTGCAAGGAGCTGATCTACAACCGGCCCGAAGTGATGCACCAGCTGCTGACAGTGCTGGCGGACTCGGTGACCGACTACCTGAATGCGCAGATCCGCGCCGGCGCCCAGGCGGTGCAGATTTTCGATACCTGGGGCGGTGCACTGAGCCACGGCGCCTACCGTGAATTCTCCCTGCAATACATGGCGCGTATCGTCGATGGCCTGATCAAGGAGGCGGACGGCCGCCCGGTGCCGGCGATCCTGTTTACCAAGGGCGGTGGCCAGTGGCTGGAGGCCATGGCGGACAGCGGCGCCAGCGCCCTGGGGCTCGACTGGACCACCGATCTGGGCGCCGCCCGCGCCCGCGTCGGCGACAGGGTGGCCCTGCAGGGCAACCTGGACCCGGCGGTGCTCTACGCCTCGCCGGAGCGCATCCACGCCGAGGTGGCGGCGGTGCTGGAATCCTACGGGCGCGGCGGCGGCCATATCTTCAACTTGGGCCACGGCATCACCCCGAAAGTGGATCCGGAGCACGCGCGGGCGATGATCGAGGCGGTCGTGGAGCTGTCACCGCAATACCACGATTGAGCATTCATCGCGGCCGTCACATTACACGGCCTTACACGATTACCGTGAATTTCGTCACAAAATGCCTGTGTACCAAAGGGTAGACTCGCGTGCTATAAAAGAACGCTTCCGTCCGTGGTTCCACCGGCCGGTACGGCAGTGCTCCAACCAGAACGATTTGGCGATTCCAGCGTGGCGATAGAGCAGGCAAAAATCCTGGTAGAGGATCTACAGCGCGGCATGTTTGTGTCCCGGCTCGACAGGCCCTGGACGCGGACCCCCTTCGCGCTGCAGGGCTTCTATATCCGCGATCTGGAGGAGATCCGTCAACTGCAGAAGCACTGTCGCTATGTCTATGTGGACGTGGTCAAGTCCGTCGGGGATATCGGCGTCAAGCTGCGCCGTATCACCCGAACCGCTGGCGGTAGCTCCGCCGCCGGCCCCGGGCGGCGATCTCGCACCGGCCGCGTTCCCGTCGCCATCCCCTGCCGACCGGTACAGATTTCCCGCGACGCCTACCCCGCGCCCCTGCCCGCCCGCCGCGAAGCCGGCCAGGCGCGCAAACTGCATCGCCGGATCGTGCAGGGTATGCATGAGGTGCTGGTGCAGATCCGCAGCGATCGCCCTCTGCCGATGCAGCAGGTGGGCCAGGTGGTGGAAAACCTGGTGGAGAGCATACTGCGCAGCCCGGACGCCTTCGCCTGGCTGGCTCGGGTGCGCGAGAAAGACGAGCATACCTACAGCCACTCCATCCGCGCCAGTATCTGGGCGGTGATGTTCGGGCGCCATATCGGACTGCGCCGCCACGACCTGGTCCGGCTGGGGGTGGCGACCCTGCTCAAGGATGTGGGCAAGATGATGCTGCCGGACGAGGTACTGAGGGCCCACAGGCGCGATCCGCGTCGGGAGATGGAGTACCGCCGGTTTGTCGATCACAGTGTGCGGCTGCTGGCGGCGGATCCGCAGATGGATCCCCGTGTGGTGGAGATCGTCCACTGCCACCGCGAAATGCACGACGGCAGCGGTTATCCGCGGGGCCTGCGCGGCGACAGGATTCCGGTGCTGGCGCGCATGTGCGGTATTGTCACCTTCTACGACGAAGCCACCAATCCCCGCGGTGTCACCTATCCGGTGGCGCCGTCGCAAGCGGTGGCGCAGCTGTACGACCTGCGCGGTATCAGCTTCCAGGAGCAACTGGCGGTGGAGTTTATCCAGTCCATCGGCCTCTATCCCACCGGCACCCAGGTGGAGCTGTCCACCGGCGAGGTGGGCGTGGTGGTGGAGCAGACCCACCGGCGGCGCCTGAAACCGCGGGTGATGGTGGTACTGGATCGCGACAAGCAGTTGCTGACGAAGCCACGCCTGCTGGATATGGCCGCCGACGACGACCGCAGGGACAAACTGATCCGGCGCGGCAAGCTCGCCCCCGGCGACAAGCTCACCATTCTCAAAGACGTGGAGCCCGGCCGCTTCCCGCAGGTGAATGTGGCCGCGGTGCGCGACGATTACCTGTTCAGCCGCAAGCGCTTCCCGGCCCTCTTGTCGCGACTGCTGAAGCGCTAAGCCGTCCGCTCCCTTTCCAGCGGCTTCGCTGTCATAGCCAGTAGCCCCGATATCAGCACCAGCGCCGCCAGCCCGCCCGCCAGCGCAGCGACGCTCGCGCCCCCATCCAGCAGAAAACCCGCCAGCAGCGGCGAAGCCGCCGTCGATAACACCATCGCCGCCTGCGACAGCGAGCGGATGGCGCCCAGGTGGCGGCTGCCGTAGCGCTCCGGCCACATGGCTCCGGCCGCGGTGCCGGTACCGGCCTGGGTGATGCCGATCAGTGTCAGGTAGGCGTAGGGCACCCAGTGGCCGTCGAACCAGCTCAGCAACAACAGGCCGGCGATCATCGGCAGCAGTGCCAGTGGCAGACTGCGCCGGGCACCGAAGCGGTCCACCAGCCCGCCGGCGACAAACAGCATCAGCAGGTGGCCGGCGGCGTAGCCGCCGAAAGCGCCGGCCATCAGCGGCAGCGACCAGTCGCGACTCTCGCCGATGGCGCCCTGGTGAAACAGTATCGCGGTGACGATGAACGGCGTCATCAGCGCCGCCGGTAGAAGCATGTAGAAGCCGGGATCCCGCAGCACCTGGGCGCGGGTGAAATCGCTGTCGCTGCCGAACTGTCCCGCCGTCGTATCGGATTGCCTCTCGCCGGTTTTCGACAGCACCAGGAGTGCCGGCAATACCAGCAGCAACAGCACCGCCGCGGACGCCAGCCAGGCGCTGCGCCAGCCGGTCCAGTGAATCAGCGCTGCGCCGCCGGTGGGCAGCAGCGCCTCGGCCAGGGGAAAACCCAGCGCCGCCAGCGCGATCACCTTGCCGCGGTTGTCGCTGAAATAGCGCCCGGCGGTGGTCATGCCCAGGTGCGTCATAAAGCCCTGGCCGGTAAGGCGCAACAGGAAGAAGCCGATCAGCAGTGCCCAGGCGCCGGGCGCGGCGGCCATTACCAGACAGGCGCCCGCCAGTGCCAGGCTCACCAGCAGTGCGCTGCGCCGCAGCGGCCAGCGATCCACCAGGCCCCGCATATCAGTAGCGCCAGCGCCGACAGCAATGTGGCGCCGCTGTAGGTGGCGCCGTAGGCGGCGTTGCTGAGATCGAACTCCGCGCGAATGGCGCCGCCGAAAACCGATACAAAAAATGTCTGCCCGAAGCCGGAGGCGGCGACGGCAACGAGCGAGAAGAAAGCGAGATGGGCGTTGGAGCGAATAAATCCGGGGAGCATGGGCTGTGGCTGGTCATTACTGGTATGTGTAGGTTGGACTGAGCGCAGCGAAGTCCAGCATGGGGCGACCCGACAAAAGCCGGCGCCTTATCTCAGATCACCAAAGTGCGCCCCCATCTTCACATCACTCTCGGCCGCGAGCGATTCCGCCCAGCGAACCTTGTCTGCCCCGAACAGCATCACCACCGTGGAGCCGAGTTTGAAGCGGCCCATTTCCTCGCCCTTTTCCAGCCGGATCGGCTGATTGTCCCGGTAATCGGTGGTGCGCACGCGGCGCTTGTGCGGTGTCACCAGCCCCGCCCAGACGGTCTCGATACTGGCCACGATCATGGCGCCCACCAGGACCATTGCCATGGGACCCGCGGCGGTGTCGAAGGTGCAGACTACGCGTTCGTTGCGGGAAAAGAGTCGCGGCACTGTCTGTGTGGTGACGTCGTTGACCGAGAAGAGTTGCCCCGGCACATAGGTCATGCTTTTCAGGGTGCCGGATACGGGCATGTGCACCCGGTGGTAGTCCTTCGGCGACAGGTAGACGGTGGCGAAGTGGCCGCCGGTAAACTGCGCGGCGGTTTTCGGGTCGCCGCCCACCAGCTCCAGCAGGCTGAAGTCGTGGCCCTTGGCCTGGAAGATCCTGCCGTTGTGGATTTCCCCAAGCTGGCTGACGGCGCCATCGGCGGGGCAGGCGATGGCCCCGTCTCCCTCGACGATGGGTCGCGCGTCCGTTTTCAGCGCGCGGGTAAAGAAATCGTTGAAGCTGGCATAGGCGGTGCAGTCGGGCTCTTCCGCCTCTGTCATGTCGACATCGTACTGGTCCACGAACCAGCGGGTGAATCGATCCTTGATCCACTTGATACGCGTTTCAGCCAGCCAGCCGGCGGCGCGGGACAGGGCTCGCTGGGGAGTGAGGTATTGCAGGGCGGCAAATAATTTTGGGTGCATAGAATGACTTCTTATTCGTTGGCGTTAGTGCCTTTAAGGGGGGCTGGGCGGCAGGGCCTTTGCATTCAGCTTCGGTACTCTTTTTAAAGCTGCAGATACTCTGTTTCAGTGCAAGTGCTTTGGCTCGTCATCTCGGGCTTGACCCGGGATCCAGTGACGCCTCCCGGTGATCTGCATGGCCGTCGTCCCGGGGGGCGCACCATTGATTGGTCGGTGCGCACGGCGCACCCTACGCGAATCCCGGGTTCCGATTACTGCTCCACCGGCGTATCCGGCAGATTCCCCCACTCACTCCAGGAACCGGGATAGGCGGCGATATCGAAACCGAGGGATTTCCCCACCAACCAGGTAAAACCGGAGCGGTGGTGGCTCTGGCAGTGGGTGACGATCTTGTGTTGGTCGTCGATGCCGAGCTTGGCGAGGAATTCGCGCGCGTCGCTGCGGATACGCAACCCCCGCTGTGGGTCCATCAGTTGTGTCCACTCGCAGTTGATGGCGCCGGGAATATGCCCGGCCTTCATCGCCGTAACCTGTTCACCACTGTACTCCCGCGGTGAGCGCGCATCCCAGACGAGAAGGCTGTCGTCGTCCAGGTGCTGCCGGATTTCGTCCGCTTCCATCGCCGGCGCCGGATCGATGGAAACCTCGATCCCGCTCGGCTCGGGCTTCACTTCCTCGGTGGACAGCGGCAGGTCCGCGGCGCGCCAGGCGTGCATGCCGCCGTTCAGGTAGCTGTAATTTTTGTGGCCGATCACTTCCAGGGTCCACAGAAAGCGTCCGGCCCAGCCGCCGCCCTCGTCGTCGCAGGCGATGATATGATGTTCCGGTTTCAGGCCGATGGCGCGGAACACCCTTGTCAGCCGTTCGGCGTCGGGCAGCTTGCCCGGCGCCGGCGGGGTGCCCGCCATCAGCGCCTGGAAGGGCAGGTGCACGGCGCCGGGAATATGGCCGCTGTGGTAGTTCTGCGGTGTGCTCAGGTCCACGATCAGCAGGTCCTCGCGATCAAGCTGCGGGGCCAGCTCTTCCGGTTCGACAATCAGGTCCAAGTTTTAACTCTCCAGGCTGTTGCGCAGGTGCAGGAAACTGTTCATGCGCCGCTCGCTGATATCGCCGCGGGCCAGTGCGCCGGCGATGGCGCAGCCGGGTTCGCCCTGGTGGCGGCAGTCGCGAAAGCGGCAGTGGCCGATAAAGGGGCGGAACTCGACGAAGCCTTCCAGCAGCGATTGTTCGTCCATATGCCAGAGGCCGAACTCGCGAATGCCGGGGGAGTCTATCAGATCGCCGCCCGCGGGCAGGTGAAAGAGTTCCGCCGCGGTGGTGGTGTGGGTGCCTTTCTGGGAGGCCCCGGACAGCTCCCCCGTGCGCGCGCCGGCGGACGGCAGCAGCGCGTTGACCAGCGATGATTTGCCCACGCCGGACTGGCCCACGAACACGCTGGTGCCCTCGGCGAGTGTCTCCAGCAGTGCCGGCAGGCCCTCGCCGGTTTGGGTGGACAGGCGCAGCACCGGATAGCCGAGCCCCGGGTAGGGCGCCAGCAGCTCCTCGAGCGCCTCGCGGTTGGCGTCGTCGATGCGGTCTGTCTTGTTCAGCAACAGCAGCGGCGCGATGCCGGTGGTCTCGGCGGCCACCAGGTAGCGATCGATGGCGTTGGCGAAGGGCTCCGGGTAGGGCGCGATCACGATCAGGATGCGGTCGATATTGGCGGCGACGGTCTTGAGGTCGCCGTAGCGGTCCGGGCGCCGCAGTTCCGAGCGGCGCTCCAGCCGCGCGCCCACCACGCCGTAGCCGCCACTGCCGCCGCCGGTACACGGGCGCCAGGCGACGCGATCGCCGGTCACCAGGGGATCGATATTGGCGCGCAGATGGCAGCGCTGGCGCAGCGATGCGTCGGCGTCGCTCTCCACCAGTACCTGGGTGCCGTAGTGGGCGATCACCAGCCCGGTCTGTTCCGGACCCAGGTTGTCCTCGTCCAGCGCCTGCTCGGCGGAGGCGGCCCGCTTGCGCGCACGCGCCTCGCGCTCCCGCTGGATCTTGTCGATACGCCACTGCTGGCGGCGGTTCAGTCTGCGTTTGCTCATGTGGCGGCTCTAGGGCAATTCGCCGCGGATTATAGCTATTGATGGGTTGTTGCGGTAACTTGCCCGCAAACCCAAAGGAGACGAGCCGAAGTGGATCAGAACAACCTGATCTGGATCGACCTGGAGATGACCGGTCTCGATCCGGAGAAAGAGCGCATCATCGAGATCGCAACCATTATCACCGACTCGAAACTCAATATCCTCGCCGAGGGACCGACCATGGCGGTCCACCAGAGCGACACGCTGTTGAATGCGATGGACGACTGGAACACCGAACAGCACGGCGGCTCCGGGCTGGTCAAACGGGTGCGGGAGTCGACGCTCAGCGAGCGGGATGCCGAGCGCGAGACGATCGAGTTCCTGCAGCAGTGGGTGCCCGGGGGCGCCTCGCCCATGTGCGGCAACTCCATCGGCCAGGACCGCCGCTTCCTGGTCAAGTACATGCCGAAGTTAGAGGCCTACTTCCACTATCGCAACCTGGACGTCAGCTCGGTCAAGGAACTGGCGCGCCGCTGGCGGCCGGATGTGCTGGACGGCGTGAAAAAGGAGAGCAGTCACCTGGCGCTGGACGATATCCGCGATTCCATCAACGAGTTGATTCACTACCGGAAGCATTTTTTCCGGTTGTAATCCCGGGAGCGCGGAGCTCCAGCTCCGCGCCGGCTGAACACAAAGTTCGCCCCTACACCTGCCGTTTAATTTTGCGCTTCCGCCGCCGCCCACTGCGCAACCGCCCCAACGCCCACTCGATATGCTCCGCCACCAGCGGTGTCGCATCCGCCAGTGCTCTCTCCAGCGCTGCAATCACCTCCGGCTCTGCCGCACCGTTCCCCAGTGCCACCGCCAGATTCCGCCGCCAGCGCTCGTAGCCGATGCGCCGGATCGCGGAACCGGCGGTCTTGTCCAGAAACTCCTGTTCGCTCCAGCCGAACAGCGTCAGCAGTTCGCCGTCGTCGAGCCCGTGGCGCGGGTGGAAATCTTTTTCCGCGGTGGGGCTGGCGAACTTGTTCCAGGGGCAGATGATCTGGCAGTCGTCGCAGCCGAACACCCGGTTGCCCATGGGCTCGCGGAATTCCTCCGGGATGGGGCCCTTGTTCTCGATGGTCAGGTAGGAAATGCAGCGGCGTGCATCCAGTTGGTGGGGGCCGACGAAGGCATCCGTGGGGCAGACTTTCAGGCAGGCGCTGCAGTCGCCGCACTGATTCGTCTCTTCCGGCTCGTCCACCGGCAGCGCCAGGTTGGTGTAGATCTCGCCGAGGAAAAACCAGGAGCCGGCGCCGGAGTTGATCACCATGCAGTTCTTGCCGATCCAGCCCAGCCCGGCCTTCTCTGCCAGCGCGCGCTCCATCACCGGCGCGCTGTCGGTAAAGGCGCGCCCGGAGGACTCGATGCCCTGTTCGTCGCACCAGGCGTCGATCTTCCGCGCCAGCTGCGCCAGGCGCTTGCGGATCAGCTTGTGGTAGTCGCGGCCTGTGGCGTAGCGGGATACGTAGGCCTTGGAGGAATCTTTCAGCACCCGCACCGGTTCCGTGTCCGGCGGCAGGTAGTCGAGGCGCGCACTGATCGCGCGCAGCGTCCCCGGTTGCAGCAGATCCGGGCGCCAGCGCTTTTCGCCGTGGGCGGCCATCCACTCCATATCGCCGTTGTAGCCGGCCTCCAGCCAGGCGCGCAGGCGCTCGCCGTGCTGTTCCAGCTGGCAGTCGGTGATACCGATCTGTTGGAAGCCCAGCTCGCGGCCCCAGATCCTGATCTGGTCCGCCAGCTCGGCGAGGTTGTTTTCGGTCATGGCGATTCGGGTCTGCGCCGCGGGAGCAAAATGGGCGCCCGGGACGGTATACTGTGGTGTCTCAACCGGCAATGGCTGCGGCCGAATTGAAAAGCTTCAGGCCGCCCATTCTGCCACAGATTAAATTTTGACCATTAATTCTGAGCGTATCGCGGGAGTCGAATGGACACGCCTCAACCCCTCTACAGTGCCGAATCGGTCCGCGAGCTGGACAGCCGCACCATTGCGGCCCTGAAAATCCCCTCCATCGCGCTGATGAAACGCGCCGGTCGTGCCGCCTTCAACCAGTTGCTGCGGCGCTGGCCGGACGTGCGGCGCATCCAGGTGTTCTGCGGTGGCGGCAACAACGGCGGTGACGGCTATGTGATCGCCGCGCTGGCGGCGCAGAAACAGATCCCGGTGACCGTCTGCGCCTGTGTCGATCCGCAAAAACTGAAGGGCGACGCGCTGGAGGCCTGTCACTACGCCCGCCGCGAGGGCGTGCAGATAGTGACCTCCCCGACCGCGCTGGACGATGCCGATGGCGATACGGTGCTGGTCGATGCGCTGCTGGGCACCGGTTTCCGGGGCGAACTGCGCGAGCCCATGGATCACGCGGTGGGGTGTATCAACAGGGCGCCCGCTCCGGTACTGGCGGTGGATATTCCCTCGGGGCTGAGCGCCGATACCGGCGCCGCGGCCGAGGTCGTGCGCGCCGATGCCACGGTGACCTTTATCGGCCGCAAGCTCGGCCTCTACTGCGGGCGCGGCCCGGCGCTGTGTGGCGAGGTAATTTTCGAGGATCTGGGTGCGCCGGCGGAAGTGCACAACGGGCTGGCGCCGCTGGCGAAGCGCTTTACGGAAACCAGTATCAAGCGCCTGCCGCCCCGCGCCGCGGACAGCTACAAGAACCAGTTCGGCCGTGTGCTGGTCGTCGGCGGCGACAGCGGTTTCGGTGGCGCCGCACTGATGGCCTCGGAATCCGCCGCGCGCAGCGGCGCCGGCCTGATCTCCCTGGCCACCCACCCGCAGCACCTGCCCGCGGCGCTGACCCGCTGCCCCGAGGTGATGGCCCACCCGGTGATCTCCGGCCAGGAGCTGGAACCCCTGCTGGAGGGGCCGGACGTGATTGCCGTGGGGCCCGGCCTCGGCCGCGCCCCCTGGGGCGAACAGCTGCTGGCCCGCGCCGGCCGCGCGGAAACGCCGCTGGTGCTGGATGCGGACGCGCTGAATATTCTCGCCGGCGGCCGCGTGCTGGCCGGCCTCAGGCGCGACGACTGGGTACTCACACCCCACGTGGGTGAAGCGGCGCGCCTGCTGGACTGGGATAGCGCCGAAGTGCTGGCCGATCCCCGCGCCGCCGCCACAGCGGTTCAGCAGAAATTCAGCGGCGTGGTGGTACTTAAAGGAGCCGGCACCCTGATCGCCCACGACGGCGGTGTCGACCTGATCAACAGCGGCAACCCGGGCATGGCCTCCGGCGGTATGGGCGATCTGCTCACCGGTGTCATCGCCGCGCTGATCGGCCAGCACCTGTCGCCGCTGGAGGCAGCGCGGCTGGCGGTGTGGCTGCACGGCGAGGCCGGCAATCGCGCTGCGGAGGACGGCCAGCGCGGCCTGCTGGCCACGGACCTGCTGCCGCATATACGGAGACTGGTGGATTGACTGCGAGCGAACTGACACTGGCGCTGGCCGACGAAGCCGCCACCGTTGCCGCCGGTGAAACACTGGGCCGCGCCTGCCTGGCGACGGGGTTGGCGGAGGGGCTGACGCTCTACCTGCACGGCCAGTTGGGCGCCGGCAAGACCACCTTCTGCCGCGGTGTGCTGCGGGCCTTCGGCCACGAGGGTGCGGTCAAGAGCCCCACCTACACGCTGGTGGAGCCCTACGACTTTTCCCTTTCCGGAGGGGGGGGGCAGCGGGTGTTTCACTTCGATCTGTATCGCCTCGGCGATGCGGAGGAACTGGAATTCATGGGGGTGCGGGATTACTTCGCGCCCCGCAGCCTGAGCCTGGTGGAATGGCCGGAGCGCGGCGCCGGTGTGCTGCCCGAGCCGGATCTGGAAATTGAACTGCAGGTGCCGCAGCGCGGTCGACAACTACAGTTGGCCGCGCACTCCCCCGCCGGCGAAGCGGTAGTGGCAGCAATGCAAAAACTGCTATAAAAAAGTTGGCAAGGAACCGGCAGAAAAACAATGTTCAGGATCATCACCCTCGCACTGCTCTGTCTTTTTGCAGTTGCGGCCCAGGCCGCAACCGAAGTGGAGGGCGTGCGCCTGTGGCGCGCCCCGGATCACACGCGGCTGGTGTTCGATCTCAGCGGCCCGTCGGAGCACAAGCTGTTTACCCTGAGCGGGCCGCACCGTGTGGTCGTCGATGTGGCGGATACCGGGCTGGCGGCGCAGTTCGATGACCTGGACCTGGAAAATACCCCCATCGAGCGGGTGCGCCACGGTCGCCACGACAAGAGTGACCTGCGCGTGGTGCTGGACCTGAAACAGAGGGTGAAGCCCCGCAGCTTCGCGCTGAAGCGCCACGGGGACCTGCCGGATCGGCTGGTGATCGACCTCCACGACCGGGTGCAGAGTGAGGAGAAGACTCTGCAGGAAGTCAGCGACGAGCGGGATATCGTCATCGCCATCGACGCCGGTCACGGCGGCGAGGATCCCGGCGCGTCCGGCCCCGGTGGCCTGCGCGAGAAGGACGTGGTGCTGGCGATCAGCAAAAACCTGAAAAAGGCGATCGATACCCGGCCGGGCTTTTCCGCAAAACTGGTGCGCAACGGCGATTACTATGTCCCGCTGCGCGCGCGGGTGAAAAAGGGCCGCGAGATGCGCGCGGACCTGTTCGTCTCCGTCCACGCCGATGCCTTCAAGTACAAGAGCGCCCGCGGCGCCGGCGTCTATGCGGTCTCGTCCCGCGGGGCCACCAGTGAAACCGCGCGCTTCCTGGCCCAGCGGGAGAACGAGTCGGACCTGATCGGCGGCGCCGGCAGCCTGAATCTCGGCGACAAGGACGATACCCTCGCCGGCGTGTTGCTGGACCTGTCGATGACCGCCACCATGAACGCCAGCCTCGACATCGGCGCCAGCGTGCTCTCAAGGCTGGGCAGTGTCACCCGCCTGCACAAGAAACAGGTGGAGCAGGCCAACTTCGCCGTGCTGCGCTCGCCGGACGTGCCGTCGATCCTGGTGGAGACCGGCTTTATCACCAACCCGCAGGAGGCGCGGCGCCTGCGCGATCCGTCGTTCCAGCGCAGGCTGGCACAAAAGGTCGGCGACGGTATAGTGGCGCACTTCAGCAGCCGGCCACCGGCCGGTACCTGGCTGGCCGCCAACCCCGGCGAGGCGGAGCGCCGCCATACTATCGCCCGCGGCGATACCCTGTCCGGTATCGCGGCGCGGTACAATGTGTCGGTATCCGCGCTGAAGCAGGTTAACGGTATCGACACCTCGACGATCCGTGTCGGCCAGACGCTGACAATCCCCTCGGGCTAATGGCTTCGGGGAGGGCCGGGAGGGAGACCGCTTTCCGACCTCGGACTGCAGAGGCAATTTCCGAAAATTAAACAGTGTCGTAGGATGGGCAAAGCGCAGCGTGCCCATCAGCGGAGCCTGAAGATGGGCATGTCGCTGCGCTCCTTTGCCCATACTACGCAGCATTCAGCGGCAAATTCCGAAAGCAAATAGACCGATGTAGGCGCCTGTTTGCAGGCGAAGCTCACAATGTCCGACAGAATCCAGCAACTTTCCACCCGACTCTCCAACCAGATCGCCGCCGGCGAGGTGGTGGAGCGCCCGGCGTCCGTGATTAAGGAGCTGCTGGAAAATGCCCTCGACGCCGGTGCCAGCCGCCTGGATGTGGAGATCGACAACGGCGGCATCAAGCGCATCAAGGTGCGCGACAACGGCAAGGGTATCGACAAGGGCGACCTGCCGATGGCGCTGGCCCGCCACGCCACCTCGAAGATCCACATACTGGAAGATCTGGAGGCGGTGGCCACCCTGGGTTTCCGCGGCGAGGCCCTCGCCAGCATCTCCTCGGTGGCGCGCCTGGTGCTGACCAGCAGCCGCGACGAAAACGGCAAGGGTTGGCAGGTGGAGGCCGAGGGGCGCGACATGAACGCGCAGCTGGCGCCGGCGGCCCACCCGCGCGGTACCAGCGTCGATGTGCGCGATCTGTTCTTCAATACCCCGGCGCGGCGCAAGTTCCTGCGCACCGAAAAGACCGAGTTCAACCGCGTCGACGACACCATCAAGCGCCTGGCGCTGTCCCGTTTCGACGTTTCCATCAGCCTGCGCCACAACGGCAAGGGCGTGCACAACCTGCGTGCCGGCAGCGGCCGGGTGGAAATGGAGCGGCGCGTGGCCCAGGTCTGCGGGCCGGCATTCATGCAGAACGCGCTGCATATCGATGTGGAGCGCAACGGCCTGCGCCTGTGGGGCTGGGTGGCCGAGCCGGCCTTCTCCCGCTCCCAGGCGGACCTGCAGTTTTTCTACGTCAACGGCCGCGCCATCCGCGACAGGGTGGTCAGCCACGCGGTGCGACGCGCCTTCGCCGATGTGCTCTACCACGGCCGCCACCCGGCCTTCGTGCTCTACCTGGAGCTGGATCCGGCGTCGGTGGATGTGAATGTGCATCCCACCAAGCACGAGGTGCGTTTCCGGGACAGCCGCCTGGTGCACGATTTCCTGTTTGGCTCGCTGCACCGGGCGCTGGCGGATGTGCGGCCGGGCGAGCGGGAGGATCGCGAGCAGCAGTTGCAGCCGCAAACTGCCACCGGCGTCGCCGCCGGCGAATTCGCCGGTCAGCAGAGAATGCCGCTGAACTCGCGCCCGTCACCCGGTGACCTGCAACAGCAGATGCAGAATTACGGTGCGCTGCACCAACCGTATCAGCCGCAGCAGAGCGTAGCCGAAGCCCCCGCGGGTCCCGACTCGGTGCCCCCGATTCCCCAGTCCCCAGTCCCCGGTCCTGAGGACGCTCCACCCCTCGGCTTCGCCATCGCCCAACTCCACGGCATCTACATCCTGGCCCAGAACGAGCAGGGCCTGATCGTGGTGGATATGCACGCGGCCCACGAGCGCATCGTCTACGAACAGATGAAGGCCGCCCACGCCGCCGGCGGTATCCAGGCGCAGCCGTTGCTGGTGCCGGTGAGCCTGGCGGTGAGCCAGCGCGAGGCGGACTGTTTCGAGGAGCGCAGCGAGGTATTCACAGCGCTGGGTTTCGCGCTGCAGCGGGCCGGGCCGGAAACCCTGCTGGTCCGCCAGGTGCCGACGATGCTGCACGGCGCCGAGGTGGAGCAGTTGGTGCGGGATGTGCTGTCCGATCTGCTGGGGCAGGGCGGCAGCGACCGCATCGCCGAGCGTATCAACGAAATCCTCTCCACCATGGCCTGCCACGGCTCCGTGCGCGCCAACCGCAAACTGACGGTACCGGAAATGAATGCCCTGCTGCGCGATATGGAGCAGACCGAACGCAGCGGCCAGTGCAACCACGGGCGGCCCACCTGGACACAGGTGAAGCTCGCGGATATGGACAAGTGGTTCCTGCGTGGGCAATAAAGTGGGGGCCGGGGACTCGGGACTGGGGGCTGGTGAAAGGTCCCGCGCAATATTTTTGATGGGGCCGACGGCTTCCGGCAAAACCGACCTGGCCATGGCGCTGGCGGATCGGCTGCCGGTAGAGCTGATCAGTGTGGATTCGGCCCTGGTCTACCGCGGCCTGGATATCGGCTCCGCCAAGCCGTCGCCGGAGGAACTGGCCCGCTACCCGCACCGGTTGATCGATATCTGCGATCCGTCCGAATCCTATTCCGCCGGCCAGTTTCGCGAGGACGCGCTGGCGGCCATGGCTGAAATTGTCGCCGCCGGCAAAATTCCCCTGCTGGTGGGCGGAACCATGCTGTATTTCCGTGCTCTATTGGAGGGAATGGCGGCGCTGCCGCAGGCGGATCCGGCGATCCGCGCCGAGATCGAGGCCCGCGCCGAACGCGAGGGCTGGCCGGCGCTGCACGCGGAGCTGGCAGACGTGGATCCCGAGCTGGCCTCGGAACTGCACCCGAATCACTCGGTGCGTATCGAACGCGGGCTGGAAGTCTACCGGCTCACCGGCCGGCCGCTTTCCGAGCTGCGCCGGGAGCAGGCGCGGGATTCGGTATCGGAGCACTACGACGTGCACCAGCTGGCACTGCTGCCGCGGGAGCGGGCGCTGCTGCACGAACGCATAGCGCAGCGTTTCCGGCGGATGCTGGAGTGCGGTTTTGTCGACGAGGTAAAGGCGCTCCGCGGGCGCGGCGACCTGCATCCGGACCTGCCGGCAATCCGCGCCGTCGGCTACCGCCAGGTGTGGCAGTACCTGGACGGCGAATTCGATTACGACCGGATGGTGGAGGCGGGTATCGCCGCCACCCGCCAGTTGGCGAAGCGCCAGCTCACTTGGCTGCGTCGCTGGCCGAAGCTGGCGGAGATTTACGCACAGGATGCCGATGGCCAAGTGCGCAAAAATGACGAAATATTGGCGGAAGCCTTGAAATTTCTCGGCTGAGGATCCATAACGTGGTTGGGCCATTGACAGACGGCTCCGGCCCGCTCAGTCAGTTTGTTACACAGAGTCCGGCATTTCCGGACTTTTATATACGCGTTTTCGACCTCGATCGTTCCTTAGTCCGCGCATTTCGCGGGCGCGGTTGCGGCCTGCATTCGCTTCCAGCTTTTGACAAGGAGAAAAAAGATGTCAAAAGGGCACAGCTTACAAGACCCTTACCTCAACGTATTGCGCAAAGAGCGTATCCCGGTTTCCATCTATCTGGTGAACGGCATAAAGCTTCAGGGGCAAGTTGAATCTTTCGACCAGTTTGTGGTTCTGCTGAAAAACACCGTCAGCCAGATGGTATACAAGCACGCTATCTCCACAATCGTTCCATCCCGCGCAGTGCGCGTGCCGCTGCTGAATCCGGCGGCTCAGGGCGGCGCCGGCGAAGGTACTGGTGAAGGCGGTGGACAGCCGGAAACCTTCGGCTAATCTCCCCCGTTCCACGGTTATCATCAGCGCCCCGGCCCGCCGGGGCGTCTGCGGTTTGGCGCCGGCAATTCGCGGCCTGCGCATCCGGCGCCGGCCCCAAAAAGAGACTTTCTATTGTTTTTCGACCGACCGGAATCCGGTGAACTGGCCGTGCTGGTGCACCTGGAGCTGTCCGCTGTAGACAACCCCGAAGACCCGCGGGAATTTGAAGAGCTGGCGCTGTCCGCCGGCGCCGACCCGGTTGCCTTCATCTTCGGCCAGCGCTCCTCTCCCGACCCCAGAACCTTTGTCGGCCGCGGCAAGCTCGAGGAAATTCAGCGGACGGTAAAAGAACACGGCGCGCAGTTGGTGATCTTCGACCACAACCTGTCGCCCTCCCAGGAGCGCAACGTCGAGCGCGAGCTCAAGTGTCGCGTACTCGACCGCACCGGCCTGATCCTGGATATCTTCGCCCAGCGCGCCCGCACCCACGAGGGCAAGCTGCAGGTGGAGCTGGCGCAGTTGCGCCATATGGCGACGCGTCTGGTACGCGGCTGGACCCACCTGGAGCGGCAGAAGGGCGGCATCGGTCTGCGCGGCCCCGGGGAAACCCAACTGGAGACAGACCGCCGGCTGCTGCGCGCGCGCATCGACTCGATCGAAAAGAAACTCGGGAAAGTGCGTCGCCAGCGGGAACAGGGTCGCCGCGCCCGCTCGCGCAGCGAGCTGGCCACGGTTTCGCTGGTGGGCTATACCAACGCCGGGAAGTCCACCCTGTTCAATCGCCTTTCCGACGCGGAAGTCTATGTGCGGGACCAGCTCTTTGCGACACTGGACCCGACCATGCGCCGGGTGGAGCTGCCCAACGTCGGCCAGATGATTCTCGCCGATACCGTGGGCTTCGTCTCGCACCTGCCGCACCGTCTGGTGGAGGCTTTCCGCGCCACGCTGGAGGAGGCCGCCAACGCGACACTGCTGTTGCATGTGGTGGACGCCGCGGCAGACGACCGCCTGGCGCTGATGGACGAGGTGCAGCTGGTACTTGAGGAAATCGGTGCGGCGGAATTGCCGCAGCTGCTGGTCTATAACAAGATCGACCTGCTGCAGGACATGGCGCCGCGCATCGACCGCGACGCCGACGGCGTGCCGCGCGCCGTGTGGCTGTCCGCCGCCACCGGCGCCGGCTGCGACCTGCTGGTGGAGGCCATCGCCGAGCGCCTGGGTGAGCAGATGGTGCGCGGCCAGCTGGTAGTGGCGCCGGACCAGTCGCGCCTGCGCGCGCAGCTGTTTGAAATGAATGCGGTACAGCGGGAAGAATACCGGGACAACGGCGATTGCGCGCTGCAGGTACTGCTGCCGCGCAACGACCTGCAGCGCCTGCTGGCGCCCTACAGGGAGGCGCAGGGCGCACCGCGCTGGCAGCCACTGGACGACTAGTGGGCCTGTAACAGTTCGCTGCGCCAAAACGCCCGGCTCTGCGTTGAGAAAGCTCGAAATAGAACCGCTATTCCGGCGCTTTCCCGCCTTGATCTGGACGTTTTGGCTGTGCATCTTTGTTACACAGCTTCACGCACAGCCCGCTAGCGGTGCCACGCAGCGATATTTCGCCGGCAAAGAATGCTAGAATTCGCCGGTACAAAAATGAATGATCACAGTTGGAGTATGTAGATGGCCTGGAACGAACCGGGTGGTAAAGACAAGGATCCCTGGGGCGGCGGAGGCGGCGGCAATCGCAACGGCGGCCCGCCGGATCTCGACGAAATTCTGCGCAAGCTGCAACAGAAACTGAGTGGTCTGTTTGGCGGCTCCGGCTCTGGCTCCGGCGGTGAGCCGAGCCGCTTCCCCTGGGCGCTGATCGCGATCGTCGCGGCGGTGCTCTACGGCCTGCTGGGCTTTTACCAGGTCGACGCCAACGAATCGGCCGTGGTGCTGCGCCTGGGCAAGTACCACTCCACCGAGGCTGCCGGCCTGCACTGGAACCCGCCGCTGGTCGACAGTGTCACCAAGGTGAACATGACCGAGGTGCGCACCGAGCGCAGCGAGGGTCAGATGCTTACCGAGGATGCCAACATCGTCGACGTCATCCTGCAGGTGCAGTGGTATATCGACGACGCCGAAGCCTATGTGCTGCGGGTCGCCAATCCGCTCAAGAGCCTGAAGGAGGCCACCGACAGTGCGCTGCGCCACGTGGTCGGCTCCGAGACTCTGGACGGTGTCATTTCCCAGAAGCGCGGCGAGGTAGCCGACGATACCCGGGATCGTCTGCAGGAGTATCTGGACCACTACCAGACCGGCATTGAGATCAACGTGGTCAACCTCACCGAAGCCAAGGCGCCGCCGGCAGTGCAGGACGCCTTCGACGACGTGACCAAGGCCCGCGAGGACGAGGTGCGTCTGCAGAACGAGGCCCAGGCCTATGCCAACGAGGTGATCCCGGTGGCCCGCGGTGGCGCCCAGCGCATCCTCGAGGAAGCCGAGGCCTACAAGGCCCGCGTGGTGGACCTGGCCAACGGTGAAACCGTGCGCTTCGAGGAGCTGCTGACAGAATACCAGCAGGCACCGAAAGTGACCCGCGAACGCCTCTACCTCGACACGGTGCAGAGAGTGATGAGCAACACCTCCAAGGTCATGGTCGATGTGGAGGGCGGCAACAACATGATGTACCTGCCGCTGGACAAGCTGACGCAGGGTGGCGCCGACAGTGCGATTCGGCGCGAGGAGCTGTCGCCGACGGTGATCGACGAGGTCTCCGAGCGGGTGTTGGAGCGCATTCGCAGCGAATCCTCAAACAATCGCCGCAACCGCACAGTGCGCTAGGAGCTAGCCGATGAATAACAGAAACCTGCTGATTGTTGCGCTGTTGCTGGTGGGGATACTGCTCGTCACCAGCAGTGCCTTTGTGGTCAAGGAGACCGAAAGGGCGGTGCTGCTGCGCTTCGGTGAAGTGGTGCGCAGTGACTACGAACCGGGGCTCTACTTCAAGGTGCCGCTGGTGCACACCCTGCGCAAGTTCGACGCGCGCGTCCAGACGGTGGATTCCAACCCGGTGCGCATGCTGAACAGTGAAAACAAGTTCATGGTGGTGGATTCCTACGCCAAGTACCGCATCTTCAATGCAAAGCGCTTCTACGTCGCCACCCGCGGCAACGAGCGCAACGCGGTGCGGCTGCTGGCGGAACAGATCAACGACCGCCTGCGCGACCAGTTCGGTGTGCGCAACCTGCACGAAGTGGTCAGTGGCCAGCGCGACGAGCTGATGGCGGAGATCACCAAGAACCTGAACGGGGTGGCCCAGGACCGGTTCGGGCTGGAGGTGATCGACGTGCGCGTGAAGCGTATCGACCTGCCGCCGGAAGTCTCCGAATCGGTGTTCCAGCGGATGCGCGCCGGCCGCGAGCTGGAGGCCCGCGACCACCGCGCCAAGGGCCAGGAGGCCGCGGAGCGCATTCGCTCCAACGCCGACCGCCAGGTGGTGGAGATCGAGTCCGAAGCCCAGCGCAAGGCCGAGGAATTGCGCGGTGCCGGCGACGCCGAGGCCGCCAGGATCTACGCCGGCGCCTTCACCAGGGACCCGGAATTCTACCGCTTCACCCGCAGTCTGAACGCCTACGAGAAATCCTTCAGTGACCGTGGGGATATGCTGGTGATCGATCCGGACAGTGAGTTCTTCCGCTATCTGAAGGACTCGGAAGGGGCGCAAGAAGAGGAATAAACGGCCCGGGACTCGGGACAACGGGGGCGCCCTTTGCGGTGCCCCCTGTGTTTCTGGAAGGCGTAGTTGGAGTGAGCGACGCGCAGTCCAACAAAGGGGCCGAAGAAGCCCCCCGGGCATTCGGTTCCCTCTCCCCCGGCCCCTGCCCCGATGGGAGAGGGGCGCTAAACGTCGGACTCAGCGGTTCGCATAGCTCGCCTCAACCTACGAAAGAGGGGCGATGCCGGATGGCGAGACCCGGCTGCCGATAGCCGTTTGGGAAACGATTGCCGATGAGGCTGTTGAGCAAACGGCTATCGGTAGCCGGGTCGCCAACGCGCCCGCTTACGGGGAGCGGGCTCTCGGCAACCCGGGGGCCGCAACCCCTACCTTCCCCCCGCCACTTGATGGTAAAATCACGCAAACCGGGCCGCCGCCCGGTTTTTTTGTGAAGCGCATTCCTGTGCTTCGCCCTTCGGGTCAGCTGAAGCTGGCAAAAGCGCTCCCGGCGCTTTTGTGCGAGCGCGTGCCCCCCTTATTCAACAGAGACGTTGACGATAGTTTTTCATCAACTTTTTTACTATGACAAGAGCCGATCGCTGGATGCTGCCCGACGGCATCGCGGAAATCCTGCCCGCTGATGCCGTGCGTATAGAAACCCTGCGCCGCCGCCTGCTGGACCTCTATCACAGCTGGGGTTACGAACTGATCATCCCGCCGATGGTGGAATTCACCGATTCCCTGCTGATCGGCATGGGCCGGGATATCGACCTCAGCACCTTCAAGGTTACCGACCAGCTCTCCGGCCGCACCCTCGGCATCCGCGCCGATATCACCCCCCAGGCCGCGCGTATCGACGCCCACAGCTTCCCCCGCAGCGGCGCCAACCGCCTCTGCTATGCCGGCCAGGTACTGCACGCCCGCCCGCGCACGGCCATGGGCTCGCGCGCGCCGATCCAGATCGGCGCCGAGCTGTACGGCGTGGAGAGCCTGCAGGCGGATATCGAAGTGATTTCGCTGATGCTGGAGACACTGCTGCTGGCCGGTGTCGAGCAGATACACCTGGACCTGGGCCACGTGGCCATCTACCGCAACCTCGCCGAGGCCGCGGGCCTCGACGGCGAACAGCAGCGCGAACTCTTCGCGCTGCTGCAGAGCAAGGCCAGCGCCGATGTGCGGCGCTGGGTCGAGGACAACGTCGCCGATCCGCAGGCGGCGGACTGGCTGCGCGCCCTGCCGCGCCTGGCCGGC
>NZ_JAPIVK010000014.1 GCF_026183675.1 Microbulbifer halophilus
GATTCACTTTAACTTTAACACGTTTGGTGAAATATCCGGGCTAGGGTCGATGCCGCTGATTTTTTTTTAAAGCTTTCGGCAAAGCGACCGACAATGACTCGGCGACAATAAAAAAGGCCCCGAAGGGCCTCTGAAGGTTCTGATCAGTTGGCCGCGAGCAGATCGCTTACGGCCACGCAACGCCGGTTTTCAAAACGTATGTTTTTCAGCGCTTTTTCCAGCAGTGGGTTGATCTCCCCGTCGCTGTCCAGAATCCGGCTGATGCGGTCCACACCCTTTTTACTGCAGTCCATCGGGAAGAGCCGGCTGTAGGTGGCGATATACTCCGGGTCGGCGACGGCATTCGCCTTGTCCATGGCGTCGACGATGGTGTCCGCGTTGGCCCGGAAGAGTTCCAGCTGGTCCGTGGGGAACAGGCTGTAGGCGGCGGATTTGAGCTGGCTCAGCTTGAACTCGTCGTGCTTGTTGAGGATGTTGTCCAGCCACTTGGCCTTGGCTTCCTGCTGCGGGCGGGTGGCCTCGGCGGCGATGGCTTTGAGTCGGGAACGGTCGGAGTTGTCCTTCGCCAGTTCCGTTTCAATGGCCTCGGCGTAGTCGCCGTGCAGGTGATGGTTCTGCAGGGTGACCAGGCTCCAGCGCATGTCCGGATCCAGTTCCAGGCCGTCGATCTCGAGCGAGCCGGTGAGCAGTTTTTCCGCGTTGCCCAGGGCCCCGCCGGTGTGCGCCACGTCGGTGAAGGTGGAGAACCAGGTCTTCTGCGCATCGCTGCCGGCGGGTGCCTGCTGCAGTTGTTGCCAGACGAAGCGCTCGATATCGCCCTGCAGCTGTGCGCGCCTGGCGTCGTCGAGCTGCACCTGGCCCAGGTAGGCGGAGGCGCTGCCCAGGTGGCGGGATACCATGCGGATCACATTGATGTCGCTCTCGCTGCCCGCGTTTTCCAGGGCGAATTCCACATACCGGTCCAGCGGCAGTTTCGCGTCGTAGACACTGTCGTACATGCTCTGCCACAGCATCAGGCGGGTGTAGGTGGAATCGATGTCGTTGATATGTCGGGTCATGTTTTCAACGGATACCGGATCCAGGTTCACCTTCACGAAGGCCCAGTCTTCCTCGTTGGGGTTGAGGATCTGCGGACAGTCGAGGCCTATGGCATCCTTCACTTCGGTGGTTTTGCCCTTGTACAGAACCGGCAGCGCATCGGTGCGCACCATGCGGTCGCCGTCCATGCGGTAGAAGCCGAGTTGGGTGCGCTGCTCGCGCAGGGTGGGATATTCCTCCGGCGCGCTCTGGGCCAGGGTGAGGCCGGTGACCTTGTCGTTCTCACACTGGAAGCTGGCCTCGATGGTATTGAGACCGGCGTTGTACAGCCACTGCTGCTGCCACTGGTCCAGGTTCTTGCCGGCGGCCTTGCCCAGGTGGCCCATGAAGTCGTCCAGGGTGGAATTCTGGTAGGAGAGATCCTTCAGGTAGTTGCTGACACCCTTGCGGAATTTTTCTTCGCCCAGGTAGTAGGGTAACTGCTTGAGAATGGAACCGCCCTTGCCGTAGGTGATGCCGTCGAAGTTGGCGAAAGCCTCATCGGTGTTTTTCACCGGCAGCTGGATGGCGTGGGTAGTCGGCAGTGTGTCCGAGTGGTAGGCCCACTGCTTGCGGCCCAGGTAGAAGTTTTCCCAGACGTTGTCGAATTCGCTGTTCTCCGCCAGGGACAGGTTGGCCATATAGGTGGCGAAGCTTTCGTTCAGCCACAGGTCGTCCCACCAGTTCATGGTCACCAGGTCGCCGAACCACATGTGCGCCATTTCGTGGGCGATCACATTGGCGAGGCTCATGCGCTGGGCCTGGGTTTTTTCGCCGCGGGATACCAGGCGGTCTGTGAAAGTGACGGCGGCCACGTTTTCCATGGCGCCGGCGTTGAAGTCCGGCACGATCAGCTGGTCGTACTTCACGAACGGATAGGGGACTTCAAAGTATTTCTGGAAAAACTCGAAGGACTGCTGGGTAAAGGTGAACCAGTCCTGCGGCTTTACGTACTGCGCCAGGGATTTGGGGGCCATCAGGCGCAGGGGGATACCGTCGGCATCGTCTTTCCAGATTTCGTAGGGGCCGGCGTGCAGGGAGAAAATGTAGGAGGAGAACTTGGCGGACTGCGGGAACTGCCAGTGCTTGCTGTCGCCCTTCTCGATCACGTTCTCCTCGCGCACGGAGGTCACTACGGTCCAGTCCTTCGGTGCCGTCACGTCGAGGGTATAGTGGGCCTTGAGGTTGGGCTGGTCGAAATGCGGGAAGAGCTGGTTGGCGTCGTAGGGTTCGAAGTCGGTGTACATGTACACCTCGCCGTCCTGCGGGTCTTCGAAGCGGTGCAGGCCGGAACCGCTGGTGGAGTAGTCGTGCTGGTACTGTACCGCGATGGCGTTGTCGCCATCTTTCAGGTGCTCCGGGGCAATACTGATGAAATTGCCGTTGTATTCGAAGGGAACGGTTTCGCCATCCACGCTGACGGAGTCGACATTGCCCTGGACAAAATCGATGGTCAGCGGTTGTTCCAGCGGCCCGTTCAGGGTGGTATCCGCCACCAGCTCACCGGTAAGGCTCTTGCCCTGTTTGTCGATGGTCACGGACAGGCGGTAGTCCACTCCGGCCACCTGCCGTTTGCGCATTTTGGCGTAGGATTCCGTCAGCATCGGCGCGTCGGCACGGCTGACGGCAGCGGCTCCGGCTGTTCCCTCGGTGGGCTGGCTGGCGCTGTCGGCGGCCTTCTGGCCACAGGCTGCCACCACCGCGGAACACAGGAGTGTTGCGGCGAATCTTGTGGTTCTGATCATGGGTCCCCCTCTGATTTGGTTATTCTGTGAACTGCAACTCGGCAAAAATAATCGGCCCTTATAGCACGAAGCCGACAGAAAGGCGGGTTGTTCATCGTGCTGAAACGACAGGTCACCGAGGGCCAGTTAATCGTGTTGGTATCCTGGAGAAGGCAGGATGATTGTCTGCGTTGATAAGGTTTATCAGTATAGATAACTGCAGCGAATTGATGGCTGGTGGCAGTGCTTTCTACACCAGTCGGAATGTTCTTCGGCGTGCCTCGGCGATCTCTGCACGCCGCTTTATCTCCCGCTCCAGCTTCCGCCGCCGCTTCTCCTCGTCGGAGGGCCAGCTATCGGCCTCGGCCAGTGTGTGCAGTACGGCCCGCCAGAGGTGGTCGCAGTTCAGCAACAGCGGGTTGCTGATAATGGGGTAGCGCTGTTCCTCGTCACATACCTGCAGCCAGCCGTGCAGTGTGTGGCGGACCAGGAGAATCGCCTTGGTGCCGGCGCTGTCTGCCGACAGGGTGATAAAGGCCGAGTGCAGCCGGGGACGCAGGTTGTCCGCTCCGGCGAGAAAGCCCACGGTGCGGTCGTGGTGTTTGAGCTGCAATTGACGCATTTGAGATGGATGTATCGGTTTCAGTGGATGGGTGATCGATTGGCTGATTGTGCCTCAGGGGGGCGATAAAGCGAAATAATCGCCATTCATGAAGGATGGCAGATATTGATGCCTGGTCCGGATATTTCATCGGAGCCGTGATGGGCGTGCAGAGGTTATTAAGGGGCTCATAATTGTATTGGCAGTTGTCCTGAGTCCTTTTACGACGGGCGAGCCCTGTATTCACTCCATACGATCGTCATTCCGGATTCGATTCGGAATCCAGGCCGCTGGGGCATCTTCGCTGGATCCCGGATCGTTTTGTCATGCCGGACTTGATCCGGTACCGGGATGACGGCCACGGAGGGCGGGCTTTGGTCAAAATAATTTTGAGACGACTGATAAGCGAGGCCAGCTGGTAGAGTCGGCGCTTCTCAGGTGTTCGGAAGGATTAAATAAGTATGAGGGGCTGAGCTGTCGATGGAGGGGGATGACGCTGACAATCTTTATCAGTGTCGCTTCTTCGGGAGTCGGCCGGGCGCCAACTCCCGTTGTATCGGGATCAACTCACCGTAGCAATCCGATCCAGATACGGCTCGAGCTCCGGCTTGTACTCCAGAATTTCCTCCCGCGACAGGCCGTCGATCTCGTGCGGGAACACCAGCCACTCGTCGGACTTGTGGATATAGTAGTCCGGCTCGCGCTCGGTCTTGTTGCTGGTTGGCTTGTAGTAGGGGGTGGCTACGCGGATTTGCGGGGTGTTTTTCTTGCAGGCCGCGTGCAGGTCCTTGATGGTCTGGTCGATGCTGAGGCCGGTGTCGTGCACGTCGTCGACGATCAGCAGGTTGTCGTGGGATTCCAGGCGCTTGATCAGGTAGGTGAGGCCGTGTACGCGCACACGCTTGTCGCGCTGGCCGATGCCGGTATAGGAGGAAGTGCGGATGGCGATATGATCCGCGTCCACGCCCATCACGTGCAGCAACTCCTGCACTGCGATGCCCACCGGAGCGCCGCCGCGCCAGACACCGACGATATAGTTGGGGCGGAAACCGCTCTGGAAAACCTGTTCCGCGAGTGCGTAGGAATCCGTCAGCAGTTGCTGCGCGCTGATAAAGTGCTTTTTCACGTTGCTACCCATAAAAAGGGGCCCTCAGAAGAAGATGAACTTGGCCACGAACAGCGCCGCCAGCAGGTAGACGCTGATGCTGACATCCCGGCTGCGGCCGCTCAATGTCTTGATGACTGCGTAGGCGATAAAACCCAGCGCAATGCCATTGGCGATGGAGAAAGACAGCGGCATCATCACGGCCGCGATCACCGCCGGTGCCGCCTCGGTGATATCGTCCCAGTCGATGGAAGACAGGCCGGAGGTCATCAGCACCGCCACATACATCAGTGCGCCGGCGGTGGCGCAGGCGGGTACCATGCCCACCAGTGGCGAGAAGAACAGGGCCAGCAGGAACAGGCCGGCACATACCACGGCGGTGAGGCCGGTGCGGCCGCCGGCGGCCACACCCGCGGTGCTCTCCACATAGGTGGTGGTGGTCGAGGAGCCCAGCAGGGAGCCGGCCGCTGAGGCGGAGCTGTCGGCCATCAGCGCCCTGCCCATGCCGGGGAGCTTGCCCTCCCTGTCCAGCAGTTTGGCGCGGTCCGCGGTGCTCAGCAGGGTGCCGGCGGTATCGAACAGGTCCACGAACAGGAAGGCGAAGATCACGCTGATCATGCCCACTTCAAAAGCGCCGGCGATATCGAGCTGCAGCAGTGTCGGGGCCATACTCGGCGGTACGGACATCATGCCCCCGTACTGTACCTTGCCGATCAGCAGCGCGATCGCGGTCACCGCCAGGATGCCGATCATCACCGCGCCCAACACGCGCCGGTAGGATAGCGCCGCGATCAGGAAAAAGCTCAGCGACGCGAGAATGGCATCGCTGGAAGTGAGATCGCCGAGGGTCACCAGCGTGGCCGGGCTGGCCGTTACGATGCCCGCGCTCTTGAGGGCGATGATTGCCAGGAACAGGCCCACGCCCGCCGCCAGCGCCTGGCGCAGTGACATGGGGATACTGTCGATGATCCACTGGCGCACCCTGAAGATGCTGAGCAGCAGGAATACCATCCCGGAAATGAATACGGCACCCAGCGCCACCTGCCAGCTATAGCCCATCTCGCCCACGACCACGTAGCTGAAAAATGCGTTCAGCCCCATGCCCGGCGCCAGCGCGAAGGGATAGTTGGCGTAGAGCCCCATGATCAGGCAGCCGATGGCCGCCGCCAGGCAGGTGGCGGTAAACACCGCGCCCTGGTCCATGCCCGCTGCCGCCATCACATTCGGGTTGACGAAGATGATGTAGGCCATGGTCAGGAAGGTGGTCACCCCGGCGATCACTTCCTGGCGCACGCTGGTCTGGCGTTCAGACAACTTGAAGAGCCGCTCCAGCAGCGTGGCGTCTGCCGCAGGTTCGGGAGAGGTCGGGCTGGCGGTCGGCGGGGATTGGAGTTCAGTCATGGTTGTACCCGGTTGCAGGGGTCAGAAGTGATACTTGACCAGCAGGTTCACATTGCGCTCATTGGAGTCGACGCCGAAGGTACCGTCCTCGATACCGAACTTGTCACTCCAGTGGACATACTCGATGCCCGCGTACAGGCTTTTCGGCTGGCCCCAGAGTGTGCCGGCATCCCACTTGAGCTGGGAGGTAAAATTCACACTCGAGTGTGCGTCCCTCGATGCGCTGGTCCAGTCGATGAAGCCGTCGTAGAGGAAATCCGCACTGCCCAGGGAGAACGGCAGTGCCCACACCAGGGTCAGCTGCTCGTTGTCCGCCGCATCGTCGTTGTTGCGGTGATAGAAATTGGTCTGCATATAGTTGAAGCCGGGCACCGCCAGATCCAAGCCGACGCCGGCGAGCTTGTGGGTAAAGTGCGGGCCGGTGGCGGTCAGGTGATCCGGGTCGTCCATATTCCCCAGTTCCAGCGTGGAGGCCAGCAGCACATCCTTTACCGGCCCGAGGGCCAGCTCGCGGTTCTGCAGCTTGCCCAGGCTCAGGCGCGGCGAGATCTCGGTGTAGAGCTCGTCCGAACCGGCGCTGGAAGACAGATAGTCGGAAAACAGGAACAGATCGCCCCAGCTATGGCCACTGGCGTGCTCGAAAGTGACCACATCGCGGCTGGCGTCGTCCGTGCCCAGGCTGTAGTTGACCTTGTAGTCATCGCCGCTCAGGAGGCTCAGGCTGTTGTCCTGCCAGAGCACTTCGGCCTGTGTGGTGGCGGATGCCAGCAGGACGGTCGACAGAAGCAGGTGCTTGGCTGGGATCACGGGGTACCTCGATGACAATAAAATCAGGGCGGGCCCCGCGCTGGCTGCGGACAGGCACCGTCGACATCTGGTTAAAAAATGAGCGCGGAATTTACAGGAATCGCGACCCGATTTCCAATTTTTCTGACAGGCTATCCGGATTGCAAACAGGCGTGGAAGGAACAATAAACCAGCGAAAAGCCCCTGTGGGGAACAGTTTTATCGAAAGCCATTGATTCCGAATACCCGGGGCAAACCGGGCCGGGGCGACCTGAATGACTGCCGGTTAGGAAAAACGGGGGCAGTCGGGGAAGGCAGGCTGGTGTGTGGCGTGTCGGTCAGCCCGCTGATTCCGCTGAGTCCGCGGATTGCGTGCCGGGTGACGGCAGGGGCCTGCGGCGGTTTTTACGCTGGCGTTGCCCCGCAAAAAGCGTTATTTCCGCGAAGAGGCGATTCATTTCCCCGGCTACCGGGCCTGCGCGGGTGGGGAAGAACTTACAGAGGTTTTGCTTACCAGTCGATATCGCCCGTATAAATCCACTCTGGTTCCATTTTTTTATCCTCTCGCTTTCCGGTACTATCGCCGGTTCATTTTCAAGTAACGACCTGTAAACAGGGAAGTAAATGATGAATATCGATCTAGAGAAAACCCGTAGGACAGTTTTTGCCGCAGCCGTCCTGATCGGCGCGGCCGCAATATCTGCCTGTTTCGGAGATAGTGACACGGTGGGCAAGGTGGATGCATTCACTGAAAGAACCGAGCCTCTGCTCGAAAAAGATAACCGGCTTGCAGAAGAGTATCACGTGTTGCTGGAGCAGGTTCATGAGAAAGTAAGGCAACCCGAGGATGTCGAATCCGTGATCGCTTCCGGTCTGCTGGGGCAGATTGCCGATAATGCGGACAAGGCTCTGGCGAATAGCAGCCAGTACCAGGAAGAGCTGAAGCGCCTGTTCGATTCGCTGGATGAGGAGTCCCCCTGCCATCAACCGGAGGTGGCGGAAAGCCTGGGAGAGATGATTGCTGAAAAGAAACAGGCCATCGTCAAGCTCCGCAAGCTGGAAAACGGGGACCTGGAAGACAGCAGCTCGATGGCGATAGTGGGCACGACCGCCAACGCTAGCGCCGCGGGCATGAGCGGCATGATGGAGATGTTCAAGGCCTGCATGGTGCCGGCGGCAATGGGGATGACCAAGTCGGAAGTGGAAGAGCAGGCCAGGAAAAACAACGAAAGCTGAAGAGTCAGGAAGAATGAGCCGATAACCGGCTCTCATCTGTTGGCGAGCCCGCGGAATGTCCACCCGGGCTGCCATCCAGCAATTCGAATATCCCCTCCTCCCTGAGCACTCGCATCCCCAACCGCTGCTCTGAAATGCCGGACCGTAAAAGGTAGTCAAAGTGCAGCCGATCACTGCTTTCCACCGCCTCGAAGTAACGACAGTCTATCTGACCGCCGGCGATATCGAGGTGGTCGTTCAACTCAATCTGGTGGGAGGAAAATATGAGCAGGCAGTTTTCCCGGCCGGAAAAGCGTTCCAGAATCGCCAGCGATGCATCGAAGGCATCCTTGACGTTGGTGCCCTTGAACGGTTCGTCCATCAGAGCCACCACACGGCGGCCTTCGGCGACGGCACTGGCCACGGCTTTTACGCGCAGTGCCTCGGCCCTGAAATAACTCACACCGCGGCGCAGGTCGTCCGTCAAAGAGATGGAGCTGAAAAGCCTCTCCACTGGCACAAAGCAGAAACTGCGCGCCGGCACGCCCATTCCCAGTTGTGCCAGGTAAAGGGCAGTGGCCAAGGCGCGCAGGTAAGTCGTCTTGCCGGCCATATTCGGCCCGGTAAGGAAGAGCACGCGACTCTCCTGATTGAGTTCCACCGGGTTGGCCACCGGTTTGGCCAGGTAGGGATGGACGAGTCCTTTAGCACGAACGCGTAGTGCTCCCTCTTCGACCAGTGGCATTATAAACCCGTATTCACGGGTGGCATCGGCCATCGATGTCAGCGCATCCAGCTTGTAGAGCAGGCCGAGAAGCCGGGTGATGGTTTCCTTCTCGTGTATGCGCAGCACCTGGTCCAGCCGCAGCATCCGCCAGGTACCCCAGGCTCCCACGTCGTAATCCGGCACCTCGGCCAGTTTGGGTCGGGAAAGCAATGCCCGTATCTGTTGCAGCAGCGGAACCAGTTCGCCGGCGGACGATGCCAGATTCTGTGCAACAAAAGCGCGCAATGCCTGAACCAGCCTGCAGGTCGCCTGTACCCCGCGCACGATACTGAAGTAGTGGCTGTCGTGATTGAACCACATCTGGAAGGCGCCAAAAGCGAAATCCAGCCAGCTGCGGTGATCCAGGGCCGGCAATATTTCCTGTGTATAGGCTTCCGCCCCGCCACTCACGTAAGCGGAGGGCACCGCAGTGAAGAGTTCCGGCTGCGCGTCGATAAATCGGATGGAGGCCTGTGTGGCCCGTATTCGCCCGGCGTTTGACCAGGGGCGTTCCATGCGCCGCCGCAGGGCTGCAGCACCACCCCGGGTGCGGGTGAAATTGCAGAAATCGAACAGGCTGGCATCGCCGGTTTCCGATTCGAAGATTTCCAGATCTTTCAGGGTGTGAACATCCAGGCCGAGAATCCCGGAGGTGTCATTGGCGGACTGGGGCATGGATTCCGTTTCCGTGTCGAAGGGAGAAACGGCGCATTGCCTGTATGCAGGCAAGATGCGGTAACGGAATAGTTGCAGCTATCGGATATGGCATACAACGGTATGGATGATTAGCACGCCAGAATCTGATTCGGCGTCGCGCCTGGTTGCTAAGCTATCTGTCTTTACGCTCCTGATTCCCGCCAGCTTCAAGCAAGAGACGATTTATGCTCGACTACAAGCTCTACTATTGGGATCTACCGTTTCGTGGAAACTTTATCCAACTGTTTCTGGAGGAGGTCGAGGCCGGATACCAGCACTGCGACGCCGGGGATATCTACCCGCAGAAAAGCCTGAAAATAAAGAATCCCGGTATGGCATCGCCCTACCTCTACGAATGCAAGAGCAAAACCTATTTCGCGCAGATGCCCGCCTGCCTGATGCACCTGGGCAGGGAGTACGACTACCTGCCGAAGCGCTCCGAAACCCATACCCTGGCACTGAAGACGATCCTCGACTGCAACGATGTGTTGGTGGAAATCACCAACTACAACGGGTCGACGATGTGGACGAAAAATGAATGGGAACTGTTTCGCTATTCCCGTTTGTCGGACTGGATGAAAATTTTCGAGAAAACCGGCAGAGACCACGGGCTGAAGGGGGGCTCCGGCAATGGCAGCGGCTTTCTGTTGGGATCGAGGCTGTCGGTGGCTGACATCGCCACCGCTGCGCTGTTCGGCACCATGGTGTATTCATTCCCGGCGCTGGAGGAAGATCTCCGTGAGCATGCGCCCCGGGTTGCTGGCCTGTGCTGGCGGGTGGAGTCGCGGCCGAATATAAAGCCCTTTCTACAGGCGCAGCGGGAGGAGAATGGCAGGGGTTATTGTGGTGGCCAGATCGAGGAATCCCTGCGCGAGATTGTCGGCCGGTAAGGTTTCGGAAACACAAAGGGGAACGCTGCAAGAGGAGTCGGCCCAACCGTATGATACCCTGACCGCCGCCATCGCCGCACCCATGCCAGAGCGCCGGAGTCAATCGGGCTCCCCGCCTCTGCCTCAAGTTTCCCGTATATCAGTAAGCCCATGCCCAACACTGCCGAACCCGCCGCCGAACCAACTGTAGAAAAGGCCCCGACCAAGCACTCGTCCAGCATGAGCTTCCGCGAAATGCTGGCGACACTCTGGCAGTTTATCCGGCCCTACCGGAAGATCATGTTCGCCGCCGGCGTGGCGCTGGTGTTCACCGCAGGCATCACCCTGTCCATCGGCCAGGGCGTGCGGCTGCTGGTGGATCGAGGCCTGGTGGCAAGCTCCAGCGAGGCCCTGTCCAGCGCCGTGCTGATCATTGTCGGCCTGGCGCTGCTGATGGCCCTGGGCACCTACGCCCGCTTCTACCTGGTCTCCTGGCTGGGCGAGCGCGTGGTGGCGGATCTGCGAAAGGCGGTGTTCGACCATATTGTCACCTTGCATCCCAGTTATTTCGAGACCAACCGCAGCGGCGAGATCATGTCCCGCCTGACCACGGACACCACCCTGCTGCAACATATCATCGGCACCTCCTTTTCGATGGCGCTGCGCAGTTCGCTGATGTTTGTCGGTGCGCTGATTCTGCTGCTGTTCACCAATCTCAAGCTGAGCCTGATGGTACTGATCGGCGTGCCGCTGGTACTGGCGCCGATCGTGCTCTATGGCCGCCGGGTGCGGAAGCTGGCCAGAGCCAGCCAGGACTCGATTGCCGATGTGGGCAGTTACGCCGGCGAGATTATCCAGCATATAAAAACCGTGCAGAGCTATACCCGTGAGCGGGATGAGCAACAGGCGTTCGGCCGCGAAGTGGAAACCGCGTTTCAGATCGCCAAACGGCGGATACGTCAGCGCGCACTGTTGATCGCGGTGGTCATACTGCTGATGTTCGGGGCCATCAGCGGCCTGCTGTGGGTAGGTGGCAACGATATGATCGCCGGGCGCATGAGCGCCGGTGACCTGGCCGCCTTTGTGTTTTACGCAGTAATGATGGGTTCCGCGGTGGCTACCATTTCGGAAGTCTACGGCGAACTGCAGCGCGCCACCGGCGCTACCGAGCGGTTGGTGGACCTGTTGAATGTGGAATCGGAGATTCCGGTCAGCGGCGGCGATACCCGGCCGAACAAGCCTCTGGGCGCTACCAAAGCCGAGGTGATATTCGACGCGGTGGACTTCAGTTATCCCTCCCGGCCCGATCAACCCGCCATCCGCGGGCTGAACCTGGTGGTGGAGGAGGGCAGGAGCCTGGCACTGGTGGGCCCCTCCGGCGCGGGAAAATCCACACTGCTGGAGCTGCTGCAGCGTTTCTACGACCCGCTGGGCGGGTGCATCACTCTGGGCGGCGTGGATCTGCGCGAGATAGATACCGCAGACCTGCGCCGGCAACTGGCGGTAGTGCCGCAACAGCCGGCACTGTTTACCGCGGATGTCTGGTACAACATCCGCTACGGCAGGCCCGATGCCAGCGATGAGGAAGTGATCGCCGCAGCCAGGGCAGCCCATGCCCACGACTTTATCCGGCAGTTACCGGATGGCTATAACAGCCACCTGGGCGAGCAGGGCACGCGCCTGTCCGGTGGCCAGAAACAGCGCATTGCCATAGCGCGGGCGATCCTGAAAGATCCCGAGGTGCTGCTGCTGGATGAGGCTACCAGCGCGCTGGATGCCGAGAGCGAATATCACGTGCAGCGGGCCCTGGAAGCGCTGATGGAAGGTCGAACGACGATTATTATTGCGCACCGGCTGGCGACGATTCTGCATGCGGACAGCATTGCCGTATTGGATCGGGGGCAGTTGGTCGCGCAGGGCAAGCACGCAGAGCTGATAGAGATTTCGCCCCTGTATAAAAGGCTGGCGGAATTGCAGTTTCAGGATTCAGGAAGGCGCAAGCCGGCCGCGGAATAGTGGCGGGGTTTGGGGTTGGATATGCAAGTGCGACACAAACAAAAACGGGCCCCAAAGGGCCCGTTTTTACATCAGCAGAGGGTTAAACCGCTACGATGTTTTCAGCCTGTGGGCCTTTGTTGCCCTGAGTCACGGTGAACTCAACGGCCTGGCCTTCGTTCAGGGTGCGGAAACCGGAGCTGGAGATTGCACTGAAGTGCGCAAAAACGTCCGGGCCGGACTGCTGCTCGATAAAGCCAAAACCTTTGGATTCGTTGAACCATTTTACGGTTCCGGTCACTGTATTAGACATAAATAATTCCTGAGAATGTAACGGATTAGTGCCTTCGTGAGGCGATGATTTGCCTTGAAAACAAGCCGAGACTTAAAAACTGCAGGACGAGGTATTACGAGTAAAACAGCGACGTGAAGATTGTAAATGTGGGCTTTCTTTCTAGCTGCAGGCACTCTATCGGTAATCGGGTGTGCTGTCTACAGATTGTTCATTAAAGTCTGACTAATGGGTCGTGCGCGATACAGGCGAAGATCTGCGCCGGGCGGCGGTGTCAGGCCGCCCGGGCCTCCGCGCGCGCCCGATCCTCCAGGTACTCGCTGTAGGTGCCCTGGAAGTCGATCAGTTTGCTGTCCTTGATCTCCAGTACCCGGGTGGCCAGCGAGGAGACGAACTGGCGGTCGTGACTGACGAAGATCAGCGTGCCCCGATACTGGGCCAGCGCCTTGTTCAGCGCCTCGATGGATTCCATATCCAGGTGGTTGGTGGGTTCGTCCATGACCAGCACATTGGTGTCCATCATCATCAGCTTGCCGAACAGCAGGCGGTTCTTCTCTCCGCCGGAGCAGACGCGCGCCTTCTTGTTGGCGTCGTCCGCGGTAAACAGCAGGCGGCCGAGTATGCCGCGCACCGCCAGGTCATCGTGCCTGGGCTGGCGCCACTGGGACATCCACTCGAAGATGGTGAGGTCGTTGTCGAACTCCGCACTGCTGTCCTGAGGGCAGTAACCGATGGCGGCATTCTCCGACCATTTCACCACACCGCTGTTGGCCTGCAGCTCGTCCACCAGGCAGCGCAGAAAGGTGGTCTTGCCCACGCCGTTCTCGCCGATCACCGCCAGGCGCGCGCCGGCTTCCAGAATCATCTCGCCGCCGGCAAACAGCGGTTCGTCGTCGAAGCCGTGGGAGAGATCTTCCAGTGTCAGCGCCTGCCGGTGCAGCTTCTTACACTGCTGGAAAG
This sequence comes from Microbulbifer halophilus, assembly GCF_026183675.1. Lineage (GTDB taxonomy): Bacteria > Pseudomonadota > Gammaproteobacteria > Pseudomonadales > Cellvibrionaceae > Microbulbifer > Microbulbifer halophilus. The sequence goes on from NZ_JAPIVK010000014.1 coordinate 13,488, forward strand.
AGATATAGGGTTTGATCCGGCTGGACGGCTTGATTTCTTCCAGCTTGATCTTTTCCATCTTTTTCGCCCGCGAGTTGGCCTGCTTGGCCTTGGAGGCGTTGGCGGAGAAGCGGTTTACAAACGACTGCAGCTCTTCCAGCTCCGCGGTTTTCTTGGCGTTCTCCGCGTGCAGCTGTTCCTGGATCAGGGTGGAGGCGGCGACAAAGTCGTCGTAGTTGCCGGGGAAGATACGCAGCTCGCCGTAATCGATATCCGCCATATGGGTGCAGACCGAATTGAGGAAGTGGCGGTCGTGGGAAATGATGATCATGGTGGAGCGGCGCTGGTTCAGCACCTCCGAGAGCCAGTGGATGGTGTGGATATCCAGGTTGTTGGTGGGCTCGTCCAGCAGCAGGACATCCGGATCCGCAAACAGCGCCTGCGCCAGCAGTACCCGCACCTTCCAGCCCGGTGCCACCTGCCTCATCGGGCCGAAGTGCAGGGATTCCTCGATACCCGCCTCCAGCAGTATCTCGCCCGCGCGGCTCTCGGCACTGTAGCCGTCCAGTTCCGCGAACTGCACCTCCAGCTCCGCCACGCGCATGCCTTCTTCCTCGCTCATCTCCGGTAGCGAGTAGATGCGATCGCGCTCCTGCTTGATGGCCCACAGGCGGGTATCGCCCATGATCACCGCGTCGACCACTGAGTACTCCTCGAATGCAAACTGATCCTGGCTCAGGACCCCCAGGGTGCAGCCGGGCTCCATGGACACATTGCCCGCGCTCGGCGCCAGCTCGCCGCTGAGGATCTTCATAAAGGTGGACTTGCCGCAACCATTGGCCCCGATCAGGCCGTAGCGATTGCCGTTGCCGAACTTGGCGGAAATATTCTCAAACAGCGGCTGGGCGCCGAACTGCATGGTGATGTTGGCGGTGGTGATCAAGAGCGTAATCCCGGGGGCTTGGAGATGGGCGGTACTGGCGAACTGCGCCGATGCAGAAGCGTACGGCGGGCCGCGCACTATAAGCACTCGCGGGAAGTATGTCGAGGAATGTGCATGAATTTTGCACAATCCGGGTGCACCTCTGATCGGGGCGCGGCGAGCACGCACCCGATCAGAGGTGAACTGTCGGTCAAAGTATCTGTGCTGTGCCAACACCTGTCTGTGACTCGACACCAGGCGCTACCAGGCAGCTCAGAAGATCAAGCGAAGCCTGTACCAGCTCTTCACTGAATATCTTACCGGCAAATGGCCCGGAAATTATTGGTCCAGTGAGAATGTGTACGGTCTGGCCGGCAGCATCTGTACTCTGTGTAGTGGCATCTACAACGCTTGTCTGGCCGTCATCCCAGTAAATTTCTATGGTTGCCGAGCCGCTGGCCGGTAATGCAAGGCAGCTACGCGACCCGGTAAAGCTACCCGAGCGACTGCCGCCTGTTATCGTCGACCCGGTTAAAGAGGTGCAGCCGGAGTAACCTACATCAAAGGTAATATCCGTTTGCTGCTCGAATAACCTCAGGCCCGGTGAGTAAGTGATGTCTGCACTTGCTGTACAGGTGAGCTCGCCTACCGCGAACGCCTTGCTGAAAGGCAGTACTGCGCAAATCAGGATGGAAATCTTTATAAGGTTGGTAATTTTCATAACACTATCTCGAAATTTTTGATTGGTTAACCTTGGGTGTCGAAAATGTTGCAATGCTTTCCCCGGTGAGGAAATTTCACCATTTGAAAAGCTTGCCCGGTCGATTGTACGGAATAATATTTCCTGTAAATCTGTAGATGAGGAAATGAATGTCTAAAGAATGGTTCTGCTAACTGTTAAGCAGAATGGAGAGGTTTCGCCCGCACTGAAAAATCAATGGACGGGTAATGGGTAGAAATAAACTGGCAGGAACGAAAGTGCGGGTGCGAGAGGTTATGGGATAGAAAAGGTTAAATAAAAATTTATTCGCCAAGGTTTACAGGTTAATTGAGATTGAAAGCCTGGTTTAGCTAAATTTACAGATTTTGACGCCAAGGGTTTGGTCTGTGGGAGGTGGGGATATACAGTGCCCTGGCTTCACTGCGCGCCCAGGGCATCTTGCGTAAAAACCTGAGGCTGACAGTCAACACAAGCCGATTGGTCCCATAGCCGCCGCAGGATAGGCCGGAGTACATAAAAGAAGCGCAGCGACCGGCCCATTACCCACAATCGGGATCTCACGGCTATTGTCCATCACCGCTATCCGAAACCGATCCCTTCACACAAACATAAACCGAGTTCGTGGATTCACCACTGAGAAACGGATTGTAGAAAGAAACGACATGCGACTCGACAGTCTCAAACACCGTTTTAAGCAGAGCCTCAAAACGCTCCTCCGGCAGGTTCTGTGACCACATGGCAAATACCCCTCCGGGGTTGAGCTGCTCCGCCATCAGTGCCAGGTTATCGGTGGTATAAAAGCCCGCGTTGGCTGCATTCAGGTACTCGGTCGGGGAATGGTCGATATCCAGAAGAATGGCATCGAACCTCCTGCCGGGGTTTTCCGGGTCAAAGCCGGTATCCGGCGCCGTGGCCATATCGAAGAAGCTGCCGTGCACATAGCGGTTGCGTGTGTCGGCGTTGAGGGTTTTCCCTAGCGGTACCAGTTCATCGTTATGCCAGCCGATGACCGTATCCAGGGCCTCGACCACAAGCAGCTCGGAAATCCGGTCGTCCTTTAAAGCCGCCACGGCGGTATAACCCAGCCCCAGACCGCCAACCACAACATTGAGTTTGTCGCCCTGTACTTGAGCCAGGCCGAGGCGAGACAGCGCTTCTTCCGCCTCGACAAACATGCTGGACATCAGGAACTCTTCGCCCAGCTTGACTTCGTAGATATCCCTGTCGCCAAGTGCGGGGATACGCCGCCTGCGCAGTGAGATCTCCCCCAGCGGTGAGGACTGGCTGTCAATTTCTTCGAATAACTTGGACATGGTGGGAGCGCCCCAATATGGTTGACGGGCTATGCCCGGTTGGTGATTGACCTCTATTGTTTCATATCGGGCCTGGAGCGCATAACGTCCGGAAGCAGGGCTGGCCGCCAAGGACATGATCGGCGAAGAACGCCGCAGTGGGGATGACCGCGTGCGCGGGCCTGTTCGGGCGTTCGGCCAAGTTGGAACGCGCGCCACTTGCCTGTGCCATCTGGATCTGGCGCAAGAGGGGCGGGCATGAAACTTCCGGCCCGCCGCCTGCCGAACCGGATGACGATTCGAAAAGTCTTAAAAAAATGTCACTCCGCTGTCGAACTTCGCCATCCCGGTTCGACTAACTGTCTAACGGGCACCAACCCGGCAGGATTATCCATCAAATGGGAAGTCCAGCCTGCACAGTCGCAGCCATAACAGAAACCCAAGGAGAGCAGAATGAAGTACCTGGCACTGGTCTATTACGACGAAAAAGTCATGGACCGCCTATCCCAGCAGGAATGGGATTCGCTCAATCAGGAGTGCATGGAGTGTGTCGCCGGCCTGACGGAGAGTGGCCACTACATCACCGGCAGCCCGCTGCTGCCCACCGATACGGCCACCACTGTTCGGGTACGCGACAACCGCATCACCACCACCGATGGCCCCTTTGCCGAGACCAAGGAGCAGCTCGCCGGCTTCTACATGCTCGAAGCGAAAGACCTCAACGAGGCCATCGCCCTGGCCGGCAGGATCCCGCCGGCCCGTTACGGCTCGGTAGAAGTCCGCCCCGCGCGGGAACTGAAGGAAACAGGCAACCAGGCCGGCGGCAACGCCGGTTGAGCCCACAGAGCTACCAGAACAGAGGAGCCCCCATGAAAAACTTTCTCGCCGTATACCTCGGCGCCCCGGATTCCATGAGCAAATGGAACGACCTGCCCGAAGCCGAACGCGAGCAACGCGTGCAGGAAGGCATGGCTGCCTGGGGTGGCTGGATGGAACAGCATCAGGACATTCTCGTGGCATCCGGTGGCCCGCTGGGCAAGACCAAGCGTATCGACCCCAGCGGTATCAGCGACACCCGCAACAACATCACCGGATACGTCATCGTGAAGGCGGAAAGCCACGAAGACGCCGCCAAGCTGTTTGAAGGGCATCCGCACTTCAGCATCTTCCCCGGAGATCGCGTGGAAGTAATGGAGTGCATGCCGATCCCCACGCCTTGAACCCGACTGCTGCCGGACAACAGCCGTCCGGCAGTGGAAAATCAGCATTGAACAAAAAGCGGAGCTGGAAATGATCAAACTATACGGAGCACCGCCCACCCGCGTGTTGCGCGTCATCTGGCTGCTGAATGAACTGGGCCAGGAATACGAAATACAACCGGTGGACCTCCTGAAAGGCGAGGCCCGCCGCGAAGGCTTCCTGGCCCTGAACCCCGCCGCCAAGGTCCCGGTACTGGTGGACGGCGATCTCGTACTGACGGAGTCTGCCGCCATCCAGCTCTACCTGGCCGAGAAGCACCCCGAAGCGGGGTTTATTCCGGAGTCACTGCAGGAAAGGGCGCAAATGTATCGCTGGATATTCTTCCTGATGACCGAGATCGAGCCACCCCTGTGGCGTATAGCGCGGCATACATTCCTGTATCCGCAAGACAGGCGATTGCCGCAGGATGTCGAGTTGGCGAAGCGGGAATGCAGGGAGATGGTGGATGTACTTGAGCGGCATATGCAGGGGCGTGAATTTGTCGTAGGCGACCGGCTGAGCGTGGCCGACTTCAATGCGGCCTATACGCTCGACTGGGTTGATGAGGAAAAGCTACTCGATAACGCCCCGCGCCTGAGAGACTACCTGCAGACCATGTACGCCCGCCCCACCGCACCGATGAGGATTGCCGAGGCATTTGCGGCGATGGAAGGGTAAGTGATGCAGTGAAGACTGTCGTTATTCCGGACTCGATCCGGAATCCAGGCCGAAGGGGCATCTTCGCTGGACCCCGGATCGAGTCCGGGGTGACGGCTCCAAGGGGCGGATTCTGATCAAAACAGTCCCGTAGGGTGCGCCATGCGCACTGAAAGGCACAAAGCGGCAGATGCCAGAGAATCGATACGCACGGCGCACCCAACAGAACTCCATACTGTCGTCATTCCGGACTCGATCCGGAATCCAGGCCGAAAGGGCACCTTAGCTGGACCCCGTATCGAGTCCGCGATGATGGCTCCGAAGGGCGGGTTCTGATCAAAACAGCTTTAAAATCACTGACAAGCAGGCTCCTACCGAATGATCAGGCTGGAAACAGAAAAGCGGTATCCTTGAAGCAATCAATCCTTCGCCATGACCAGCAACCTCTCCGCCTGGCGACGCAATTCGGCCCGCAAGTCCGACGGCGTGAGTATCTCGAAGGCAAATGGCAGTCGCGCCAGTTGCGAGGCGAACCAGTTCAGGCAGCCGGTGTGTGCGCGCCATAGCACCGCATCCCCTTTTGGTGTCAGCAGGCCCAGTTCGTCGCCGAGCACCGCGCTGGCGTTCGCAAGGTCCGTATGCAGCAGTAGCTCCACTTCGATACCCGAGTCCATACTGGCAAAACTATTGGTGAGATACGCCGCCGCATCGAAACCCCGTGGCCGCTGGAAAGGAATTTCCAGTTGGCGCAACTGCTGCATACGGTCGAGGCGGAAGGTGCGGAGATCGACGCGCAGGTGGCAGTGGCCCACCGCGTACCAGCGGCCGCGGCGGAATACCAGGCCATAAGGGTCGAACTCGCGCCGCGTCGCACTTTCATTGCCGCTGTGGCTGCCGCCGGTGTAGTCGAACACCGTGCGGCATCGGTGCTGGGTCGCGGTGGCCAGGGTTGCCAGCGTGGCACTGTCCGGCGCCGCCGTCGGCACCAGGTCCAGGGTGACGCTGTCATCGAGCGCGCGCAGTTGCTGTTTCAGTTTCTGCGGCATGACCCGCTCGAGCTTGGCCTGGGCACTGGCGACTGCAGCAGAAACGTCGCCCACACTGAGGCTGCGCGCCGCCAGCAGGCCGAGGGAGATGGCCAGCGTCTCCTCGTTGGTGAACATCATCGGCGGCAGCTTGTAGCCAGACACCAGCCGGTAGCCGCCGTGGCGCCCGCGCTCGGCCGTCAACGGAATGCCGATCTCCTCCAGGGTGGCGATATAGCGGCGCAGTGTGCGGCCGTCCACGCCCAGCATCTGTGCCAGCTTGCTGCCGCTGGCGTTGCCGTGGATCTGCAGCAACTCCAGCAGCGCCAGTACGCGTGTCGTGGGATTCGACATGACTTGCATCCTGCTCAACTTATTAGGGCGGAATATAGCCTATTTAACAACTACAGTACTCGCGTTCGCTTCACAAGCGCCAACAAATGAAGAGCAACGGAGAGCAGCTATGCAAGATACAGTCATTCTCTACACCAACCCCCAATCCCGTGGCCGCATCGCGCGCTGGATGCTGGAGGAAGTGGGGGCGCCGTATGACACGGAGGTGCTGGAATACAACGGCAGCATGAAATCCCCGGCCTACCTCAAGATCAACCCGATGGGTAAGGTGCCGGCCATCGTGCACCGCGACCAGGTGGTGACCGAGGGCGCGGCCATCTGCGCCTATCTGGCGGAAGCCTTCCCGCAAGCGGGACTGGCACCACTGCCCGAAGAGCGCGCCAGCTACTACCGCTGGATGTTCTTTGCCGCCGGACCGCTGGAGGCAACGATTACCGACTTCAAGATATTCGGGCTGGAGCCGGATGCGGAGAAGCAGAGAATGGTGGGCTACGGCAGCTACGCGGCGGTACTCGACAATCTTTCAACCTGGTTAGGCGATCATACCTATGTAACGAGCGAGCGCTTTACCGCCGCCGACGTCTATGTGGGAGCGCAGATCAATTGGGGCCTGCAATTCGGCACCATTGAAAAGCGTGCGGAATTCACCGATTACGCGCAGCGCGTCACAAACCGCGACGCCTACCACCGCGCCATGGAAAAAGATGACGCCCTGGTGGAGAAAGCCTGATGAAAAAGACCTATCGGGGAAGCTGCCACTGCGGCGCCGTGCAATATGAAGCGGATATCGACCTGAGTGCCGGCACCGGCAAATGCAATTGCTCCATCTGCAGCAAGACCCGCGAGTGGGGCGCGCTGATCAAGCCGGGCGACTTCCGCCTGCTGCGGGGTGAGGAGGCGCTTAGCAACTACCAGTTTGGCAGCAAGCAGGCGCATCACCTTTTCTGCAAACACTGCGGCGTGCGCCCGTTCGGCAGGGGGCATGTGGAGGAAATTGGTGGCGACTACGTGTCCGTATTTTTGTCGACGCTGGACAATGTAACCTCGCAGGAACTGATCGATGCGCCGGTTCAGTATTTTGATGGACGTAATGATAGTTGGTGGACGGAGCCGGTGGAAACCCGGCATCTTTAAGAGTTGAGGTGGTCATTTCATGACTGCCCATTGATTTCGTGCTGAGCCCCAGGATTCAAAGCTTTCGAAAAAGAATTTACAGAAGGGATACTGCATTATCAATATATTAAGGGTCTCATAATTGTATTAACAGTTGTCCAGGTCCCTTTAACAACGGGCGAGTCCTGTATTCCCTCCATGCGATCGTCATTCCGGACTTGTTCCGGAATCCAGGCCGACGGGGCACCTCCGCTGGATCCCGGATCGTTTTATCATGCCGGACTTGATCCGGTACCGGAATGACGGTCCGGAGGGTGGACTTTGGTAAAAACAATTTTGAGACGACTAATAATCATTGCGGTGACGAATTTACAGAGCACAGTCGCCATTCAATCTATCGTAACTCTCAATAGGGTTCAGGCCGATCCATCATCACACGGCATGCCGGCGCGCTCACCTAGACTGGAGATTTGGCAACGTGAGTGAATTACTGCCGTGGCGTGAAAATTATTTTATTTCATGAGGGGTTTTTACAGAAAATTTAAAAATATATTTTGTTCATCGGATGAATTTAAATACTAATTAAGCATTACTGTCATAAATATCATTTAATCTGGCATAGCTGTAAAGTTGGGTTCGTTGATTCAATTGGACCCGGCCGCGGAAAGCGGCCTCCCGAGAAGTACTTGGGGGGATTTCATAGACATCGATAACGATAACTTACGGGAACAGTCATGCTACTCAAACTCATCATCAGATTGACAGGCCGATTTACGGCAATGGCAGTGCTCGCCGTCGCTGCGATTGCTGCAGGCCAGGTACAAGCGAGCGATTTCTACCATCTGGACCAAGCGGTGGATAACAACCAGGTGCTTGAGATAGCGCCGATCTTTGACTTTGATGGCGATGGCTGTTTCCCCGCCGCCGGTATCAGTCGCGACGGTGAACAGAACGCGGGCCTGGATACAACGGGTAGCCTCGGCGGGGACTGCCGCACAACGGACTTCCTGAATTACTCCAACACATTGCACCGCTCGCAATGCATGCAGAAGGATGGCTCAGAATACTGTGGCCATTTTTATGCACTCTACTTTGAGAAGGACCAGGTAATCGCCGGCTGGGATCTATTTGGTCACCGGCACGATTGGGAGCAGGCCGCCGTATGGACGAAAGATGGCTCTATCACCCACGGTAGCGTCAGCGCCCATGGCGATATGGAGACGCGTGCACTGGCCGACATCCCCCATACTGGTGCACATATTCGCGTGGTCTATCACAAGGATGGTGCCTCAACGCATGCCATGCGCTTTGCGGGATCGACGGAAACCGCGGAGAACCCCTACTCCGACTTTGTCACGCCGCCGATCACCAGCTGGTACCAGATCCATGGGGACAGCAAGACCAATGCTGAAATGCGCGCGCTGTTAAACGCTTTTGACTATGGCTCCGCAACCATTCCGTTGAAAGACAGCAGCTTTATCGACAACCTGAATCGCTTCAAGCCCGCCAGCTATCCGGACTTTTTTGACGGTGAAGACTGCGAATACTCCAGTTGGTTTTCCGAAGAGGACAGTGCCGGCGCCTACTGCGCAAATGATCGCATCGTGGTGGGGGTAGAATGTTCCGGCAGTTACTGTGACAAAAAACGCCTGAAATGCTGCAACCTGCCAGCGGTGGCGCCACAAGGCGAGCGCTGGGAAGCGGAACACTGGATCTCGGAGGAGTCACCCAACAGCTGGACCAGTGATGAAGCCGTAGTGGTCGGGGCAAAATGCAGTGGTCGATACTGCGACAATTTAAAGCTTATATTACTCAATCACAGTGCCCACCCTGGAAACTGGACCACACCCTTCTCCGAGGAGCAGGGGCTCGGTCAGTGCAACAAAGGTAGTTACGTAGCCGGCGTCAGCTGCAGTGGTCGTTACTGCGACAGTCTGAGTCTCTATTGCCAGCAATAGTAGTTGTCTGCAGCCGCCACGAGCGGCTGTTCAATCCGCTCCGTTGTGTACACACAAACGGAGTTCTTGAGACGTCACTTAGAAGCGGACTGTTGAAAGAAGCCATATGGGAACCGGCCGTTTCAAAAATCGTTTTCAATAGAGTCTCGAACCTTTCCTTATGAAGGTGTTCGACCACATGACGAATGCGCAGCTTGTCTTAAATTGCTCAGCTCTCAGTGACAGGCTTTCGATGGTATAAAAACTGGCATTGATCGAATTCAGGTACTCGCTTCTATTCAAACAAATCGCCGACATCACAGCGCAGACTTTTCGTGATCTGATCCAGCGTCTTCAAGGTGGTATTCTGGGAGGCGCTCTCCAGGCGGGTCAAAGTGGCCCTGCTGATCCCCAATTTGCGAGCGAATGCCTCCTGCGTCTGCTGGCCCCGGCGGGCTCTCAGGTTTCTGGCCAATTTCTCTGATAGATTCATGGTTCAAATGTGAACATGACTACTTGTTCACAAGTGAACATTCTCTTGCTATACTTCCCGTTCATATATGAACTAGAAGCTGCTGAGGAGGTTTGATGCTATGGATAAGTATAATGGGCCAGCTATTGATTCAAGGGGTTTAGATGAGCGGACAGATAATAGCCGATCTGTATTCCAGCTTCAGCCTGGGTTACCGGTCGATGTGCTGCAAGAAGCCATCTGTCATCGGCTGGAAATGCTGTCCGCTGTGATAGAGGTTATGTCCAAGGCGGAGTTTACGTCTGCCGACGTATGGCAGCTCCAGCGTTACGGCTGGGCTATGAGCGAGATGATCGATGATCTAAAGGAAATATTCTATTCCGCTTGGGAAAAGAGCCAGTCGAATCGGCGTGTATAACCGCTACTTAGGTGATGGCTCAAAATTTGAGCGAAACCTGTTCCCAGGTTGAAACGTGGGCTTGCAGATGGCACATGGCAGGAAATAGAGCCAGTCGTCACGGAATGTTTAACACCCAAAGGGACCGAGGTCTTTGTCTATGATCTTTAATCTCTGGATCGATTAGCTTTCAGGGCCAAGTCATCTTTGATTCGCGATTTATGATTTTCCTTCCTTCCAAAAATAAAAGACCTGACCCCGCCGCCTGCATTCCCGGCAGTAGGGTGAAGTTGCCAGTGATCATCAGGCGCTGGACATGGTGGAGGTAGGCGACTACAGCGCCAGTTCCCCATTGACGCCGATCGCCCCCACAAACACCGGATCATGGGACACCAGCAGGAAGCTGTCGGGATAGTCCCACAGTGCGCTTTCCAGCAGCTGGAGGGAATCCAGGTCCAGGTAGTTGTCCGGTCCGTCCCCAAGGTACCGAATAACCAGGGTTAAGGGGATCTCCGCATGACCAAGGTTTAGCTGTAGATCTCCGGCTGTTTCCGCTCCGAAGAGGGATCCAAAGCCTTTTGCCTTATTTGCTCCTACCTGCTGACTTGTCAGAAGAATCAGTTAAAACCCGGTGAGATTCTGACACTGCTGTTCAATTGCGAGGCCCTGCTTTTTGTTAGAAAGGTCAAAATCTCTGTCGATTAGTGCTGAATAGTTACGAAATCGCGATGTTGATGTTGACCCAGCCGCAATATCACCACCGGGCGTGCTTCAGCTATGTGGCCGCGAACCAGTGAACTATGTACGGGAGATTCGGGAGCGGTATCCGGGGTATTTATCGGTGGCCAGGAATGAAAATAGGCTCACTGATTAGAGGTCCTATACACATACACTTGATCCACCAGGGCCGGGAGAATCGTCGGGACCGCCTGGTGGGCAGGGGTATTTTTCATTACAATAGTTGCCGATGGAGTCCATATCTTTGCCCATGGTTAACATGGGTAGAAGCCCCGACATTCCGTACCGCTCGGTAATCACTTTGATACCTTTGGCCCAACTCCCCAGGTACAGATACTCGCTGATGTAGCGCGTGGCATACTCTATTACATCGCCATCCTCAGTGATTCTCGCTGGCGGCCTGCACGCTTCTGTATTCAATAGCGTGGGTGTTCTGCCCACATTTGGAATTGACCGGACATTGGACTCGTCAATATTGATCTGGTTAACAGTAGGGGGAATGAAAATAAAGTGGATATAACCCGGATTCATTTCCAGTAGGGCTCTCGCTGCTGTGGTGGTTTTTCTATAAGCGTCACTTCGGTAAATGAGCGTGTCATCGCCTGGTATATACTCAAAAAGACTCAGGTATCCCGAGTTACTGTAATACGCTCCCCCGCCATAGTTCATGTGGGATGCGGGTGTGATGTTGGTTTTCGCTACATCAGGTAGTATTTCTTCAATAAGTGGAGAGCTATCACCGCGAACAAACAGTCGGCTGCCATTGACAGAGCACATGGGGTTCCCTTTCCAGTCCGATATCCATAATTCGATCGCTGTCCCTATCAGTATCAGTGCTTCTATGATCAAAAAAAATTGATCAGAAGGAGTTGAGGTTGCTGCGGGGGACAGGAATCTGAATCTAGCAGCTTTGGAGGGTGGGTGGCAACCGGGCTGGTTTGGGTGTGCATGTCGATTTCACAGCCGGCCTGAACGCTTTCGGGGCTGCCGCTACGGTCCCGAAGCCTCCGCAAATCAGTCCGCCGTGGCAATCCGGTTCAGGTAGGGCTCGAGCTCCCGCTTGTGCGCCAGGGACTCCTCGTTCGAGAGGTCGTCGGTTTTGTAGAGGTGTAGTCGGGTTCGCGCTCGGTCTTGTTGTTTTCGGGGTTGTAGTAGGGCGTGGTCACGCGAATTTCCGGTGTATCCTTAGGATCTTTAGGTAAATCGCTGAATCGTATGTGGCTCTGCGACCCTGATCGTTGCTGTACTGGCCGCAGAAAGGGAAGAGATCGATATGGCCGTCGATCAGGCGGTGGAGTGTGAACTCGAAAGTACCGGGTTGGAGCTGTATTTTCTAAAGTTTGGCATCCCCCCTCCCTTTGATGACCAAATTCTACTGGTTTTTAAGAGTTTTCTACAACTTGAACGTTGCCATCTGGGGCAGCTGGAGCGTTTTTTAGCGCGAAGCGCGTTGTGGAAGTTATCCACCAGCATGGCCTTGTATGGTTAAATATTCATGTCAACCGCAGCTGCAAGCGACCAGCAAACAGCAACTCCTGACAAAATGAGTATTACTACTTTACTTGGGACTTGGATTCCAGCATACGGACCAATTTCCTTACCTTCGATACCAAACACAACCTTTCTTCTGCTGTCAGCAACTCCTTGGAGGATGTAGTAGAAAACAGGGCCCGTAGCAATATAGAACGAAAACCAAGCAATAGCCTTTGCTGCAGAAACACTTCTGCTAAAGAACGCGAATTTTATAAACATGGATAGCGGTGAAACTTGAGAGGCTAATTTTAAAAACATAATTTTCTCTACGCAGGCATATCACGATTTATATCGTGGTTGTTACGATTGATATCCTGCCGTCTGATATTTTCTGATTGATTTCATGGCAGAATGACCCAGAGGGCCCGTGCCGCTGAGCGCTTAGCCAATATTAGATGATCGTTCCAGTTGTCGAAAATAGTCGTCACGACTGATATCCCTGAATCCATAGATTCTTGGTAACCGCTTGATTTATAAATTTTCTCAGCGAATTGGCGCTCTGGTAAAGATCACAGTCGCCACGGCTGGAATGCCGGGCCGAACACAGTCATTCTCGCTGCAAGGTGTGGTGATATGCAGAGCGGTTGCGGTTTGTGAGTGTTCGTGTCGCCACATCACTTGCCTCTGTAACCTTGGAAAGATCAAAGCTCTACGGATTTCTTGCCAAGAGACTTCCCCTTGGGCCTACTCTCCTATGTCGCTTGTGTCTAAATTGCGGCAGCCACGTAGTGTGATGGACGTCACATTGTTCTTAATCGCTATTTATAACACGGGCAATTGTGTGGTGGGCAGTGCTGTGATGTCGGTGACGGAGTCTCGTAATAGATAGTGATTGAATATGTGAGCAATCACATACTTGGGGCGTTATTGTAGAGCCGGCTTAGTGTGCCGTTCCATATCGACCGCTCCAACCTGGTGGTGGCGGTGTTGCTGACGACGCATGTGGGCTCGGTGAGTGAGAGCGCGCATCGACGGTTCCGCGGCCAACGGCTACTACAACGCCAACTCCCCATTGATCCCAACCGCCTCCACAAACACCGGATCGTGGCACACCAGCAGGAAACTGCCGGGATAGTCCCGCAGCGCCGTTTCTAGCAGCCGACGGGAATCCAGGTCCAGGTGGTTATCTGGTTCGTCCAGCAGTAACAGGTCCGGGGCGCGACTGCCGCGGGTGGTGGCCAGCAGCGCCACTTTTAGGCGCTCGCCGCCGCTCAGGGTGTTGAGCGGGCGCAGGGCCAGGTCGCCGCGCAGGTTGAGGCTGCCGAGGGCGGTGCGCCAGTAGGTGCTGTCCCTGTCCGGGTGCAGCCGGCGCAGGTTGTCCAGCGCGGAACTGTCGCCGTCCAGCAGGCTGAATTCCTGGTTCAGGTACAGGCAGCTGCCGTGGCGGTGACAGTGGCCGGCGGCGGGTTGCAGTGCGCCGCTGATAACTTTCAGCAGTGTGGATTTGCCGCTGCCGTTGGCGCCAGTGAGTTGCCAGCGGGCGCCGCTGTGCAGGGTCAGTGAGATCGGCTGCTGCCGGCCGTAGGGCAGGCGCAGGTTTTCCAGATGCAGGCGCGGACCGCCGCGCAGGCCGCTGCGGGTTACCGATAGTTGCTGCATGCGTTGTTGCGTCAGTGCGCTTTTCTCCTCGCCCAGTTTTTGCTGCAACTGGTCGCTGCGTTGGGCAAACTGCTGTTTGACCCTGCCCAGGCTTTGGCCGGCGCGGTCTTTGCGGGCATCCAGCAGTAGTTTGCTCTGCGAGCCGCGCTGGCTCCTGCCGTGGCGCTGTCGCTGTGCGGCGCGCTGCAGGGCTTTCTGCCGCTGGCGTTCGCTCTGTTGTATTTCCTGGCGGGCATTTTCCACGCGCTGTTCGGCGCCGGCGATTTCCGCATCGCGCACGCGGCGGTAGAAGCTGTAGTTGCCGCCGTATTGTCGCAGGCCCTTCTCCCCCAGTTCGAACAGGTTGTGGGCGCATTCCAGGAGTTCGCGATCGTGGCTGGCCACCAGCGCGCCGGCCGGGTGCTGTTGCAATTGCTCCCGCAGCCAGGCGCGGCCCTGCCGGTCCAGGTGGTTGCTGGGTTCGTCCAGCAGCAGATAGCAATCTCGCTGCATAAAGGCGGCGGTCAGCGCCAGCCGGGTGCGCTGGCCGCCGCTCAGTGTCGAGACGGGTGACTCCAGCGGGCAATCCAGGCCGGCGGTATCCAGTTGCTGTTGCCAGAGTGCGGGCAGGTGCCAGTGGTCCGCCACGGCGGCCAGGTCGGCCTCGTCGCCGCGCCCCTGTTCGATACGCCGGAAACGGTCGAACAGGCCATCGGCATCCAGGCAGTCCACCACCCGCGGGCCGCGCAGGCGCGCCAGCTGATCCAGCCGGTAGTGGGGGCGGTGCCAGTCGATACCGCCGCTGTCCGGCGGCCAGTGCCCGGCCAGCAGTTTCAGCAGCACGGACTTGCCGCGCCCGTTGGGGGCCACCAGGCCGCTGATGCCCGCGGGCAGGTTGGCGCTGAGGTTGTCGAGAATCGGCTTGTCGTCCAGCGTCAGGGAAATCTGGCTGATGGTGCAGATGCTTGTCATAAGCCCCTCCGGGGTTCGGAGCGGGCGGCACGGAGGTCGGGATACGGATGGGGAGTTCGGAACTGCCTTGCGCCGCCTGCCACAGGAATTGCACAGCTCCGGTGCTGGAGCCAGTCGGTTTCCGGTGTGGTGCAGGCTTACTTCATCGGCGTAGGGGGTCCTGTGCGGGGTGGTGTGTTGAACGGTGGGGAGCTTAGCCGAAGGTGGCCGAGGTCGCAATGCGTCCTCTGCCTGACTATTCGTTCGGCCAGCAGGTGCCGCCGCGGCGCTGGAGTTCCTCGACCTCGGTATTCGAATAGCCCAGGTTGCGCAGTATTTTCCGGGAATTCCTGCCCAGCGCGGCACCGGGATCGGGCACATCGGGTTTGTGACCATCGAACTGCAGCGGCGAACTGATCTGGCGGATCGGTTCGCCGTCCGTTCCCCTGGCTTCGCACAACATCTGCCGCTCCCGCATCAGCGCACTCTCCGAGGCCTCGCTGAAGTTCAGCACAGGCTCCACGCATGCATCACAGTTGGCGAAGCGGCGGGTCCATTCGTCCAGCGTTTCTGTGGCAATGGCGTTGGCGATATCGCGCTTCAGGGATTGCTGTTCTTCCGCTTGCAGAACTCGCTGTACCCACTCCGGATGGCCGAGGGTCTCGAAAAACTGCTGCGCGAACTGCGGCTCCAGGCTGCCCACGGACAGGTAGCGGCCGTCGGCGGTGCGGTAGTAGTCGTAGTAGCTGCCACCGTTCAGCAGTTCGTCCTCCAGTTGAGGGTCGCCGGCGCCGGCCAGGGCGTTGGCGCCGCTGATGGCGTTCAGGGCGAAGGCGCAGTCGGTCATGCTGATATCGATATGGCTGCCCTCGCCGGTTTGTTGGCGCTGGTAAGCGGCGGCGAGGATGCCCATGGCGGCGTGATGGGAACCGCCGGCGATATCGGCGATCTGGGTGCCGCTGAGGTTGGGGCCACTGTCGGTGCGGCCGGAGTAGCTGGCGAGGCCGGCGAGCGCCAGGTAGTTGATATCGTGGCCGGCGCGGTCCTTGAACGGGCCCGTCTGGCCGTAGCCGGTGATGGAGCAGTAGATCAGGTCCGGGCGGGTTTGTTTCAGGGTTTTGTAATCGAGGCCGAGTTTGTCCATCACGCCGGGGCGGAACTGCTCCAGCACCACGTCGTATTCCGCCAGCAGGCGGCGGATGATTTCTCCGGCCTTGGGGTCTTTCAGGTTCAGGGCCAGGGATTGTTTGTTGCGGTTGATGGTGGCGTGGGCGGCGGAGACCGGGTTTTCGGTTCCCACCATTGGCGGCAGGCCGCGGAGCATGTCCGGGCGGGTGGGGGACTCTATACGCAGGATCTCGGCGCCCATGTCGGCCAGGAGCATGGTGGCGTAGGGGCCCGGGAGGAGGGTGGAGAAGTCGAGGATTTTTAGGTCTTTCAGGGGGCCGTTTTTATTATTCATAAGTTTTCTATGGTGAGTGATTCATAGAGTTTTGCGGTTCGCTATGCCGGCGGAGTAGATCCGGTACCGGTATCCGGTGTGGCGGCATCGTTCTCTGGATTCCGGCCTGCGCCGGAACGACGATAACAGCGGTAGGAGCCGGCCGGCGACTGATGGGGCGCCGGCAGTGCCCTCTCCCCCGGCCCCACTGACTCGCGCCATCCATGGCGCTCGCCCGCTTCGCGGGCGCCTTCGGCGTCCAAATTTGATCCCGTCAAATTTGTCCCGGTGGGAGAGGGGAGCTATGTTTTTGCTTTCCGGGGCTACTCCTTGAGTAGTTCCCGCGAAATAATCAGTTTCATGATTTCGTTGGTGCCGGCGTAGATGCGCTGGACTCTGGCGTCGGCCCAGGCGCGGGCGATGGGGTATTCCCACATGTAGCCGAAGCCGCCGTGGAGTTGCACGCATTCATCCAGCAGTTTGCACTGGAAATCGGTGGTCAGGTACTTGGCCTTGGCGGCGGTGCTGACGTCGAGTTCTTTATCGTAGTGCAGTTCCAGGCAGCGGTCGACGAAGACGCGCATGGTGGTCAGTTCGCTGTCCAGTTCCGCCAGTTTGAACTGGGTATTCTGGAAGGCGGCGATGGGTCTGCCGAAGGCCTTGCGCTCGCGCACGTAGTCGATGGTCCAGCCCAGCGCGGCCTCGGCGTTGGCGATAGCGTTGACGGCCACGCTGAGGCGTTCCTGTGGCAGTTCCTGCATCAGGTAGACAAAGCCCTGGCCCTCGCCGCCGAGCAGGTTTTCCGCTGGCACCTCGACGTCGTCGAAGAACAGTTCCGAGGTGTCTTGGGCCTTCATGCCGATTTTTTCCAGGTTGGTGCCCTTCTTGAACCCGGCGCTGTCTGCTTCCACCAGTAGCAGGCTGACGCCGGAGGCGCCCTCTTCCGGATTGGTCTTGGCCACCACCACTACCAGGTCGGCGTGCTGGCCGTTGGTGATAAAGGTCTTGGAGCCGTTCAGAATGTAGTGGTCGCCCTTTTTGATCGCGGTGGTGCGCACGCCCTGCAGGTCCGAGCCGGCGCCGGGTTCGGTCATGGCGATGGCGGTGACGATTTCGCCGCTGATGCATTTGGGCAGGTATTTCTGTTTCTGCTCCTCGGTGCCGTAGTTGACGATATAGGGCACGGCGATATCCGAGTGCAGGCCCCAGCCGATGCCGGTGAGGCCGGCGCGGGCGATCTCCTCGTCGACAATCGCGTTGTAGCCAAAGTCCAGTTCCAGGCCGCCGTAGGCTTCCGGCACCTGCGGGCACAGGAAGCCCATTTCGCCGGCCTTGTTCCACAGGGCGCGGTCCACCTGGCCGTCCTTTTCCCACTGGGCGTGGTGGGGGGCGGCCTCGTTTTCGAGGAATTTGCGTACCGTATCGCGAAACTGTTCGTGCTCTTCGTTGTAGACGGTTCTCGGGATCATGGTTGTTCTCCGTTTTTTATTTCGATACTCGTCATGCCGGCACAGGCTCTTCGCCGGAATGACGAAAAATTACAGTTACTCATCGGTCAGTTGCTGTATCGACGCGGGTGGCGCGAAGCGCTCGCCGTAGGCATCTGCCAGTTGCTGCGCGCGGCGCTGGAATTCCGCCGGGCCATACTGGTTGATGTATTGCAGGGCGCCGCCGGTCCAGGACGGGAAGCCGATACCGAAAATGGAGCCGATATTGGCGTCGCGCACGTTGCGCAGAACACCTTCGTCATGGCAGCGCAGGGTCTCCACGGCCATGGCGAACAGCAGCCGCTCCTTGACGTCTTCCAGCGGCGGCTGGTTTTCGGCCAGCGGATACTCCTTCGCCAGCCCCTGCCACAGATGTTTCTTGCCTTTTTCGGGATAAGTATAGAAACCGCCGCCGGCGGCCTTGCCGGCGCGGCCCAGTTCCAGCATATGGTCCACTACCGGGTCCGCCGGGTGGGTGGTCGGTTTCCTGCCTTCGGCCTGAAGGTCTTCCACTGTCTGCTGGCGGATCTTGCCCATCAGTGTCAGTGAGACTTCGTCGCTGACCGCCAGCGGCCCCACCGGGAAGCCCGCCAGGGAGGCGGCGTTCTCAATGGTGGCCGGGTTTACGCCTTCGCCGAGCATGGCGATGCCCTCGTTGGTGTAGCAGCCGAATACCCGCGAGGTGAAAAAGCCGCGGCTGTCGTTGACGACGATTGGCGTCTTGCCGATCTGCAGCACAAAGGCGAAGGCGCGGGCCAGGGTTTCGTCGCCGGTCTGTTCGCCGCAGATGATTTCCACCAGCGGCATCTTGTCCGCGGGAGAGAAGAAATGCAGGCCGATAAAGTTCTGCGGCCGCTCGGCGGCGCGGGCCAGGCCGGTGATCGGCAGGGTGGAGGTGTTGGAGGCGAAGACCGCATTGTCGTCGAGCTGCGCCTCCGCCTCGCGGGTGACTTCCGCTTTCAGGTTGCGGTTTTCGAACACCGCCTCGATCACCAGCTCGCAGCCCTTCAGGTCGGCGGGATCGACGGTGGTCTGGATGCGGGACAGGACTGCCTGCATGCCCGCCTCGTCGATACGACCGCGCTCCAGGCGTTTTTCCAGTGCGCGCACGGCGTAGGCCTTGCCCTGTTCCGCGGCGTCGAGGGAAACGTCCTTCAGCACCACTTCCACACCCTTGCCGGCACAGGCATAGGCGATCCCGGCGCCCATCATGCCGGCGCCGAGAATGCCGACTTTTTCGATCGGTGCCGTTTCGATATGGCGGGCTTTTTCCGGTAATGAGGCGCCGGCCTTGATCGCGTTCAGTCCGAACCAGAAAGTGCCGATCATGTTTTTCGCCACCTGGCCGCAGGTCAGTTCGACAAAGTAGCGGGATTCGATCCGCGTGGCGGTATCGAAGTCCACCTGCGAGCCCTCGACCACCGTGGACAGTATCGCCTCCGGTGCCGGCATGCAGCCGTGGGTCTTTTTCGTCAGCATCGCCGGTGCCACCACCAGCAGTTGCGCGTTTTTCAGGCTTTTGGCATCGCCGCCGGGCATGCGGTAGTCGGGTTTGTCCCAGGGCTGCTGCATCGGCTCATTGCTGTTGTCGAGCACGAAGCCGCGGGCCTGTTCCAGCAACTCGTCCGCGTCGGCGGCAATCCGATGCACCAGTCCCGCGTCCAGGGCCCGCTGTGGATCCACCTGTTTTCCTTCCATCAGGTAGGGCAGCGAGTCCTGCATACCCAGCAGTCGCGGCATACGTACGCAGCCACCGCCGCCGGGCAACAGGCCCAGGGTGACTTCCGGCAGGCCGATCTTGACCTTGCGGCTGTCGATGGCGATCCGGTGGTGGCAGGCGAGCGCCAGTTCCCAGCCGCCGCCGAGGGCGGCGCCGTTGATCGCGGCCACCACCGGTTTGCCCTGGGTCTCCAGCCAGCGCAGGTCGGCTTTCAGCGCTTCGCAGTTTTCAAAAAAGGTCTGCGCCTCTTCGCGCTTCGCGGCGTAGAGGCCGTTCAGGTCGCCGCCGGCGAAAAAGGTGCTCTTGGCGGAGCGCAGGATAATGCCGGCGTAGTCGTCCTTCTGCAGTTGCTGCACCGCCTCGTGCAGGGAGTCGGTGAAGTCGCCGTCCATCACGTTGGCGGAGGCGTTGGGATTGTCCAGGATCAGGTGGACGATATTGTCGCTGTCTTTTTCCAGGCGAATGGATTTCATTGTTGCGCTCTCCCCTCAGACCCGTTCGATAATGGTTGCCACGCCCATGCCGCCGCCGACACAAAGTGTTACCAGCCCGTAGCGCTTCTGCTGTGCTTCCAGCTCGTCCAGCAGCGTGCCGATCAGCATGGCGCCGGTGGCGCCGAGCGGGTGGCCCATGGCGATGGCGCCGCCGTTGACGTTGATTTTCTGCGGGTCGATATCCAGTTCGCGCTGGAAACGCATGACTACTGCGGCAAAGGCTTCGTTGACTTCGAACAGGTCGATATCCTGTGCCGACAGGCCGGCGACTTTCAGCGCCTTTCTCGTCGCCGGTGCCGGGCCGGTGAGCATGATGGTCGGATCCGTGCCCACCACCGCGGCGGAGACGATGCGGGCGCGCGGCTCCAGGCCCAGGTTGCGGCCGGCCTGTTCGCTGCCCACCAGCAGCGCCGCGGCACCGTCGACGATACCGGAGGAGTTGCCGGCGGTGTGCACATGGTCGATGTGTTCCACCTGCGGATAGCGCTCCTTGACCACATCGTCGAAACCGAATTCTCCGGGCGCGGTGAAGGAGGGTTTCAACTGCCCGAGCCCTTCCATGGAGGTATCCGGGCGCACCAGCTGGTCGCGGTCCAGGATCAGCAGGCCGTTGCGGTCCCGCACCGGAACAACGGATCTGGAAAACGCTTGTCGCTGCCAGGCGGCGGTGGCTTTGCGCTGGGACTCGACGGCGAAGGCATCGACGTCGTCTCGGGAGAAACCGCCCAGGGTGGCGATCAGATCGGCGCCGATCCCCTGGGGAGCGAAATCGATATCCAGCGCGGTGCGCGGGTCCGCGGCCCAGGCGCCGCCGTCCGATCCCATGGGCACCCGCGACATGGATTCCACCCCGCCGGCCACCACCAGCTGTTCCCAGCCGGAACGCACCTTGGCCGCGGCCAGGTTGACCGATTCGGCACCGGAGGCGCAGAAGCGGTTCAGGGTGACGCCGCCCATATCCCAGTCCCAGCCGGCCACCAGTGAGGCCGTCTTGGCGATATCCGCGCCCTGGTCGCCGATGGGGGTGACGCAACCCATGACCACATCGTCTATCTGTCGCGTATCCAGGTCGGTGCGACGCTCTAGCTCGCGCAGCAGGTCGGCGAGCAGGGTGATGGGTTTCACCTCAAAGAGGGCGCCGCCGGGTTTGCCTTTGCCGCGGGGTGTGCGGATGGCGTCGTAGATATAGGCATCGCTGGCCATAGGGGAAGCCTCGCTGTTGCTGTCTTGTCATTATTATCGATTGTCGCTGCCGCAGTGGGCGCGGTATGGCTATAACCATAGTTCCGCCGAGCGGGTGCGCAATGATCAAAGGCATCAGCGGGGGTGACGCCGGGGAAGCTGGCGCCTGAGGACACAGGCTGCCGAAAAAATAAATGACCATAAAGACAGGGATGGATCGGGACCATCGGTTATTCGGAATCAAACTAATCCGATGGAACAGGTGCCATACACTCAGGAGAGGCGTTTAGTGGTTTTAAACGATGAGGTTTTACCATGGCGGATGATTTACTGGACATGGCCGTGCGCCAGCTGGGGTCTTCAGGCATAGGCGCACTGGGCAGTGCGCTCGGGCTGCCCGAAGGCAAGGGAGAATCCGCGGTAAACACCGGGCTATCCACCGTACTGGCCGGGATGCTGCACAAGGGCAACAGTAAGACCGGCATGGCCTCCCTGTTCAATATGGTAACGGGCAGCAGCGGGCTCGACTTTTCCAATATCGCCGATGTGTTCGAGGATCAGGAGCAGATGAGCAGCCTGCAGAAGAGCGGCGGCAATATGCTGGAGACCATCTTCGGTGACAAGTCGGGCGATGTGGGCAGTACGCTGTCCGGTTCGCTGGGGCTCAGTGGCGGCACCGGCGGCAGCCTGCTGAAAGTGGCCGCGCCGGTGGTGATGTCGCTGCTGGGCAAACTGGTAAAGAGCAAGGGGCTGGATATTTCCGGCCTGGGATCACTGCTCCTGGGGCAGAAATCCCATATTAAAGGCCATCTCCCCGACGGCCTGCTGAAGCAGCTCGGCGTTTCCGATTTCGGAAAGCTGGGCGAGGGCCTGGAAACCCACGGCCACGAAGAGCCACAAGAGGCGCGCCCGGAGGCGGTACAGCACAAGCGGGAAAAGAAACGCGGCAGTTTCGGTAAGTGGTTCTGGCCGCTGTTGATTGCGCTCGCCGCGCTCTACGCACTGAATATGTGCGCGAAGAAAGACGAGGTGGAGGACCAGCCCGGCCAAGTGATTCTCGAGGAAGAGACCACCATGACCGAGACGCCGGACGGCACCATGGGTGACACCGCCGACTTCTCCACCAGCTTTCGGGAATATATCGACAGCGCCTCGCGGGATCCGAACAGGGAATTCCCGCTGACGATCGAATTCGACAAAGGCAGCGCCGAGGTCACCGGTGCCTCAACGCCGGATGTGGAAGCGCTGGCGACAATCCTGCAGGAAAACGAGGGCCTGACTGTCGCTGTCGAGGGGCACACGTCCGGCGAGGGCGACGAGGCGCGCAACCAGCAGCTGTCCCAGGAGCGCGCCAATGTCGTGCGCCAGATGCTGGTGAACAAGGGGATCGACGGCAGCCGCATCACCGCAACCGGTATGGGGTCCGCCAAGCAGGTTGCGGATGACAGTACCGAGGAAGGCCGCGAGAAAAACCGCCGCATCAGTGTGCGGGTGGTGAATTTCGAATAAGCCTGTTACCGAAACAAAAAATCCCCGCAGCCGCGGGGATTTTTGCAGGGGCGCCCCTGTGCTTGACGGGCTGGCGCAAGTTGGGCTTCGCGGAGTTCGCTCCAGCCTAGTGTGCTGTGCGGGAAGTTCGCGAACAAAGGAGCACAGCCAAAGCGCTCAGATCAAGGCGAGAAAGCGCTGGACTAGCAGCGTTATTTCAAGCTTTCTCAACGCAGAGCTGGGCGCTTTGGCGCAGCGAACTGTTTGCGAACTTCCCGTACGGCACACTAGACACTAACCCCGATACTTCTCCCGATAGGCCCCCGGTGCCAGCCCCGTCCACTTCTTGAATGCGCGGTTGAACGCGCTGGGTTCGGAAAAGCCGAGGCGCTCGGCGATCTCCGCCACTGCGGTTTCCTGCTTCTTGAGCTGGTAGACCGCCATATCCCGGCGCACCGAGTCCTTGATGTCCTGCCAGCTGTTGCCCTCTTCCTTCAGGCGCCGGCGCAGTGTCTGCGGCGATATGTACAGCCGCTCGGCGACATCGTCCAGGGACAGGTTCTCGATGCCGTTCTGTTGCTGCAGCATGCGGCGGATGCGGCCGGTAAAGCTGTGGTCGGACTTGTACTGGGCCAGCAGGCACTCGGGAGCGCGGGCCAGGAATTCTGACAGTTGCTGTTCGTCGCGCACCAGCGGTAGCTGCAGGTAGCGGGTGCTGAAAACCAGGCAGGTTTCGCGCTGGTGGAAGTAGTGCCGGCAGGGGAACATATCGCTGTAGTCCTCGTTGTATGCCGACGGCGGAAAAGCGAGGTGTACCCGCTCGAGCAGGATGGTGCGGTCGATCAGCCAACTGAAAAAGCGCAGCCAGATCAGTGCCAGGGATTCCACGAACACCTGGTTCGGCAGTCCCTTTTCGTTGCTGTGGTGGAAGATCAGGCGGGCCTCTTCGCCGTCCTCCACCAGTTTGATGTGCAGGTCGTCGCTGACCATGGTCACGAAGCGGCCGGAGCGAAACAGCGCGCGGCGCAGGTTGGGACAGCTTATGCAGGCGTGGCCCATCATCGCGAAGGTGCCGGGCAGCCAGGGGCGGGCCAGGTAACCGCCGGACTCGTCGCCGAGAAGATCCCACTCGCGCCGCAGCAGGTCGGCGACCTGTTCGCGCGGAATGCGGTGGTCCGGTGCGTCCAGTTTTCGCGGGTCTATATCGCTGTCCAGCAGCAGCTGGTGGCAGTCGAGCCCCGCGGCCTCGGCCCCGGCCAGTTGCGCCCGGATGGCGGCGGCCAGGATGCCCGGTTCTATATCGCGGAATTTGGGAGCCTCGGTTTCCAGATTGTCGCTTTCCACTGTTGCAGCCCTCACTGTATCGAACCGGGATTATGCGCAAAGCGATGAGGAAAGTCAGGTTTGCCGGCTGGAAGGAATGGGTTTGCAGCGGATTCGGGGCCGACCGTTCAGTCGATCCGCGGTCGGGGCTGTGGTAAAACAGGGGCCCGCAACAACGGATGAGTACCATGTCCCCGCAACCGGAATCTGTCCTGAATCCCACCATCTGTCGCCGCATGCTGATCGCCTACCTGATCGAGCGGCTCGAGAAGCCCAACAACCCGGCGCTGGAGGAGGCCACCGGCTGGCCGCGGCGCACGGTGCAGGATCTCATCGCCAAGGGCCTGCCGGGCCACGGTACCCGGGTGGAGTTTGTGCAGGAGGGAGTGCGCAACAACGACGGCTATTACCAGCTGCAGGACTGGGGCTCCTTCGATCGGGACTGGATAGCGGCGCACCTGGCGGAAATCTGCCAGGTGCTGGGAGTGAAAGTGCCGGAATAAGGAGGCGGAAACTGCCCCGCGGGCGATGGCTTTGTCGCCGGGTGCCGCCGAAGCGAGCGGCTTCCCGGTCGGATAGGCGGTCCGGAGCTACTCCGAACCCGCTTTCTGCTGCAGTATCTTGTTGACCTTTTCCACCAGCGACGGATCGGATTTCAGGCCGGTGGCGATCTGTTGGTACTCGTCTTTTGTCAGCCCGGAGCCCTGGATCGCCTCGAGCATTTTGCCCTGGGCTTCCTTGTTCAGGGCCTCCGCTTCCTCGATGTCCGCGGCGGCTTTCAGTTTGGGGGCATATTCCTTGCTCAGGACCACGATCTGGCGGTAGGCATCGGCAAATTTTTCCAGCTGCGGCTGGCTGAAGGAGACCTGCTGTGCAGTAGCCGGTGCGGCGCCCTCCTGGGCCTGGGCCAGCGGCAGAGCCAGCAGAAGGGAGAGTGCGGTGAGAATGACTGCTGATATCTTCATTGTGCAACCTCGATGGTGTCGGAGGACGCTTTTGCTGCAGCGGGAGCGCCCAGCGTCATTTTGGGGCTCTGCGACGCCGGCTCAGGGAAGCGCGGAGGCGCAGCCAACCTGAAACCTTCGCCGGGCAAAAGTTCAGAGTTGTCCGCTCAGCGTAGTCAGTTTCTGTGCGCTGTTGCGCAAATAGCCGCCAGTTGAGCCGTTTTCTTCTGCGCCCTGAAGGTTTCCCGCGGGTTCCGGGCCGCCTCTCAGTGCTGGGGTTACGATTGCCTGTCGATGGCTCGAGCCAGAGCGGGGTCAGAAGATACCGAGAAACTTGTTGCGCCGTTTCAGTGTGCTTTCGCAGCCGTTCAACTGGCGCCGGTAGCTCTGTGCGCGGGCGGAGACCTTGTGTGACACCTTCTTCAGCCAGGCCTTGTTCCTGAAGGTGCGCCGGTTAAAGCCCCCCTGTCCCTCGTGGTAGGCGAGATAGAGGTGGTAGGTATCATTCGATTCGATGCTGCACTGGCGCGCGCTGGTGTGGTTGTACCAGCCGACGAAATCGATGGCGTCGCCGAAATCGTCGCGGTCGGCGCCGTAGTTGGAGGCGTCGCGCTGGTAACCGCGCCAGGTGCTGCCCAGTGCCTGGGAGTAGCCGTAGGCGTCCGATGGCCGCGGGCCGGGAAAGATCCACAGTATCTTGGTGCGCGGCGGGCGCGCGTCCTGCACGAAGCGGGATTCCTGGTGCAGTATGGCCATCATGGTGGGGATGGGGGATCCCCATTTCTCCTCGGCGTCCTTGGCCTCGCCGTACCAGTCGTCCTTCTCGCGGAAGATGGAGCAGATATCGTCCGGGTTTTTGGGCGGGCTGACGGCGCAACCGGCGCCCAGTGCGGCGAACAGCAGCGGCAGCAGGGTGGTAAAACGGCGTTTGTTGTTTTTCTCCGACATGGAAACTCCCGACTATTCGGCGGTAAACGTCTTGACACCCGAAGCGGTACCGAGCAACAGGATATCCGCCGGGCGCCGGGCGAAGATGCCGTTGGTGACCACGCCGGTGAGGTTGTTGATCGCCGCCTCAAGCGCTTCCGGCTCGGTGATCTGAAGACCGTACACATCGAGAATGACATTGCCGTTGTCGGTGGTCACGCCCTGGCGGTAGATCGGGTCGCCGCCCAGCTTGACCAGCTCCCGCGCCACCAGCGAGCGCGCCATCGGGATCACCTCCACCGGCAGCGGGAAATGGCCCAGCACCGACACCCACTTGCTCTCGTCGGCAATGCAGAGGAATTCATCCGCGCAGGCGGCGACGATCTTCTCGCGGGTCAGCGCGGCGCCGCCGCCCTTGATCAGCTCCAGCGCCGGGTTGGCCTCGTCGGCGCCGTCCACATAGACCTGGATGCCGTCGACGCTGTTCAGGTCGTAGACCGGGATTCCGTGGGACTTCAGTCGCTCGGCGGAGGCGTCGGAACTGGCCACGGTGCCGTCGAAGCGGCCCTTGATCTCCGCCAGGTAGTCGATAAAGAAATTGGCGGTGGAGCCGGTGCCCACACCGATGATGGAATCCGCTTCCAGCTTGGGGGCGATGTGGTCGATGGCGGCGCGGGCGGTGGCCCGTTTCAGGTCGTCCTGGCTCATGGGAATAATCGTTTCCTGTGCAATTATTTGTATTCGGTTGCCGGTGTCGAGCGAATATTTATCGCAGAACCGGCATTTTGGTAGCAAAGATGCTGGCGTAGGATTAGACTGGTCTTCCTGCGCGGTGCCGCGGAGCACCCATGCTGAAGCGTGCCGCGCCCCGAGAATCTGTTCTGCCGAAAGACGCCATGCCCAAGTCCTATATCAAGCGCATTCTAGACGCGCGCATTTACGATGTCGCCACCGAGACGCCGTTGGATCCGATGCGGCAGTTGTCGCACCGCTTCAGCAACCGCATCCTGCTCAAGCGCGAGGACCTGCAGCCGGTCTTCTCCTTCAAGGTGCGCGGCGCCTACAACAAGCTGTTGCAGTTGCCCGCCGAGCAGCGCGCCCGCGGCGTGATTGCCGCCTCCGCCGGCAACCACGCCCAGGGCCTGGCGCTGGGCGCGGCGCAATTGGGGGTGCGCGCCACCATCGTGATGCCCAAGACCACCCCGCAGATCAAGGTGAACGCGGTGCGCATGCGCGGCGCCGAGGTGATACTGCACGGCGATGCCTTCGACGAGGCCGCGGCCAAGGCCCGGGAGCTGGTGGAGGAGCGGGGCCTGACCTTCGTGCACCCCTACGACGACCCGGATGTGATCGCCGGCCAGGGCACCGTGGCCATGGAGCTGCTGCGCCAGCACTCCGGCAACCTGGATGCGGTGTTCATCCCGGTGGGCGGCGGTGGCCTGGCGGCGGGAATGGCCGCCTATATCAAGTATGTGCGCCCGGAAATCAGGGTCTACGCGGTGGAGCCCGAGGACGCCGCCTGCCTGAAGGCGGCGCTGGAGGCCGGCGAGCGGGTGCGCCTGCCGCAGGTGGGGCTGTTTGCCGACGGCGTGGCCGTGGCGCAGATCGGCGAGGAGACCCACCGGGTACTGCGCGAGACGGTGGACGGTGTCATCACCGTGAGCACCGACGAGATCTGCGCGGCGATCAAGGATATCTTCGAGGATACCCGCTCCATCGCCGAGCCCGCCGGCGCCGTGGGACTCGCGGGCCTGAAGAAGTACATCGAGGAAAGCGGCGACCGCAACGCCGCCCTGGCCACCGTCTGCAGCGGCGCCAACACCAATTTCGACCGCCTGCGCTATATCAGCGAACGCACCGAGATCGGCGAGAAGCGCGAGGCGGTGCTGGCGGTGACCATTCCCGAGCGCGCCGGCAGCTACCTGGATTTCTGCCGCAGTCTCGGCGATCGCGCCATCACCGAGTTCAACTACCGTTACGCCGACGGCGGCGAGGCGCATATCTTCGTCGGCATGCAGGTGGCGGCGGACGCCGATCGCCAGCAGTTGCTGGAGAAGCTGGACGCCGATGGCTACCGGGTCACGGACCTGACCGACAATGAGATGGCCAAGCTGCATATCCGCCACCTGGTGGGCGGGCGCGCGCCGGGACTGTCCGACGAGGTGGTCTACCGCTTCGAGTTCCCCGAGCGCCCCGGCGCGCTGCGCAAGTTCCTGGAGCGGCTGGCCGGGCGATGGAATATCACCCTGTTCCACTACCGCAACCACGGCGCCGCCTACGGTCGCGTGCTGGTGGGTATGCAGGTGGCGCCGGCGGAGCGGCAGGCGCTGCGGGCACTGCTGGAACAGCTCCAGTACCCCTTCTGGGACGAGAGCGACAACCCCGCCTACCGCTTTTTCCTCGCCAGTTGAGGCGGTAGAGGTGGTCCCGACAGGGTGTCGGGGCCGCCGCGTAGTCCGTCTCCCCGCCGCTGTCGAATTTTTTGTGCAAAAATGAGACAAAAATCGCAAAAAATGCTCGACTAACGGTTACTATTTCACCGCTTCTGCAGTATCTTCATCAGCGTTGAACTTTTGCGTTCAGGTGAGTCCAACGCAAGGTGAAACGCATAAAGGCTCACACAAAACCAAGAACAGCCGAATACAGGATGGTCCCCATGAAACCCGATGCACTGACAATCGCAGTGGTTGTCTTTGTCGCGGGCGTACTGCTGAGCAGCACCGGTCTGACCGAGGTTTTCGCCTCGGATCCGGAACCGCCGGCGGCTCTGCAGAAAGGAGTGGTCACGCGCTGAGCGTGACTCCCTGCCCGCTGCAACCAAAAAAGGCCGGACGCGCGAGCGTCCGGCCTTTTTTCGTCTGGCGTGGCGGATGGTAGGGGGCGCGATACCCTGTTGCCTCTCCGCGGCCCGGTTTGTTGGACTTCGCAGCACGCAGACCAACGTGCGCCCAGGTCACGCCCGGCGGCAGCGGTAGAAACCCGCCTCGGTCACCACCCCGCCCAGGGGAATATCCCAGCTGTCCGTGGGCAGCTGCGCCACACACTGCAGC
This sequence comes from Microbulbifer halophilus, assembly GCF_026183675.1. Classification (GTDB taxonomy): domain Bacteria; phylum Pseudomonadota; class Gammaproteobacteria; order Pseudomonadales; family Cellvibrionaceae; genus Microbulbifer; species Microbulbifer halophilus. The sequence goes on from NZ_JAPIVK010000014.1 coordinate 42,452, forward strand.
TGGTGGGCGGCGCCGATCAGTGTGGGACCGGAGCCCGGCAGCGGGCGCTTGAAGGCGAAGGTGCGGTCGTAGAAGCCGGCGCCCATGCCCAGGCGCGCGCCGTCGCGATCGAAGGCCACCAGCGGCACCAGCACCAGATCCAGCCGCCGCGGCGACAGGCTGTCGCCGCGCACCGGTTCGGGAATGCGGTAGCGGTTGCGGTAGGTCAGCGGGCTGCCGTGCCAGCGGCGGAAGCGAAGCTGCGGCCGCGGCGCATGTGGCAGTACCGGCAGGTAGAAATGTTTGTCGGTGAAGCGCTCGATCAGCCAGCGGATATCCAGCTCCCCGTCCATCGGCCAGTAGATGCCGATATGCTTTGCGCGCTGCAGCAGCGGGCTGCGGCTCAACTGGATTGTGGCCGCGCGGCCGTGTCGGCGCTGCTGGTAGACCGTCAGTTGCCGTCTCGCGGTGCGCATGCGGCGGCGCAACTCGGCCTTCTCGGATCGGGCGATGCTTTTACTCATCGTTGAATCGGGAATGGATCGGCGGGCGTCGATGAAAAGTGATAAGGACCCCGAGTGTGCGGCTGCAGACATAGCCTTGAACCGTGAAGTTCAAGGTGGCGGTCTCCGGAATGCATCAGGCTTTCCGCTGCACGGCGGACTTGCTCAACAGCATACGCTGGAAACCTCCTGAATGAGATTATCGGCTCGAGGACATAGTCAACTGGCCAACACCTCAGGGTCCATTTCAGTATAACGCTGATGGTCGTGAAAGGCTAAAGGACCTTTTGCGGAAATCGGGGGGAAATCGGGACTGTCAAGTATCCCCGGTATCGATCTTGCCCAGCGCGTCCTCGACCTTGTCCTGTAAGCGGTCGAGCATTTCCTGCTCCAGCGGCACCCGGGTGAGCTCCGCCTTGGCCTCTATCAGCTCGTGGGCGATGTTCAGCGCGGCCATCACGGCGATGCGCTCCAGGCCGATCACCGAACCGCTGGAGCGGATACGCGACATACGCTCGTGCAGCAGGCGCGCGGAGGCCTGCAGCTCGGCGCGCTCGTCCTCTGCACAGGCGACACGGTACTCCTTGTCGAGAATGGAGACCGTTACGGTTTCAGTGTCGGAAGTCGGTGCTGAGTCACCCATCAGGTATCTTGCGCTAGCCCCTTGAGGCGGTTGATCATGGCTTCGACCCGGGAGCGGGCGGCCTCGTTGTTTTTTATCAGGCGCTGGCGCTCGCGCAGCCAGTCGGCTTCCTGCTGACGCAACGCGTGGTTGTCATCGGCCAGCTGTTGGCAGCGGGCGATGAGCGAATCCACTGTGCTTTCTAACGCTTGCAGCTTGTCCATAATTCCTGCGTTTCGGCGTTGCCCGTTCATTGTCTTTAAGCTCGCAGCACGACAGACTGCGAGGGATTCCGCTACTATATTGCCGGCGTATGGGAGGGTCAATTGCCGCGCCCGCGCGGGCTATCACAATTTTGCCCGCGGATCAGTGGCGGCGTATGCCCCCGGCGGCAGCCTGCTGCGGAATGCGGCAATCTGCTCAAATGCTGATCACAGGCCATTTCCCGATGTCATTGGCCCGGCGCCGCCTCCCCACCTGAAACAGACAGTATAGAAAACACCGAGCGGTATTTATGACAGCGCCAGCCAACCAGTTTGATTCCCTCGCCGACGCCATTCTCGCCGCCGGCGGCACCACCGACCCGAGCGAGCTGCACGGTTTTGCCTGCGGCGTGGTCGCCGCCGGTGCGCGGCCGGACAAAAACCGCTGGGAAAAAGAGCTGGCCGAACTGATGCAACTGGACGCGATACCCGCGGAACTCAACCGCGATTTTCAGAAGCTCGCGGACGACAGCCTCCGGCAACTGCGCGACAGCCAGTTTGATTTCCGGCTGCTGCTTCCCGGCGACGCCGGCCTCGAGGCAAAGACATCAACCCTGGGCAACTGGTGTCAGGGTTTTCTGCTCGGTTTCGGTATCGGCGATTTCCAGGGCGAAATGCCGGCCACCAGCCGCGAGGCGCTGGAGGATATCGGCACCATCGCCCAGGTGGACGCGGGGACAATCGAGGAGTCCGACGAGACGGAAAACCACTTGTTGCAGGTGGAGGAATATGTGCGCGTGGCGGTCATGAATATTTTTACCGAGTGCAGCGGCGATCGCAACATCGCCGACGACAGCGGCCCCACCCTGCACTGATGGCTGTCGGCAGGAAAGGCCCCGCGGCGGGCATCGCGAAAGCGGAGTACGCGCGCCGGCGCGCCCACCTGATTGCCGGACTGGCGCCGGACAGCCTGGCGATAGTACCCGCTGCGCGGGAACAGCTGCGCTCGCGGGATACCTACTTCCCGTTTCGACAGGACAGCGACTTCCTCTACCTGACCGGCTTCAACGAGCCCGAGGCACTGCTGGTACTGGTGCCCGGCCGCGACCAGGGCGAGGAGCTGCTGTTCTGTCGCGAGCGCGACGCGGAAAAGGAAATGTGGGACGGCCCGCGCCTGGGCCCCGAGCGCGCCGTGGAACGCTGCGGTCTCTGCGACGCATTCCCGATCGGCGACCTGGACGATATCCTGCCGGGCCTGCTGGAAGGGCGCGAGCGCATCTACTACACCATGGGCCGCTTCCCGCAACTGGATCGGCGCCTGCAGCACTACCTGCAGGCGCTCGACGGCGCCCCCGGCAGCGCCGGTGCGCCGGAAATGGTCGACCTGGATCGCCAGCTGCACGACCTGCGCCTGTACAAAAGTGCGCAGGAACTGCGCCTGATGCGGCGCGCCGCCGGGATCACCGCCGAGGCGCACCGCCGCGCGATGCTCGCCTGCCGCCCCGGCGTTTACGAATACACGCTGGAAGCGGAATTGCTGCGCACTTTTGTCGCCGCCGGCGCGCGCCAACCCGCCTACCCGAGCATTGTCGGCGGCGGCCGCAACGCGTTGGTGATGCACTATTGCAGCAACGACGCGGCGCTGAAAAACGGCGACCTGGTGCTGGTGGATGCGGGCTGCGAATACCGCGGCTACGCCGCCGACGTAACCCGTACCTACCCGGTCAACGGCCGTTTCAGCGGCGCCCAGCGCGCCCTCTACGAAATCGTGCTGGCGGCGCAGCGGGCGGCCATCGACGCAATACGCATCGGCAATCACTGGGACCAGCCGCATATGGCCAGCGTGCGCACCATGACCGAGGGGCTCGCGGAACTGGGCCTGCTGCGCGGCGAGATCGACGGCCTGATCGAGTCCGGTGCCTACCGCCGTTTCTATATGCACCGCGCCGGCCACTGGCTGGGGATGGACGTACACGATGTGGGGGACTACCGGGTACACGGTCAATGGCGCCAACTGGAAGCGGGCATGGCGATGACGGTGGAACCGGGCCTCTATATCGCCGCCGACGACCGGAAGGTGCCGGAAAAATTCCGCGGTATCGGTATCCGTATCGAGGACGATGTGGCGCTGACAAAAGACGGCGCGCAGGTACTGTCGGCGGCTGCGCCCAGGACCATCGCCGAAATCGAGGACACCATGCGGCAGGGGACTGAAGAGACACAGTTGCAGGGGGAATTGTGGTGAGCGAACCGAAACGCGTCGACCTGGCGATTGTCGGCGGCGGCATGGCCGGCGCCAGCCTGGCGCTGATGCTGGCGCACTACTGCCCGCGGCTGTCCGTGGCGCTGCTGGAACGACAGGCACTGCCGGATGCCGGCGCCAGCGTGCAGCTGCCCAGTTTCGACACCCGCGCCACCGCCGTCGCCGCCGGCAGCCTGCAGATCTTCGACGAACTGGGCCTCTGGCCGCAGTTGCGCGGTTACGCGGCGCCCATCGAACATATCCACGTCAGCGACCGCGGCCGCGCCCTGGGCGCGGCACTGACAGCGGACGAGCAGGAGCGCGCCAGTTTTGCCGGCATGCTGGGCGCGGTGATCGAAAACGCGGCCCTGGGGCCGGTACTGCACGGCGCCCTGGCGCGGACGAATGTGCAGATGCTGGCACCGGCGCAGGTCGACGCCGTGCAGATGTCGGAAAGCGGCGCGCAACTGGCCTGGCGCAGCGATTCTGACAGTGGTGAGCACTCACTATCGACCCGGCTGCTGGTGGTTGCGGACGGCGTCGATTCGCCCCTGTGCCGGCAACTGGGGATAGAGACGGAGCGAATTGATTACCGGCAGCGGGCCCTGGTCACTACCATCGGTCTGGAGCGGGATCACCGCAACCGCGCCTACGAGCGTTTTACCGACGATGGCCCCATGGCGCTGCTGCCGCTGCCGAAACGGGATGGCCTGCACCGTATGGCGCTGGTGTGGACTTGTGCCGCCGGGGTAGCGGAGGAGCTGGCCGCACTGTCGGAAGCGCGTTTTCTCCAGCGCCTGCAGCGCGCCTTCGGCTGGCGCGCCGGGCGCATGGTCCGCGCCGGCGCCCTGCAGAGCTATCCGCTCAGCCTGTCCCTGGCGCGGGAACAGTGGCGCCGCAACCTGGTACTGGTGGGCAACTGCGCCCATTTCCTGCACCCGGTGGCGGGGCAGGGCTTCAACCTGACGCTGCGGGACTGCTACGGCCTGGCGCAGGCGCTCGCCGGTGTCGATTTGGCGTCAAATTCAACGCGGCAGCTAGACTTGTTACAGGAGTACGGCCGCGGCCGGCGGCTGGATCAGCAGCTAACCATTGGCTTCAGCGACCGCATACCGCCGCTGTTCGCCTCGGCAAACCCGCTGGCGCGGGGGCTGCGCCAGGCGGGGCTGCTGGGCCTGATGCTGGCGCCGCCACTGCGGTCGGGTTTTGTCGGCCAGGCGGCCGGTTTTGGGCTTTAATTGACGCACTGGCCGCTCGGCCGGGTCACCTCCAGCAGGGGCAGACTATGAACAGACAGCGTATGGATATCGCCATCGTCGGCGGCGGCATGGTGGGCCTGGCCCAGGCCGCCTTGCTGGCGGTGCGCCACCCGCAGTTGCAGATCGCGCTGCTGGAGGCGGCCAGTGAACAGCCGCCGGTGCCCGCCGACCACTACGATCCGCGCGTGGTGGCGCTCACCCAGTCCTCCCACGAGTTGCTCGAGGAAGTGGGCGCCTGGGAATCCTTCGGCGGCGAGCGCGCCTGCCCCTATACCGAAATGCGCGTCTGGGACGCCGAGGGCACCGGCTCGGTACGCTTCAACAGCCGCGATGTGCGGCTGCCCAATCTCGGCCACATCGCCGAGAACAGCGTGGTGGTGGCGGCGCTGCGCCGGCGCCTCGAGGCCCTGCCCAACGTGGAGCTGGTGGACGGCTTCCGCCTCGAGAGCTGGTGGCGCGATTGCGGCCTCTGGCACCTGCAGCCGCGCAGCGACCGCGTCAATGTGATCGAGGGGCTGGAGGAAAACGGCGAGATACTGCGTACGCGCCTGCTGATCGGCGCCGACGGCGCCCGCTCGCGGGTGCGCGACCTGCTGCGCATTCGCGCGCGGGAAACCGTCTACAACCAGACGGCGCTGGTGTGCGTGGCCCGCTGCGAAAAGTCCCACCAACACACCGCCTGGCAGCGCTTCCTGAAAACCGGGCCGCTGGCGTTCCTGCCGCTGGCCGGGCTGGGTGACGAAAATCACTGCGCGGTGGTCTGGTCCGCGGACCGGGAGCTGGCGCGGGAACTGGTGATGCTCGATGACAACGCCTTCGCCCTCAACCTGGAAAAGGCGTTCGAGAGTCGCCTCGGCAATGTCGAGGAGGTTGGCGAGCGCTTCTCCTTCCCGCTGCGCGCGCGCCATGCGGAATCCTACTACGGCCCCGGCGCGGTGCTGATCGGCGACGCCGCCCACAGCATCCACCCGCTGGCCGGCCAGGGGGTCAACCTGGGGCTGCAGGATGTGTCGGTGCTGAGCGAGGAAATCGCCCGCGCCCTGAAACGCGGCCTGGAGCCGGCGGACCCCTCGGTACTGGCGCGCTACCAGCGCCGCCGCCGCGGCGACAACGCCGCCACCCTCAAGGCCATGAGTACCTTCAAATCCCTGTTCGGCGCCGGCGACCTGCACTGGCGCTGGCTGCGCAACACCGGATTGAGTATGGTAGACGCCAGCCCGTTGCTGAAAAAACGCATCATCCTGCGCGCCATGGCGGTGTAAGCCGGGAGCGCCGAGCCCCGGCTCGGCACGCGGGCCGCAGGCCCGCCATGGCTTTGCCACTTATTGAGACAGGCCCCGACAATTGAGCCACTGGACCACCGTCTACCAATTCCCCATCGACAAGGACCTCTCCGAACTGGCGCAGTTTATCCGGCGCAATCGCCTGCCCCTGCGCATCAGTGAGGAAAACAACAGCCAGGTATTGTCCGCGGCCGATCCGCGCCTGCCGGGCCTGTTGCAGCCGGTGCTGGAGCGTTGGCTCGCCGGCGAGATCCGCCTGGGCGATATCCGTGTGGAAGCGGTGGAGGAGCCCGCACCCGTAGCCACTGATGACGCCGTGGAGGAACAGCGCGAGGGCGAAAGGAATACCCCGGAGGAAACGGAAGCCGGCTCTTCAGCGAACACGGACCTGCCGGAAAACGCATCGACACAGCCCGCCCCCGCCTCGCCGCTACCGGACTGGCCCCTGCATAAAACGCCGCTCTGCCTGGTGTTGATCGCGCTGTGTTTTATCGGCTGGCTGTTGCCGGAGCCCTTGGCTCGGGCGCTGTTGATTGTCCCCGATCGCGGCGGCGATTTCGCTCTCGAGGGTTCCACCCTGGCCCGGCACTGGGCCCAGGGCGAGTACTGGCGCCTGTGGACGCCGGCGATCGTGCATTTCTCCCTGCCACACGCGCTGTTCAATGCCCTGGGCGTCTGGATTCTCGGCCGCTCGCTGGAAGCGCGCGCCGGCACCCTGGCGTTTGCGCTGCTGGTATTGACCAGCGCCGTCGCCTCCAACCTGGCGCAGTATTACTGGTCGCCGGAAACATATTTCGGTGGTATGTCCGGTGTGGTGTACGCGCTGGTGGGGGCCGTGTTGGTACTGCAGCGCTGGCGGCGGAACTGGCGCGATGTACCCAGCGGCATTGTCGCCGTAGCGGTGGGGTGGTTGCTGTTTTGTGCCACTGGCCTTTTCACGTATATTTTCGGCACCGGTATCGCCAATGCCGCGCATATCGGCGGATTTTTGTGTGGTATCTTGTTGACGCTGTTGTACTGCTTCACCAGCGGCGCCAGACAATTTTCCGATAATCCCGCGGCCGCCTGATCTTCTTATGTTCCTGTTGATTGTCTATGTACTGATTGCGCTGGGCTTTTCCTTCCTGTGCTCGATTGCCGAGTCGGTGATACTGAGCGTGACCAAACCCTACACCAGCCTGCTGGAGCGCGAGGGCAATCGCGCCGGCGCGGTGCTGCGCAAACTCAAGGAAGACATCAACGCGCCGCTGGCGGCCATCCTGACCCTCAATACCGTTGCCCACACCGCCGGCGCCGCCGGTGCCGGTGCCCAGGCCGCCGAGGTCTTCGGCAGCCAGTACGTGGGAGTGATCTCCGCGGTCCTGACGCTGCTGATCCTGATTCTTTCCGAGATCATTCCCAAGACCCTCGGCGCGGTCTATTGGCGCCAACTGGCTCCGGTAACCGGCTACACGGTGCGTTTCCTGGTGTGGATACTCTACCCCTTCGTGAAAATGTCCGAGTGGCTCACTCGCGGTCTCGCCCACGGCCCCACGCTGACCGGTTTCAGCCGTGAGGAATTTGCGGTGATGGCGGAACTCGGCCGCGCCGAGGGGCAATTGGAAGAGCGGGAGTCGAATATCCTGCGCAACCTGTTTTTTACCCTGCGCGATCAATCGGTGCGCGAGGTAATGACACCGCGCACCGTGGTCTACTCCCTGCCCCAGGACGACACCCTGGAAGATGTCTGCGAGGATGTGGAAAAGAGCCGTTTTTCTCGCATCCCCATCTATGAGCGGCGCGACCCCGACTGCGTGGTGGGCTTTGTACTCAAGCAGGAATTGCTGCTGGCGCAGGCGAAGGGCGGGGGCGAAGACAAACTGTCGAAATTCCGCCGCGATATGCTGATGCTGCCGGAGACCGCCACCATCTACCAGGCTTTCCAGAAAATGCTCGCGCGGCGCATGCAGATCAGCGCGGTGCTGGACGAGTACGGCAGCCTGGAAGGGCTGGTCACGCTGGAAGACCTGCTGGAAACCCTGCTGGGCGAGGAAATCGTCGACGAGGCGGACAAGACGCCGGACCGCCAGCAACTGGCCAAACGACTGTGGCGCTGGCGCTCGAAGCGCTACGGCCTGAAGGTGGATGACGAGGCCCAGCGGGAGGAAGACGACGGGGAATTCGAGGGTGGCGATACTGGCAATACCGAAGAGCCGCCCGGCAAAGATGAAGCCGGACATTGACCGGATTTATCGTTCCGGTAAACGAATAAAACTTGATCAGAGTGAACCCTGGCCCCATAGTCCAGTCTATGACGTAGAGTAGAAATCCCCTGTCGGTTGAGGCTGGCAAACGATTTTTCGCTCGTAGAGGCCCGGCAGCGGCAAGGTATTCAATGGCCCGCTGTTTTTGGGTACTCCCATCTCCGATGGATGCAGATTGGTAGGTTTTTATCGTGCGTATCGGGTTGCTTTTTCTGGTTCTGCAGTCGGTGCTGTTGTGTGCAACAGCGCAGGCCGAGCCCGATATCGCGCAGAGAAAACTGCATCCGGCGCGCTGGAAGCCTCCGGTGGCGACGGCGATCCCCTGCCGCAGGACGGCGATGTCGACACCGAACTGCAGCGCAGTGCGACCACTGATTCCGACTCCCCGCTGACCACCCCCGTCGAGACGCAGGCACCGCGCCGTGCGTTACCGGCCGACCGCTGCATTGCCAATATAATCCGCGGCCCTCCCTTTCTGGCGTAACTCCGCTTTTCACTGTTATTGAACCCGTTTGCCGCGTTATGCGCGGCCAACCGCTCGACGCCACACGGCGCGAGCCAGAGAGAGTTATCGCCATGAAAAACTTCGACTTTCTGCAACTGCAGGACCTGGACCGGCTGGTATTTCCGGAAGAATTCCACGACCTGACCCTGGACTCCCCGGCACTCAGTTTCATTTCGGATTTCAAGCATCACCATCCCTCGGTATTGACCACTTCTGTCACCGCCCTGAATGCGGCCAAGGTAATGCGCGCCGGTCACCTGAGCGCGGTGTTGGTGCTGGACAGAGAGGGCACGTTTACCGGCCTGCTGACCCCGGACGACGTCAGCCGCCAGCGGATTGTGCAACTGGTGGCAGCGGGCCTGCCGCGACATGAGCTGACCGCGGGTGACCTGATGCGCCCGCGCAGTGAATTGAAAATGTTGAGCTACCAGCAGGTGGCCAACAGCCGTATCCGCGATGTGCTCGGGGCCATGCGCCGCGAGCGGCAGCGGGTCTGCCTGATAGTGGATCAGGACAACCACCATGTGCGCGGACTGCTCAGTGCTGACGAGGTGGGTGAGCGCCTGCAGGCGCGGATCGATATTGAACAGGCGCCCAGCTTTACCGACCTCATCGAGACGATGGCGCCCGTCCACTGAGTGGTGTCGGCAAAGCGGTAGGGTGCGCCGTGCGCACCAGAGTTTACGCAGCCGGCACCAATCCCTGAAGGACGCCCGCCAGAAAACGCGATGGGCGGGACGAGGCCCGCCCATCGCCGTTCCGTTCCGGCGGGCAGCTCGCCCCTGTCCATCCCAGGGCCGTCCCCACTCCCTCCTCCGCAGGAAACCGAATCTTTGGCGGCGCCGGCGCTCGATCGCAGGTTTAAGTCCCGGAGCCTGCTAGGCTTGCAGATCATAGCTGTATTAGGCGGGGGCCTTCTGGTAACGGCGATGGCGGCGCCGTTAGAATATGCGGCTTTATGGTGCACTGACTTCGAGAACAAAATATGGGAAACAGAACGCCTCTGTATGACGCACATGTCGCCATGGGCGGCAAAATGGTGGATTTCGGCGGATGGGATATGCCGCTGCACTACGGATCGCAAATGGAAGAGCACAACAAGGTGCGCACCGCCGCCGGCATGTTCGATGTCTCCCATATGACCGTGGTCGATATCGACGGCGACGGCGCCCGCGACTTCCTGCGCTACCTGCTGGCCAACGATGTGGCCAGGCTCGACGGCAAGCCCGGCAAGGCGCTCTACACCGGCATGCTCAACGAAAAGGGCGGTGTGATCGACGACCTGATCGTCTATCTGGTGGATCCCGGCTACCGCATGGTGGTCAACTGCGCGACCCGCGACCGGGACCTGGCCTGGATGGAGCAGCAGGCCGAATCCTTCGAGGTCTCCCTGAGCGAGCGCCCGCAACTGGCGATGGTCGCCATCCAGGGCCCCGAAGCGCTGGACAGGGTGAAGGAAGTGTTGGGCGTCGACTGGATTGCCGCCATCGACGACCTGAAACCCTTCCAGAGCGTTGCCCGCGGCGACTGGTTCGTCGGCCGCACCGGCTATACCGGGGAAGACGGTGTGGAGATCATGCTGCCCGGCGAGGACGCCGACGGCTTCTGGCGCGCACTGGCGGATGCCGGCGTGGCGCCCTGCGGCCTGGGCGCGCGGGACACACTGCGCCTGGAAGCCGGCCTCAACCTGTACGGCCACGAAATGGACGAGGACACCTCGCCGCTGGTCGCCAATATGGGCTGGACTGTCGCCTGGCAGCCGGAGGAACGCGACTTTATCGGCCGCGGGCCCATTGCCGAGGAAAAGGCGGCCGGCGTAAAACAGAAACTGGTGGGCCTGGTGCTGGAAGAGCGCGGCGTACTGCGCGCGGACCAGCCGGTGGTGGTGGACGGCGCCGACGAGCGCGGTATCATCACCAGCGGTACTTTTTCCCCCACCCTGGGCCATTCCATTGCGCTGGCGCGGGTGCCGGTGACGGTGGGCGACACCGCCCGGGTGGAGATGCGCAAGAAGCTGGTACCGGTGAAGGTGGTTAAACCCTGTTTTGTGCGCAATGGCAAGTCGGTTGTCTGAGGGCCTGTTTCGAATCTGTCAGAGTTAGGCCCCCGGTGGCGGGGTCGGATGGGGGACCGCTTTCCGGGACACGCCGTGAATACGTCCCTGTAGGCTTGTCTGCGAGGTCCCTCTCGCAGACAGTCCCGGAAAGCGGTCCCCCACCCGACCCTGCGAGCCCCGTACAGGAAGCCAAACAGGCTCCGAAAAAAGAATCTGAAGAAATCTGCTTAATAGAGGGATCACAGCATGAGCGAAATCCGCAGCGAACTGAAATACATGCCCAGCCACGAGTGGGCGCGGCTGGAAGAGGACGGCACCGTCACCATCGGCATCAGTGACCACGCCCAGGACGCATTGGGTGATGTGGTGTTCGTGGAGACCCCGGAAGTGGGCACTGAGCTGGCCGCCGGTGACGAGGCCGGTGTGGTCGAATCCGTGAAAGCCGCCAGCGATATCTACGCACCGGTTTCCGGCGAAGTGATCGCCGTGAACGAGTCCCTGGAAGACGCTCCCGAGAGTGTCAACGAATCCCCCTACGACGAGGGCTGGATGTTCCGCGTCAAGCCGAGCGATACCGGTGAGCTGGATAAAATGCTCGATGCGGATGCCTATCGGGAAGAAGCGGAAGAGTAGTCAGCGTTCAAAATCAAATATCAATGGAAAAAGCCGCCGGGCATCTGCCCGGCGGCTTTTTTTATTTCGAGCTTTGTTTTTTTACATTTGACATGTAATTTTTGCTATTTGGGTTTTGACTCTCCCCTTCCGGCTGCAATAGCGCCTTCAACCCCAACCCCTGCAGAAAGTCCTGCAATACCTGCTCTATCTGCTCCGGATACTGCAGGTCCAGCACCTGTTTCAATAACTGATCGGCATCGGACTTTTTCACCGCCCGCAGGGCCGCCTTGACCCGGGGCAGGTTGGTGGCGTTCATCGACAGTACGTCGTAGCCCATGGCGACCAGCAGCAGGGCGCCACCGGGGTCACCGGCCAGTTCGCCGCAGATACCCACCTTGGTGCGGGCGGTGTGGCCGGCGTTGACCACCTGCAGCAGGGCGCGCAGCACCGCCGGGTGCAGGGCGTGGTAGATACTGGCCACGCGGCTGTTGTTGCGGTCTACCGCCAGCAGGTACTGGGTCAGGTCGTTGGAGCCCACGGATATGAAGTCCACCTGCTGCGCCAGGTCGCTGGCCTGGTAGACCGCCGACGGGACCTCGATCATGATGCCGAGCGGCGGCATGTCGATCCGATAGCCCTCGTCTCGCAGTTCCCGGTGGGCCCGCTCTACCAGCTTGCGCGCCGCTTCCACTTCGCCCACGCCGCTGATCATCGGCAGCATGATGCGCAGGTTGTCGAGCCCCTGGCTGGCTTTCATCATGGCCCGCACCTGGCCCAGGAAAATCTCCGGGTGGTCCAGGGTCACGCGGATACCGCGCCAGCCGAGGAAGGGGTTGGTCTCCTCAATGGGAAAGTAGGCCAGCGCCTTGTCGCCGCCCACATCCAGGGTGCGCATGGTCACCGGGCGCGGCGCGAAGGCCTCCAGCTGTTCGCGGTAGATCTCGCGCTGCTCCTCCTCGGACGGGAAACGGTCGCGCAGCAGGAAGGGCACCTCGGTGCGGTAGAGGCCCACGCCCTCGGCGCCCCGCTCCAGGGAGCGCACCACGTCCGCCATCAGGCCGGTGTTGACCCACAGGCGCACCCGGTGGCCGTCGGCGGTCTCGCCGGGCAGGCCGGCCAAGTGGTCCAGGTTGCGCGCCAGTTCGCGCTCTTCCTCGACGATGGCGTCGTAGCGGCGCCTGAGTTCGGCGCCCGGATGCACATGCAGCTCGCCGCGATAGCCGTCCACCACCAGCTCGGCACCGTCGATCTGCTCGTAGGGCAGGTCCTGCGCCCCCATCACTGCCGGCAGCCCCATGGCGCGGGCGATGATGGCCACGTGGCTGTTGGCGGAGCCCTTCACCGAGATCAGGCCCATCAGACGCTCGCGCGGCACTTCGGCGAGCATCGCCGCGGTCAGTTCCTCGCCGATCAGAATCGTATTTTGCGGATAGTCCCGCTGGGCCTGCTGTTGTTGGCGCAAGTGCATCAATACCCGCGCGCCCAGGTCGCGCACATCGGCGGCGCGATCGCGGAAGTAGGCGTCGGACATGGCCTCGAAGCGGCGCACGTGCTCCAGCATCACCTCGGCCCAGGCGCGGGAGGCGCTGAGCTGCTGGCGGATACGGTCGCAGACCTCCACCGCCAGGGAGCTGTCGTCGAGCATGCTGATATAGGCGTCGAACAGCGCCCGCTCTTCGCGGTTCAGGTCGTTCTTCAGGCGCTCGCCGACCTCGCGAATCTCCTTGCGGGCATTGCCCAGTGCCTGCTGGAAGAGTTCCAGCTCGGCCTCCACGTCCATACAGCAGGAGTAGGGTACGGTGGCCAGGTTGGCCTGGGGCGAAACCACATGGGCGCGACCGATGGCGACACCCGGTGAGGCGGCGATACCGCCGAACCGGGTCTCACGGCGCTGCCGCCCGATGGTGGCCAGGGCGCCGGTGGCTTCGGCGTGGGCGATCACGCCGGCCAGCTGCGCCGACAGGGTGACCAGGAAGGCTTCCTCGCCCTCGTCGAAGCGGCGCTGTTCCGCCTGCTGTACCACCAGCACGCCGAGCACATTGCGGTGGTGAATGATGGGGGTGCCGAGAAAGGCGCTGAAACGCTCCTCGCCGGTGGCGGGGAAGTACTGGTAAGCGGGGTGGGACTCGGCGCGCTCCAGGTTGATGGGCTCCTCTCGGGTGACCACATTGCCCACCAGGCCCTCGCCCGGCACCATATGCACCTTGCCCACCGAGTCCTGGTTCAGGCCGCGGGTGGCCATCAGCACATAGGAATCGGACTGCTTGTCGCGCAGGTAAACGGAGCAGACCCGGGTGTGCATCACCTCGCGCACGCGGCGCACGATGATATCCAGTACCGCGGGCAGGTCCCTGGCCGCGTTGACTTCCTGAACGATACTGCGCAGAGATCCGAGCAAAGGTCTGTCCTTCCCTTTAGATTCAACTTGAATCCACCTAAAAGTTACGGATTCAAGCTCTGTTTCGGGGGAGATGTCTACCGATGGCACAAGCCGGGGCGGGGTACACCTTTCTGGGACTGTCTGCGAGAGGGACCTCGCAGACAAGCCTACAGGGATGTATTTACGGCGTGTCCCAGAAAAGTGTACCCCGCCCCGGCTCCCCAACGGCATTCCCGAAGCGTGAGTCTATATGAAACCCCGCCGGCGGCTATTCCTGTCCGCGCAGCCAGCGCTTCTCCAATTGTATCTGCTGTGGCGCCAGTTCGGTGAGGGCGCGGCGGTATACCTCGCGTTTGAAGGTCACCACCTTGCTCAGCGGATGCCAGTAGCTGACCCAGCGCCACTGATCGAACTCGGGCTTGTAGCCGTTGTTGAAACTGATGCTGTCCTCGGGCGCCTCCAGCTTGAGCAGATACCATTTCTGCTTCTGGCCGATACACAGGGGCGCCGAGCGCTTGCGGATCAGCCGCCGGGGCAGCCGGTAGCGCAGCCAGCCGCGGGTGCTGGCGATCAGGCTGACCTGGTCGCGGGTCAGCCCCACCTCCTCGTAGAGCTCGCGATACAGCGCCTGCTCCGGCGCCTCGCCCGGATTGATTCCGCCCTGGGGAAATTGCCAGGCGTCCTTGCCGCCTATCCGCCGCGCCCACAGCGCCTCGCCGCGGGCGTTCAGAACAATGATGCCGACGTTGGGGCGAAAGCCCTCGTCGTCGATGTTACTGCTGTTGCTGTCGCCGCTGCGCTCCGGCCTCTTGCCCGGGGTGTCGCTGCGGCTGGACTGCCTGGCGGACCTGCGGCGGTGTTTGCGCCCGGACTGAGCCGGCTTGCCGTCGCCCAAAATACCGTCCTCGATTCGTCTGTGTGCGGCCGCCTGACGGGCTGAGTTCGACAGGCTGTCAACCGCGCATACTTGTCCGGCATTGTTCCACAGCGGGGTTATTACGGCAATTCGGTGACACGCGCACTGTGCCGGCGGTCTCTACGGGTTAAAATCTCCGCCCCCGGGTTGTGTCGCTGGCGGCGAAATCCCCCCGTGGGACTATAGTTGACTATTGAGGGAGATGGCGGTGCAGTTGGCGATATTTGATCTGGACAATACCCTGATCGGTGGCGACAGCGATCACGCCTGGGGCGAGTTCCTGGTGGAACGCGAGCATGTAGACGGTGAGCGCTATCGCTCCGCCAACGACCGCTTCTACCGGGATTACCAGCGCGGCGAGCTGGATATCTTTGCCTACCTGGAATTTGCCCTGGAGCCGCTGGCGCAGCTCTCGCAGGGGCAGCTCGGCAACCTGCAGCGGGCCTTCATGGAGGAAGTGATCAGCGAGATCTGGCTGCCGCAGGCGGAAGAGCTGATCGCCGGGCACCGGCGCGATGGCCACCATATCATGATCATTACCGCCACCAACCGCTTCGTGGTGGAGCCGATCGCCGCCCGCCTGGGAGTGGACACGCTGCTGGCCACGGAGCCGGAGGAAGTGGAGGGCCGTTTTACCGGTCGCGTGGCGGGAGAGCCCTGTTACCAGGGCGGCAAGGTACTGCGGCTGCATCAGTGGCTGGCGCACAACCCGGCCTACGCCGCCTCGGAGAAGTGGTTCTACAGCGACTCCATCAACGACCTGCCGCTGCTGCGGGAAGTGGAGCACCCGGTGGCGGTGGACCCGGATCCGCGCCTGCGGACCGAGGCCGAGAACCGCGGCTGGCCGGTAATCAGCCTGCGTGGGGAGGAATGAGGTAGCGGCCAGCGGGTGTGTTTTAACCCTCAGGTTTCGGGGTTCAGTTGGGGGAGCCGGAACGGGGTGCGTCGCGGCGCATCGAACGCTGAAGCTCGAGTTGAATCGACAGTTTTGAAATGGGGAATTCTGTGAACGGAAACTCTAAGTGGCGCGGGGGACCGCGGCTGTGGCGAATGGCGCTGGTGGCGATGCTGCTGACTTTCGGTGCCTGCGAGGCGAAAAAGACTGAACAGCCGGCCGCCGAGAAGCCGCAGCCGGCGCCGGAGGTGATCGACGAAGAGGCGGCCGAGGCGCTGTCGCGCAGTGTCTGGCAGACGGGCGAGGCGCAGTTGGCGGACGTCCGCGCGGCAGTGGAGGGGCTCAACCGCGCGGTGGCAACGTTGCTGGAGCGGCCCAGTGACGATCATCTGGAGGCGGCCAAGCTGGCCTGGCTGGATGCACACCGCGAATTCGCCGCGGCGCTGCCCTATATCCAGTTGGGCTTCGCGCCGGCGGAAATCCGCGAGCAGGGCCGCAAGCTGGTGCTGGCACTGGACAGCTGGCCGGCACAGCCGGGTTACCTGGATACGGTGCCGGGCTATTCCGACAGCGGTATCGTCAACGACACCGCCATTGAGCTGACCCTGACCAACCTGCGCCACCAGCACCGCCTGACTGCCAACGAGGAGGCGAGTACCGGTTTCCACGCGATGGAAGTCATGCTCTGGGGCCCCACCGGCGAGCGCACGGCGGAGGAGTTTGTCGCCGTGGATGAGGGCGAGAAGCCTGAGGCGCTGGCAGTCAACCGCCGGCGCCAGCTGACCGGCCTGATCGGCGAGGCGATGAACGAGGATGCGAATGACCTGGCGCAGCGCTGGCCCTATTCCGCCAACGACCTGTCGCGGCATTTCCTGGCCCTGGCCCCCGTCGAGCGCCTGCAACAGGTGCGAGCCACCCATACGCGGGTGGTGGACGAGGAATTGCTGCGGCGTCTGCCGGAGAGTTCCGAGAGCGACGTGGAGAGCGGCCGCGCCGCGGATTCCAAGCAGGCGCTACTGGCCATACTGCGCACCCTGCAGGCCAGCTGGCTGCCGGCGGAGGGCACCGGCCTCGCCGAGCTGCTGCTGGACCGACACCAGGTCGGCGCGCTGGCGCAGAGCTTCGCCGAGCTGGAGGAACTGTTGATGAAGATGGAAGACCCGATGGAGCTGGCGGCACTGGACCAGCTGTCCCGGGCGCGGGAGCTGCTGGAGCAGATCGCCGGACTGATGGCGGGCACGACCCGGGTGCCGGCGACCGAGGAGGAAGTGACACCGGTGTCGCTGCCCGGAGGGAATTGATCGGTCGGTGCGCACGGCGCACCCTACCCCAGTCCCCAAACGAAAGAACCCCGGCCCTGGGCCGGGGTTCTTTCGTTGCTACGCATCGCCGCGGGGCGATGTCCGGCTTACCAGCGGCGCACCGGACCCGTGTCGACGTGCACGAAGTTACTCTTCGGATAGTAACCCACACCGCCCACTTTCAGGTCCAGGGCCGCGCGGCGCACTTTGCTCAGCGGCACACCGGGCATGCGCAGGTCGATGGCCATACCGCGGGTATGGTAGCTGCGCTTGGCGACGCCGCCGGAGCGCGAGCGCAGCATGGCGTTGGTCTTGGCCGAACGGTAGCCGGAGATGATCTCGATCTCGCCGTTGAAGTTCAGTTTCTCCTTCAGCTTGTGGATCAGGTCGAACAGTTCCGGGTCCATGCGCGTCGTCTCGTTGGCGCGGTGGTCGCGCAGCAGACGGTTGAATCGTTTCAGGCCGCTGCTGCTGTAGTCACCGTTGGACCAGAAGGCGGCATTCAGCCGTTCCCCGGTGTGCAGGTTGCGCATCTTCAGGGTACGTGAGGTACCCGCTCTCGCCAATGTCGGACCGGCACTGACCGCTGCCGCTGTTGCACAGGTTACTGCCAGGAACCGGCGTCTGGATGGATTTTTCATAACCCTTTTCCGCCTCTCGTGTATTTCTCGTCATGCCCCTTGTGGCTTTTGGTGCCATTCGGGGTTGAAAGAAATGTACAAAAAATAACCGGTTGTTACAAACAGCAAAGGGGTAATGAACAATCGATCGAAGCGAAGAGCTGGTATTTTATTGCGCCCGAGACTACGCGAACTGTCGATTCCGGTTGAAATGACGGCAGGTGGCGGGAAGGTCATGAGACAGCGTTGTCAACTATCGACCAAAACAGAAAAATAATTTTTTTGCGACCGGCCGTCCCATTTGGGTCCCGCGGAGGCAGGGTGGCTCAAAAATCGCGGCCGGTTTCGGGCCGGTCCGGGAATTTTGTCGATTGATGGGGCGGAGCGGGTCTACTCGGGCGGCTGGTCCGCCCGGTCGCGGTGGTAGATATCGGGGCGGAACTGGGCCCTGCCGCGCGGGTCCACCCAGGCAGTGAGATAGGCAATAAACAGCCGCGGCGGTTCCTCTACCCGTATGTTGACGCTCTCGTCGCCGACGGTAGCCCGGGCCACGCGGGTCCTGTCCCAGCCCTGCTGGCCCAACAGTGCGTAAGCCAGCTCCTCCGGCTGCTCCAGGCGGATACAGCCGTGGCTGAAGGCGCGCTGGCGGAAGCCGAACAGGCTCTGTGCCTGGGTGTCGTGCAGGAATATGGATTGCTTGTTCGGTATGACGAACTTGAGCCGCCCGAGGGTATTGCCGGGGCCGCTGACCTGGCGCAGGGTGGCGTTGCCGTGGGCGGCGCGGGAGATACCTTCGGGGGAAATGCGGGTGGTGTCGCCGCTGCCGTAGTTCACCACCCGGTAGCCGCGGTTGTGCATGGCCTGCGGGTTGTTGCGCGCTTTCGGCAGCAGCTCGGTCAGCAGGATGCTGCGCGGCACCGTCCAGGTCGGGTTGAAAACGATGTTGGTGATGCGGCTGCGCATCGAGGGTGTGTGGCTGCTGGTTTTGCCCACCACCGTTTTCATGTCCAGGGCCACCAGCCCACTGTCGACCAGTTGCAGCCGGTAGTCGGGTACATTGACCAGGATATAGCGACCGCTCTCGGGCATTTTCAGCTTGTCCCAGCGATCGGCGTTGAGTTCCAGCCGGCGCGCCCGCTCCGCCGGCGCCACCGCGAGCTCCGCCAGGGTGCGGGGCCCGGCGATGCCGCTCGGTTCCAGGCCGTGGCGGCGCTGGTAATTTTCCACTGCCCGCTGCAGGCCGCTGTCGAAGAGTTGCGGGTTCTGGACCTTGCCTCCGACCGGGCCCGGCAGGCCGCGGTAGTCCCCCAGCAGGTGCAGGAGCCGGCGCAGTTGGACCACCCGCTGGCCGCGGTCGCCGGCTTTGAGTGCCCCTCCGGCGGTCGGCGGCTGCCAGTCGTCCGCCAGTTGACGGTAGCGCTCGGCGGCGGCGCGCAGGTCGGCGCCGGCAGTGGCCGGATCCACCGCCGGCACCGGTTCCGCCGCCGGCGCCCGCCCCGCGCAGACGGCGGGGATCAGGGCCAGACAGATCAGCGCCGCCAGCAGGGGCCGGCGAGTCGCGTGTCGGCTTGCCATGGATCACCCCGGTTGGTTGCTGTGGTCGTCGTCCGTGCCGGCGCGGGAGTTCTGCGGCGTGTCGCGGTCGTAGATGTCCGGACGGAACTGCAGCAGTCCCTCCTCGTCGACCCAGGCGGTCCAGTAGGCGATGTAGACAGGGATCGGGTTCTCCAGCTCGATTCCCTGGGTGCGGGGGCTGTTGAGAGTGCGCTCTATCTGCTCCTCACCCCAGCTGTTCTGTTCCCGCAACATCATGCGGGCGAACTCCAGTGGCTTTTCCAGGCGGATACAGCCGTGGCTGAAAGCGCGCTGGCTGCGCTTGAACAGATGCTTGCTGTTGGTGTCGTGCAGGAAAATGGCCTGCTTGTTGGGGATTACGAACTTGACCCGGCCCAGGGCGTTGCCCGGCCCGCCCTTCTGCTGCAGCATCACCTTGCCGCGGCGGATGCCGGCGATGTTGCCGCGGGTAAAGGGCACCGAGTGGCCGCGGTGATTGACCAACTGGTAGCCTTTGGCGGAGAGCCTGGCGCTGCCTTTGGGCAGCAGCTCGCGCAGCGCTATATTGCGCGGCACGCGCCAGGTGGGGTTGAGGATCACGCGGGTCATGCGCGTGGTCAGTTGTGGCGTCATGTGTTTGGTCTTGCCCACCACCACGCGCATACGGAACTGGTCCCGCCCGCGGTCCACCAGCCGCAGGCTGAAATCGGGGA
The DNA here is from genome assembly GCF_026183675.1 of Microbulbifer halophilus. Classification (GTDB taxonomy): domain Bacteria; phylum Pseudomonadota; class Gammaproteobacteria; order Pseudomonadales; family Cellvibrionaceae; genus Microbulbifer; species Microbulbifer halophilus. The sequence goes on from NZ_JAPIVK010000014.1 coordinate 62,341, forward strand.
TGTTGACCACGATGTAGCGCGGCCCCAGATCCTTGGGCATCGCCTCCCAGCGCCGCAGGTTGGCGCCCAGGGTGCGCGCCCGTTCCGCCGGGTCGATATTCAGGCGCGCCCGGGTGCGATCGTCCACCAGCGCGTCCTCTTTCAGGCCGTGGCGGCGCTGGAAGCGGCGTACCGCCTGTTGCAGCGCCTTGTCGTATTCGTCCGCGGCGCCGCTGTCGGCGGCTCTGTCGTTCAGTTGATAGTCTCCGTACATCATCAGCAGGCTGCGCAGTTGCACCACGCGCGGGTCGCGCATGCCCGGTGCCAGGGTCTGGCCGTCGCCGAGCGGTTGCCAGCGGTCGCCCTCGGCGAGGGCGCGGTAGCGCGCCAGTTCCTCGCGCATCAGTGCGTACTGCCGGCCGTAGGGTGTATAGGGATCGGCCGCCTGCGCGTCTGCGGCGGGCAGTGCCGTCCGCTCTGTGATGTCGCTGTCGGCGAGCGGCGTTTCGCTCGCCAGGGATAGGGTCAGGATAAGCGCCAGGGCGCTGCAGTAGCGGGAAGTGTCGAGCGGGTGGCTCATGGTATACCCCTGTGAGCTGGACGGTTCTCCTTGCTCACATTGGTAACCTGCGGGGTGGTCGGGTCGAAATACCTTTAGGGAATATCGGGGAATGGGGACAAATTTGTCTGGAACAAATTTGGACGGCCGAAGGCCGCCCGCGTAGCGGGTGAGTCGCAGGGATGCGACTCATCAATGCGGACAAATCTGCTTCCGGCAGATTTGTCCGCATTTTTTATCTCACCACTGATTGGCTTCCAGGCCATCCTTGCCGTAGATATCGTCGCGGAAGTTGAGTTGGCCCCGGCCGTCGACCCAGGCGGTCCAGTAGGTGATATAGACCTTTACATTTTTCTTCATCCTCACTTCTGTGGTCTCGTCGCCGACGGTGAGCTGGTCGATGCGCCACTGGTCCCAGTTGCCCTGTGGGCGCAGCAGTGCCTCGGCCAGGTGGCGCGGCTTTTCCAGGCGGATACAGCCGTGGCTGTGGTCCCGGTCGCTGAGCGAGAAGAGGTTGCGCGCCCGGGTGTCGTGCAAATAGATGGCGTCCGTGTTGGGAATCTCGACTTTCACCCGGCCGAGGATATTGTCCTCTCCGCCCATCTGTCGCATCAGGTAGGAGCCGGCGCCGGCGGCCGACAGGTTCTTCGGCGTCAGCGGCAGGTGTTCGCCACTGCCGCTGACCACCCGGTAGCCCATCTTCTCCATGCCACTGGGGTTGGCGCGGGCCTTGGGCAGCAGTTCGTTGACCAGGATGCTGCGCGGCACCGTCCAGGTGGGATTGAAGACCACGCGGCTGACGCGGGTGGTAATCTCCGGAGTGGCGAACTTCTTCTTGCCCACCACCACCTTCATCGACAGTTTGACTCGCTGGTTCTCCACATACTGCAGCCGGTAGGCGGGCACGTTTACCTGCAGGAAGCGGTCGCCGAGGTCCGCCGGCAGGGATTCGCGGCGGCGGATATTGGTTTCGATGATCTGTGCCCGCGCCGTGGGCGACAGGTTCAGCCGTTTGCGGGTCTCCCGGCCGACGATGCCGTCCTCTTTCAGGCCGTGGCGTTTCTGGAAGCGCAGTACCGCCTCGTGCAGGCGCCGGTCGAACTTGTCGTTTTCGCCCCGCCCGCGCCCGTAGCCGTAGTGGTCGCGGTAGTCGCCGTAGAGGGTCAGCATCTGGCGCAGCAGGGCGACGTGCGGGTGTTTGGCACCGATGGTCATCGCCGGTCCCGGAGGCATCGGGCGCCAGCGGCCCTTGGCGGCGATATCGCGCATGCGCGCCAGTTCGTTCCGCAGGGTGTTGGCATCACCGCCGTAGGGGGTGTTTTCCACATAGTAGGGGCCCTCGCTGTGCTCCGAGGCGCGGCCGACCCGGGGCAGGCCGTTCCGGTTGTCGTCGCTTCGCCGACCGTTGCGCGGCGGCAGGCCACCGTCGGAGAAGCGCGAGTCGCCGTCGCTGCGGTTGCTGTCGCGGCGCTGGTATCGATTGGAGTAGTGGCGCGTGCGGTCGATTTTGTCGGCGCTGCGCTGGCGGACATAGTAGCGGCTGGTGGCGGCCGTGGTCCCGCGGTTGTAGCCGCGAAAGTATTTGCGACCGCTGCGGCCGGTATCGCTCTGGCGGCGGGAGGTGAAGGCCGCCAACTGGAAGCCCCCTTCGCCGTTGTAGACTGGGGTGACATCCCGCCGTGGCCGATTTTTGGGATTCAGTTCGTCCAGCTGGGTGTCCTGGGCGTAGGAGACAAAGGCGTCGGTCAGCAGCACGTCCAGCACCGCCGCCATCTGCAGTTGCTGTGGCGTGTCGCGCAGGGTGCGATCGAAATAACCCAGGTGGTAGCGGTAGTCCACCATGCTGCTGGGGTTGCCGGAGCTGGAGGCGGTGAGCTGTTTGAGCAGGTCGTTGGCGGTATCGCTGAGGCTGTAGTTGTCGAACCACAGCAGGCGGTAGTCGGTACGCTGGTAGATACGCCGCACCGCGGCCGGGTTGAAGATCGGATCCTGGGCCGGCCAGGCGTCGGGATTCTCCTCCAGCCAGTAGACCAGGTGTGGGCGCACGGCGTTTTCCGGCAGCACCGGCACCGTTTCCTGGTTGGCGGTAAAGGCGTAGTAGAGGGCAAAAATGCACAGACTGCCGAGTATCAGCAGCGGCAGCAGCGATTTGCGTTTGCGACGCTCTGGGTTGAAATACGACATGGTACCTCAGCGATGCTGCGGGGCCCGGTTGTGCCTGTGAATGGCCATAAGCCGGACGCCAGATCGTTCATACCTTCCCAACCTGCGGCGAATCGGTCCTATTTTCGTCGATATACACCGACTGTTCGCCTGTGTCATGCGTCCTGCGCGACCTTCCTTTAGAGACCGGAATAGGGGCTGCGCAGGCAATGTTGCGCGAAACTCAACCAAACCCGGTCTGTGAACTTAAGTATGGCAACAAATTCGGGGTTTGCTTGGCGTTGGGTTCATTTGACGCTAGGAGCTTAGATGAGGGCTCGATGGGCTGTCCGGCCCCTGGCGTTTCCTGCATAGCTCCCCTCTCCCGTCGGGAGAGGGGCTGGGGGAGAGGGGGCGGCGGTGCCCCGGAAGTTGAACTGCTGCTGTGGGGCGATTCCGGTCGCCCCTCTCCCTAACCCTCTCCCCGGGGAGAGGGAACTGGTATGGGGCCTAAAGGAGGCTCGACGGGTCGTCTGGCCCCTGGCGTTTCCAGCGTAGCTCCCCTCTCCCGTCGGGAGAGGGGCCGGGGGAGAGGGAACAGCGGAGCCCCGAGGTCGGTTTTTCTCAAAGTAGATCGCCGGCAGGTCAATCCAGCTCGAAATGCCGCAGTGCTCCCTGTGGCTCACCGTCCTCGTAGCCCTGTTCCCAGAGCTGCGTGCGCCCGCTGTGGTGCACGGCGATCAGGGTGCTGGCGCGAGTGCCGTAGGCGTCGGGGAAGTCGTCGCCCCGCTCTATCTGCACGAATATCGGTGACAGCGCCCGCTCCAGCTCTGGGGGCACGCCGGTGTGGGGCAGGTCCTCCGGCGCCGCGGGGGCGCGATCCTGCAGCAGGGCCAGGGCCGGCTCGACGAAATTGCCTTCGTCGGGGTCGCCGTCGAGCCCGCGCAGCAGCTGCGACAGCCCGGTTTTGCCCTTCTCCACCTTCGGCCAGGGGGCATCCGGCGCGCCGTTGGAGATGCCGTGTACGCCGGCGCTAAAGGTGAAGGGCCCGTGGCGGTTGCCGGCGCAGACCAGTTCGCCGTCGGCGCCCAGTTGGAACAGCAGGGCGTTGAAGCCGCGATAGCGCCGATCCATCAGGCCGGCAGCGAAAGAGGCGGGGGGCGCACTGCCCTGCAGGAAGTCGCGCGGGATATCGCCGCGGGACAGCGGGTCTTTTGGCGTCGGTACCTGTGGCTCGCGACAAATCGGGCGGGACCCCGATTTGCGCAGCCGAAGGCTGTCCCGCAGGGATGAAGCACAGGGATGTGCTTCACGAATATTGGTCACCGCCGCCACGCGGCCGCGGGCAATCCCGGCCCAGGTGCCACCGGCCCTCAGGTCCCGCCCGGCAACCATGCCGCCGCCCTCCCAGGGTCCCGCCGGCGCGGTCGGCCGCCGGTAGAATTCGTCCCGGTTGGCGGCCAGTAGCAGCGGGTAGTCGGGGTGACAGCGGTAGGCGAATAACAGTAGGCACATGGGCAAGTGGCCGGTGGTGGTCTGTGGCGGTGAGCGTAGCAGGGCCCGGTGCCGCCGGACCACTTCACCATTGGTCACCAGCTCTCTTTGAACTGGCAGAGGATTTCCCCCCATAATACGGTCTTTCCAACAACCGTGATTTCCCCATGATTTCCTATCCCCAGATCGATCCGGTAGCCGTGGCCATCGGTCCGCTGAAAGTGCACTGGTACGGGCTGATGTACCTGGCCGGGTTTATCGCCGCCTGGTGGTTGGCGCTGCGCCGCTCGCGCAAGGCCTGGTCGCCGGTGATCAAGTCCGAAGTGGAGGACCTGATTCTCTACTGCGCCATCGGCGTGGTCGTGGGGGGGCGCCTGGGGTATGTGTTCTTTTACAACTTCCCCGAATTACTGGCGGATCCGCTGTCCCTGTTCCGGGTCTGGGAAGGTGGCATGAGTTTCCACGGTGGCTTTATCGGTGTGATGGTGGCGGCCGCCATCTACGCGCGCAAGATCGGCACCACTTTCCCGGCACTGATCGACTTCGTCGCGCCGCTGGTGCCCATCGGCCTGGGGCTGGGCCGGCTCGGCAACTTTATCGGCCAGGAACTCTGGGGCCGCGAGACGGATCTGCCCTGGGGCATGGTATTCCCGCGGGATCCCGAGCATCTGGTGCGCCACCCGTCGCAGCTCTACCAGGCGTTTTTCGAGGGGCTGGTGCTGTTCGCAGTGCTCTGGTGGTTCTCCCGCAAACCGCGCCCGCGACTGGCGGTGGGCGGCCTGTTCGTGCTGCTGTACGGTATCTTCCGCTTTGCGATGGAGTTCGTGCGCGAGCCCGACAGCCATATCGGCTTCGACCTGTTCGGCTGGATGACCCGCGGCCAGTTGCTGAGCCTGCCGATGATCGCCGCCGGTATCGTCATTCTGGTGTGGAGCTACCGCACACAGCCGCTGCCCCCGCAGCGGAGTGAAAAGCAGCGGGGTGGACAGACCAGGAGTGGAGCCCAATAGATGAAGCAGTACCTCGATCTGATGCGCCACGTGCGCGACAACGGCACCCGCAAAAGCGACCGCACCGGTACCGGCACCCTGAGTGTGTTCGGCTACCAGATGCGCTTCGACCTGAACGAGGGGTTCCCGCTGATCACCACCAAGAAGTGCCACCTGCGCTCGATCATCCACGAACTGCTGTGGTTCCTGAAAGGCGATACCAATATCGCCTACCTGAAGGAAAACGGTGTGCGCATCTGGGACCAGTGGGTCGACGAAAACGGCGACCTGGGCCCGGTGTACGGCTACCAGTGGCGCTCCTGGCCGACGCCGGACGGCCGCCATATCGACCAGATCTCGCAACTGTTGCAGCAGTTGGAGAGCCGCCCGGATTCCCGCCGCCTGCTCGTCAGTGCCTGGAATCCGGCCGACCTGCCGGACGAGGGCGTTTCGCCGTCGGACAACGCGGCCGCCGGGCGCATGGCACTGGCGCCCTGCCACGCACTGTTCCAGTTCTATGTGGCGGACGGCAGGTTGTCCTGCCAGCTGTACCAGCGCAGCGCCGACATCTTTCTCGGCGTGCCCTTCAATATCGCTTCCTACAGCCTGCTGACGCTGATGATGGCGCAGGTATGCGGCCTGCAGCCGGGGGAGTTTGTCCACACCTTCGGCGATGCCCATCTGTATTCCAACCATATGGAGCAAGTAGAGGAGCAGCTACAGCGCGAGCCGCGCCCCTTGCCGCGGATGGAAATCAATCCTTACGTTAAGGATTTGTTCGATTTTGAATATGGGCACTTTAAGCTGGCTGACTACGATCCGCACCCGCATATCCCGGCGCCGGTGGCGGTATAGTGGCACGTCCCGGGCTGGATGGGGTGGTGCTTCCCGGGACACGGCTAGGCGCCCCCGCCGTAAATACATCCCTGTAGGCTTGTCTGCGAGGTGTCCCAGCCGCTCCAGGTATTCACGGCGCCTTCGGCCCCTCTCGCAGACAGTCCCGGGAAGCGCCACCCCATCCAGCCCTACCCGAGGTGTCAATACAGAATGAAAGAAATACCCATCGCCCTGATCACCGCCATGTCACGCAACCGCGCCATCGGGAAGGAAAACGGCCTGCCCTGGCGCATTTCCGGCGACCTGAAGTTCTTTAAACGCACCACGCTGGGGAAACCTGTTGTCATGGGGCGCAAGACCTTCGAATCCATCGGTCGCCCGTTGCCCGGTCGCGACAATATCGTGATCAGCCGCAATCCGGACTGGTGCGCCGATGGCGCAATCTGTGCGTCCTCTCTCGAACAGGCGCTGCAGTTGGCCCGCCAGTCCGCAGCTGAATCCGGTGCGGAGGAAGTAATGGTGATCGGCGGGGCGCAGATATACCGCCAGGCCCTGCCGTTGGCGGAGCGTCTGTATGTCACCGAGGTGGACGCCGAGGTAGAGGGGGATGCCTTTTTTCCGGAAATCGGTGACCGGTGGGGGGAATTCAGTCGGGAATGCTTTGCGGCATCCGACAGGGATGAACACAACTACTGCTTAGTTCGGTACGACAGGTTGAAATAAAAACACCTTGATTAATAAATAACCAGTTTGGTAGAGTCCAATCTGTCACACAGCGAATTGCCGCCGCAATTGTGTGCATGGCCCGGGGATTTGTTACCCGGTTGTTACCCTGCTACACAGGCGGGCCGATACTGTCAATCGGCATTTGAATAATCAAATCGGCTGTTTACAATGTGCGGCTCTTAGCTGTCTTCACACCAAAAATACACCGCGTTGTGGCAGCTAACTCATCGCGACCATGTTGTGAAATATTGAACCCACTGGGGGGTCTAATGAAAACCAAGCGATTCATGGCTGTGGCGCTGACCACTGCGCTGTCTGCCGGCGCACTCTACGGCAGCGTAGCCACTGCGGATACAATCGACAATGTCCTCGCCGTCGGTCAGCAGAAGACCACTGCGGCCCAGGCATCCCAAAAGCGCATCGACAAGATCGCCGATGAAACTGGCAGCCTGCTGCAGGATTTCAAGGTGGTCAACAAAGAGATCGACGGCCTGCGCGTCTACAACAAGCAGCTGGAAAAGCAGCTGGCCAACCAGCTGGCTGTGATTGAAGACCTGGATCAGTCCATCGAGAACGTCACCGTCATCGAGCGCCAGATTCAGCCGCTGATTCTGGAAATGCTGGACGGCCTGGAGCAGTTCATCAAGCTGGACGCCCCATTCAAACTGGATACGCGCCTGGCGAACCTCGAAGGCGTGAAGAGTGCTATGGACCGTTCCGATATCACCGTCGCGGAGAAATTCCGCCAGGTGCTGGAACTGTATAACTTCGAAGCAGAGTACGCGCGCAAGATCGACAGCTACGGTGACACCCTGAACGTGAACGGTCAGGAGCGAGAAGTCAACGTGCTGCAGATCGGCCGTATCGCCCTGGTCGCCCAGACCAAGGACTCCGAGATCTCCCTGGCCTACGACAAAGATCAGAAAGCCTGGGTTGAGATCGATGACGGCGACTACCGTCGCGCCATCATGCAGGGCCTGAAAATTGCCAAGCAGCAGGCCACTACCGACATCATGACCATGCCGATCCCGGCTCCGGAGGCAGCGCAATGAAAACCTCTCTCGCCAAACGCGTCATCGCAGTAGCAGCGGCCGGCCTGATCAGCGCCTCCGCCGCGGCACAGGAACAAGCATCCTCCCTGGACGAACTGCTGAACATGGTTCGCCAGTCCAAGATTGCCGAATCCAAAGAGCACAAGCAGCGCGAAGCTGAGTTCCGCCGTCAGAAGGCCAACCAACAGGCCCTGCTGACCAAGGCCGAGAATACTCGCGCCTCTGAAGAAGCCCGCTCCGAGCGCCTGGAAACCAAGTACCAGGAGCAGGAAGTGATGGTTCAGCAGAAGCGCAAGCAGCTGGACGAGCGTATGGGCTCCCTGAGCGAGCTGTTCGGTCACATGACCTCCACCGCCGGCGACCTGCGCGCCAACATGGACGGCTCCCTGGTCTCTGCCCAGTACCCGGGCCGCACCGAGTTCCTCGACCAGCTGATCGACAAGATGAACTCCCAGACCAAACTGCCGACCATCGACGAGATCGAGCGCCTGTGGTTCGAGCTGCAGCGTGAAGTTGTCGAGTCCGGCAAGATCGTGAAGTTCAACGCCACTGTCAGCAAGCCCAACGGTGAACAGGCCGAGCAGGAAGTCGTCCGCGTGGGCAACTTCAACCTGGTTTCCGACGGCAAGTACCTGGAAATGACCGACGGCAACAAACTGGCCGAGCTGGTTCGTCAGCCGAGCGGCGAGTACCTGTCCATGGCCGCGGATCTGCAGAGCGCCACATCCGGCTTCACCGCTTTCGGTGTTGACCCGACCGGCCCCACCGGCGGTTCCTACCTGAAGGCCATGATCAACAGCCCGAGCATTGTCGAGCGCTGGCACCAGGGTGATATCGTGGGTTACATCATCTCTGCAGTGGGTGTTTTCGCCATGCTGCTGGCCATCTTCCGCCTGATCGTGCTGTCCGGTGTGTCCGCCAAGGTAAGCAGCCAGTTGCGCTCTTCCACGCCGAACACCAACAACCCGCTGGGCCGCGTGCTGTCTGTGGCCGAAGAGAACAAGGGTGTCGACGGCGAGACGCTGGAGCTGAAAATGGAAGAGGCGGTGCTGAAAGAGCGCCCGGCCATTGAGTCCGGCCTCAACCTGCTGAAGATCATCTCCATGGTGGCTCCGCTGCTGGGTCTGCTGGGTACCGTGACCGGTATGATCATCACCTTCCAGGCGATCACCATCTTCGGCGCCGGCGACCCGAAAGCCATGGCCGGTGGTATCTCCTCCGCACTGGTAACCACCGTGCTGGGTCTGATCGTGGCCATCCCGACCGTGCTGATGCACACCGTCGTCAACGGTCGCGCCAAGCGTATCCTGCACATTCTGGAAGAGCAGAGTGCCGGTATTGTGGCGGAAAACGCCGAGCGTAAATAAGAGGAGGCGGCAACATGCACGCATTGTATGACGCATGGGCCGCCGTCAACGCCTTTATGGCGTCGGGCGGGCCAGTACTGTTTCTGATCGCCGGCCTGACCTTCTTTATGTGGACGCTGATCTTCGAACGTGTCTTCTACTTCCACAAGGGGTTGAAGGGCGACGTTCAGGGCGCGGTGGAGCAGTGGGAGGAGCGCAGTGAGCGCAAATCCTGGAATGCCCACCGCATCCGCGAAGCGCTGATCTCGCGGGTATCCGGAAACATCGATGACAACATGGACATGATCCAGGCCTGTGTCTCCCTCGCACCCCTGTTCGGGCTGCTGGGCACTGTCTGGGGCATGATCAACGTGTTCGAGGTTCTCGCGATAACCGGCGGTGGTGATGCCAAGCAAATGGCCAGTGGTGTATCCATGGCGACCATCCCGACAATGGCGGGTATGGTTGCGGCACTGTCCGGTGTGTTTGCCAGCACCTACATCACCCGCAAAGCGGAGCGCGAAACCCAGCTGCTGGAAGATCATCTGACGATGGATCACTAAGGCACCACATAAGGCAGAGAGCCGAGCCGCAGAGCGGGCTTCTTTGTCGAAGGTTTAGCCAAGCCAGAGACTTTCGCCGGGGATCCTCCTCGAGGGTCCCTGCCGAGAAAGTTGCTAAGAGAGTTGCTATGAGCAAAAGACAAAACACGGCAGAAGAAGAACAGGGTGCCATCGACCTCACGCCCATGCTGGACGTGGTGTTCATCATGCTGATCTTCTTTATCGTCACGGCTACTTTTATCAAGATACCGGGCGAAGATGTAATCAAGCCGGAAGCGACACAAAGTGAACTCAAAGCCACCTCTATTCTGGTAGCGATCAACGCTAACGACGAGATCTGGATCGCCAAGGACAAAGTTGACGAGCGCCAGGTGAAACTCACCCTGGAACGCCTCTATGCCGAGAACCCGAAAGGGTGGTTGGTGATTCAGCCCGATAAGAAGGCGAGTATCGAGAAGATTGCCCTGATCACGGAAGCGGCCAGGAAGATCGGTATCGAGAAAGTTTCGGTCGCGACAGAAAAGAGTTAACAGCTATGAATCCGGTAAGACTATTAGGGGCGGGGACGCTGGCGGTAGCCACGACCTTCGGCCTGATCTTCACCATGCATGCGCTGATCCAGGCGAACCTGGGGACTCCCGAAGAGGAGGAAAACCTCAAGGTAGCCGATGTTGTGATGCCTGAGCAGAAGATCGAAACAAAGTACGACACCAGCAAACCGGAGAAGCCGGAAGAACCGGAAACTCCGCCGCCGGAGATGCCTGAACCCGAGTTCGACGACCCGAACATGGATAACGCCCTGAACATGTCTGCCCCTTCCGGTGGTGCCGATGTGAGTGTGGGCGGGATCGGCGGCTTTGCCAGCGAGGGCGACTACCTGCCCATCGTGAAAGTGGCGCCGCAGTATCCGCGTCGGGCGCTGAGTCGCGGTATCGAAGGCTATGCGATTGTCCAGTACACCGTAACCAAAAATGGCTCCGTGCGTGATGCGCAAGTGGTGGAGGCCTACACCAAAGACGGTAGGGAGACTTCCATCTTCAACCGCGCAGCGGTGAAGTCGGCACTCAAGTACAAGTACAAGCCGCGGGTGGTCGACGGTGAGCCGATCGAAGTGCCTGGTGTGAAAACCAAGATCAGCTTTAACATGCAGGACTAATAGGGGACGCATTATGAAAATGACGACCATGACGAAGGGGATCTCCAGATTCGTCTTGCGCACGTCTGTGGCGCTGCCCCTGGTAATGGCACCGGCGGTGAGTGTTACCGTGCTGGAAGCGGTGGGCGTGGCTGCACCGTTTGCCCAGACCGAGGCCCAGAGCGATGAGAAGACGCGCAAGGTTCCGGCCATGCGCGAGAACGTCTTCAAGAAGCTGGGTAAAGTCCAGGAAGCGGCGGATGCCGAAGACTGGAATGCGGCCCTGGCCGCCCTGCGCGATATGGAGGCCGGCAAAGAGGACTACAACGCCTATGAAATGGCGCAGATGTACTACTTCTACGGCTTTGTCAATTACAGCATGGAGCGCTACCAGCAGGCGATCTCTGCCTACAAGAAGGTACTCGCCCAGGGGGTGGAGAACATCCCGGTCGGTACCGAGCTGAACTCGCTGAAGACCATCGCCCAGCTGAACATGGTAACCGAGAACTTCGATGAAGCTCTGAAGTACCTGAACCGCTGGTTTGCCGCCTCGGATTCGATCGGCGCTACCGACTATGCCCTGCGCGGCCAGGCCTACTACCAGAATGGTGACGAGGCCGGCGCACTCAAGGACATGAACAAGGCTGTGTCCATGTATGAAGCGAAGGGCAAGGTTCCAAAGGAAAACTGGTTGAGCCTGCAGCGTTTTCTCTACTACGAGAAAAACGACTACAAGACGGTTACCAGCATTCTGGAAAAACTCGTGAAGCACTACCCGAAAGGGGAGTACTACAAGCAGCTGTCCGGTATGTACGGCGAGCTGAAGCGCGAGAAAGACCAGCTGCACATGATGGAAGCAGCCTATATTGCCGGTGCTCTGCAGAAAGAGAAAGAGCTGTTGAATATGGCCTATCTCTTTATGGGCAACGACGTGCCCTACAAAGGCGCGAAGGTGATCAAGAAGGGCATCGACGAGAAGAAGATCGAACGCACCTCCGAAAACCTGGAAACCCTGGCGCAGGCCTACCAGATGGCGCGGGAACTTCGGAAATCGATCCCCGAACTGGAGGCCGCAGCCAAGCTGTCCGACGAAGGCAAGCTCTATTCCCGTCTGGCCGGTATCTACCTGGACCTGGACAAGAATGAGAAAGCCCTGGAAATGGGTGGCAAGGCGCTGAAAAAAGGCGACCTGAAGCGCCCGGACCAGCTCTATATCGTGCTGGGTATGGCCAATGCCAACCTGAAAAACTACGACAATGCCCTGAAGAACCTGGAGAAGGCCAAGGAAGACGAACGCTCCGAGAAGTTCGCCAATCAGTGGATCGGCTTCGTGGAAGAGGAGATGAAGCGGGAGGAACAGCTGGCAATCTGATCGCCACTGTTTTTCGCTGAGAAAAGGCCGCGCAGTAATGTGCGGCCTTTTTTTAGGGCGAAGGCTCACCACTGCGCTCCCGTGACCTGCCCTCCCTGCCTTTTTGTTGCTCGTGTTGATCAAATACTACACATGCAACTGCGAATTATTTGCATATTCGCGTATTTCTACTATTAAGTGAAAGTAGCTGATCAGCTTTTCCATCGCCGACTGTTGTCGGCGCAACTCGACACCCAATATAAAAAGGAGAGGTGTTATGGATAGAGCTTACTCGCTGAATCCCCCACCACTGATGTTTCATGCCGGACAACTGAGTCTGTACGGGCGCAGTGTGGCCCTGGCCGGGTTGATCACGCTGTTGTTGATTGTGGTCATGACGCGCCTGATTGCGACGGACTACGAGGCCCCGACGGCGGATCCCTACCCGAAAGTCCAGCCGGTTCACATGCCCGAGGTGAAACCCACGGTGCGGCACAGAGAGGCGCCGGTCCAGCCGCAGACCCCGCCCCCGCAACCGGCGACAACGCAGATTGAGCGGACTGTCGAAGCGGTGAAAGTGCCGACTACCGTCACACCGCCCGGTCCCGACGGCAACGGCTTCAATGCGGGCGCGATCTCCCGTGCACCGGTACCGATCTTCAAGACGGCGCCCCAGTACCCCCGTGCCGCTCTGCGCCGCGAACTCGAGGGCTATGTGGTGGTGGAGTTCACCATCACCAGGAATGGCAGTGTGCGGGATGCGCGCGCGGTGGCGGGCTACGACAGTGCCGGCAACCCGACGGAGGTCTTCAATCGTTCGGCAGTGGCGGCCGTGGAGAGGTTCAAGTACCAGCCGCAGCTCGAGGACGGCGCGCCGATTGAGCGCCGGGGTGTGCGCAACCGGATTCGCTACAAAATGGAGGAATAGAAGAATGGGGGCCCGGGTCGGTGGGCCCCTCTCCCTGACCCTCTCCCGGCGGAGAGGGAACTGCTCCCCTCTCCCATTGGGAGAGGGGCCGGGGGAGAGGGGAACGGTCGGGCCTCGCGATCGTCGTAGGCCCGGCAAGTCCAACAGCCCTAGTCGATCTCCCGCACGGCCCCCCGATCGGCACTGGTGGCCAGCAGCGCATAAGCCTTGAGCGCCTTGCTCACCTTGCGCGGACGCTGCTCCGACGGCTTCCAGCCCTGTTTGCCCTTCGCGTCCATGGCCTCGCGGCGCCGCTGTAATTCCCTGTCGTCGATCGCGATTTCGATGGTGCGCGCGGGGATATCGATACGCACGGTATCCCCGTTCTCTACCAGGGCGATGGCGCCACCGGAGGCGGCTTCCGGGGAGACGTGGCCGATGGACAGGCCGGAGGTGCCGCCGGAGAAGCGGCCGTCGGTAATCAGCGCGCAGGATTCGCCCAGCCCCTTGGACTTCAGGTAACTGGTGGGGTACAGCATTTCCTGCATGCCGGGACCGCCCCTGGGGCCCTCGTAGCGCACGATGACGGCCTCGCCGCCTTTGACCTCGCCGTCGAGAATATGGGCCACGGCCGCCTCCTGGCTCTCGACGATATGTGCCGGACCCTCGAAGCGCCACAGCTCCTCCTCCACGCCGGAGGTCTTCACCACGCAACCGTTGGGCGCCAGGTTGCCGAACAGCACCGCCAGGCCGCCCTCGGAAGAGAAGGCGTGTTCCACCGAACGAATACAGCCGTTCTCGCGGTCGCCGTCCAGGTTGTTCCAGCGGCAGCTCTGGCTGAAGGCGGTCTGCGTGGGAATACCGGCCGGGCCGGCGCGGAAAAACCTGTGTACCTCCGGGTCGTCGGTGCGACGGATATCCCAGCGCGCCAGGGCCTCCTTCATGGAGGCGCTGTGCACCGTCGGCAGCGAGGCATCCAGCAGGCCCGCCGATTCCAGCTCGCCGATGATCGCCATTACCCCGCCGGCGCGGTGCACGTCCTCGATATGGTATTTCGGCGTACTGGGGGCAACCTTGCACAGTTGCGGGATCTTTCGGGAAAGCCGGTCGATATCCTGCAGGTCGAAATTCACCTCGCCCTCCTGGGCCGCGGCCAGCAGGTGCAGGATGGTATTGGTGGAGCCACCCATGGCGATATCCAGCGCCATGGCGTTCTCGAAGGCCGCGCGGTTGGCGATATTGCGCGGCAGGGCGCGGTCGTCGTCGCCCTCGTAATAGCGCTTCGCCAGTGCCACGATCTCGCGGCCGGCGCGCAGGAACAGCTCTTCGCGATCCGCATGGGTGGCCAGCATGGTTCCGTTGCCGGGCAGCGACAGCCCCAGCGCTTCCGTGAGGCAGTTCATCGAGTTGGCGGTGAACATGCCGGAGCAGGAGCCGCAGGTGGGGCAGGCGGAGCGCTCGTATTCCTCCACCTGTTCGTCCGAAGCGGAATCGGTGGCGGCGATCACCATGGCGTCCACCAGGTCCAGCTTGTTCTCGGAGAGCTTGGTCTTTCCCGCCTCCATGGGACCGCCGGAGACGAAAATCACCGGGATATTCAGCCGCAGGGCGGCGTTCAGCATTCCCGGGGTGATCTTGTCGCAGTTGGAGATACACACCAGCGCATCGGCGCAGTGGGCGTTGGCCATGTATTCCACCGAGTCGGCGATGATCTCGCGGCTGGGCAGGCTGTAGAGCATGCCGTCGTGGCCCATGGCGATACCGTCGTCGACGGCAATGGTGTTGAATTCCTTGGCGACACCGCCGGCCCGCTCGATTTCCCGCGCCACCAGCTGGCCCATATCCTTCAGGTGCACGTGCCCGGGCACGAACTGGGTAAAGGAGTTGGCCACGGCAATGATGGGCTTGTGGAAATCGTCGTCCTTCATACCGGTGGCGCGCCACAGGGCGCGGGCACCGGCCATGTTGCGGCCGGCGGTGGAGGTACGGGAGCGATAATCGGGCATAGGATTGATTCCTCGGCGTTGGCACTTCGCTCCCCTCTCCCTGCGGGAGAGGGGTCGGGGGAGAGGGCCGCCGGAAGCGCCCTCCCTTCCAGATCAGGGCCCGCAGATTAACAAAACTGTGAAGATTTTGCGCAGAAAGCTTGCGCTGACAGTTTTGTCGCAATAGTTGTCCTTTATTTTGGTTGAACAGTGGGAGCTTATTGCGGAGTGAGCCGCTTGCGCAGAATGCGGGAATTGCGCTGGATGTTGTACAGCGACTGCCGCGATGCCGGCAGGTCCTCCACCGCCACCTGGCGAAAGCCGCGCTCGATAAACCAGTGTTCTGTCTGGGTGGTCAGCACGTAGAGTTCATCCAGGCCCAGGGCGCCCGCCTGGCGCTCCAGGTGCTGCATCAGCTTGGCGCCGCGGCCGCCGCTGCGGAACTGCGGATGTATCGCCACACAGGCGACTTCCGCCGCCACTGTGTCTCCGTCATCATCCAGAATCGGATACAGCGCTGCGCAGGCCACCGGCGTACCGTCCACTTCCACCAGGGTAAAGTGGTCGATTTCCGCCTCCAGTTTTTCCCGCGAGCGGCGCACGAGAATGCCCTGCTTCTCCAGTGGGCGGATCAGCCCGAGAACGCCACCCACATCGGTAATCCGCGCCCGGCGCACCACTTCGTAGCTGTCGCGGTAGATCATGGTGCCGGTACCCTCGCGGCGGAACAGTTCCTGCACCAGGGCACCGTCGCGGGCGTAGCTGAGTAGGTGGGTGCGGGTTGTGCCGGCATTGCAGGCGCGAATGGCGCAGGCGAGCGCTTCACTGTGCACCCGGGCGGCGATCTGCTCCGCCTGCACGATACTCAGTTCGTAGACCGACTCGCCATCCAGCCGCAGTTGCGCCCCCTCGCGGAACAGCACCAGCTTTTCCGCGCGCAGTGCCTGTGCCGCTTCCGCCGCCAGGTCCAGGTAATTCAGGTTGAACAGCTCGCCGGTCAGCGAGGTGCCCAGCGGCGACAGCAGTACCAGCGCGCCCTCGCCCAGCGTCCGCTCGATGGTTTCCACCTCCATGCGCCGCACGCGGCCGGTCCAGCGCAGGTCGACGCCGTCCAGTACGCCGATCGGGCGCGCGGTGACGAAATTGCCGGAAACCACTTTCAACGCCGAGCGCGCCATGGGCGAATCCGGCAGCCCCTGGGAAAAGGCCGCCTCAATCTCGAAGCGCAGCTTGCCCACCGCCGCCTTGATGATTTCCAGCGTATCGCGATCGGTTACCCGGGTATTTCCGTGAAAGCGGCTCTCTACACCGCGCTCGGCCAGCGCGCGATTCACTTGCGCGCGAGCGCCGTGCACCACCACCAGGCGCACGCCCAGGCTGGCCAGCAGCGCCATGTCGTGTACCAGATTGCGAAAGTTCGCGTGCTCCAGTGCATCGCCGGGGATACCGATCACCAGCGTGCGGCCGCGCAGGTCGTTGATATAGGGCGCGGCGTGGCGAAACCAGTTCAGGGAGGCGTTGTTGTCGCTCACTCGTTATTTTCCGTGTCTCTATGGGTGTTCAGTGAATATATCGTAAATTGGGACTCGGGACTCATAGGCTTAAAAGAATACCTTGGTTGAATGCGAAGACCCCGGTGCCGGTGGCTATTTGCGGGACCTTATGAGACAGGGATGTCGATTAGAGCCTACAGGGACGTATTCACGGCGTGTCTCGCAAATAGCCACCGGCACCGGGGGCGCCCCGAAATCCGCTTAGTGGCACCTGTAAATATTGCCCGATGTGCGGATGAGTCTTTTGCCCCTTCCGCGAGCAGTTCTGCAAACACTCCCGGCATCGAAACCTTCTCATCTGGTTTCTATCCTCTTCCCGGCAGAGACTACAGACAGAATTTCGCAATCAGCCCGCGCAGTACTTCCACCATCGGCTCGATCCGCTCCAGCCCCAGGTATTCGTCCGGCTGGTGCGCCTGGTCGATATCGCCGGGGCCCAGCACGATAGTGTCGATCCCCAGGCTCTTGAAATAGGGCGCCTCGGTGCCGAAGGCGACGCTGCCCGCGCCGTGGCCGGTGAGTTTTTCCGCGGCTTTTACCAGTTCGGACCCGGCGTCCTGCTCGAAGGCCTCGGTGCCGAGAAACAGCGGCGCGTACTCCACGCGGATCTTCCCGTCGCCCACGGCCGCGTGCAATCGCTGCTCCAGCTCCGCGCGCAGGTCCTGCAGCGCCATGCCCGGCAGCGGGCGCACGTCGAACTGCAGTTCGGTAGAGCCGCAGATACGGTTGGGGTTGTCGCCGCCGTGAATACAGCCGAGGTTCACTGTCGGTACCGGCACCGCGAAGCCGGGGTTGTTGTAGCGCTCCTGCCACTCACCGCGCAGCTTCAGCAGTTCCCCGATTGCGCCGTGCATCGACTCCAGCGCATTGGCGCCCAGCGCCGGGTCGGAGGAGTGGCCGGACTGGCCGGTGATGCGCACCGATTCCATCATCATTCCCTTGTGCATGCGGATGGGTTTCAGGCCCGTGGGTTCGCCCACCACCGCGCAGCGGGCCCTGGGGCGCCCGGCTTTGACCAGAGCGCGGGCACCGGCCATGGAGGTTTCCTCGTCGGCGGTGGCGAGGATGATCAGCGGTTCCCGCAGCGATTTGTCGGCAAAGGATTTCACCGCTTCGATGGCGAGGGGGAAAAAGCCCTTCATGTCGGTGCTGCCGAGGCCGTAGAGGCGGTTGTCCCGCTCTTCCAGTTTGAACGGGTCCGACTGCCAGAGGCCGTCGTCGTAGGGCACCGTATCGGTGTGCCCGGCCAGGATCAGGCCGCCGTCGCCACTGCTCCCACTGTTTTGACTGGAGAGTGTCGCGATCATATTGGCCTTGTGCGGCTGGCCCTCGAGCGGCATCAGCTCCACGGCAAAACCGAGAGTTTCCAGCCAGGCGCCGAGCAGCTCCACCACACCGCGGTTGCCCGTATCCAGCCTCGGGTCAGTGGCGCTGACGCTGGGGCAGGCCACAAGCTGCTCGAGTTGCTGCCTGAGATTCGGTATCGCTTTAGCCATAGCTTTTTCCCTGTTCCCGTTTGCGCCGGATGCGCCACTCGTTGATGATCACCGCCGCGGCGATGACGGCGCCGCCCAGCGCCAGTCGAACCAGATCGGCGTCCCGGTTCCAGATTAACAGATTGACCAGCAGCCCCGCCGGGATCAGGGCGTTGTTCATGGCCGCCAGGGTGCCCGCGGATACCTGCGTGGCGCCCTTGTTCCAGAGGAAAAAGCCGAGGCCGGAGGCCACCAGGCCCAGCCACAGCAGAATGCCCCACTGCAGTGCCGTCTGCGGGTACTGCGGCTCCCCGAGCCACAGCCAGGCGAGCGCGGCCACCAGGGCGGCGCCCAGGTAGAACCAGCCGAACAACTGGCGCGCCGGCAGCGGCTGTTGTCGTTGCATAAACTGTTTGTAGGCCACCTGTCCCAGCGCAAAGCAGACATTGGCACCCTGGACCACAAGAAAGCCCAGCCAGTAGTCGCCCTCGGGCCGGCCCCAGCGGATGATCGCGGCGCCGAGTACGGCCAGGGCGGCGATACACAGGTTCCAGGATGAGAAGCGCTTTTCCAGCAGGTCGTAGAGCAGTGAGATATATACCGGCGTGAAAATTGTGAATAGCAGCACTTCCGGTACGTTGAGCAGCAGGAAGGACTGGTAGTAAAACAGGTACATCAACCCCAGTTGCAGGGCGCCGATCGCCATCAATGTCAGCGCCGTGCGCGGCGGGCAGGGGCGAAAACGCAGCAGCGGCAGGAAGACCAGCGCCGCCAGCAGCAGGCGGGTCAGTACGGCGAAGTAGCTGTCCACGGCGCCGGCCAGATAGACTCCGATCAGGCTGAAAGAGAAGGCCCAGAGAATGGTGACGAAAATCAGTAATGGCATGGATGAGTGGTTGGTGATCCGTGGATAGCGATTGGCAAAAGGTATTGGCGCAGTTGTGGCGGCGGCTGGCCGGGGTGAGAGAATTCAGTTTTACCGCCAGCAACGGCCCCGGTTCCGCCACCGACTGGCGCGGCCACGCCCGCGGCAGTGTCGAGCTGGAAGCCGGCGAGCGCCGCCTATTGTTTCGCGAGCGCGCCGCGTTTACCAGCAGCGGCGGCCACAAAGTCGAGATGCAGAATCTCTATCGCTGGACGCTGTTGCCGGAGTCGCTGCGCCTCGAACACCTGCGCCGTGGCGAGCCGGTGCTGCTGTTCGAGTTGCAGCCGGTCACCGAGCACGGCTTTCGCTCCGTGCAGCCGCACCTTTGCGGTGAGGATGTCTACAGTGCCGAGTTGCTGGTGGGCAAAAGCCAACTGGAACTGATCTGGCAGATTCACGGGCCGCGCAAGAATGAGCGGCTGCACTACCACTACTGGTAATGCGGATCAGGGGTAGGGTGCGCCGTGCGCACCGCCCCGGAGATAGCGGTGCCCCCGCGGTTTACAGACAGACCTGCCCGCGCAGATAGGTCACCGCAACGCCGCGCAGCAGTACCCGGTCGCCGTGCAGTTCGCACTCCAGCTCGCCGCCGCGGGGCGAAATCTGCCGCGCGCTCAAACACTGCTTGTCCAGCTTTTCCGCCCACAGCGGCGCGAGCAGCGTGTGGGCCGAACCGGTCACCGAATCCTCGTCGATACCGATGGCGGGGGCAAAAAAGCGGCTGACGAAATCGCACTGGTAGCCTCCGCCCGGCGCCGTGCAGATCGCGCCGCGATGCGAAAGCGCCGCGACGGCGCGCATATCCGGTTGCAGCTCTGCCACCCGCCCGGCGCTGTCGAATTCCAGCACCATCATGTCGAGGTTGTCGGGCACCGCAAAGGCGCGCAATGGCTCGGTGCCGAGTGCTGTGGCGCAAGCCGCTTCCAGCGGGATTTCCCGCGGCGGCCGGGACGGGAAATCCATTTCGATCGTTTCGCCACTGCGCCGCACGCGCAGTTCGCCGCTTTTGGTAAAAAACGCGATTTCCTCGCCGGTATAACCCAGCTCTGTCCAAAGAAGGTGCGCGGTCACCAGGGTGGCGTGGCCGCACAGGGGGACTTCCGCAGCCGGGGTAAACCAGCGCAGTTCGTAACCCTGCCCGGCGGAGACGATAAACGCGGTTTCCGCCAGGTTGTTTTCCGCGGCGATGGCCTGCAGCGCCTCGTCCGCCAGCCACTGCTGCAACGGCACCAGGGCGGCGGGGTTGCCGCCGAAGAGTTTCGAGGTGAAAGCGTCGGCCTGGTAGAGGGGCAGTTGCATGGATTGGTCCTTATCGCGATGCAGATATACAAAAGGGGAAGCGGGGGTGCCGCTTCCCCTTTTGTATCAGAGCGCGCCTGTGGCTACCAGCCGAACACGCCCTTGAAGAAAAAGAAGAACAGAATGGCGATGCCCGCACCGGCCGGCAGGGTGACCACCCAGGACGCGGCGATGGTGGTGATCATACGCAGGTTCAGTGCACCGATACCGCGCGCCAGGCCCACACCCAGCACTGCGCCCACCAGCGTGTGGGTGGTGGAAATGGGCAGGCCGGTGCCCGAGGCCAGTACCACCGTGGCGGCGGCGCCGAGCTCGGCGGCGAAGCCACGGCTGGGGGTCAGCTCGGTGATCTTGCGGCCGATGGTGGCCATCACCTTGAAGCCGTAGGTGGCCAGCCCGATCACGATACCGGCACCCCCGAGCAGCAGGATCCAGGGCGGCATCATGGCCTGGGCAGTGACTGTGCCCGCCTGCACCGTGTTGACCACGGCGGCCAGCGGACCGACGGCGTTGGCCACGTCGTTGGAGCCGTGGGCAAAGGCCATGGCGCAGGCGGTGAACACCATCAGGATGGCGAAGACCCGCTCGACATTGGCGTAGCGGTTGTCCTGTTCCCGCGCCGGGTCGCGCTTGATGCGTTTCAGCATGGCGATGCCGATGGCCATCACCACCAGTCCCGCGAGTGCCGCGATACCGGCGTCCTGCAGAAAGCTCAGCTCGATATCGGCATCCTTCAGCACATGCTTGAGACCCTTGGTCAGGGTCACCATGGCGATCATCCAGCCCACGGCGAACATGTAGAAAGGGATATAGCGCTTGGCCTTGCCGAATGGGTCGTCGCTGTTGAGGATCAGTTTCTGCACACTGCGGAACAGCAGGAAGGAGATGGTGCCGGCGAGCACAGGCGACACCACCCAGCTGGCGACGATGGAGCCCACCTTTCCCCAGGCCACGGCGTCGACGGAGATACCCACCGCGGAGAAGCCGACGATGGCGCCCACGATCGAGTGGGTGGTGGATACCGGCCAGCCCAGCAGGCTGGCGATCATCAGCCAGGTGCCCGCGGCCAGGAGCGCCGACAGCATGCCGTAGACCAGCAGTTCCGGCTGTGCGGTGAATATGTCCGGGTCGATGATGCCCTTGCGGATGGTGGAGGTGACCTCGCCGCCGGCCAGGTAGGCGCCGGCGAACTCGAACACCATGGCGATCAGGATCGCCTGTTTGACAGTCAGGGCGCGGGAGCCCACCGAGGTGCCCATGGCGTTGGCCACATCGTTGGCACCCACGCCCCAGGCCATGAAGAAACCGAAGACACAGGCCAGTATCAGGAAGATATGCCCGTATTGGCTGATAATTTCCATTGCCGCCCCCTTTAACGCGCCAATAACAACTGCAGACGGTTACCCACGCTGTGGGCGTGGTCGGCGAGAACGCCGATTCCCTCGATCACCCGGTAGAGGAACATCACGTCCACCGGCGGCAGGTCTTTTTCGATCTTGAACAGCGCCGCGCGCACTTCCACTTCCAGCTTGTCGGTCTTGCGTTCCAGGTCGTCGAGCTCCTCGGTCATGCGCTTGGCGATATCCACCTCGCGCCCGGCGAAGCCGCTTTCCAGCAGCTCGTCCAGCTCGTTGATGGCGCGCAGCGCCTGGGCCGAGGTGGCTACGGCGCTGTCGACGAAAGTCTTCATCAGTTCGTGCAGCGGCTCCGGTATCTCCATCTTGCGGCCCACCGCCAGCCCGGCGATATCCTGGGCGATGTTGGCCACCTCATCCTGGGCGCGCAGCAGCTCCAGCAGGTCGGAACGGGATACGGGCATGAACAGGCTGTCCGGCAGGTGCAGGCGCAGGTCGCGCTTGATATCGTCGGCGCGGTGCTCGCTGGCGGAAATACCTTTCTGCTCCTTCTCGGCGTTGGCCAGATCCCCGGCGGTCAGCGCTGCGAAAAAAGGCACCAGGCCGGCGGAGGCCTCGTGGGCTGCGGCCATATGCTCCTTGATCGGTTTGATCGGCGAGCGGCCAAACAGACTGGCGATATTGGACAGGGGCATGATTTGCTCCTCGGCTCGGATACGAAGTGGCGGGCATGGTACCGTAAGTTTCACAGTGGCGGGAACTGCGGGTGCAGGCAGTCCGTTAACGATGCACTGTTGCCGCGGCCCGATAGAGCTACAATGCGCCATCGGCAATGCAGAGCTCAGGTTTTGGAGTTAGAGGTGGCACAAGCCGGGGCGGGGTACGTCCTTCCGGGACTGTCTGCGAGAGGGACCTCGCGGACAAGCCTACAGGGATGTATTAACGGCGTGTCCCGGAAGGGCGTACCCCGTCCCGGCTCCCGGAACTGAACTCCGAAACTTGAGCCATAAGAATAGATGAAGGTGATCCCCCCATGGTGGCGAGCAAACTGGCGGACCGACTGCTGGATCTACCCGGGCTGCTGGAGGACCTGGTGTCCCAGGGCTATGTCAGCCGCGCGGATGCCAACCGGTTGATAGGTACTCCGCGCACCGCCGAGCAGGCGCAGATGCACCCGCTGACCTATATCGCCAGCTGCGAGCTGCAGAACCAGAAGCAGGCCGGCGGGGTGCTCGATGCGGAGACGCTGACCCAGTGGCTCGCCGACTCCTCCTCCCACAGCATCTACCACATCGATCCGCTCAAGGTGAATGTGGGCTCGGTCACCGAGGTGATGAGTTTCCAGTTCGCCAAGCGCCACCAGATCCTCTGTGTCGAGGCCAGCAGTGAAATGCTGCTGGTGGCCACTGCCCAGCCCTATACCAGCGGCTGGGAGGAGCAGTTGGAGCACACCAGCAACCGCGCGGTAAAGCGGGTGGTGGCGGACCCGGCGGATATCCAGCGCTACTGTGTGGAGTTCTATTCCCTGGCCCACTCCATCTCAGGTGCCAGCGGCCTCAAGGGCAGCTCCGGCGCCGGCAACTTCGAGCAGTTGCTGGAGCTGGGCAAGCTCAAGGACCCGGACGCCGATGACCAGCATATCGTCAATATCGTCGACTGGCTGCTGCAGCACGCCTTCGACCAGCGCGCCAGCGATATCCATATCGAGCCGCGCCGGCATATCGGGCGTATCCGCTTCCGCATCGACGGCGTGCTGCACCCCATCCACGAGCTGCCGGACCAGGTCAACGCCGCCATCACCAGCCGCCTGAAAATTCTCGGCCGCATGAACGTGGCGGAGAAGCGCAAGCCCCAGGACGGCCGCATCAAGACCAAGCGACCGGACGGCCGCGAAGTGGAGCTGCGCCTGTCGACCCTGCCCACCGCCTTCGGCGAGAAGCTGGTGATGCGGATCTTCGACCCGGAAGTGCTGGCGCGCTCCTACGCCGACCTGGGCCTGGGCGGCGAGGACCTGACGCGCTGGCAGACGATGCTGGGCCGCCCCAACGGCATCGTGCTGGTCACCGGCCCCACCGGCTCCGGCAAGACCACCACCCTCTATACCGGTCTCAAGCAGCTGGCCACCAGCGAGGTGAACGTCTCCACCATCGAGGACCCGATCGAGATGGTGGAGGAGAGTTTCAACCAGACCCAGGTGCACCACAGTATCGGCCTCGACTTCGCCGCCGGCATCCGCACCCTGATGCGCCAGGACCCGGACATCATCATGGTGGGCGAGATCCGCGACCTGGAAACCGCGCAGATGGCGGTACAGGCGGCACTCACCGGCCACCTGGTTATCTCCACCCTGCACACCAACGACGCCCCCACCGCGGTTACCCGCCTGCTGGACCTGGGCATGCCGCACTATCTGCTGAAGTCCACGGTATTGGGCGTCATGGCCCAGCGCCTGGTGCGCACCCTGTGCCCGGCCTGCAAGCGCAAAGACAGCGTCAGCGAGGAGGACTGGCGGGCCCTCGTGCGCCCCTGGAAAGCGCCGCTGCCGGCAACCGTCTACCGGCCCGAGGGCTGCCTGGAGTGCCGCAACACCGGCTACCGCGGCCGCCAGGGGATCTACGAGATACTGCCCTTTACCGAATCGATCCAGGCGCTGGTCACCGACGACTGCGACCTGCAGCAACTGCGCCGCCGGGCAATGCGCGACGGCATGAACAGCCTGCGCCTGTCCGGTGCGAAAAAAGTCGCCGCCGGTATTACCACGGTTGCCGAAGTGTTGCGCGTGGCGCCGCCGCCGGATATAGCATTTTGATTTGCCGGGCTCGGGTTCCGCAGTAGCAGCCCGCCCATCCCCAACGAACAGGACGGAACCAGTGGATCGCGAATACCGGGACATGGCTCTGGCAATGGTGAAGTTGCGCGGCGCGGCCAGGCGCTTCAGCCGGCGCCGGGACGAGGCCGAGGATTTGTTGCAGGATGCGCTGGCAGAGGCGCTTGCCGCCGGCCGTACCGATCTGGCGCAGAGGGCCAATATGGCGTGGCTGGTGGGGGTGATGCGCAACCGGGCCGCGGAGACGGCGCGCGGGGCAGCCCGGCGCAGGCTGCGGGAGAGTGCCTACGCGGAGTATCTGTCCGGCAATCCGGTGTCGCCGGCCACGCCAGCTGCCATCGACTGGGGCCGATTGCCGCTCTCCTTGCGGGCGGTTGCTCGACTGGTGCTGTCCGGCCACACCCGTGGCGAAATCTCCTATCTTCTTGGGGTGTCCGATACCGCGCTGCGGCAGCGGATTACCGCCCTGCGCCGCAAACTTGCGCAGATGGACAGCACGCGGCCCTCCGATTTTTCCGGCCTGTCGCAACCGCTGCCCTACGGTCGCTTCCGCCGCGCCCTGCGGCGCGCCCTCGCCCGGCGGGGTGGCAGGCTGGGGACCCATGATCCCGATGGGCACCTTCTGCTGATTTCGGGGGCGGCCTCACAACCGGGCGGCTGGCGGCAACTATAGGGGCTTACTGCAATCACAAGGAGATTCAAGCATGATCAAGAACCCCCGCGTCGGCAACATCCTTTACTACGTTTCCGATATCGACCGCACCGAAACCTTCTACCGGGATACCATCGGCCTGGACGTGCAGCGGATGCCAGACGACGGCGACGGCAATCCCTGGCTGCTGGCGTGTATCCCGGGCAATACCGACCTCCTGTTTTTCAAGGGGGAAGTGCGCGTGGGTACCTCGCCGATGATCGTGTTTGATCTCGGTGAAGGCGGCATTGATGATGTGGTGACCGGCCTCGCAGAGGCGGGAACGACCATCGTCACGCCTGTGAGCCATGCCCCCGGCGGTTGGTCGTCCGAGTTTCTCGACCCGGATGGCTACACCCTCTCCCTTTACCAGGACGAGGCGGCGCCCCGTTCCGTGGTGACAACGGCATAAAATATTGACCGGCGAACTGCGGCGAGTCGCAGGCCCGGCTGCAGGAGCCGGGCCGCCGGTAAACGGGAAATATATATATGGAGCTATTTGAAACCTGCCCCGCGGATTTTTCACCGCAGTTGAAAGAGCAGTGGGATCACTGGTGTGAATCCGCGGGCGATGAACTGGCCGCGAAGACCGCCTCCCTGCTGGTGGACGGCGCCCCGCAACTGGCCCTGTCCCGCAGCTTTATCGGCTCGGATTTCTTTTACCAGCAGTGTTGCCGCCACCCAGAGCTGCTGCCCGATTTGTTGCAGCGCGAAGACCTGGGACTCGAAGCGATCGATCTCGAACAGGTCGACAGTGACGAGGAATTGAATCGCCAGATGCGCCAACTGCGCAACCGTGCCACCGCCGAGGCCATCTACCGCGATTTCGCCGGCCAGTGGGATATCCCGCGCACCTGCGCGCGCCTGACCGAACTGGCCGAAACCTGCATTCAGGCCGCACTGGCCTTCCACCACCGCGAACTGGTCGAACGCTACGGTGAACCCCGCGACGCCGACGGCAATCCACAGTCACTGGTGGTCCTGGGCATGGGCAAGCTGGGCGCCGGCGAGCTGAACCTGTCGTCGGATATCGACCTGATCTTCGCCTACCCGGAACCGGGCCAGACCGACGGCGATAAATGCCTCGAAAACCAGAAATTCTTCCAGCGCCTGGGCCAGCGTCTGATCAAATCCCTCGACGCCATCACCGCCGACGGTTTCGTCTTCCGAGTGGATATGCGCCTGCGTCCCTACGGCGACAGCGGCCCGCTGGTGAGCCACTTCGCCGCGCTGGAGGACTACTACCAGACCCAGGGGCGGGAGTGGGAGCGCTACGCCATGGTCAAGGCGCGCCCGGTTGCCGGCGACGAGCGTTTTGCCGCCGAGCTGATGGAGATGCTGCGCCCCTTCACCTACCGCCGCTATATCGACTTCAGCGCCATCGATGCGCTGCGCGACATGAAGGCGCTGATCCAGCGCCAGGTGCGGGCCCGCGGCCTCAGCGACAATATCAAGCTGGGCCGCGGCGGTATCCGCGAGGTGGAGTTTATCGCGCAGGCGTTCCAGCTTATCCGCGGTGGTCGCGAGCCGGCGCTGCGTGAGCGCAACCTGCTCAAACTGCTGCCGCTGTTGGAGCAGGACGGCCACCTGGAGCCAGGTATCGCCGCCGGGCTGGCCGATGCTTACCTGTTCCTGCGGCGCGTGGAGCACGCACTGCAGGCGGAGGGGGACCGGCAGACACAGACGCTGCCGGCTGAGGACGAGCGCCGGGAAAGGCTGGCCTTCGCCCTGGGCCGCGACAACTGGCAGGCGCTGTCGGAGGAGCTGGTAGCCCGGCGCGGCGACGTCGAGCGGGAGTTCGATATCGTCATAGCGCCGCCGGAGGAAATCGCCGAACCCAGCGCCGCCGAGGAGTGGGAGGGGCTCTGGGGCGGCTGCGACAGCGACGCCACCCGCGAGATCAACCTGCAGACGCTGGCCGGCGGCGGCTTCGAGCCCGCCGCCGATGCCCTGGCCCTGCTGGCGGACCTGCACGGCGCGCCCATGGTCGCCGCGCTGCCCAATAGCGGCCGCGCGCGCCTGGACCGCTTTATGCCACTGCTGCTGGCCGCCGCCGCACAGGAAAAGGCGCCGCTGCTGGTGCTCGAGCGGGTGCTGCCGCTGGTGCGCGCGGTGCTGCGGCGCAGCGCCTACCTGGTGCTGATCAACGAGAACCCGCCGGTGTTGCAGCAACTGGTGCGCCTGTGCAGTTCCAGCCCCTGGATCGCCGACCAGCTCGCGCGCCACCCGATCCTGCTGGACGAGTTCCTCGATTCTCGCCGCCTGCTGGCGCCGTCGTCGGCGGCGGATATCGCCGACGAGCTGCGCCGCGAACTGCTGCGGGTTGAGCCCTCGGACCTGGAGGCGCAGATGGAGACGCTGCGCCACTACAAGCAGAGCCAGAGCCTGCGGATCGCCGCCCAGGAGGTGACCGGTGCGCTGCCACTGATGAAAGTCAGCGATTCGCTCACCTGGCTGGCGGAGGCGATTCTGCAGCAGTCGCTGCGGCTAGCCTGGACACAGGTGGTGGAAAAGTACGGCCGCCCGGCGGGTGCCGACGACGGAGATATGCGGTTTGCCATCGTCGCCTACGGCAAACTCGGCGGCCTGGAGCTGGGGCACGGCTCGGACCTGGATATCGTCTTCGTGCACGACGCGGACCCGCAGGAGAGCACCGATGGCGAACGCAGTATCGACAACCTGAGTTTCTATACCCGCCTGGCCCAGCGCCTGATCCATATCCTGCAGACGCGGACCCTGAGCGGCCCCCTCTACGAGGTGGACACGCGCCTGCGCCCGTCCGGCAACTCCGGGTTGCTGGTGACCTCGCTGGCGGCCTTCGAGAAATACCAACGGGAGAGCGCCTGGACCTGGGAACACCAGGCGCTGGTGCGGACACGCTCGGTGGCCGGCAGCGAACGCCTCAGCGCGGACTTCGAACGGCTGCGCTCGAAATTGCTCTGCGAACCGCGCGACGAGCAGGAACTGCGCGAGGAAGTGGTCGCCATGCGCGACAAAATGCGCACACACCTGGATAAGAGCAAGGATAAAAACTTCGATCTCAAGCAGGGGGCCGGCGGTATCGTCGATATTGAATTTATGGTTCAATATATGGCACTGGCCTGGGCGCACAAAGCGCCTTCGATCGTGCGGTATACCGACAATATCCGCATTCTCGAAAGCCTCATCGAGGCGGGCCTGATGCCGGCCCACCAAGCCGGACATCTGATCGACGCCTACAAAGCCTACCGATCTGAAGGTCATCGCCTGGCATTACAACAGCTGCCGGGAGTGGTTGACGGTGACCAATTCAAAGCGGAAAGAAAGACCGTTTCTACAAACTGGCAGCAGTTACTCGGCCAATAAGCTTTGAGCTATTCGCCGTGCGCTGCGCTTTGTGCATAAACTGTTTTTCAGGAATCCGGTTTACGGATCTGTAGGAGTTTTCCCATGTCTTTTGCCGATCGCGACGGCGTTATCTGGTTTGACGGCGAATTGATTCCCTGGCGCGACGCCCGCGTCCACGTACTGACCCACACCCTGCACTACGGCATGGGCGTTTTCGAGGGCGTGCGCGCCTATCAAACGGGGGTCGCGGGCGCTCAAACAGAAAGCGGCCCCAGCATCTTCCGCCTGCAGGAGCATACCCGGCGGCTATTCCGCTCCGCCAAGATCATGAACATGCCCATGCCGTTCGACGAGGAGCAGTTGAACGAGGCCCACTGCCAGGTAGTGCGCGAGAACAACCTCAGCGAGGCCTACCTGCGGCCGATGGCCTTCTACGGCTCCGAGGGGATGGGCCTGCGCGCCGATGCGCTGCAGACCCATGTGATCGTTGCCGCCTGGGAGTGGCCCAGCTATATGTCGCCGGAGGCCCGCGAGCTGGGCATCAAGGTGAATACCTCCTCGTACACTCGCCACCATGTGAATATCAGCATGTGCAAGGCCAAGGCCAACGGCAACTACATCAACTCGATGCTGGCCCTGCAGGAGGCGGTGCGAAACGGTTGTGAGGAGGCGCTGCTGCTGGACCCGGAGGGCTATGTGGCCGAGGGCAGCGGCGAGAATATCTTTATCGTCAGCGACGGTGTCCTCTACACCCCGGAGCTCACCTCCTGCCTGGACGGCATCACCCGCCGCTCGGTGATCCAGCTGGCGGAGGAGTGCGGCTACCGGGTGGTGGAAAAGCGCATTACCCGCGACGAGGTCTATATCGCCGACGAGGCTTTCTTCACCGGCACCGCCGCCGAGGTGCTGCCGATCCGCATGCTCGACGGCCGCACAATAGGCGCGGGCCGCCGCGGCCCCGTCACCCGGCGCCTGCAGCAGTTGTACTTCGATGCGGTGCAGGGGCGCAGCCAGGCACACCTGGGCTGGTTGACCGATGTGTCCGGATCCGGATTCGGCGAGGGCGGTCAACTGGCGGCGGTATAGTCGGCGTTTCTCCTCTCCGCAGGGGCGGCTATAGAGACGCCCCTCCTCTTCCCGTAGAATGCCCGTTCGCGATGGACAGGTATTTGCTACATGCTCCACTATTTTCTGAAAAAGCGTCTGCAAAAGCACGATGCCAATAACAACCTGAAGCTCGAAGCGATGGTGCGCTCGCAGTTGCTACAGCAACAGGCGCTTGTCGGCAACGAGCTCGGTGTCGGCAACGACAGGGAACACAATATCGTCGTCTCCCTGACCTCCTTCGACAAGCGTATCGACGATGTCTATCTGTGCATCGAAAGCCTCTTCCAACAGTCACTGAAAGCGGACGCGATAGTGCTGTGGCTGTCTGCAAAAAATTTTCCCGACAGGTCCCTGCCGGAAATCCTGCGCAGACAACAGGAGCGCGGTCTGCAGGTTGTCTTCGTGGAGGAGGATCTGGGGCCCTACAAAAAGTACTTCTACGCCTTCGACCGCTTCCCGGACAGTCTCATCATCACCGTGGATGACGATATCCTCTACCCGCCGGATATGGTCGACAAGCTCTACCGCGCCTGGTTGCGCGACCCGGCGCACATCCACTGCCACCGTGGCCACCGAATGCTGCCGGACAGGCGCGGTGGGCTGCGACCCTACGGCGAGTGGCAATCCGGAGACTTCGGCGATGAGCCATCCCCCCGGGTATTTCCCATCGGTATGGGCGGAGTGCTGTATTTCCCCGGTTCCCTGCACGAAGACGCTTTCAATAAAGAGAAGTTCATGGCGCTCTGCCCGGGGGCGGACGATGTGTGGCTGAAGGCGATGAGCCTTAAAAAAGGCACCCTGAGTGCGAGGGTGGCGGATTCGCGCCACTGGAAACAGCGCTTTCTCACCCTTCCGGGGTCCCAGTCCCACTCCCTGAAGAGAGCGAACTGGGACAGGTGCACTGGCAACGATGCCAAGGTTCGCGCCGTGTTTTCTGAGTACGGCCTCTACGATCGACTCAAGTGAATTGAGGGGTGACCCCCGTAGGGTGGGCAAAGGAGCGAAGCGACGTGCCCATATTCCCGGCCTTGATGGGCACGAGCCCGCCATGGATGGTGGGGATGCAGAGAACGCATGGAGCAATTCTCTGCCTGCGCTTTGCCCATCCACCGGGCTGGCTGAATAAGCCGCTGTAGGGGCAATCAGCGCTGCGGGCGGCCGACACAATAGTATTCGATGCCGGCACCGACCAGCTGTTGCGGGTCGTAGAGGTTGCGGCCGTCGAACACCACCGGCTGTTTCAGCGCCGATTTAACGGATGGGATGTCGATGGCCTTGAACTGTTGCCACTCCGTGGCCACGATCAGGGCATCGGCGCCGTCCAGCGCCTCCTCCTTGCTGCCGCACAGTTGCAGATCGTCGCGGGCGCCGTAGATGCGGCGGCATTCGTCCATGGCCTCGGGGTCGAAGGCCTGCACTCGTGCGCCCTGTTCCCACAGCCGCTCCATCAGTACCCGCGCCGGCGCCTCGCGCATATCGTCGGTGTTGGGCTTGAACGACAGCCCCCAGAGGGCGAAAGTCCTGCCGGCCAGTTCTCCAGCGAAGTGTGCCTCTACCTTGTTTACCAGATAGTGTTTCTGTCGCTCGTTACAGGATTCTACCGAAGTCAGGATTTCCGCCGGCAGGTCCATTTCGCGCGCGGATGAGATCAGAGCCTTGACGTCCTTGGGAAAGCAGGAGCCGCCGTAACCGATACCCGGGTAGATGAAGTGGTAACCCACCCTCGGGTCCGAGCCGATGCCCTGGCGCACCGCCTCGATATCCGCGCCCATACGGTCGGCGATATTGGCCATCTCGTTCATGAAGCTGATCTTGGTGGCCAGCATGCAATTGGCGGCGTACTTGGTCAGCTCCGCGCTCTTCACATCCATCACCAGGATCCGGTCGTGGTTGCGGTTGAAGGGGGCGTAGAGCTGGCGCAACTTCTGTTCGGATTCGTCATCCGAGGTGCCGATGATGATGCGGTCCGGCTTCATGCAGTCGGCGACCGCGGAACCCTCCTTGAGGAATTCCGGGTTGGAGATCACATCGAAGTCCAGATCCGACCGCCCGCGTTCGGCCAGTTTGCCCTCCACCGCAGTGCGTACCTTGTCGGCGGTGCCGACGGGCACGGTGGATTTGGTGATGATGAATTTCTTCTCGTCCATATGGCCGGCGATGGTGGCGGCCACTGTCAGCACATGGCGCAGGTCCGCGGAGCCATCCTCATCCGGGGGCGTGCCCACGGCGATAAAGATCAGTTCGCCGTGCGCGACGCCGTGGGCGGCGTCGGTGGAGAAGCTCAGGTTGCCTGCGGCGATGCTGTTTTCCACCAGCGGCTCCAGGCCGGGCTCGTAGATGGGGATATGGCCCTGGGTCAGGCGCGCCACCTTGTCCTCGTCGATATCGATGCAGACCACCTTGTTGCCGGCTTCCGCCAGCACTGCGGCCTGTACTAGGCCGACATAGCCTGTGCCAAAAACAGTAACGTTCATCAGATTTTGCGCGAGAAACCCCGTACTTGAGTGCGGGGAGGGATAGCGCGGCGCCGTCTGGCGCCCCATTACTCGCTGCCTCCTTCTTTAACTGGCTATCTATACAGTAGTTGGTTACTATAGAGCGCATGACGAAACGCGCCTACAAGTACCGTTTCTACCCGACTTCTGAGCAGAAACAGCTGCTGGCTCAGACGTTTGGTTGTGTGCGCTTCGTCTACAACGCGGTACTTCGCTATCGTACCGATGCCTTCAGTGAGCGCAAAGACAAGATTGGCTTCACCGCAGCGAATACCTGCCTGTCCAGGATGAAAAAGGCTGAGGGCATGGCCTTTCTTCGTGATGTCAGCTCGGTACCGCTGCAGCAGTGTCTTCGCCATCAGCAGACCGCGTTCAAGAACTTCTATGAAGGCCGCGCCGGATATCCACGCTTCAAGCGCAAGCGGCACCGCCAGTCGGCTGAGTTCACTCGGTCGGCCTTCAAGTACCGCGATGGGCAATTGTTCCTGGCCAAATCCAAGGTGCCACTCGACATACGCTGGAGCCGAGAGCTGCCGAGTGCGCCCAGTACCGTCACTGTTTCCAGGGACTCCGCGGGCCGGTACTTTGTCTCTTGCCTGTGTGAATTCGAGCCTGAGTCGCTGTCCGTCACCCCACGGATGACCGGCATCGATCTCGGACTGAAAGACTTGTTCGTCACCGACCGGGGAGAACGAATCGGCAATCCCCGCCACACAGCGAAATACGCAGCTAGACTGGCCAAGGCGCAGCGTCGCCTGAGCAAGAAAAAGCTCGGCTCGAAAAACCGTGCCAAGGCCCGGCAGAAAGTGGCCCGTCTTCACGCCAAGATCTCCGATTGCCGGATGGACCGCCTGCATTGGCTGTCCCGTAAGATCGTCAACGAGAACCAAGTGATCTGCGTCGAATCCCTGAAAGTGAAGAACATGGTGCGCAACCCCAGTCTAGCCAAGTCGATCAACGATGCGGGCTGGGGAGAGTTCGTTCGCCAGCTTGCGTACAAGGCCGCCTGGGCGGGGCGCCGACTGGTGGCCATCGACCCGTGGTATCCGTCCAGTAAACGCTGCTCGGGCTGCGGGTATATCACCGAATCGCTACCGTTGCACATCCGCTCCTGGACCTGCCCTGAATGCTCAGTGGACCATGATCGCGATGTGAACGCCGCGATCAATATCAAAGCCGCCGGGCTGGCGGTGTTAGCCCTTGGAGAGAATGTAAGTGGCATGGAGCCGGTCTCTATGTCCTGTTCTTGATGAATTGGGAATCCCCCTTCTTAAAGAGGGGAGTAGTCAACCGAATGACTCTGGTTGTCGATGGGTTTTCAGTCGGACCGCATCCGACCGGTTGTGTTCAGTTCTCTAGTTTCGGCGGCCGGGGCGGGGAGCGCCTTTCCGGGACACGCCGTGAATACGTCCCTGGCAGTTTTTTGCTCCTGCAAAAACTGCACTTCCGCCATCCATGGCGGTCGTAGGTTGTCTGCGAGGTCCCTCTCGCAGACAGTCCCGGAAAGGCGCTCCCCGCCCCGGCTCGTGGCACCGAAAAGCATTTCGAACTTAGAAGCTTGAGTTCAGTTGTTCCGGGCGCGGAGCCGCGAATCGCTATTGTACCGGATGCCGGGCCCAGACATAGTCGTGACTGTACGGCAGCTCCATGGCGCTTTCCACGATGTAGCGAGCGTAGAGGGTATTGTTGATTTCCCGGTGGAAGAATTCCCGGCAGCGGCCGGCCCAGTGGCGGCGCTTGTCGTCGTCGTGGTGGAATTCCCGCAGTTGCTCGAGTAGCGCTGCCTCGCTGTCGAAGTACACCAGGGTCTCCTCCGGCATAAAGTCCTCGAGGTGCGCCGCCGCGTGGGTGAATACCAGCAGCCCGTTGCCGGCCATCTGCGCCATGCGTGCGGATGAGTACCAGCGGTAGCCCTCCTGCCGGTTCAAGTTCAGCCCCATTTTGCTGTCGGCGAGGATATGGTCGTAGTCGCGGCCCCACAGGGCCGGCTGTCCGAACATGCCCGGCGTGCGGAACTCGAAGTCCGCCGGCAGTTGCGCTTTCAGGTCGCGCACCAGTTGCCCGCGTTCGGTATGGGCCTGTGACTTGCTGCAGAACAACAGGTCCACCGGCAGGTCTGTGTGCACACTGGAATCGGCCGTTTCCACAGATGGATCCACCGGGTTGGGCATATGGTGGAGCTTCGCCCGCCGGCCCGCGTAGGGTGCCAGTTCCGAGCTGCCGGTGGACACGAACATGGCATCGGCAATTTCGCAGCGCCTGGCGATACTGTCGGCATTGCGCGGCACGAACAGCGGGTCGTTGTTGCAGCCGGCGATGACCGTCTGGGGGCGCAGCCGGCGGATTTCGCTGAAGGTGTCGTTGTCGATCAGGTCGCAGTGGCCAAAAATCACCAGATCCGGCTCGAAAGCCTCGACGGCCTGCAGGAGGCGGCGGTTGATTTTCCGGCGGCTGGCCAGTTCGCGGATACGCAGCGGCGCCTCGTAGGCGGCCACATCGCGGTCGCTGAAGGCCAGCACATTGTTTCCGGCGCGCACCAGTCCGGTGTAGAGCTTGAGCGCCCAGCTGACACTGGTGTGGCCGTATTTTCGCTGCTGGTGATTGTCGACGTGGATAATTCGCATAGGGGCTGGAGCCGCTGGCTGAAAATGGACGCCGCGGTATCGGGCGGGTCGACCGCAACCGCGGGCAGCGGCTGAATACGGGGAGCAAATTATAAAGCAGCCCGGCGGGGCTTCAACCGCGTCTGGGCTTGGGGTAGCATGGCCTCCCTTCGCGCCCGGGCCCGGGCGCTGTCAAATTCAATGCTCCGGGGTCCCCAATTGCGGCTGACGGTCTGGCGTTTTCTCGATGGCAATCGCGCGCACGAAAAGCAGAGCGCGGCGCTGCTCGCCGGCCTGCGCGAGTGCGTCGGCGAGGTCACCTGTTGTGAGATTCGCGAGCCGGGCTCGCTGGCCGCGCTGCGCCCGGCTTTCGCCGATTCGCTGCGCCGGCTGCCGCGGCCCGACCTGCTGTTCGGCGCCGGGCGCCGCAGCCACTGGCCGGTGCTGCTGGCCAAGCGCTGGTTCGGCGGCATCAGTGTGGCGATCAACCGGCCGACGCTGCCGATCCGCTGTTTCGATTACGCCATCGCGCCCGAGCACGACCGCCCGGCGGCGCTGGAGAATGTGATCCTGAGCCGGGGGGCGCTGACCGAGCCGCTGCCCCGTGGCGACATGCAGCCGGGGGCCGGCCTGCTGCTGCTGGGCGGGCCCAGCAAGCACTTCCGCTGGGACGCTCAACTGGTGGAGCGGCAGGTGGCGGAGCTGCTGTCGGCCCCGGTCGACTGGCTGGTTTCCGACAGCCGCCGCACGCCGGCCGGGGCGCTGGAGCGGGTTTCCGCGAGCGGCGCGCGGGTGCAGGGCTGGCGCCATTGCCCGCCGGACTGGCTGCCGCGACAGCTGGCGCGCGCGGAGCAGGTGTGGGTGACCGGCGACAGTATTTCCATGGTCTTCGAGGCGCTGCAGAGCGAGGCCCGTGTGGGGGTGCTGCAGCTGCCCAGTCGCCACCGCGTCAACAAGGTGCGCAGCGCCATGCAACGCCTGGTGGACCAGGAGTTGGTCACCGATCGCGTCGCCGACGCCCGACGCCCCTGGAGTCGGCAGCGGGAAGCACTGAACCAGTACTATCACTGTGCCCGGGCGCTGCTGCGCCGCTGTGGCTGGCTGGATGGAGGAGTCGTTGATCCCCGTATTTGATATCCCGCCGGAGCGTCGCGCCCGGAGGTGTCCGTGATCCTGATTACCACGCAGAATTTTCCCCCCGACCGCGGCGGTATGGAAAACCTGATGGGTGGCCTGGCGGAGGAACTGGCCGGGCGGGGGCAGCGGGTGTCCGTGTTCACCGGTCCCATCCTCGACGGTGGCGCGCCGCTGGAGGCAACGCGTTACCGTATTCGCCGTTTCGGCGGCTGGCGCTTCTGGTGGCGCCGCCGCAAGGCGGCCGTGGTGGCGGCAACAGTGCGTGCAGGCGGCGTGCAGGGGGTATTTGCCGATTCCTGGAAAAGCGCCGAACTGTTACCCGAACTCGGGATTCCCCTGGTGATACTCTCCCATGGCATGGAATTTCCCGTTAATCCCTCACCCCGGAAGTACGAGCGCATTCGCCGCACGCTGGCTGCCGCCGATACCGTGATTGCCAATTCCGTCTACACGGCGTCGCTGGTGAAGCCCTACCTGGCGGATGAAAGTCGAATCACCGTGATCAATCCCCCGATCGGTCCCCAGCCCCAACCGGATCCGGAAAAGGTCGCGGCGTTGAGGGCGAGGATCGGCGACGGCGGGCCGGTGCTGTTTACCCTGGCCCGGCTGGAGCCCCGCAAGGGCGTGGATATGGTGATCCGCGCGCTGCCGGCCATTCGCGACAGATACCCGCAGGCAGTGTATCTCGTAGCGGGCGGGGGCGACGACCGCGCCCGCCTGGAGGGGCTCGCCGCCGCCGAGGGCGTGGCGGATGCGGTGCATTTCCTGGGGGGGATCGATGACGCGGACAAGGCGGCCCTCTATTCGCTGTCGGACCTGTTCGCGATGCCGGCGCGCCGCGAGGGGGATTCCGTCGAGGGATTCGGTATCGTCTACCGGGAGGCCAACTGGTACGGCGTACCGGCGCTGGCCGGGCGCGAAGGTGGCGCCGCGGATGCCGTAACCGATGGGGAAACGGGGCTGCTGTGCGACGGTGCCGACCCGGCTGATGTCAGTGCCCGGATCCTGCAATTGCTCGACGATCCGGCCGCGCGGCGGCGGATGGGGGAGAAGGCAGCGGAAGTGGCCCGCGGGGCGGCGCAGTGGCGCGAGTCGATCGGGGCGTTCTTGGCAGCACTAGGTTAGCTGCTCAAGCTTCGGTGTTTAGATCCGGGAGCCAGTGTGGGGTGCGCCTTTCTGGGACACGGCTAGGCGCCCCCGCCGTATATACGTCCCCGTAGGCTTGTCCGCGAGGTCCCTCTCGCAGACAGTCCCAGAAAGGTGCACCCCACACTGACTTGTGCCGCCTTCAGGCGCAGCGGACCCCAAGACTTGAGTTAGAGCTACCGGCGCTCCGCTTCCTTCCACGGAATCTGCCTGCCGGAAACCTCCCAGTGGACGCGCTTCCACATGCGCTGGATACGGCGCTCGATATAGTGCTGTGCGGCGGCCTCGAACCATTTCGCCAGCGGCAGGAAGGAGGCGCAGCCGAGGCCGTCGACCAGGTAGAGCTCGGGTCTCTCTTCCGATGCCTCGTCGCCGGCCCGTTGCCATTGCACCACCAGGTTGTGGGGAAGCGGGTTCCTGGTCAGCATCCGGGTCCGGTGCAACCAGTCGGCGAATCGCTCCAGCGCAGCGGCGATGGGTTTGTCGAGGCCACGTTGCTGCAGGTAGGTTTCCAGGTTGGCGGCCGGCTCGCCCCGCTGGTCGAGGACCAACTGGGATACGGCGCCGGGACCCTCCGAAGTGGCCTGGATACCGTACCAGCGGGGCAGGTGTTGCCAGGCGATGCTGTCGGGGTCGGCGTTGCGCAGGGCGGGCTGCGCGTGGCCCTCGGCCTCCCGCGCGTTGTCGTCGAACTGGCTGTCGCCCGACAGGCGCTTGTACCAGGCGGCGCGGTTGCGCAGTTCCTCGATGCGGCCGCTGCGCATCACCTTGACGCACAGGTCCGGCCGCTCGGGGTGCCGATAGCAGAGGCGGTTGCCGCCGCTGGCGAAGGGCTTCTGCCGGCTGAGATCGATCAAATCCGGGCCTCAATGTTCCGTTAGTAGTGACTGGTACAGGTTCATGGTGCGGCGCGCCTGGGTATCGAGCGTGAACGCCGGGGCCAGTTCGGGCCGCGCGTCGCTGTCCAGCAGTTCGAGGGTTTTGTGGTAGAGCGCCTCGCGATCGCCGTTGTCGATCAGGCCGCGGGGAAAGCAGGCGCGCAGGGATTCCGCCGGGCCGCCGATATCATAGCCGACAATCGGTGTGCCGATGGCCGCGGCCTCGATGATGGTGCGGCCAAAGGGTTCGGGGCGCGTCGACAGGTTGTAGACGATGGATGCCTGCTTGTACCAGTAGCGGATATCGCTGCGCCGTCCGGCAAAGGTGAGTCTGTCGCCGATACCCAGCTCGTCCGCCAGTTGCTGCAGTTCGGTTTTGTAGTGCTGTTTGTTTTCCTCGGCACCGCCGACAAGCACGCCGTGCACGTCCTGGCGCTCGCGGCAGAGCCGCGCCACCATCCGGATAAAATCCCCGTGGCCCTTCCAGCGCGTCAGGCGCCCCGGCATCAGCAGCAGGTATTTGCCGCGCAACTGCGGAAATTCCGCTTCGATATCCTTTCGCCACTGTGCCGGCAACTGCAGGTCGGCGGGAAACTCGCTGGTGTCCACGCCGCGGTAGATCACCTGTGGTGGTTTTTTCAGGTAGTGCGCGTAGTTGTCGGTCAGGTAGTCGCGCACGCAGCCGGAAATGGCGATCACCTGTTCGGCGCTGGCCATGATGGCGCTGTAGCGGTTGATCGAGTAGAGACCATGGGCGGTACTGACGAGCCGCGGGCGGGTTTTCGGGTCCAGCTTTTTCCACGCCAGGTAGGTGAGCCAGGCGGGCATACGGGAGCGCACGTGGAGGATATCCGGTTGTTCACTCTCGATCAGGCGGCGCAACGGGCGTACCTGCAGCAGGCTCGAGAGGGACTTTCTGTGTATCGGCAGGGTGAGATGGCGACTGCCCGTCCCTTCCAGTTGCTCGACCAGGCGCCCGCCGCTGGATACCACGACGGACTCGTGACCGGTCCGCACCAGCGCGCCGGCCATATCCAGGGTGCCGCGCTCGACACCGCCGGAATTGAGGGCGGGTAACAGTTGCATGACTTTCATGGCTGCGGTTCCGGTTGTGGGTGGTTTGGCGCGCGCATTATAGGGCAAGGATCCGATGCATCAGCCCGCATCCTGCGGATTTGCGGCCGCGCGTCTCGACATCCAGATCCGGGTCAGGATACCGCCGCCCACAAGCGCCATCACCAGGTGGCCGCTGTCGTAGAACAGGTAGGATTCAAAGACGTTGATTACAGCAAAAAACACGGTAAAAGACAGGCAGAAAGTGAAACTGCCGGTCGAGATATACCCCGCGCGGTAACTGCGGAGGCAGCGGCTCACCAGCCAGTACACCAACGCCACCAGCACTATCAGCCCCAGCAGGCCGTAGTTGGCCAACAGGTCCAGATAGCTGTTGTGCAGGTGGCCAAAGTTCTGCTTGATACTTTCCGACAGGTTGGTGGAGTGGTCAAAGATCAGGCTGCGGCCATTGCCACCCCAGCCCACCAGGGGGTGTTCCGCAATCCAGTTGAGGGCCTCCCGCCAGGTGTGCAGGCGCACACCGGCACTGGTGGTATCCGGTATTTTTTCCATTTGCCCCTGTTGCAGCAGTTGCAGGGCTTCGTGTTCCGCGGCCAGCCGCTGGCTGACGATATCCCCGAGCGCCAGGTAGCCGATGGCGAGTATGCCGGCGGCAATTGTGATGGCGCCTGCAAAAATGCTGCGGCGGCGCCTCCGGTAGAGCTTGCGCAGTTCCATCACCCAGATTGCGGCGACGGTCAGCGCGCCGGCAATAAAGCCGGCCCAGACGCCGCGGGTCTGGGTCGCAACTACGGCGGCAATGCAGACTGCGAGCAGTACCAGCGAGGCGAGCCCTAGCAGGCGGCGCCCGCGACCAAGAAAGTGGGGGATAAATGCGGAGATCCCCAGCGCGGCGGTAGCGAACAGCATGGCCGCGTGCTGGGCATTGTGCAGGCCGAAATCGATGCGCTCACCGGCAAACCCGCGCTGCCACTCCGCCACACCGCTACCGGATATCCAGGGAGTGAGCAACAGGCCCAGCAATGCGCAGCCCCAGAACAGGTAGACGTTGCGCTGGCGGCCGCCGAGGATGACCGCGACCGGAATCATGGCGAACCAGATAGTGACCCGGTGTACCTTGAAGGAGGGTTCCGCCCATTCGGGAATCATCAGCCAGGAAGCCGACCAGGAGATAAGAGCCATAACGATGGCCGCCACCGCCAGCCAGACGATGGCGGAGCGCCGCAGGGAAAAACCGTTTACCGGCCCGCCATAGACCGCCAGCATGACCAGGCCCAGCAGGTTGGCCAGCATGGCCGCTTTTTCCGGTACCGTTTCCAGGCTGATACCGAAGAAGGCGTAAATCAGCAGTGCCACAGCGGCGCATAGTTGCAGCCAGGAGCGCGACTGTACCAGCGCGTTGGATTGCCAGAGGGGCAGGCCGCGTCGGAGGAATTGTGGCAGTGATCCGGCCGAGTCGGCGGTGTGAAGGGAATCGGGAGTGGAACTCATTGGCTGTTTTTCTCGTCATAGGTCGGCACCTGCCCGGCGGCGGTATCGACAATCGGCGACTGCTGTTGTGTCCTGCCTTTTCTCGACTGGATAGGGGATGTCGATCACATGCGAATCGCCAGTGCAATCGGCGGTTCGCGACTTCCCGGTCGGTGGACGGGATGGGTCGGGCGCCTCCCCACTTGGGGTAGAATACTACCAAACGCCGCCGGGGCAATGTGATGCAATTTGCCTCCAACCGAACAGTCAATCAGTGTGTTTTCGAATTGATGCTCCATCTCTATACCTGGCTCTGCCGGCTCACCATGCCGCTGATCCTCTTCCACCTCTGGTGGCGCGGCCGGTCGGACCCCGCCTACCGCAAACGCTGGAATGAACGCTTCGGTCGGGTGCCGACACGGGGACCGGGCCGGCGACGCTGGCGCGAGCGCTTCGGCCTGGTGCCGGAGCGGGAGAGCCACGCGCCGCTGATCTGGGTGCACTCGGTTTCCGTCGGGGAGACCCTGGCGGCGGTACCGCTGATTGAGCAGTTGGTGGCGCGCCACGGCAATTGGCAGTGGCTGGTAACCACCACCACGCCCACCGGCTCCCAGCGGGTGCACGATGCACTGGAACCGCTGCTGAACGGCCGTCTGCTGCATTACTACCTGCCGTTTGACCTGCCCGAGTGCCTGTCTCCATTCCTCGACGCGGTGCGCCCGAGCATCCTGGTCTGCATGGAGACGGAACTGTGGCCGAACCTGCTGTCAAGCTGCGCCGAACGGGACATCCCGACGGTGCTGGCGAACGCGCGTTTGAGCGAGAAATCCGCGCGCGGCTATGCCCGATTTCCCTCCTTCAGCCAGTCCATGCTCGGCAACCTGACGCGGGTAGTGGCCCAGTATTCCGCCGATGCCGAGCGGTTCAAGGCGCTCGGCATGCCCGACGAGCGGGTCATGGTGTCCGGCAATATCAAGTTC
Source organism: Microbulbifer halophilus (assembly GCF_026183675.1). Taxonomy (GTDB): domain Bacteria; phylum Pseudomonadota; class Gammaproteobacteria; order Pseudomonadales; family Cellvibrionaceae; genus Microbulbifer; species Microbulbifer halophilus. The sequence goes on from NZ_JAPIVK010000014.1 coordinate 103,748, forward strand.
GACCTGCAAATCGACACCGGCCTGGTCAGCGAGGCGCAGGCGCTGTCATTCCAGTGGCGGGGTGGGTCCGGCCGGCCCGTGTGGCTGGCAGCCAGCACCCACTCTGGCGAGGAGGAGATTGTCCTGGATACATTCGAAGCGCTGTTGCGGGACTTTCCGGATCTGCTGCTGGTGCTGGTGCCCCGGCACCCGCAGCGCTTCGACGCCGTCGCGCGCCTGTGCCGGGAGCGCAACCTGAAAGTGTGTCGGCGCAGTGATGGCCGTGCCCCGACAGCGGGGCAGCAGGTATTGCTGGGGGATACCATGGGCGAGTTGCTGCGGTTTTACGGTGCCTGTGATATTGCTTTTGTCGGCGGCAGCCTGGTATCGGTGGGAGGGCACAATGTGATCGAGGCCGCGGCCTGGGGGGTGCCGGTGATCTGTGGCCCGCACCTGCACAATTTTGCCGTGGTTTCACAATTGCTGCTGGATGTCGGTGCCATTCAGATTGCGGAGAACGGAGGGCAACTGGCGGAGCAGATGGCGGTGTGGCTGCGCGACGACCACGCCCGCCGCGCCGCCGGCGAGCGGGGCCGCCAGGTGGCGGAGCAGAACAGCGGCGCCCTGGAGCGCCTGGTGGGAGATGTTGAAAAGCTGATGTGGGAGCGGAGCTCGTAATTCGGTAACAGGCCGCTTCTCCTGATCGCCCGGCCCTGATTTGAGAAAGCTTGAAATAGCGCTGCTATCCCAGCTTCCGGCGCTTTCCCGCCTTTTGCTTGTGCTCCTTTGTTACACAGCTTCACGCACGGCCCACTAGCGAAACAGGGACTTCAGCTTGGTGCTCAGTCTGTGGAACAGGCGGTGTTTTGCCCGCACGCCGTCGCCGGTGAGGTAGTTGATCTGGATGGATTGCCGCCGCCCCTCGAAGCTGCGGTAGCCGTGCCAGCAGTTATCGGTCACCTTGAAGGCCACCATGGAACCGGGGCCGGGGGAGAGTTCCTCGGCGAAATCGTCCATATCGGTTCCGCTGCGCAGGATGCGCAGGCGCCCCGTTTCCGCCTCCCAGCGCTCGTTGAGATAGATCAGTACCGTGACCAGTTTGGTTTTGGAGTCGGTATGGATGCGGCCGTCCTTCGCGCGGGAATAGCCGCGCAGGGTGGCCATCATGGGTTTGTTCATCACGTCGATAGCCAGCTTTCCGCTGATGATCGAGCGGACTTCCGCACTGTCGAACAGCTCGATAAGCTGGCGGAATTCGGTCGGTTTCTCGATATCGTCGCTATTGAAACTCCCGCCCCGTTTCAGTGGCGGGAACTTGTCGATCAGCCTGTGGACGTATTCCGGAATGATCGAGTGTTCCAGGTGGAAATAGGGGAAGGGATCGGTCTTTACCGGTGCGGACCTGAAATCGGCGATATTGAGCATATTCATAGAGACGGGGTTCTGTGAGCTGGAGGGGCATTGTACACCGCTCAATACGCAACCCTAAGCCGGATCTGTGAAGGTGTCCGACTCAATCGGGCACGTCGGAGTATACAATGGCGGCGTGTCGCGGGAGTGGGGCGGCGCCGATTGCGGGCGTAGGGAGGCGCGAAAGCAGCGCGAGAGGTACAGGTGTCCGACAGCACCGCTCCAGTATGACCAGGCGATTTGTAATCACCGGCTGCGGCCGTTCCGGTACCAGCTATACCGCCGAGTTGTTGAACCGGCTGGGGTGTACCTGCACCCACGAGAAATTCTTTACCGGCAAGGGGCAACCCTCGCGTATCGCCGAATGCCTCGCCCGCGCCGGCCTGCGGCCCCTGCAGTGGCGTATGCCGCCCTGGGGGGAGGCCGCCTGGGAGGCGGCGCCGCTGTTGTCGTTGTTGCCCGGCGGCACCCCGGTATTTCACCAGCTACGCCACCCGCTGGAATTTATCCGCTCGCGCCAGAAAAAGGGCTGGGTGCACGGCCGTTTCCGCCATCGCCACCTGCCGCAGTTTCCCCGCTGTGACAAGGAAGGTTTTGCCTCGCTGCCGCTGGCGCAGCAGGCGGATCTGTTGGCGCGTTTCTGGATCGACTGGAATGCGCTGGTGGAGTCGCGCGTAGGCGGGCGGCCGTATATGCGTTACCGGATCGAGGATTTCGATCTCGGGGTGCTGCTGGAGATACTCACGCGCGTCGACTTTCCGCACGATCCGGGCGCAGTTGGGGATGTGTTCGAGGCGCTGCCCACCAATGTAAACACCCGTGGCCGCAAGCGGGATGATATCACCCCGGACCTGTTGACGAAGGAAACCCGTCGCGACCTGGAGGCGGCCGCGGCACGCTACGGCTACCGTCTGTAGGAGCCTGCCGCGCAGGCGATTGCCGGCGCCCCCCGCTACAGCTCCGAGGTGGCTTTGCGCACGCCGCTGCGAATCCGCGTGCTGAGCTCACTGCCGGTATAGCGCCCCTTGCTGGCATGGCGGATGCGGTAGACACCGGGCACCTCCACGGGAATGCCCGGGGTGCCGAGCAGCCAGCGGAAGGCGCGATCCTCGTGGGCCTTGCACCATTTCTCTGCCGGTTTCTGGTAGTAGCCGAGGCTGTCGCAGTAGCCGGCTGCGCGGGCGATATCGCCGTGGGCGATCTGCAGCGGCCCGGTGGCCCGGGTGCGCTGCTGCTCGACGAAGCGGGAGTCGTCGATGTCCACCAGCCGCAACTGCGCCAGATCGAAATCGAACATCGGGTCGTCGTCGGCCAGCAGGGTGGTGATCCGCTCGCTCGCCGGGAATACCAGCGCATCCTTCCGCCCCTGCAGGGCGTCCGCCAGCCCGTCCAGGCAGCCCTCCCGGAACAGCAGGTCGCAGTCGGTAAACCAGATCCAGTCGGCGCAGCTGTTCAGGGCCGCCTGGTTGCGGCCGATGGCGCGGCGGAACAGCGACTGCTTCGGCAGTTCGCGCCAGTTCCAGGTCACGCCGGGGACCTGCTGGCGGGAAAAGAAATCCAGCAGCGCGCGGGTTTTCTCATCCTCGCCGTTGTAATAGACGGTCATGGTCACCGTCGCTTTGGTGGGCGGGTACAGTGCCAGCGAGCTCAGTTGATAGGCCAGGAAATGGGCGTACTGCCAGCAGTGACTGACGATCTCGATATCCAGCGCGCCGGTGCGGGCCGCCCGCTCGCTCTCCGGTGGCAGCGGTTTCCGGAACCAGGAGGCCGGCACCCAGCCGCTGGCGGCCAGGCGCAGGAAGCGGCTGACCAGCGGGTCGTACCATTTGGATTGAATCGGGTTCTTGTCCATGGGATGGGCAGCGTGTATCTCGGGTGGTTGTTGTTCGGGCGCTTTTTCAGCCGCTCTTTTCGTCGGATCGGGGGCGGTAGCCGGCATCCAGCAGTTGCCGGATACCGCAGGGAGTCTCGATGATCCCCTCTTTGGCGCTGCGTACCCGCAGCGCCTTGTTGCGCGCGACTATCTCCGGGTCGGCGTAGCCCCGCGGGTGGTCCAGGTGTACGCAGATGGCGTCGTAGCGCACATGCCGCGGCTTGATGCCGGCGTTGGCCAGGCGCACACCGAACTCCCGATCCAGGCCGCCCCAGGCCATGCGCTCGTCGAAACCGTTCACCTTGAGGATGTCCTCCCGCCACACCGAGGCGTTGGAGCCCTTGAGGTTGCAGGCAGTGGGGGTAAGGCGGTTCAGCCAGGGAGCCTGGCGGGGGCCGGCGCTCAGCTTCATGGTCTTGCGCCGGCTGCCGAGCCCGTGCGCCCGCAGCCAGGGCAGCTCGAAGCAGCGGCCGCTGAGGATGTCGTCCCTGGAGATCGCCTCGCTGGTGCTCATGGGCAGCTTGAAGTAGCTGCCGGAGAGGTAGTGGCCCGGCTCGGCGCGACGCCGGTGCACGGCGAGGAAATCCCGCCGCGGGATACAGTCGCCGTCGGTAAAGACTATATAGTCGCCCCGGGCGTGGAGTATCGCCTTGTTGAGGATGCGGCACTTGCGGAAACCGTCGTCCCGCTGCCAGACATGGCGGATATCCAGCCCGGTCTCGCCGCGCAGGCGCTCCACCAGCTCGGCGGTTTCCGGGGTGGAGCCATCGTCGGCGACGACGACTTCCAGCGGCAGTTCCGTCTGGCAGCTATAGCCCCAGAGCACCTTTTCCAGCCAGCGGGGGGAATTGTAGGTGGTCAGTATCAGGGACAGATTCATTGAACTGGATCAAACTCGGCGCTGCTGATTGCTATACAATGGCGCGCCCTTCGGATGGGCCGGGCCGCGCGTTTCGGCGGCGAGCATATACCATCGGCCGGGGGAAAGCGACCGACCCACCCGCACGGCCCGGAGGGGCTGAAGCCGGTGCAACGGCTCGGCAATAGAGATCTGTTATCCTGCGCCAAACGCCGGAGTTACGCCAATAATGCATATCTTTGTCTTTTCCTACAATCGGGGTCCCTTTCTCGACAACTGCATTCGCTCCATCGAGGAGTGCGCCCCCGATTGTCGCCTGACAGTGATCGACGACGGCAGCGACGACGGGGAGACGCGCGCGGTACTCGAGCGGATTGGCGAGCGACACCGGGTTATTTCCAAAACCGCCGACAGCGGGCACAAGCTGGGCGGCCTCTACGCCAATATGCAGGCGGCCTACGAGCTGGCGGGCGAGGACGAGCTGATCTGTTTCCTGCAGGACGATACGCAGATGGTGCGTCGCCTGACAGCGGAGGATATCCGCGCTTTCGAGCAGTATTTCGAGCGCGAGCCGAAGTTGGGCTTTATCTCCCCGGCCTTTGTGCGCGGCATCTCCCTGAAGCATGCCGCGGATCGGGATTTCCGCTTCGACAAGGCCTCGGACCTGTGGTTCTGGTACCCGAAAAAGCGTTCCACCGGCACCTGGTTTTCCGCCCTGCTGATCGCCAGCACCCGGCGTCTGCGCCAGGTAAACTGGCAGTTTGAAGTGGGCGAGTCGGTCAACAATCGGCAGGCCGGGAAAGTCTTCTGCCGCATGGGCCGGCTGCGCGCGCCCTTTGCCATGTGGCTGCCCAACGGCCGCGCCTACCGGGGCAAGCAGAAATCCCTGGCGCTGCGCTTCGGGGAGTGGCGGCGGCGCTGTGGCATCTACCCGCTGGAACTGATGGGTGCGGCGGATGTTGCAAAACTGCAGGCCGCGGAGCCGCCGCGGCTGCCGGTGGCCGAGGAAATTCTGCAGCTGCGCGGCGGCGTCCGCCTGAAGGTGCCCTGGACCTACGATCCCATGCAGGGGGCATCACTGCTCAAGTTGCTGGATCGGCTGGAACGAAAACTGAAGCATTAACATTCAAGTTCTGGAATCCAGTTTTGGGAGCCGGAGTGCCATTTGCAGACAATGAACTCCCGATAAAAATTCAGAAAAACGAGGCTGTTACCAGTGCATTGCCGGCAATTTGAGGGCGTGGGGTCAAAGGGTGAAAAATCACAAATTCTCTATGATAGCGAGCTCGTAGGGACCGACTGCGAGCAATTTTTCGACCGGGAATGGCTGGCGCGCCACTGCGACCGCTGTGCCCCGAAGCGCGGTCAGGCGGTTCTGTTCCGTTACGGCGAGCTGGAGCTGGTGTACAAACGCTATCACCGCGGCGGTCTGCCCGGCCGTGTGGTCAAGCGTTCCTACTGGTATCACAGCCTGGAGGAGACGCGCATGTGGCAGGAGTTCCACCTGCTCGAACAGATGCGTTCCGTGGGTCTGCCGGTACCGCGGCCGGTGGCGGCCCGCTGTGAAAAACTGTCGTCGCTGACCTACGGCGGCGAGCTTGTTACCGAGAAAATCCCGGACTCCCAGTCGCTCACCGAAATGCTCAGCCGCGCGCCCCTGCCGGCGGAAGCCTGGAGCAAAGTGGGGCGGGCCATCGCCGATTTTCATCGCGCGCAGGTATTTCACGCCGATCTCAACGCCAGCAATATCCTGTTGACCCGGGACGGCCGGGTTTACCTGGTGGATTTCGACAAGAGTGAAATACGGGAAAAACTCACCGCGCGGGCGGCCGCCGCCAACCTGCAACGGCTGAACCGCTCGCTGTGCAAGCTGCGCCGGCGGCTGCCGGTTTTTCATTTCCATGAGGATGGCTGGAGTGCGCTGCGCAGTGGTTACGATGCCGCTGTTGCCGAGGAGTGATCCCGAAATATGAGTGGGTCGGCGGGAATACTGGATCCCGGATCAAGTCCGGGATGACGAGCGGAAAGCTATCGTTATCCCGGACTTATTAATACGTGCATAAGTAGCCCGACATGAAGTTTCAGACACGCTGTGAATACATCCGTGTACGCTCGTAATCGGCATCCATGCCTCATACGGTCCGAAATTCCATGTCGGGCTACTTATGCACTCCTTAGTAAGAACGGTCGTCATGCCGGGATTGATCCGGCATCCAGAGAATGCGCCGCCCCGGCCAATTCAGGCCCGGTAGTAATCCCGGTACCACGCGACGAACTTTTCGATCCCCGTACGGATGCTGGTATCGGGCCTGTAGTGAATGGCGTTTTCCAGCCGCTCGGTATCCGCGTGGGTGTCGAGAATGTCTCCCTGCTGCATCGGCAGGTATTCCTTTATCGCCTCCACGCCCAGGGCCTTTTCCAGTTCGTCGATATATTCGCTCAGCAGTGCCGGTTTGCCGTTGCCGATATTGAAAATGCGGAAGGGCGCATTGCCGGTGGCGGGGGTGGGTTGCTCGCCGGACCAGTCCGGGTCGGCCCGGGCGATATCGTCGCTGGCCTTGATCACACCCTCAACAATGTCGTCGATATAGGTGAAGTCGCGGCTGTGGTGGCCCCGATTGAACACCGGGATGGGCTCGCCGGCCAGCATCAGCCGGGTGAATTTGAACAGCGCCATATCCGGGCGGCCCCAGGGGCCGTAGACGGTAAAGAAGCGCAGCCCGGTGGTGGGCAGTTTGAAAAGGTGGCTGTAGCTGTGGGCCATCAGCTCGTTGGCGCGCTTGGTGGCGGCGTAGAACTGCAGCGGGTGGTCGGCACCGTCGTTTTCGCTGAAGGGCATTTTGCTATTGGCGCCGTAGACGCTGCTGGTGCTGGCGTAGGTCAGGTGGGGTGTTTCGGCATAGCGGCAGGCCTCGAGGATATTGGCGAAGCCCACCAGGTTGCTCTCTACATAGGCCTGCGGCTGTTCGATCGAGTGGCGGACGCCGGCCTGCGCGGCCAGGTGGATGATCCGGTCGAAACCGTGTTTTCCGAAACATCGCTCGATCAGTGCCCTGTCGGCAATATTGCCGCGGAAGAACTCGTACTCCGCGACCCGCTCGCGTGCAGTCTGCTCGAGGATTGCCAGCCTGGCCTCTTTCAGGTCCGTGTCGTAGTAGTCGTTGACGTTATCGATACCGACGACACTGTCTCCCCGCTCCATCAGCCGCTTGGCGACATGGAATCCGATAAAGCCGGCATTGCCCGTGACCAGACACTTCATTGACTACCTCGATCCTGTTTCTGATTCTAGTGCACCGGACCGGAGGGCGTTGCCGCGCTCCAGCGCAAAAAAGGGGGGATTATAGTCCGCGTGACGCCAGTATGGGATGGACACCGGTCACGCGGGAGGGCAGGAGAGGTGGCGGTTGCCCGATGACGGGCCCGCGCCCGCCTCCGGTCAACTGCCACGTATGGCCTATTTGCTCGGCGAGGGCGCTGCGGCTTCCGCCACGCGGGTGACCGGCTGCGAGGGGTTCAGCTTGAGTTCGAGCTGCTGCAGGTCGTCCGGTGCCAGCAGGCCCGCCACCTGCTTCAGGCTCAGTGTGTTGATGATGTAGTCGTAGAGGGAGTTGGCGTAGTCGGTCTGGGCCTGGGCCAGGGTACGCTGCGCCAGCAGCACGTCGACGATATTGCGCGTGCCCACCTCGTAGCCCGCCTGGGTTGCATCCAGGGCGCTCCTGGCGGAAGTCACCGCCTGTTCGCGGGCTTCCACGCGGGAGGCGTCCGTGGTCACCGCCCGGTGCAGGGCGCGGGTGTCCTGTATCGTATTGCGCTCGGTGAGGTTGCGCAGGTCCTCGGACTGGAAGGCCAGGTTGCGCGCCTCGCGCCGGCTGGCGCTGATACCACCGCCGCTGTAGAGGGGCATTTCGAAGGTGATGGCGGCGATCTTGGTTTCGGCTTCACTGTCGGTCGGGATTGTGGCCCTGTCCGAGCGCTGGGCAAACCGTGTGACGCTGGTGGTATCTCCGTCTTCCCAGGACTTGTCGTAGGACAGTGAGCCGGTCAGCGTGGGCAGGTGCTCGGCAGCCGCTGAACGGGCGCTGTAGCGGGAGGCGTCGGCGGCCAGGCGCGCGGCCTTGAGGTCGAAGTTGTTGGTCAGGGCGAAATCCACCCAGGCGCTGCGCTCCGCCGGTTCCGGCGGCACCACCTCGAAGTGTTCCGCCAGCGGCGCGACGGTATCGTGCGGGGCGCCGGTCAGCACTGTCAGGGCGTCGAAACTGGTCAGCAGGTCGTCCTGGGCGGTCAGCCGGCGCGCCACGGCGCTGTCGTAGGCGGAGCGGGCGTCGTAGACGTCGGTGATGGCGGTCAGGCCCACCTCGAAGCGTTGCTGGGTCTGCTCCAGCTGTTTGGCCAGGGCCTCTTCCTCGGCCTTGGCGGCCTCGAGTACATCGTAGGCGCGCAGCACGTCGAAGTAGGCGCTGGCCACGCGTACCATCATCGCCTGCTGGTTGGCGCTGAATTCCGCCGCGGCCTGCTCACTGACCTTCTTGCCCTGCTTGTAGCCGAACCAGGCGGGCAGGTCGAAGATGGCCTGGTCGAGCCTGGCGCCGTAACCGTGGCTGTCGATATCACTTTCGCTGGTTACGGGAAAGGTGATCAGTTCGCCGCTGTCGGTGTACTGCTGGCCGATCCTTTCCGCATCGGTGCGGGTCTTGGTGTAATCGGCGCTGGCATTGATCTGCGGCAGCAGCGCCGAGCGCCCCAGGTTCTTCGCCTCCAGGCCGGCCTCGTAGGCGGCGCGGTCGGCGGCCAGCTGCGGGTCGTTGTCCAGGGCCTGCAGGTAGACTTCCCACAGGGTGTCGGCCTGCGCCTGCATGGCGCCGAGCCCCAGCACGGCGGCGGCGAGTGGCGCCTTCAGCGCGATGGCAAGCCGGGTCTTCAACGGGCCTTTGCGGCCGCGGGTTTCTGTGTGTTCACTTCTATTCATTAGTCTCAACTTCCTGTGGCGGGTGCGGTCTCTAGCTGTCTCCCCCTGGCCGGTCCGGAGAGGGGTCCGGAACACGGGGAGCCCCCAACCTCGATCCGGCGGAGGCTCTCGAATCGTGAGCCAGTTTACCCGGGGCTCCCGGAGGCGTCGAGGCGACGGTTGTGGCAATTTGGTATATCTTCGTTAAACCGACGCGAATGTGCGGTTATTCGCAGGCGAACAGTCGCGTTCGCTGAACCCATGTTTGGTCGGGTTGCAATTATTCAATAGACGCGGTGTCTGTGTTTCTGGATGCAGCAAAGATTCTGTAGAAGTGGGCAAGGAATTCGAGCAATGGGGTTCGGGCAGCGAGAAAAATCGGGGGAGCAGTGGCAGCGGGCCTGCCACGAGTGCGACCTTTTGCTGGAGGACGGGCTGGCACCGCCGGGGCAGAAACTGGTGTGCCCGCGCTGCGATGCGATTCTGCACCGCAACCCGCGGCGCAGCCTGCACTACACGGCGGCGCTGAGCCTGACCGGCCTGGTACTTTTTGTGCCCGCGGCCAGCCTGCCGCTGCTGAGCTTCTCCATTTTTGCATTCGGTGCGGAAAATACGCTTTTCAACGGTGTGCAGACGCTGTTTTCCGAGGGCTATTACTGGATGTCGACGCTGGTGCTTTTCTGCAGCGTGGTGGCGCCGCTGGGCAAGTTCATACTGCTCTGTTTTGTCTGTTGGGGCTGCACCTGGGCCCTTCTCGACCGACCGGTGGCGGCGGCGGTGCGCTGGTATCACCATCTGAAGGAGTGGGGCATGCTGGATGTGTATATGCTCGGCATCCTGGTGGCGCTGGTCAAAATGAGTGACTTGGGAAAGATGGAAATGGGCGCCGGGCTATACTGTTTTGCCGCCATGATGGTGGTCGCCAACCTGACGACACTCAGTTTTGATCCCGAGTCGGTGTGGGCGCGTATGGCGGCGCGCCGCAGGCGCGCGGAGGCGGTGGCTTGAGCCGGCCGAAGAAAGCGCTGGCGCAGGGACGGAGCAGCTGTCTTTGCTGCCACCAGCTGGTATCGCTGCCCGCCGGCGGCGGCCCCACCCGCTGCCCCCGCTGTGGTGCCCGGGTGCACGGGCGTATCGACGGCAGCCTGATGTTGACCTGGGCGCTGACCATTACCGGAACGCTGTTGCTGCTGCCGGCCAATATACTGCCGATCATGACGGTGATCTACCTGGGGGCCGGCGAACCGAGCACCATCATCAGCGGTGTCATGCAGCTCTATCACGCGGGTCTCTGGGGCATTGCGCTGATCGTGTTTGTCGCCAGTATCGCGGTGCCGGTGATGAAACTGGTGGGCCTGACGCTGCTGCTGGTACGGGTACAGTTTGGCCCGCCGCGGTTTCCCCTGCAGGCGATGAAACTGTACCGTGTCGTATCCGGTATCGGCCGTTGGTCGCTGCTGGATCTGTTCATGATTTCCATTCTGGTGGCGCTGGTTGATATGGGCGCCATCGCCTCGGTCACTGCCGGCCCCGGCAGCACCGCCTTTGCCACTGTGGTCGTGGTGACCATGCTGGCGGCGCGCAGCTTTGACCCGCGCCTGATCTGGGATGCCTGCGACGACGCGCGCGAGGAACTGCGCGAGAGCGGTGCAACCGGAGAGAACAACAACCCGAAGGATGGAGGAGCCGCGGGGAATGTCTGAAGAGTTTCCCGAGCAGCCCCGCCAGGAGGCCGTGCTCAAGCGCAGTCGCGGTCTGCCGCTGGTGTGGATACTGCCGCTGATCGCGGCGGCGATTGCCGTATGGCTGCTGTACCAGGATGTCACTAAAGGGGATATCCGCGCCACCATCCTGCTGCAGTCCGGCGATGGCCTGGTCCGGGGCAAGACGGCGGTCAAGTACTCCGGTGTGGATATCGGCCTGGTGCAGGATTTCCGCCTGGTGCCCAATGCGCCGGAGCTGGATGGTGCCGACGGTGTGCTGGCGGAAGTGGATTTCAACCGCAGTGCCGAGTACCTGCTGGCGGAGGGATCCGAATTCTGGGTGGTCAAGCCGGAGCTGTCGATCACCGGCGTGCGCGGCCTGGAGACGCTGGTGTCCGGCAACTACATCGCCGTGGAGCCGGGCAGCGGCGCGCCCAAGCGCGAGTTCATCGCGCTGGAGCGGCCGCCGGCCCACGTGCGCGGCGACGGCCTGCGGGTGGTGCTGGAGGCGCCGCGATTGGGCTCGCTGAACCGCGGCTCGCCGGTCTACTACCGCCAGTTGAAGGTCGGCCAGGTGGAGAATTACCGCCTCGGCAAGGACGACGACGAGGTGAAGGTGGACCTGTTCATCCGCCGCGAGTACGCCCACCTGGTACACCGTGGCAGCCGTTTCTGGAATGTGTCCGGCCTGTCGGTGGAGGGGGGTATCAGCGGTGTCACCGTCAACCTGGAATCCCTGGCCGCGCTGGTGGCCGGCGGGGTCAGCTTCCACACGCCGGAGGAGCAACGTCAGTCGCCGCTGGCGGTCAACGGCAGTGAGTTCAAGCTCTACAAGAGCTTTGCCGAGGCCGACGCCGGTATTCCCGTCACCCTCAATTTCGATCGCGGCGTCAATGTCACCGCCGGCAGTACCCAGGTGTCCTACCAGGGGGTCAAGGTGGGAGAGGTCAGCGAGGTCAAGGCCAACCGCTCCCTCGATGGCATGGAGGTCGAGGTGCTGATGGACCCGATCACCGACGACCTGCTGAGCGAGAACACCCGCTTCTGGATGGCGCCGCCAACCCTGGATATCTCCAGCGGCCTCAACGATCTGCTCGAGGGCAACCGTATCGAGGTGGACCTGCGCCGCGGCCAGCGCTCCCGTCGGACTTTCGACGCGCGCGCCACGGCGCCGCCGATGGACCCGCGCGAGCCCGGCCTGCACCTGCGCCTGACCGCGCGCAGCCCCGGTTCCCTGCAACGGGGCGCGTCCGTCTATTACCGCCGGATCGAGGTGGGCAAGGTGCAGGGCATGGAACTGGACGACAGCGGCGACGGCGTCGAGGTATTCATCGTGATCGAGCCGCGCTATGCGCACCTGGTCAACGAGCGTACCCGCTTCTGGAATATCAGCGGCCTGCGCGCCAGTGCCAGCCTGCAGGGTGTTGAGGTGGAGGCGGACTCGCTAATGTCGATGCTGCGCGGCGGTATCGCCTTCGGCAGCGGCCCCCGCGCCCGCCGCGAGGCCGGCCCGGCCAAGGGCGGCGATTCCTATCCGCTCTACGACAGCCGCGAGGCGGCGCTGGAAGAGGGGGTGAATATCCGCATTACCCTGCCGGATGCCGAGGGGCTGCGGAAGGGCGCAGCGCTGCGCTACAAGGGCGTCAAGGTGGGGGAGATCCTGCACTTGTGGCTGCAGCGCGACCTGGGTTCGGTGCGCGCCTTGGCCAAGCTGTATCACCGCGAGGAGGAGTTTGCCCGCGAGGGCACGCGAATCTGGGTGGTGTCGCCGGAAATCGGCGTCGACAAGGTGGCGAATCTGGATACCCTGATCACCGGTCGCTACCTGGCGCTGGAACCCGGCGCCGGTGGGGAGGAACAGACCGAGTTCGTGGCCCTGGCGGCGCCGCCCGAGCCGGACCTGGCGGACACCATGATGCGCCCGGGACTGACGGTGATCCTCGACGCGCCACGGCGCGGCTCGCTGGTGTCGGGCAGCCCGGTCTACTACCGTCAGGTGAAGGTGGGCCAGGTGACCGGTTTTGCCCTCGGGGAACTGGCGGACCGGGTCTATGTCCATGTCCATATCGAACCCCGCTACAGCACCCTGGTGCGCGAGAATACGGTATTCTGGAACGCCAGCGGCATGGATGTGAATTTCGGCCTGATGAGCGGCCTGACGGTGCATACCGAGTCCACCCAGTCGCTGCTCGCCGGTGGTGTCGCCTTCGCCACGCCCGAGAATACCGGCCGCGAGGTGGAGTCCGGCAGCCACTACCCGCTTTACCCGGAGGTGAAACCCGAGTGGCTGGGTTGGAGTCCTAAAATAGAGTTATACCCGGCCGCGGGGCCGAGCAAATAGATCGACACACCGTAAAACAGGGAACAGGGATCCGCTATGCGTTTGATATTCGTGGGAATGATGGGGCTGCTGCTGGTCGCCTGCCAGGATATGCAGGTGAAACGGGTGGAGTCCGGCGCAGCGGCAGGCACCGTCCGCTTCTCCACTTACGCCTGGAGCGAGGCGCCACTCAGGAACACTGCCCCCGATGCCACCGCCCGCATAGTGGAACTGGATGATGAAATGCGCGCCATTGTCTCCGGGGAGCTGCGCTCCCGCGGCTACCGGGAGGTGGCGGACACGGCCGGCGCGGACATGGTGGTGGACTACCAGGTGGCTGTGGTCGAGCAGGAGTTCTCCGGTGATCCCCGCGACCCGGAATGGGATGCCCAGTTCGATAGCAACGCCCAGGAGGGCGTGGTAGAGCTGCCGGAGCGCACCGGCGCCCCGCGGGTGGTACTGACCCTGGGGATCGGCCCGGATCAGGCGCCGGCCATCTGGGGCGGCAGCGCCACCAAGCTGATCGCACGCCCGGAGAATGCCGAGCAGCGCCGGCGCATTATCGGCGCCGCGGTGCGGGACCTGCTGAGGGATCTGCCGCAGGCCTACTGAACCAGGGTGCCCGGGAGTTCGCGGGCACTCACTGACCTCTCGTTCAAATCCAGGCACGGATGCCCGATCTTCAGTCCGTTGTAGGAGATTGGCATGACGGCCATCTATCGTTACTCGATTCTCGCCCTCGCCGCACTGCTGCTGGCCAGCTGCGCGGCGGGACCACCGCCGGTGGCGGTGGATTACGATCCGCAGGCGGAATTCTCCGGCCTGCGCAGCTACTACCTGCTCGATCCCCTCGCCACCGGTGCCTTTTCCCCGCTGGACCTAAAGCGCGCCCGCAATGCGGCCGATAGTCTTCTGGGCATGCGCTTCGAGCGGGCCAAAGACGCCGCCAGCGCCGATTTCCTGGTGCGACTGCAGTTGGTTTCCGAAGAAAAAGTCGCCGTTTACGAAGACTCCTTTGGACTCTACGGCGGCTACCACTCCTGGGGCTTTGGCTGGCGCGCGCCGTTGCAGGTGCGCCAGTATCGCCGCGATATCCTGGTGCTGGATATCCTGTCGCCGGACAAGTCGCCCCTGTGGCGCGCCAGCGTACCGTCCGGTGCCGGCCGCCACGACGATCCCGTCCGGCGCCAGCAGCGCCTGCGCGAAGACCTGGCGCTTCTGCTGAACCGCTTTCCGCCGCGCTCCGGTGCAGGTTACTGATACTGCGACTTGCTGGCATCGTCCCGTCACTGGCAGCATACTCCGCTTTCAGATGGACGTTTGGCAGGCAAAATGGCTGAATCCAGAGATTCCGACAGCGCGGACCTGACGCCGCAGTTCAGCCGCGGTGCGGTGGATATTATCGAGCGCGAGCCGGTGTTCGAGGGCTTTTTCAAGATGTTGCGGCTGCGGTTGCGCCACCGACTCTACCGCGGCGGCTGGAGCGATGCGTTCGAGCGCGAGCTGTTCGTGCGCGGTGCGGCCGTGGGGGTGCTGCTCTACGACCCGGAGCGCGAACTGGTGGGCCTCACCGAACAGTTCCGTGTCGGCGCCCTGGAGCGCCCCGGCGGGCCCTGGTGCCTGGAAGTGGTTGCCGGCATGGTGGAGCCGGACGAGCCGCTGGAGGATGTCGCCCGTCGCGAAGTGTTCGAGGAGTCCGGCCTGCAGGTGGACGAACTGCACTTTATCCACACCTACATGCCCAGCCCCGGTGGCAGTGCAGAGCGGCTGCATCTCTTCTGCGCGCTGGCGGACTTGCGCGATGCCGAGGGGATCTTCGGGCTGCCGGAGGAAAACGAGGATATCCGCCTGCGGGTCTTTCCGTTGCGGGCGATACTGGAGGCGATGGCGGCGGGCGATCCTGGGGGCTGCCCGATCGACAACGCCGCCACCATCATCAGCCTGCAGTGGTTGCAGTTGAATCGCGCTAAAATAGCGGAAGCCCGGCTCGTCTGACGAGTCACCGACAATTCCCTCCCCGGGCGCACAAAGTGAGATCTGAGTCACGGCGACAACAGAACTGGAGTGTCGATAATGGCCCCACTGACCAAGGCGGGTGCTGAGGTGAGCAGGCGCGCGTACACAACGGCGAAACGCAGCGGGAAACCGGCCTACCGGGTCGACTTGCCCAGCTACCACGCCGACTGCGACGCAAACTACCTGCGCCTGAGCAAACTCCTGCCGGAACTGGCCAGCCGCGAGTGCTGGCGCTACCAGATGCCCCACGGGGCGCTGGAGCTTTCCGTGCGGGAGCGCTCCCGGTATACCACCGAGGTACGCCTGAGAGCGGAAGCCGGTGCAGATGAGCGGCACTGGCTCGCGCCACCGGAAATCACCGTGCGCCTCTACCACGACGCGCGCATGGCGGAAGTGGTGGCCGTGGATGGTCGCGGGCCGATAGGTGACAAAGGAGTGCACAGCACCTATCCCAACCCGCGGATGCAGCGCGCGGACGAGCGACAGCAGGCCAATCGCTTTCTCGGCGAATGGCTGGGGCACTGCCTCGCGAACGGCCGCGCAGAATTTGAATTGGTACTGGATGGCCGGCGTATCTAGCGCGAGCAGTGTCGGCCGTCACAGGGAGGTGAGTACAGGGTGAGCATGTGAGTCGCGAGCACAGAAAGTCCAACGGATCCGCACACCGGCTGGTGCAGTTTACCGATCCCCATATCGGCAGCCGCCCCGATTACCAGCTGCTGGGCCTGGATACCGGCCGCACGCTGGACGAGGTGCTGCGCGCGATAGAATGCGAGCAGCCACAGGCCGAAATGCAGGTGGCGACCGGCGATATCAGTGCCAACGGCTCGCAGGCCTCCTATCAACGGTTCCTGCAGAAGATGCAGCGCGTCAAAACGCCCTGGTACTGGTTGCCCGGCAACCACGACGAACCCGCGCGCATGCGTCGCGCGGCCCCGGCCCGCAGTGCCGAAATGATCGCCCTGGGCCACTGGCGGCTGCTGCTGCTGGATACCAGCCTGGAAAACGAGATCTGCGGCGGTCTCAGCGAATCGCAGCTCCAGCGCCTGCAGCAGTTGCTGCACGAGTGCCGCGATCACCCGGTGATGGTCCTGATGCACCACCAGCCGGTGCCCGTGGGCAGCGACTGGATCGACGGCCATATGCTGCGCGAGGGCGGTGAGCGCCTGTTGCAACTGGTTACGGGCGCGCCCGGTATCAAGGCGCTGGTCTGGGGTCACGTGCACCAGCAGTTCGACAGCCGCCTGCAGCGCCCCGGCCTCGAAGACCTGGGCCTGCACGCCACCCCCTCTACCTCGGTGCAATTCACCCCCGGCAGCGGGCCCTTTTCCGTGGACGACCGCCTCCCCGGTTACCGCTGGTTCGACCTGCGGGACGACGGCAGCTATAGCACCGGCGTCGAGCGGGTGAGTGTCTCCGAGTACAGCGTCGATCTCGCCTCCGGCGGTTACTGATCGCAACGGCGTCTCCGCCGGGCGAATTCGCGTTTCTTGACCTGTCTTTCCCGGTCTCCGGCCTTACAATAACTGTTTGAAGTTACAGGAAGTTGTGAGGCCCGTATGCGTAACCTGCTCCTGTCCTGTTTTGTTTTCTCGCTGCTGCTGTCCGCGGGCTGTGCCCGACAGGCCGCGGCCCCGGCTGCCCCGGTCGCAGTCCCGGCAGCGGCGGACGGCTTACAGGCGCGCGCCAGCGGTCTCGACCAGGTGGCCGCGGTGTTCGCCTTCGACCTGAGCGGTGCTTCCGTCTACGTGGCGCCGGTGGAAATCGACTACCGCAAACGCTTCGATCGCGCTACCGACAAACTGCGTGCGCGGGATTACGAACTGGAAACGAAGGATCGGGAAAAACTGAATGGCCTGATGGCGGAAACCTTCGCCGAACGCTTCCTCGCGCCGCGCAACAGCCGCCTGGCACAGCGGCGGCAGAATGCCGACTATGTGCTGAAACTGCGCCTGGAAAATTTCTCCCTGAGCGCACCGCTGGAGCCGTCTGCGCATTACTGGCGAGTCTACACTCAGCAAAGCGCCTATGCCGTCCTCACCGGCACCCTCTACGACCGCGACGGCAACCCCGTGATGCGCTTCCGCGACCGCCGCGAGATCGGCGACAACTTCGGTCGCGGCGTCCGCGGCAGCAACCTGGACCGCTTTACCAGCGTCACCTTCTGGTCCGATATGAAAGTCGATATGCGCAGGGCCTTCGGGAGCCTGGATAAGTCGCTGCGGTAGTATTGTTGGGGACTCGGGACTCGGGACTCGGGACTCGGGACTCGGGACTCG
>NZ_JAPIVK010000015.1 GCF_026183675.1 Microbulbifer halophilus
TATGGGTTCTACTCCTGAGTCTAGGGAAAGAAAGAAGCAACGTGAGGAGAAGAAGGCGAGGGATACGGAGAAGGCGAAGGAACAGGCAGGCATGGTAGAAATCGACCACGATTTGGTTCTTAAAGTTGCTGTGGAGAACTTACGGGATACTTTAGTGGTATTCGTAATTGGGTCAGGTACTGACAAAATGTATCATGGAACCTTTGCGAAGATGACCGCTGGTGCTGCGATTGGGGTTCTTATTAGTAACGTAATAGCGGTTGATAGAGAGGTAGAGCGTCAACTAAATGAACTATATACCCCGCAAGAGAGACAAGAACATCGGGATGAGGCTATGCTTCTAATTCTGGAAGGCGGGGGTGGACGTGAATAAGAAAGAGCTTATTTGCGAGATTTTTATCTTTGGAATCCTAATAATGGGGTTGTTAGGGGGTGGAGTAGCCTCCTTAATCATTCATCTTTTTCACATTGGTTTTGATGTTGAAAGTTTCAGCGCTTCATCACTGCTTAGCGTAATGAAATACGTTGCTCCATTGCTGGCTTTATGGGGTATTGCTTCTGGTCTGGAAAACTATTTCAGGAAAAAACGTAAAAAGTAAGGGCGGGCTCTATAGAAACCATGGAAGCCGCCGCACCGCCGTTCTAGCGGCAATCAGGAGGGGCAAACGCCCCTCCGCTTTAGCCGCCTTTCGGCGGCGGGGCGCTGGCGCGCCCGCGCGGCTAACCTGAATTTTTCATCAAAATAAGAACGGCGGTCCTTTTTGCCTTATAATTCAAGCTCCTACACAAGAGCATAAGAAAGAACCGCCGTGACGAAATTGTGCCAAGAATCCATCAACTTGCCAGCTGTAAAACGCCGCAGGATCCGCATTGAGTTTGGAGGTAGTCATTTAACCTCCGATGCCGGTGCACACCTCCTTCGCCTCGTCGACCGTCGTCTCGGACTGACCGACCAGTTGGCAAAGCGATTACCCGATGATCGGGTGGCCTGGCGCTGTCAGCATAGCCTGCGAGATATGTTGTGCCAGCGTATTTATGGGCTAGTGGGCCGTGCGGAAAATAAGGTTACATGACTTGAGTTCGCGTATACTCACCTTATGGATGCTCCTGACGTTTTTACAATTACCGCTCATGATGCAGCGACCTTGGAGAGCTGGGTTCGCAGCACCTCGCTTCCGCAGGGTCAGATTACTCGAGCGAAGATTATTCTGGCTCTGTCGGAAGGCGTGCCAGTGATGGACGTGGCTGCGGCCCAGCGCGTGTCTCGCAAGACAGTTCACAAGTGGAAGACGCGCTTTATCGAATCGGGCCCGGAGGGTTTGCTTGACCAGACAAGGCCAGGGCGACCGTCGGTAATTGATGCCGAGATCGTGAACCGTGTTCTCACATTGACGACGAGCCGCATTTCTCATGAGTCCACTCACTGGAGTGTCTCGCTGATGGCGAAGTACGCCGGTGTTACCACATGGCAGGCTAGGCAAATCTGGAACGCTGCAGATCTGAAGCTACACCGACTCAGAACCTTCAAGATCAGCAGTTTGCCGAGAAAGTGGTGGATATCGTTGGTTTGTATATGGACCCGCCGGACAATGCCTTGGTGCTGTGTCCGTCGTTGGTGGGCAAGATCACCTCTTCTACGGGATGTTAGAAATATGAAGTGGCTGCTATTTACAATTATTTTTTCTTCTTCGCTTGTTATTTCTTCATGTGGAAAAGAAGAGTCTGCACTTCTTGTTCCTATGTCGGCATTGCTTGGAGACCCTGAAAAATTTGGAGGAAAAAGGGTCGCTGTGGTCGGTTTTCTAGGGCGAGGAAGTGATTTATATTTGACAGAGGAGCATGCGAAGGTAGATGACACCAGCTCTTCCTTGCTTTTGAACTTGTCGGAAAAAGAGAGAATGAAGACAAACAAATCCTCATGCAAAAATAAGTATGTTGAGATTGTTGGGGTTTTTGGCTTGGTCCGAATAAAGGGTTTGACGCCGAGAATTGGCATTAACAAAGTTGCATCCATTAAGGATAAAATAACTCATTCGGATTGCATTGGACTAAAGGGAGATGGAGGAACAGGCGGATGAAAATTGTGGGAATGAATACGAGTGTGTAACCGAAGAATGAAAACCACATTCCTCAGGCTGCTCTCCCTACTTGCAATACTGGCCGCCGGGTGCAGCGCCCCGGCGAGCCTGGTGGATGCGGACTGGTATCAGGTGGAAACGCCCCATTTCCGCATCGTGACCAATGGCAGGCCGGCGATGGTGGAGGAACTGGCGCGGGACCTGGAGCGGTTTCGCGCGGCCACTTCCCAGCTGTTGCGGGTGCGCAGGGACCAGCAGCGGCTGACGGTCTTTGCGTTGGCCAATAGAATGAGCTACGCCGGGATCGTGGGTGAGAAGCAGTCGAGACACACCGGCGGGATGTTCCATCACACCAGCTATGGCAGCTTTGCACTGGTCAATCTGGAGCGCTACCGGTTTATGCGCGAGCACCCGGCCCGGGAGTTCCTGTTCCACGAGTACACGCACTTTCTCACCTATGGCAGCAGCCCGGTGCAATATCCCTTCTGGTACAGCGAGGGCTTTGCGGAGTTTTTCTCGACGGTGAGGTTCCCCGACGACGGTTCCTATGTATTCGGCGATATTCCCGTAGATCGAGGCAGCTCCCTGGTCAATGATCGCCCCATGCCGCTGGAGGACCTGTTGCGGGCGACACCGGCAACGGTGGACAGGGATCAGCGCCTCAAAGTCTATGCCGGGGGCTGGATGCTGACTCACTGGTTGATTATGAACAGCGACAGAATAGACCGGATAGGGGAGTATATCGATGCCTACAACCGCGGTGCCGATCCGGTAGATGCACTGACCGGGGCCCTGGGTATGCCCTTTGAGGATCTGGAGCGGGCCTACCTGAAACAGGCGAGGGGCAAGTTCCCGCGGCGCAAGGGGCAGTTGCCCGACGATTACCGGCCCGTGGACCCGCAACCCCAACCCATGCCACAGCGACAAGCGGTGGCCGAAATCGCCCGCTTTATGGTGATGTCCGGGCGCCAGTCGGAACCCCTGAAGGAGCTGGTGCAGTATGCGCGCACCGAGAGGGCGGACAGCCACGAGCTGACGTCGGTGATGGCGGTCGCCGAGGCGCAGGCCGGTGACTTTGAGCGGGCGAAGGAAATGCTCGCGACCATTCCCGCCGATCTGCACGGCGAACTGTGGTACCGCGGTGCCGAGGCCTGGCTGTGGATGGATCGGGAGCTGCAGAAGGGGGCGGAGAGCGATCCCGAACAGATGGCGGCGGTGCGGGACAGGTTCGTTTCCCTGGTCAACGACAACGACGAGGTGGCGGCCCACTGGTACGGCCTGGCCGTCGCCATGCAGAAGTTGGGCTACCTCCGGGAAAAATACCTGGAGATGCTGGAGCAGGCCTATCTGCGCGCGCCGCGGGAGCGGGAGATTGCCTGGTGGTATGCCCATGAACTCTACCTGGACCGGGACGCCGAGCGCTTTGCCTATGTGACGCGGCCGCTGCTGATGCAGATCGATGGGCAGGCGTACCGCGAACAGTTGCAGTCCATGCTGGCGGACCTGTCGGTCGACGGTGCGCCAGCGGCACGGCGGGCCGGAGAGACATTGGGCGCTACCTTCGCCAAATACCGGGGCTACTCGGCCCACAAGGCGCTCGCGGTGGCGTTCGATTACAAGGGGGCTTATGCGCTCGGCTATGTATTCGACTCGCCCGACCAGGACGCCGCCAATGACCGGGCGCTGGCCGCCTGCGAATCCCGCCGCACCGAATCCGATGTGGAGGCACCCTGCAGGATCTATGCGGAGGGAGACAGGGTCGTCGGTGGCGCCGATGATTCCGCGCGCCGCTTGTAGGAACCTGTCTTGCAGGCGATTTCCGTAGCGGGACCGGTACCCTATTAAGCGCCGGCAGGGCCGGCTCCTGCGTCGGGTGGAAAGTGTTGGAGGTCCGTCGCCAGCGGGGGCCGGCGGTATTCGCCGCGGTCAGCGCATCCCAAACCGGATCACCGCCTCGGTAAAAAGGCTGATGGCGTTCCTCAGCGGGCCGTACCAGATATTGTCGGCGCCACCGTGCCGGCTGCCGATATCCCGGTGATTCTGCTCGTCTTCGAGTATGGCGGCGACGGTGTCGTAGGCGGCGCGGTCGGATTTGCTTTCCAGATAGGAGAGTTGTGTGTGCAGGTGGTTGACCACCACGGATTCCACCGCCCAGGTGCAGGCCATTATACCCTTTCTGCCCAGCAGGGCGGATACCGCTCCCATAAAATAACCCCCCAGCCCACAGAGCCAGAAGCTTTTGCACTTGATACCGTTGCGGGAGCGGATTTCATCCCAGAATATCTGCAGGTGTCTTTTTTCGTCCGCCAGAAAGGATTCGAGCAGCGGTACCAGATCGCGCATGAACAGCCGGGCGATAAATAGTTGGGAGCGGTATATGTTGATCGCCCCGAACTCGCCGGCATGGTTCACTTTGAGGATTTTTCTGGGGGTGTCCAGGAGCCCCTTGCTGTCTTTGTATTCCATGGGCCGTACCTTTGCGTATCGCCCTTACCCGGGAACCGCTGCACCGTCGAGCACCTTCTGCAAGGTGGTGATTTCTCCCTGCAACCCGCTGTCGGGAAACTTCTGCCGTACAAATGCCAGCAGTTTCTTCGCCAGATCCTCCCGGTTGAATCCGTCCAGGTAGATCTGTGCCAGCAGGAGGTAGGCCGCATCCAGCCGCCCGTAGTCGCTGTCGTCCTTGTGCAGGTTGACCAGCAGCCGTGCCGCCGGCCCGTATTTCTGCTGCCGGAAGAGCGCCTCCGCCAGGCCGTGGCGCAGGTGGGATCTGTCGATGGTGGGCAGCGGGTCTGTGGCCAGGTAGAGTTCTGCCGCCTTGTGGGAGCGGTTCATGCGGATAAATTTATCCAGCAGGTGCGGGCCCAGTTCGCGCAGGGCCTTTTTATCCTGAGTGGCCAGCAGCAACCGGTAGTAGCGCTCGTTCAGGGCCGGGTCGTCCGGGTGGCGGCGCAGGATGTCCACCAGGGTACGCCGTGCGGCCTTGAAGTCGCCCTCGCGCATCAGTATCTGCGTGTCCGCCAGGGCGCGGGCGCGGTTGAATTCCGGCTCTTCCAGGTAGTCGCCATCGTCGTCCCGTTCGGCGGCGATCCCCAGGCGCCGCTGCTTCGACAGGCAGATATAGCCCATCATGGCACTGGTGACGATATAGAAGTAGCTGGTGCTGGCCGCCACCACCGGGATCAGGGCCCAGGGAGGCAGTTTGCTGGCGACGATCTGCAGCAGGTAGCCGGGGGCCGAGGAGACGGCACTGGTGGCCAGCCACAGCAGCCAGTAGGGCCAGCCGATGATCAGCGTGAACTGCAGCAGCTTCAGCGGGTTGATGGCCGCGCGCAGGCTGCCTTCCAGCGCCAGTACGATCATCGCCGCCGGTGCCAGCAGCGACAGCGCGATGGAGTAGAGTTGCAGCGGGCCCTGACCCATCTTCGCCACCTGAAAGCCGACAAAACCGGCGATCAGTGTCATGCCGATCACCTTCAGGAACAGCGGTGCGCTGTTGCCGTCCAGTGCGTCGCCGAATCCGGGTGCTTCCAGTTTGCCCCGCGCCAGGCTCTCGATCACCAGTAGGTTGTAGCGGCTCACCAGTGCGATTCCCGCCACCAGGATCACCAGCGAGAGAAGGCCAAGCCCGGAAATCATCAGGCTCACCGCCGAGGCCAGCGCCAGCACGGTCAGGGGGCCGGGCTGCAGCGCGTAGCGGAAATAGAAGAGCCCCATCTGCCAGAAGGGCCGGGCGCTGTTGCTGGCTCCGATAAAGTCCAGCGGTTGGCGGCACAGTGGGCAGTCGGGCCGGCCGGTGGGATAGTTGGCGGCGGCGCCGGGGATACAACGGCCGCAGTAATGACGCCGGCAGGGCTCGCACTGCCAGGCGGCGTCTCGGCCCGAGTGGTAGTTGCAGGATTCGGTCATACGTCTTTCCCTGTCGATTATTGTTATTCCCTCAAGTTTTCGGGGCTCAGTTCCAGGAGCCGGAGCGCCCTTCTGGGACACGCCGTTAACCCATCCATGGGGGCTTGTCTGCGAGGTCCCTCTCACAGACAGTCCCAGAAGGGCGCCCCCCGCCCCGGCTGGTGCCGTCTCGAACCCCGAAACTTGAGTTATTCCCTGGCGGCAGTTTAGCGGCGGCCGTTGCGGCGGCGCAAACCTCCACCACCGCCTGCGCTGCCGGAACAGCTGTTAAAATAGCGCCCGATTCACGGGCAAAACCCGAACCATGAGCGAACAACAGGATTGCAGTATGACGAACGCAATGCAGGTGCAGCTGGTAGAGACCGCCGCGGCGGAAACCTGGGGCGACAAGGCGCTGATCAGTTTTGCTGAAAACGGCGCGACGATCCACGCCATCGAGGCCGCCGGCGGTCCCCTGGTGGCGGCCCAGCGCGCCGCGCGCCGCCTCGACGGCATGGGTGTGCCGGCGGTGAAGCTGGTCGGCGACGGCTGGGATCTGGAGAGCCGCTGGGCCTTCCGCGCCGGCTATTTCAACCCCACGCGCGACAATTCACTGGACTGGGGCACCGACGACGCAACCGAGCTTAAAGAGCTGGAGGCCCGCGAGAAGGCTGCCCGCTGGGTGCGCGAGATCACCAACGGCACGCCGGAAGACGTATCGCCGCAGGTGCTGGCACAGAGCGCTGCCGACCTGCTGCAGGAACTGGCACCGGATGCGGTCAGCTACCGGATCATAGCCGGCGACGACCTGCTCAAAGAGGAGTTCGTGGGGATCCACAATGTCGGCCGCGGCAGCGTGCGCCCACCGGCGATGCTGCAGCTGGACTACAACCCCGCCGGCGACGACAGCGCGCCGGTGGACACCTGCCTGGTGGGCAAGGGCATCACCTTCGACTCCGGCGGCTACAGCCTCAAGCCCTCCGCCGGTATGGCGACGATGAAATCCGATATGGGCGGCGCCGCCATGGTCACCGGCGGCCTGGCGCTGGCGATCGCCCGCGGCGAGCTCAATAAACGCGTGCGCCTGTATCTGTGCTGCGCGGAAAACCTGGTGTCCGGCCACGCCTTCAAGCTCGGCGACATCATCCGCTACAAGAACGGCGTCACCGCGGAGATTCTCAATACCGACGCCGAGGGGCGCCTGGTGCTGGCGGACGGCCTGATTGCCGCCTCGGAACAGGAGCCGCGCTGGATTCTCGATGCGGCCACCCTGACCGGCGCCGCCAAGGTGGCGGTGGGCCGCGATTACAATTCGGTGCTCAGCTTCGAGGACGAAACCGCGCAGAAGGTACTGGACGCCGCCAGTGCGGAAAACGAAAAGGCCTGGCGCCTGCCGCTGGAGAAATTCCACCTGGAACAGACCCCGTCCGGATTTGCCGATATCGCCAATGTCGGTGCCGACGGTACGCCCGGCGCCTCCACCGCTGCCGCTTTCCTGGCCCGCTTTGTGCGCGAGGAAGGCCGCGGCTGGGTGCATATGGACCTGTCCGGCTCCTACCAGCCGGGCGCCGGCGATCTCTGGGCACAGGGGGCCAAGGGCCACGGTCTGAGAACCATCGCCCGCTTCCTGCAGAAAAGCTGAATATTCCTTCGGAAACCGGCTCTGGAACTGTGTACCAAAAACGGGCACAGTTCCTGCTTGAATTTTTTGCAATAGCCGGGCAGTGGCGAGGGTTTGCCGCTGCCGGCGGCGGGCGACGGCAACTGCAAGGAGCGGGGGCGCGCCCGGGCCGACAATAAAGTATAAAAAGTAACAGGGAGCGTCACTCAATGCGTATTCTGCTGTTGTGCAGTGCCTTCAACGGCTTGAGCCAGCGGATTCACCGCGAACTGCATCTGCTCGGTTGCAGTGTCTCGCTGCAATTGGCTACCGGCTCCGCCGAAATGGAAAGGGCGGTGGCGGATTTCCGCCCGCGCCTGGTCGTCTGTCCCTTCCTGACCCGGCGTATTCCCGCCGCTATCTGGAAAAAGCTTCCCTGCCTGATCGTACACCCCGGTATCGAGGGCGACCGCGGGCCCTCTTCGCTGGACTGGGCCATCGAATACAATCGCACCGAGTGGGGCGTCACACTGGTACAGGCCGACGAGGCAATGGATGCCGGGGATATCTGGGGCAGCGCCGTCTTTCCCCTGCGCGCGGCGGGCAAGTCGGGACTCTACCGCCGCGAGGTGACGGCCGCCGCCGCCTCCCTGGTCAAGAAAGCCATCGCCGCCCTGGACGATCCGACATTCCGCCCGCGCCCGCTGGACCCGGCTACCGCTCCCGGCCAGCTGTTGCCGGCCATGACCCAGGCGGACCGCGCCATCGACTGGCAGCGGGATAGCACCGATACCGTGATTTCGCGCCTGCGCGCCGCCGACAGCGCACCGGGTGTGCGGGAGGAGATCGGTGGCCAGTGTGTCTACCTCTACGGTGTTCGCAGGGAGCAATCGCTCACCGGGACGCCCGGCGAGTTTGTCGCCCACAGCAATGGCGCTGTCTGCCGCGCCACTGTCGACGGTGCCGTGTGGATAATGCAGGCGCGCGCCGCCGACGGGATCAAGCTGCCCGCCGCGGAAGTGCTGTTGCCACTGCTGGATGAGGCCCCGGGGGAGCTGGAAGCGGTCCCCGCCGCCGCCGAAGATATATGGAGCGAACACCGCGGGGATGTGGCCTATCTCCATTTCGATTTTGCCGGCGGCGCCATGGACACCCACCAGTGCAGGCGCCTGCTGGATCACTACCGGGCGCTGCGCTCAGGCGATGCCGCGGTAATCGTGCTGATGGGGGGCGAGGAGTTCTGGAGCAACGGCATTCACCTGAACCGGATAGAAAGTTCCGAGGACCCCGCACAGGAATCCTGGCAGAATCTCAATGCGATCGACGATTTCGTCGAGGCGCTGATCGACACCACCGACAAGATCACTGTCGCCGCGCTGCGCAACAATGCCGGTGCCGGCGGCGCCATCATGGCGCTGGCCTGCGACCATGTCATGTTGCGCGAGGGGGTGGTGCTCAACCCCCACTACCGGACCATGGGGCTCTACGGCTCCGAATACTGGACCTACCTGCTGCCTCGGCGCGTGGGCGCGAAGCAGGCTGCGACGCTGGTGCGCAATTGCCTGCCGCTACTCGCCAGTGAGGCGCTGCAGATCGGCTTTGGCGACGAGGTGTTCGATGAGGACTGGGATATCTACCGACGCGAGCTGGACCGCTTCTGCCAGTCGATAGCGCGAAGCGCCGATCTGGGCGCACAACTGCAGGCCAAGGCGGCCATGCGCAAGGAGGACGAAAAACGCAAACCGCTGCGGCAATACCGGGACGAGGAACTGGAGGAAATGTCCGCGATTTTTTTCGACCCGCAGGCCCGATACCACCGCGCCCGCCGCGATTTTGTCTACAGAAAAGCGGCTGTGGAGACGCCGGCGCACCTGCGCAAGAAGGCACCCCTCTGGCAGCGGCTGGTATTTTCCTGACCGCGAGCCCGCCGGCCTTTCCCGATCAGTGAGTGAATCCCCATGCAGACAACGGAAACGCAAGCGCCGATATCGCAACCCGAAACGGACCGGCAACCGCATGAGTGTGCCGAACCCGGCCCGGTGCAGCGGGAAACCTGCGCCAACTGCGGCACCGGGTTGCTGGGGCCGCACTGCTACGCCTGCGGCCAACCGGTCAGGGGTATGGTGCGGCACCTCTCCAGTATCGTCGGCGACCTCTTCGATACACTGCTGGCCCTTGATTCCCGCATCGTGCGCACCCTCTGGCCACTCTTTGCCCGCCCGGGGTTCCTGACACGCGAGTATTTCGCCGGGCGGCGGGTGCGCTATGTGAGCCCGGTGCGGCTGTTTATCTTCCTGTGCCTGAGCGCCTTCTTTTTCGCAAAGCTGAATAGCGGGGCGGGGGAGGTGACCGATAATTTCCGCGCTGCGGACAGTCCCGCGGAGGTGCGCCAGCACCTCGAGGCATCGCTGGCGGAACTGGAGCAGACAAGGAGGGAGTTGGCCGGGTCCCCGGCCATCCTGCTTGCACTTTCCGAAGCGGAACAGGAGCTGCACCGGCAGGCACAACAGCGCATCGTGGCCCTGGGGGGCGCGGAAGCTGGCGATCTGCCGCCTCTGGAAACAACCGGCTGGGACCCGCGGGAATCGCCGTTGGACATCGACGGTATTCCGCCGGCCACCAACCGCTGGCTGACCGAACAGGCCGTGAACCTCGATGGCAACTGGGCTTCAATTCGCAGTGATCCCGAGCGGATGAAAGAGCTGCTGTTTGGCGCCATCCCCACGGCGTTGTTTATCCTGTTGCCGATTTTCGCGCTGTTGCTGCGGTTGCTCTACCTTTTCGAGCGGCGACTCTATATGGAGCACCTGATCGTGGCCCTGCACAGCCACGCGGCCCTGTGCCTGGTGCTGATGGTGGCGATCCTGCTGGGAGGTGTGCGCGCCTGGCTGGGACCGGACAGGGTCCTCGCCACAATCTGTGACGCGACCACCGCAATCCTGTTGCTGTGGATGCCCCTGTACCTGCTGTTGATGCAGAAGCGGGTCTACGACCAGGGCTGGCCGATGACACTGGCAAAATACTTGCTTCTCGGCTGCTGCTACGCGGTGCTGCTCGGTATGGTCATACCCCTGACCATGGTGGTTAACCTGGCCATCCTGTGATTACCGGATGCAATCCCCGCCCGAATACCCGTTCTTTCCAATGGAAATAGCCCCCACCTGAACTGATCTGCTTTTCGGGCACAACGTTTTTGCGGGAGGCGATGAGGTGACAGAGGAAACGGCGGAACAGATCGCGCTTCGCAAAAAACGCGAGAAACGGCTCGTGGCCGCTATCCTCGTATTCCTGTTTCCCCTGCTGGCCATCGCCATTGTCGGCGGCTACGGCTTTGCCATGTGGATGCTGCAGATGATCTTCGGCCCGCCCGGCCCCCCGGGGCACTGAGGCCGTTTCCGTGACTGACACCCTGCACATCGCCAGCCTGATCCTCTATGTGCGGCCGTCGCAGAGGGCGCTCTTTGAACAGTGACTGCGGCGTGAGACACCGCTGGAAATCAGATCACCGCGCCGATTCGCCAGGGCGCAAACTCGTTGTCGCCGTAGTCGAGTTTTTCGCTGGCGCTCTGCTCGCCGGAGGCGATGGCCAGTATGCGCCGGAAAATAAACTCGCCGCGCTCGGCCACCGTGTATTCGCCCTCGAGAATGCCGCCGCAGTCGATATCCATATCCTCGCTCATGCGCCGGTACAGGTCCGAGTTGCTGGCCAGCTTGATGCTCGGCACCGGCTTGGCGCCGAAGGCGGAACCGCGGCCGGTGGTAAAGCAGACCACATTGGCGCCGGAGGCGATCTGGCCGGTAACCGACACCGGGTCGAAGCCGGGGCTGTCCATGAACACCAGCCCCTTGCTGCGCACCGGTTCCGCGTAGAGGTAAACTCCCTGCAATGTGGTGGTGCCGCCCTTGGCCTGGGCGCCGAGGGATTTTTCCGCGATGGTCGTCAGGCCGCCGGCCTTGTTGCCCGGCGACGGATTGTTGTTCAGGGCCACGCCGTTGATCTCAGTGTAGTGCTCCCACCAGTGAATCCGGTCCACCAGTTTCTGGGCGATTTCCGGGCTCGCCGAGCGGCGCGTCAGCAGGTGTTCGGCGCCGTAGATTTCCGGCGTTTCCGAATAGATCACCGTGCCGCCGTGGCGCACCAGCAGGTCCGAAGCCGCACCCAGCGCGGAGTTGGCGGTGATGCCGGAATAGGCATCGCTGCCGCCGCACTGCACCGCCAGCGTCAGCTCCGACGCTGGCACCGGTTCGCGCCGGCAGGCGTCCGCCGCCGGCAGCATTTCGGTCAGTTTTTCGATACCGGCCTCCACTGCGGCGCGGGTGCCGCCCTGCTGCTGGATGGTCAGTGTCTGGAACAGCGGGCCGGTTTCCAGGCCGTTTTCCTTGAGCACGCTGTTGACCTGCATCGCCTCGCAGCCGAGGCCGATCATCAGGACGCCGGCGAAATTCGGGTGGCCGATATAGCCGTTCAGGGTGCGCATCAATGTGCGGTAGCCCTCGTCGTCGGACGACATGCCGCAACCACTGTCGTGGCCCAGGGCCACCACGCCGTCCACATTGGGGAAATCGCGCAGTTTGCCGCTGTGCTGGAAATGTGCGGCAACGGCGCGGGATACGGTCACCGAACAGTTGACCGTGGAGACGATGGCGAGGAAATTGCGCGTGCCGGCGCGACCGTTGGCGCGGCGATAGCCCCTGAAAGTGGCGCGCTCGCTGTCGGCGACATAATCGGTGGGGGTGACCTCGCTGCAGAAAGCGTAGTCTGCATGGTGGGCCCTGGCCGCCATATTGTGCTCGTGCACGTGTTCGCCGGCGGCGATGGCACAACTGGCGAAGCCGATGACCTGGCCGTACTTCAGCACCGGCTCGCCGGCGGCGACCGGGCGCACTGCCACCTTGTGCATGGCGGGCACCGCGGATACCAGCTCCAGCATGGAGCCGCGCCAGTTCACCAGGGCCCCGGCGGGCAGCCGGGCCCGGCACAGGGCCACATTGTCGCTTTCGTGTATATGAACTAGATCCATCTCTGCACTGACTCCGTACCGGGCCGGCGGTCCAGGGCGTTGCCGGCGGCTGGAAATCTTATTGTTCTTGTGTGCCGCCAACCGGTTGCGGGCTTCGAGCCTCTGGCCCGGTATCGAGGCAAACCGTTAACTCTGTGAATGGCCGCAATCTATCACTATATTGGTAAGGCCGCAATCTTGAGTTTGCAAGATTTTGGTAAGACTGTACTGGCAGATGATCTGTTGTGGCGGTTTAACCCCATCTGCTAAACTCGCCCGACACTGTAACTACCCTAAAGGGAGAGACACCTCATGCAGGGTGCGCGACTCTATCAACAGGTGGCGGAGCAGCTGGCCGCCGCCATTGCCGACGGGGATTATCCCCCCGGCACACGCCTGCCGGCGGAGCGCAAGCTGGCCGAGCGTTTCGAGGTCAGCCGGCCGACGGTACGCGAGGCGATCATCGCGCTGGAACTGGCGGGCTGCGTGGAGGTGAAGGGTGGCTCCGGGGTCTATGTGGTGGACGCCGAGGCGGGTTCCTTCAAGGCCGCAGATTCCGATATCGGCCCCTTCGAGATCCTGCAGGCGCGCATCATGTTCGAGGGCGAGGCCGCCGGTCTCGCTGCCCGGCAGATGTCCGATGAGGAGGTCGCCGAACTGGAGCAGATTCTGCAGGAGATGATCGCCGAGAACGCCACGCAAGCCACGGCGGAAGTGGCGGATGAGAAATTCCACCTGCATATCGCCCGCGGCACCCACAACGACGCGGTGGTTTCCGTCTGCGAGCACCTGTGGCAACTGCGCAACAGCTCCACCGTCTCCGCGCGCATCCTGGAAAAGGTGCGTCAGGCCGGCTCCAAGCCGCGCATCGAGGAGCACCTCAACATCCTCAACGCCGTCAAGAACCGCGATGCCGACGCCGCGCGCAACGCCATGCGCGACCACTTGCAACGGGTGGTGCAGCAGTTGCTCGACGCCACCGAAGCCGAAGCCCTGGAGGCCGCCCGCCGCGAAGTGAATGCGGCGCGCGAGCGCTTCGCCATGCCGTAACCGGTGTGCTGAGAAATCGGCGGCGAGCGGCCTGTGACCGGCTGCTCACCGCTGCCCCTCCCTTCCTCTCATCCCCCTAACCACCTGCCGCCCAGCGGTTGCCATGCCAAAATTGGTATGACAGACTCATCCAAACCTCTTCTCTGGTCTTGCCGCTTTGGCGGGGCGAGGCTTTGCAGCAAAAGAATAACTTTCAGGGGGCAAACAGATGAGATTCAGCAGGCGCAGTTTCCTGGCGTCCGGACTGGCGGCGGCCGCTATACCGGTGTTGCCGCGGGCCATGAGCCGTCCACCCGAAGCGGACTACAGCGGTCCCTGGGGCCGGGTACCGGAAATCCTGGACAGTATCCGGCTGCCGCGGATCCCGGCGCGGGATTTCGATATCCGCGCGTTTGGCGCCAAAGGCGACGGTGCGGCGGACGACAGCGCGGCCTTTGCGGCGGCGCTGACCGCCTGTGGTAAGGCCGGTGGCGGCCGCATCCGGGTGCCGGCGGGGGAGTATCGCAGCGGTCCCATCCACCTGGTATCCAATACCGAGCTGCACCTCGAAGAGGGCGCGACGCTGCGCTTTATCCCCGAGCCCGAGCGCTACCTGCCGGCGGTGAAGACCCGTTGGGAGGGCGTGGAGCTGATGGGCTATTCGCCGCTGATCTACGCTCACGATTGCGAGAATATTGCCCTCACCGGCAAGGGCCGTATCGATGGCGGCGCCGACTGCGATACCTGGTGGCCCTGGAAGGGCAAAAACTCCAAGTGCGAGTTCGTGGAGAGCCCGACCCAGAAATCCGGCCGCACCGCCCTGTTCACCGACGCGGAAAACGGTGTGCCGGTGGCGGAGCGGCTCTACGCCGATGGCGCCTACCTGCGACCGCCGCTGGTGCAGTTCTACCAGTGCAGCAATGTGCTGGTGGAGAACGTGACCCTGGAGAACTCCCCCTTCTGGCTGGTGCACCCGGTGCTCTGCGACAGCGTCACTGTGCGCGGCATCACCGCCCACAGCCACGGCCCCAACTCCGATGGCTGTGACCCGGAATCCTGTCGCAATGTGCTGATCGAGGACTGCCTGTTCGACAACGGCGACGACTGTATCGCCATCAAGTCCGGCCGCAATGCCGACGGCCGGCGCCTGGCCGCGCCCAGCGAGAATATCGTGATCCGCAACTGCCAGATGCGCGATGGTCACGGCGGCCTGGTGATGGGCAGCGAGATCTCCGGCGGTGTACGCAATGTGTTCCTGGAAAACTGCATCATGAGCAGCCCCAACCTGAAGCGCGGCCTGCGTATCAAGACCAACGCCATGCGCGGGGGCGAGATCCACGATATCCATGTGCGCAACGTCAGCATCGGCCAGGTGCGGGATGTGATCGTGATCAACTTCTTTTACGAAGAGGGGGATCAGGGAAAGTTCGATCCCGAGGTCTACAACATCTTCGTGGACAACCTGCGCTGCGACCAGGCGGAGCGCGCTTTCCATATCCGCGGTTTCGCCCGTGCCCCGATTCGCGGGCTGCATCTCTCCGACAGCGCCATCGAACAGGCCGATTCCCTCGGGGTGATCGAGGAGGTAACTGGCCTGACCGTCAGCCGTGTCGATATCAACGGGGAGGTATTCCGCCCCGGTTGATCCGGGCAGGCCGGCCACTTCTGGAGTAGAGGCGCTTAATTCATCTTTCTGGCAGGAAAATTGGCGCCATTCTAGGATTGGTCAGCCCAAAATGTTGTGAGTTGGTCATCCTTATGCGATTATCAACTCGACATAAGAATAAGTGGTATTACCGCCTGGGTTACCAAAATAAGATAACAGCGGAGATGTCTGTGAAACTGTTCAGCCAACTCAGTCTGATTTCCATGGCGATTGCGGCCCTCGCTGCCTGTGGCGAAGCGAAGAAGCCGGCCGGCGACGCCGTGTCGGACCCCGCGGCCGAGAGGTCGGCGTCGGAGTCCGAACCCGGGGAAATCGCGCGCCTGGAGCTCGCCAACCCGTCGAATTTCAAACGGCTCGATGAAGCGGTCTACCTCAGCTATCACGAGCTGGGTCTGCAGCGGGATTACAGTGCGCCGCTGGCCGTATGGCAGCAGCAACAGAAGATACCGGTGCAGTCGATCGACCGGGATGCCGACGGCAGCAATGACGGCATTCTCTTTACCGTCGATGTGGCCGTGGACGAGCGGCTGGATCTCCGCATTACCGAGGGAGCGGCCGGGGACGGTGCCAAACGTACCCAGGCGGAAATCTCCCACAAGACCGGCGGCCAGTGGGTCGAGCGCGAATACAAGGGCGGTCGTTTCCAGAACGTCGATGCGCTGGATGTGCCCGCCGAACACACGGACCACTCCTACTTCATTCGCTACGAAGGGCCGGGCATCGAATCGGACCTGGTGGGTTACCGCGTCTACCTGGACTGGCGCAACGGCTTCGATATTTTCGGCAAGCGCACGCGGGAGCCGGTGCTGCAGGATG
Source organism: Microbulbifer halophilus (assembly GCF_026183675.1). Taxonomy (GTDB): domain Bacteria; phylum Pseudomonadota; class Gammaproteobacteria; order Pseudomonadales; family Cellvibrionaceae; genus Microbulbifer; species Microbulbifer halophilus. The sequence goes on from NZ_JAPIVK010000015.1 coordinate 16,078, forward strand.
TGGGCCAGGACGGGTTCGACTCCTATCACGAAATGGCCGACTGGGGGATGGATATTCTCAAGGTCGGCAGCGCGCTGGGCATCGGCGGCTACGGCTACTGGGACGGCGAAAAGGCCGTGCGGGTCAGCGACGTGCAGGACTGGACGGCGGAAATTGTCGACAACGGCGATCTCTATTCCTCGTTTGCACTGCAGTACGCCGGCTGGAAACCCGAGGCGGAAAAGCAGACCGATCTGGACACCGTGTTATCCATGCACGCCGGCAGCCGCCTGGTGAAAGTCACCGCAAAAACGGCTTCCGAAATCGGCCCCATGGTGGCCGGCCTGGTCAAGCACCCCGGTACCGAACGGATCGTCGGCAACCTGGATATCGGCGGTAGCGAGTGGACCTACATCGGCACCTACGGCGAGCAGAGCCTGGACGGCAGCAAGCTGGGGATGGGGCTGCTGGCCAAGCGCAAGGCGATCGAGGAGGTCGCCGAAGACGAGCACAACCACCTGCTGGTGCTCGAGCCCAAAGCCAACGAAATCAACTATTACTTCACCGCCGCCTGGGAGAAGGAAACCCCCAGCGAGCACGGCCCGATCACCGGTATCGAGCAATTCCGCACCTACCTGAAACAGGAAGCGGAAAAGCTCACCATGCCGCTGCGCCGCCATCTGACCACGTCGGCCAGCGAGGCGCTGACCGAGCAGCCGCTCACTGCCGGCTCAGCCCTGCAGTGGAGCCAGCGGGTGGCGGACTCCGAACTGGAGCGCAAGACCCTGGATTACGCTTTCGGCGGTTTCGACCCGATCCGCAAGCGCCCGTCCTATTTCGAGTACACCACCGGTCTGCTGATGCAGGCCTACGACGACCTCAACCAGGTGGCACCGGATCCCCGCTATGCCGACGCAGTGGAACAGGTCATGGGATCCTTCGTCGGTGAAGACGGCACCGTCAACGGCTATGTCCAGTCGAAATACAATATCGACAGCATCAACGCCGGCAAGATGCTGTTGCGACTGTTCGAGCGCAACCGGGACCCGGACTTCAAGGCCGCGGTGGATACACTCTACCGGCAGCTCGAGGATCACCCGCGCACTTCCGCCGGAGCCTTCTGGCACAAGAAACGCTACCCGGGACAGGTCTGGCTGGACGGTGTCTACATGGGGATTCCGTTCCTCGCCCACTACGAGCAGTTGATGCACGAGGAGCCGGATTTCGACGAGGTGCTGGCGGAATTCAAGGTAGTCAACGAAAAACTGCGCGATCCGGAAACCGGGCTCTTCTATCACGCCTGGGATGAAATGCGCCAGCAGGAGTGGGCAGACGCGGAGACCGGCCTCTCCGGCTATCACTGGTCGCGCGGCATGGGCTGGCTGGCAATGGCGCTGGTGGATGTACTGGAATTCATTCCGGAAGAAAATACCGAAGACCGCCAGTACCTGTTGGAGATGATTGCCGACCTGGCGCCGGTGCTGCAGGAATACCAGGATGCGGAAAGCGGCACCTGGTACCAGATCATCGATATGCCGGAAGGGCGGGGCAACTACCCCGAGTCCACCGGCAGCACCATGTTCACCTATTTTTACGCCAAGGCCATCAATAACGGCTACCTGCCGGAAGATTACGTCGGCACCGCGAAGAAAGCCTATCGTGGCCTGCTGGATGAATTTGTGCAGGTCCATGCCGAGGGCACTGTCAGTATCACCAATATGTGCCAGGTGGCCGGGCTCGGCTACGGCCGCGATGGGAGCTATCGCTACTACATGAGCGAACCGGTTTTCACCGACGACCCGAAAGGCACCGGCCCATTCATCATGGCCGGTGTGGAAATGCACAAGATGCTGAGTCAATACAACTGATCAATCGACAAGTGGGGCTGGCCATGACCACCGTTTACGAAGAGCGCTATGCAGTACACCCGCGGGACTACGTGCACTACGACACGGATCGCCTGCGCGAGGAATTCCTGGTGCCGAAAGTCTTCGAGCAGGATCGGATCTGCCTGACCTACACCCACATCGACCGCATCATCATCGGCGGCGCCATGCCGGTAGAAAAGGCCCTGCCGCTGGAGGCAATTGCGCCGCTGAAGGCGGAGTATTTCCTCAGGCGCCGCGAGCTGGGCGCGATCAATATCGGCGGGCCCGGCTGTATCGAAGTGGACGGCGAGGTGTTCGAGGTGGGCACCAAGGAAGCGCTGTATGTCACCCGCGGCGCGCGCGAGGTGAAATTCAGTAGCAACAGCAGCGCGGCACCGGCCAAGTTCTACCTGAACTCCACCACCGCACACCGCGAGTACACCACGAAGAAAGTGGGGCAGGGCGACGCCCAGGTGATCGAGCTGGGCAGCGGCGAAACCTGCAACCAGCGCACCCTGCGCAAGCTGCTGGTCAGCGATGTGCTGGAGACCTGCCAGTTGCAGATGGGCATGACCGAGATTGCCCCCGGTAGTGTCTGGAACACCATGCCGGCCCATACCCACAGCCGGCGCATGGAAGCCTACCTGTATTTCAACCTGCCGGAAGACCAGGCCGTGTGCCACTTCATGGGCCCGCCGCAGCAAACCCGCAATATCTGGATGGCCAACGAACAGGCGGTGATCTCACCCACCTGGTCGCTGCATTCCGGCGTCGGTACCTGCAACTACACCTTTATCTGGGGTATGGCGGGGGAAAACCAGGATTACAGTGATATGGATTTTGTGCAGCCCTATGAACTGCGGTGAATAATTGGCGGGACTCGGAACCCTGGGAACGCGTAGCTCCAGCTGCGCAAAGGACCAAGCCCCGTAGCCGCTATGTAGAGAAAATTTGAGGTTTTGAAATGGCGAACTCACTGTTCGATCTGAACGGAAAACTGGCACTGGTAACCGGCGCCACTCACGGCCTGGGTATGGCCATGGCCGAGGGCCTGGGCAATGCCGGGGCGAAACTCGTGATTACCGGCCACTCCTCGCGGGAGAAAGTCGACGCCGCCGTCGCCGCGCTGCGCGACAAAGGGATCGATGCTCACGGCACTCTGTTCGATGTCACCGACGAGGCGCAGGTCGCCGATGCGGTGGGTCAGATCGAGCGCGAAGTGGCACCCATCGATATCCTGGTCAACAACGCCGGCATCATCAAAAGGGTGCCGATGCTGGAGATGGACCTGGGTGAGTGGCAGCAGGTGATCGACACCAACCTCACCGGCGTCTTCACCATGAGCCGCCCGGTGGTCAAGCGGATGATCGAGCGCGGCGCCGGCAAGGTCATCAATATCTGCTCCATGATGAGCGAACTGGGGCGCGATTCCGTGTCCGCCTACGCCGCGGCCAAGGGCGGCCTGAAAATGCTGACCCGCAATATGGCCACCGAATGGGCGAAACACAATGTGCAGGTAAACGGTATCGGCCCGGGTTACTTCGCCACCAGCCAGACGGCGCCGATCCGCGTGGACGGCCACCCGATGAACGAGTTCATCATCGGTCGCACGCCCGCGGGCCGCTGGGGCAACCCGGAAGACCTGCAGGGAACGGCAGTGTTTCTGGCCAGCGAGGCCAGCAACTTTGTAACCGGACAGATCGTCTATGTGGACGGCGGTATTCTGGCGACAATTGGCAAGCCCGCTAACGAATAAAACCGATTCTCCGCCGGCGAGAGGCGGAGCGAGAAAGCAGTAGTACTCGACAGAATAATAACGATCCCAAATCAGGGAAACTGCGATGAAAAAACGGGGTATTCACAAGCCGATCCTCTGGGCGGCAATACTGCTGTGCGCCACCTTGCCCGCCATCGCGGACGACTGGGTGCTGGCCGATCGCATCGTCGAGGATATCCGCCTGCCGGATATTCCCGAAAATGTCTATCCGATCACCGAGTTCGGCGCCTCCGGGGATGCCGACGCGCGCCCGGCGATCCTTGCCGCCATCGAGGCCGCCGCGCAGGACGGTGGCGGCCGCGTGCTGGTGCCGGCCGGTACCTGGCGCAGTGAGGGCCCGGTGGTACTGCAGAGCCGCATCGAGCTCCACTTGGCCGAGGGCGCCAGGCTGCTGTTTTCACCCGATGCCGAGGATTACCTGCCGGTGGTCAAGACCCGCTGGGAGGGAACCGAGGTCTACAGTTATTCGCCGCTGATCTACGCCAGCAATGTCGAGGATGTGGCGATTACCGGTAAGGGTGTGATCGACGGTAATGGCGACAGCCAGTTCCTGCCCTGGTATGAGAAGGCGGACAAGGATGTGCAGAAATTGCGCGAGATGGGCGCCGCCGGCGTGCCGGTAGAGGAACGCGTATTCGGTGAGGGTACCTTCCTGCGCCCACCCCTGGTGCAGTTCTTCCGCGCCGAGCGGGTGTTGCTGGAAAATTACACCGCCCTCAACTCCCCCTTCTGGATCAATCATCTGGTCTACACCGAGGACGCCACCGTGCGCGGCCTGCGCGTGGAGAGCCACTTTCCCAACAACGATGGCGTGGATATCGAGTCCAGCAGTAAGGTGCTGGTGGAAGACAACTGGTTTCGCACCGGTGACGATTCGGTAGTGGTCAAGTCCGGGCGCGACCTGGACGGCCGTGAGATCGGCATCCCCAGCGAGCGCATCGTCGTTCGCAACAATGATATGGGTGGAGAAGACGGCATTGCCCTGGGTAGTGAAATGTCCGGTGGTATCCGCGACGTCTTCTTTACCGACAATATTCTTCGCGAGGGCAAGTCCGCATTCCGCTTCAAGGCAAACCTGGATCGCGGCGGCCTCGTAGAGAATATCCACTTGCGCAACTTGCAGGTGGAATCCTTCGACAACCTTTTCTGGTTCCAGCTGAATTATCCCGGTGAACTGGGCGGCTTCTTTCCGTCCACCTATCGGGAAATCGTGTTCGAGAATATTCAGGTCCGGGAGGTTGATACCTTTCTGGAGGTGCACGCACCGGCGGGCGCGCCACTACGGGATGTGCAGTTCCGGGATATCCGCGTCGAGCGGGTGGAGAATCCGCTGATTGTCGAAAACGCGGTAAACCTGACTTTTGACCGAGTCCGGTTGGGTAGCCAGCAGATTGATGGAGTACTGAGCTGGCGAGAAAAACAACAATAATCTGCTGATGTAAGGGCAACGAGAAAAAAGCATTAAAAGTCCTACCTAAATGAGAGAAGGAGATCGGATGATGAGATACCAACTCAAACCGCTCGTACTGGCCATGGCGGTGACCACGCCGGTAATGGCACAAGATCAGGCAGCGCCCGGAGAGGCCACACTGGAGGAAATTACCGTTACCGGTTTCCGCCAGTCCCTGGAGCGCGCACTCGACACCAAGCGCATGAGCGCCAACAACACCGACAGCATCATCGCCGAGGATATCGGCAAGATGCCGGACCTCAACCTGGCGGAATCCCTGCAGCGGGTGCCGGGTGTGGCCATTACCCGTGAGGGGGGTGAGGGCCGCAACATTACCGTGCGCGGTCTGGGGCCGGGTTTCTCCCGCACCACCCTGAATGGTATGGAAGTGCCGGCCAGCACCGGCGGCCTGGACTCGTCAGGTGGTGTCAACCGCGGCCGCAGCTTCGACTTCAACGTTTTTGCCTCGGAGCTGTTCAACCGCATCACCATTCATAAGTCAGCCATCGCCTCGGTGGAAGAGGGCGGTCTTGCCTCTACCGTGGAACTGGATACCGCCAAACCCTTCGACAATCCGGGGCAGCAGGTGCACTTCGGTGGCCAGTTTATGGTCGACAGCTTTGCCGACGATTCGAATCCGCGCATGACCGGTCTGTACAGCAACACCTTTATGGATGACAGGTTCGGTGTCCTGGTAAGTGCCTCTTACTCAGAGCGCAGTGTCCGTCAGGAAGGTTTCGGTTCCGTACGTTGGACCAGCCCGGATGCCAACGGCATGTGCTGGGACTGTACCGCCCTGTATGAAGATGCCGATGATCCGGAAAAGATTACCGGTTATGTTCGCAATGAGACCGTGGATACCACAATCAACGGTACGCCCAACCCGTCTGCCCTCGGGGACTCGGTCGCCGGCGATCGCGTGCCGCTGGACTATATGTGGACTCCGCGCCTGCCGCGGATGGACTCTTTCAACCGCGATCAGGAACGCCTGGGGCTGAGCAGCTCGCTGCAGTTCCGGCCCACGGATTCGATGGAGTTCACCCTGGACGTGCTGACTTCCAACCTGTCAGCGGATGTGACCTCTTACAACTATTTCGCCCAGTTCCGCAATACCTATGACCAGATAGTGCCGAACAGCGTGACACTGGACGACAGTGGTCGCTATATCGTTGCCGGTGAGTTCGACAATGTCACGCCGCGCTCGGAGAGCCGTGGCCAGTTCAGTGAGACGGATTTCCGTCAGGTGGTACTGTCCGGTGCATTCGACCTGAGCGACAGTGTGACCCTGGACCTGATGTACGGCAACGCGGTGTCCGAGCATACCGAGGATCAATTGCGCTTCAACCAGACTGCCCGTGAGGGGCACGGATTCTCGTACTCTTTCGAAAAGGACAGCAACATTGCCGAGATGTCCTACGATTTCGACACACTCGATCCGTCGAATTATGTATGGACCGGCCCCGTGTTGCGCCGGGATATCGTCGAGCGCGACAACGATACTTTCCGCGCGGATTTCAACATCGAGGGTGACACCTCCAATATCAAGACCGGCCTTATCTGGAATTCCCGCAAGATCCAGTCGCAACGCTGGGATGCCATCAATGTCACCGATCTGAACGGCGAGGTGGTGGATGGCAATCTGTCTGCAGAACTCGGCAATATCGTCGGCGATTACGCTGACGGTATTGATGCGCCTTCCGGTTACCCCACCAGCTGGTTGGTGGCAGATTACGATCGGGCCGCCGACGCCTGGGGCGTGGGCGACTGGGAGCTGAATCCGGAAGATTCCAGCACCTATGATATCGAGGAGGAATCCCTCGGCGGTTATGTCGAAGGCAATGTGGAAACCCAGCTGCTGGGCTTGCCGTTTACCGTCAATGCTGGTGTGCGCGTGGTGGATACCTCGGTGACATCGCGCGGCGTTGCCAGCGACGGGCAGGGTAACTTTGTGCCCACCGAACGCGAGGGCAGCTATACCGAAATCCTGCCTTCCAGTAACTTCGTGTTGGAGCTCGAGGAAGACCTGCTTCTGCGCCTGGGGCTGACCCGCAATATGTCCCGCCCGGGGCTGGGCAGTCTCGCCGGCACCGTGAATGTGACGCCGATCAACGGCAACGTCAGCGTCGGCAATCCTGACCTGGAGCCGGTGCGGGCCAATGCCGCCGACCTGGGGCTGGAGTGGTACTTCGCCGACGAATCGGTGCTGGCTTTCACCCTGTTCCACAAGCAGATCGAGAGCTTTATCACCGGCGAGACCCTGGAAAACCAGGCCCTGCCGGCGGATATCCGTGCCATGGTTGCCGCGCGTCCGGAGTATGACCCGGATAGCCCGATATACGAACCGAACGCAATCAACCCGGACGCAGAGGGCTGGAATATCAGCACCAGCGTCAACGGCGAAGGTGCCGATCTGGAAGGCTACGAAATCGGCTATCAACAGCCGCTGCGCTTCCTGCCGGGCTGGGCGAGCAACTTCGGTGTGCTGGCCAACTTCACCCACGTGAAATCCCGCGCGGACTTCGGCAACGGCGTGCGCGGTTCCCTGGAGGGCCTGTCGGAGAACAGCTACAACTTCGGTCTCTACTATGAAACCGATCTGTTCGGCGGTCGCGTGATGGTCAACGGTCGCGACGACTATGTCACCGACCAGACCGGCTCCAACGGCAACGCCTCCCACGGCACCACCGGCCCGACCCGTGTGGACATGTCAGCCTTCTACAATGTGACCGACTATATGCAGATCACGCTGGAGGGGATCAACCTCACCAACGAGACCGAGCGACTCTACACCACCGGCCCCATGGGAAATATGAACCTGGTGCGTGAATACAACACCACCGGTCGGGAAATCCTGCTGGGCCTGAGGGCCAACTTCTGATCCGGCAATAAATGGGCTCCCTTCTGCGATAGTGGAGGGGAGTGTTTGTTTGCTCAAACTTCTTGGTCGTGAATCCTTTGGCGGGCTCCTGAGTCCGCCTTTTTTATGCGTGGAAAACGCCGGAGGCAGTTGTAGGAGCCTGCTTGCAGGCGAAAGAGAAGGGCTTCCAAATGTCGGGTCTGGAAATTCGCAGCTACAGGCTGGTAGTCGATTGCGGTAATTGTTGGAGTTCTCGGAGCTCACTCCAACCTACTCGTACTGTTGAGTTGATGTTGGGGTAAGAGCGGGCCTGCGGCCCGCGAGCCGAGCTGGCGGCGGGCGCTCCCGAGCTCGGCGTTCCCAGGGGAGGCGGAAGCGGAATCTGTAACGCTTTAATATGGTTCAGCTTTCCCGGGCGGGGCAGTCAGGCCTCGGTGGTTTCCATCTGCATACGCACGCCATTCAGGACGCCGTGCTTGTCGAGGCTGGTCAGCCAGGTGGCCAGTGCCTGTTGCAGGCGCTGGTTGTGCTGCAGGTCGTCGCCGAATACCGGCGTAAACTGCAGGAAGACGCCGGCCAGTTCGCGCGGGTTGTCGCGGTGTTTGTCGCAGAGGGCTTTCAGTTCTTTTGCCAGCGGGTCGGATACCTCGATCGCTTTGCCGGCATCGTCCACGGCGCCCACATAGCGGATCCAGCAGGCCAGCGCGAAGGTCAGCAGGTCGATGGCGCCGCCATTGTCCAACTGGTGGTGCAGGGTGCCCAGCCAGCGCTGCGGGATTTTCTGCGAGCCGTCCATGGCGATCTGCCAGGTGCGGTGGCGCAGGGCGCGGTTGGAAAACCGCTCCAGCAGTTGCTGCCGGTATTTTTCCAGATCGAACCCCTCGGGAATCTTCACCGCATTGCTGGCCTCACTGGCGAGAAACTGCTTCGCCAGTGCGGCGAAGGCCGGCTCGGCCATGACGTCGGCGACGGTTTCGAAACCGGCCAGATAGCCGCTGTAGGCGAGCAGCGAGTGGCAGCCGTTCAGCAGGCGCAGTTTGATCAGTTCGTAGGGCTCCACATCCTCGACAAAGGTCGCGCCGGCTTTTTCCCAGGCCGGGCGGCCGCGCACGAAATTGTCTTCCACCACCCATTGGGTGAAAGGCTCGGCCATTACCGCGGCGTTGTCGCGCACACCCAGGGCGTTTTCCAGCGCATCGCGGTCGGCATCGGTGGTGGCCGGCACGATACGGTCGATCATGGTGCAGGGGCAGCTGGTATTTTCTTCCACCCACTCGGCCAGGTCTGCATCCACGGCGCGGGCGAATTCGGACACCATCTGTCGCAGCAGCCTACCGTTATTGGGCAGGTTGTCGCAGGAGAGCAGGGTGAAGCCGGGCAGGCCCTTTTCCTTCCGCTCGCGCAACGCGTAGACGATAAAGCCCAGTGCGCTTTTGGGCGCCTGCGGGTTGGCGAGGTCGTGGCGGATATCCGGGTGGTTCAGGTTGAGGTTGCCGGTAGCGGGATCATGACAGTAACCCTTTTCGGTAATCGTCAGGGAGACGATGCGGATTTCCTCGCGGGTCAGGGCGTCCAGCAGGGCGCGCGGGCTTTCCGGGGCCACGTGCAGATCCCGGAGGCAGCCGATTACGCGGATCTGCTCGCCGTCGTTGCTTTTTTCCACCAGCGAGTAGAGGTAGTTCTGCGGCGCCAGTTGATCGCGCACGGTGGGTGAGCGCAGGCTGGAACCGATAATGCCCCAGTCGCTTTCGCCGTTTTCCAGTACTTCTTCGGTGTAGCGGGCCTGGTGGGCGCGGTGGAAGGCGCCGGTGCCCAGGTGGACTATGCCAGGGGTGACGGCGGTGCGGTTGTAGCCGGGTTTTGTTACCGACGCGGGGAGTTGAGGGAGTGTCTGGTTGTTCAGAGTTTCTTGAGTCATGACATTACCGGATGTTTTTTGGCCGAGGGGGTCGGCGGGCGCCCTCTCCCCCGGCCCCTCTCCCAGCGGGAGAGGGGGGCGACATTTTTGGACTGTTGAGGTGGGTTGAATACTCTTGCCCGGGTCCCGAGTCCCGAACTTCTCAGAGCTTGTAGGCCTTCTTCGCCAGGTTGTAACTCAGGTCCTGCGCCACCTCGAAGGCCTCGTCTTCCGGCAGGCGGTGTTCGGTCACCAGTTGTGCCAGCCAGTTGCAGTCCATGCGCCGGGCCACATCGTGGCGGGCGGGGATGGACAGGAAGGCGCGGGTGTCGTCGTTGAAGCCGACGGTGTTGTAGAAGCCGGCGGTCTCGGTGATCTGTTCGCGGAAGCGGCGCATGCCCTCGGGGCTGTCGTGGAACCACCAGGCCGGGCCCAGTTTCAGCGCCGGGTAGTGGCCGGCCAGCGGCGCCAGTTCGCGGCTGTAGCTGGTCTCGTCCAGGGTGAACAGGATAATGGTCAGGTCCGGCTCGTTGCCCACCGCGTCCAGCAGCGGCTGCAGCGCGTGGACATAGTCGGTGCGCGACGGGATATCGGCGCCCTTGTCGCGGCCGTAGTGGTCGAACAGCCAGGCGTTGTGGTTGCGCACCGAGCCCGGGTGAATCTGCATCACCAGGCCGTCTTCGATACTCATGCGCGCCATTTCCGTCAGCATCTGGCCGCGGAACAGCTCGGCGTCTTCGGCGGAGGCGTCGCCGCCGGCAACGCGATTGAACAGCGCCTCGGCTTCACTGCGGCTCAGATTGGCGGTGGTCGCCGTGGCGTGGCCGTGGTCGGTGGAGGTGGCACCGAACTTCTTGAAGTAGGCGCGCCGGTTGCGTAGCGCGGCCAGGTAGCCGGCGTAATTGCCGGTGTCCTCGCCGGTGATTTCCGCCAGCTTACGCAGGTTGTCGGCAAAGCCCTCGAACTCCGGGTCCAGCACCGGGTCCGGGCGGTAGGCGGTGATCACGCGGCCGCCCCAGCCGCTGTCGAGAATCTTCTGGTGGTGAGGCAGCTGGTCCAGCGGCGATTCGGTGGTGGCGATCACTTCGATATTGAAGCGCTCGAACAGGGCGCGGGGCGTGAATTCCGGTTTTTTCAGCCAGCTGTCGATGCGCTCGTAGTAGAGCTCGGCGGTATCGCCGTCCAGTGCCACGTCCAGTTCGAACACATCGTGGAAGACGGTATCCAGCCACATGCGCGACGGTGTGCCGCGGAACAGATAATAGTGTTCGGCGAATTTCTGCCAGATGGCGCGCGGGTCGGTTTCCGCCGGGGTGCCCTCGCGGCCGGGAATGCCCAGGCTCTGCAGCGGCACGCCCTGGCTGTAGAGCATGCGGAAGACATAGTGATCCGGTTTGATCAGCAGGTCCGCCGGGTTGCCGAACGGCTGGTTGTCGGCGAACCAGGACGGGTCCGTGTGCCCGTGGGGGCTGATGATCGGCAGGTTCACGACGCTTTCGTAGAGCCTGCGCGCGATATCCCGGCTGGTCTTGTCAGCGGGAAACAGGCGGTCCGGGTGCAATTGCAGAGGGCGTGTCATAGGGGCATGGCTCTTGTTATGGGTTTTCCTGAAGCATAATGCGGTGGACCACGCCGGGAAAAGGCCCGCCCCTCATTACCGCGGGGCGGGAAATCGTGCGGCACTCGGACAGGCCGCACCAGGCGTGGAGAAACCCAGCAGCATTTGGCTGGTATTGTCATCTTGCCAAAAATTGGTTATACCAGTCAACTATCATGGTAAGGCCTGAATGGCCATCGCAACATTGACCAATACATAAAGGGGGTCGCTTTGAAGCTGGCAGCACTGGGAGAAGTCATGGTGGAGTTCGCGCCGCAACAGGGGCGGGGCGGGGCCGCGCCGCTGTTTGCGCTGTCCTTCGCCGGGGACACCTACAACACCTCTATCTACATTGCCCGCAACGGCATCCAGGTCAGCTACGCGACCCTGCTCGGCGACGATCCCTACAGCGAGCGCATGCTGCAGGCCATGGGCGCCGAGGGCCTCGATACCGACGCCATCGAGCGGTTGCCGGGCCGCTGCCCGGGGCTCTACACCATCCAGAACAGCGCCGACGGCGAGCGCCAGTTCACCTACTGGCGCGGCGAGTCGCCGGCGCGCGAGCTGTTCCTCGATGAGCGGTGCCGGGCGCGGCTGCAGGATCATCTGCGGCAGATGGACTGCCTCTACCTTTCCGGTATCACCCTGGCAATCATGGCGCCCGAGGCGCGCGAGCACTTACTCACCTTTCTCGACAGCTTCCGCCGGGACGGCGGCCGCGTGGCCTTCGACAGCAATTACCGCCCGCGTCTGTGGGCCTCGAAAGAGGCCGCCCGCGAAGCGGTGGGCGGCTTTCTGCAACAGTCGGATATCGCCCTGCTGACCCTGGAGGATGAGCAGTTGCTGTGGGGCGATCGCAGCGCCGGCAAGTGCCTAGACCGCAACGCCCGACACCACCTGGAAGAACTGGTGCTGAAGCGCGGCCCCGAGCCGGTGCTGTTGCAGTACGACGGCGAACTGACGGCGCTGGATGTGCCGGCGGTGCGCGACATCGTCGATACCACCGGCGCCGGCGACGCCTTCAATGCCGGCTACCTGGCGGCGCGCCTCAAGCGGGTGGAGCCGGAGCTGGCGGTGGCCGCCGGCAACCGTTGCGCGGCCCAGGTGATCCGCCACCGCGGCGCCATCATCCCCGCCGCGGACTATCTCCCCGAGCGTGAGATGCCGGCCGGCGGTCTGGCGCGCGCCTGAGTATGGCGATATGGTAGCGCTATCAATTTCGTTTTCAAGCGCGTTGCATCGACGATGCTTCTGTGCATAGAATGGTAAGACCAGTTTGGTCTGCCGATCAGCCGCGCGGCGGCTTAAAAATTGACCTGTAGTAATAACAATAGATAGCAGGTGTACAAGATGATGAAGAGAATCCCGCTGCTGCGATCCGCAGTCGTGGCGCTGGCGCTCGTCCTCGGGAGTTGTGGTTTTGACGACTCGCAGACGGTACTGAAGCTGGCGCACACCCTCGACCAGCAACACTCGGTGCACCGCGCCATGTTGGTTATGGACAAGCGGCTGCGCGAGCTGTCCGGCGGCAGCATGCGAGTGGATATCTATTCCGGTGGTCAGCTGGGTGGCGAGCGGGAGCTGATCGAGCTGCTGCAGATCGGCACCCTGGCCATGACCAAGGTCTCCGCCAGCCCCATGGAGGGCTTTGTGCCGGAGATGAAAATCTTCAATATTCCCTATGTTTTCCGCGATTCCGATCACTACTGGAAAGTGCTCCAGAGCGATATCGGTCGCGAACTGCTGGTCGCCGGCGAGGTGGCGCGCCTGCGCGGCCTGGGCTACTACGATGCCGGCAGCCGCAGTTTCTACGCCAACGACAAACCCATCCGCACCCCGGCGGACCTGGATGGCCTGAAGATTCGCGTACAGAACAGCCAGACCGCCATCAAGATGGTCAACAGCCTCGGTGGCGCGGCCACGCCGGTGAGCTGGGGCGAACTCTATACCGCGCTGCAGCAGGGCGTGGTGCAGGGCGCGGAAAACAATCCCCCCAGTTTCTATCTCTCCAAACACTACGAAGTCTCCCGCTACTACACCCTGGACGAGCACACCTATGTGCCGGACATGCTGCTGATCAGCACCGAGGTGTGGAAAAAGCTCGACAGCCAGCAGCAGGCCTGGCTGCAGCAGGCGGTGGACGAGTCCGTCGAGTACCAGAGAAAGTTGTGGCGGGAATCCACCCGCGAATCCCTGGCCGCGGTGAAGGCCGCCGGCGTCGAAGTGATACGCCCCGACAAACAACCGTTTATCGAGGCGGTGCAGCCGTTGCACGCGAGCTATGACGGCACGGAAGTGGGCGAACTGCTGGACGATATTGCCAGTATGTAGACCCCTCTCCCCGGCCCTCTCCCCCAGTCCTTTCCCGCCGGGATTGGGGCTGGGGGAGAGGCATCAGAAAATAAATATAAAAGGTACGCAGAGATGATCATGAAGAGAGTGGACCGGCTGCTCGAAATAACCCTGGGCAGCCTGCTGGCACTGATGGTGCTCGACGTTACCTGGCAGATCCTGACGCGTTTTCTGCCCATGAGTCCCAGTTCCTATACCGAGGAGCTGGCGCGCTACCTGCTGGTTTGGATCGGTATCCTCGGTGCCGCCTACGCCTACCGCAAAAAATCCCATATCGGTATCGACCTGCTTGTCGGCAATCTGCCGCCCGGGCCCCGCAAGATTGCGCAGTTGTTTATTGTCGGGGTGTGTTTTGCATTTTCAGCGACGGTGCTGGTGTTCGGCGGCATTCAGCTTGTATTGCTCACCTTCGAGCTGAACCAGTTGTCCGCGGCACTGAATATTCCCATGGGCTACGTCTACAGCGTGATTCCCCTGTCCGGCACGCTGATCTGTGTTTTCGCTGTGAGCCAGGCCCTGGAAGTGTTGGGCCGCGAGCCGGGCAGCGCTGATACCGTGCAGCAGCCCGACGATCAACCCGCAGAAGCCGCTTCGGCGCAAGCATAGGAGAGCACCGTGGAAGTTTCTATTGCCGTACTGCTTGTCAGTTTCCTGGTACTCCTGGCGTTGAACGTACCCATTTCCATCAGCATTGGTGTGGCCACGCTGCTTACCATGCTGGTGACCATCGACCCGCTGCCGGCGCTGATCACCATGGCCCAGCGCATGGCCTCGGGGATCGACAGTTTTGCGTTGCTGGCGATTCCGTTTTTTATCCTGTCCGGCCTGTTGATGGGTGGCGGCGGTATCGCGCGGCGTATCATCGCCTTTGCGCGGGTACTGGTGGGCATGCTGCCGGGCGGTCTTGCCTTCGTGAATATCATCAGCTGCACCCTGTTCGGTTCCATTTCCGGCTCCGCGGTGGCGGCCACCTCGGCCGTGGGCGGTTTCATGATTCCATCCATGAACAGGGAGGGCTACGACAAGAGTTTCAATACCGCGGTGACCGTGGCTTCGTCCACCACCGGCCTGCTGATTCCGCCCAGCAATATCCTGATCGTCTTCTCGCTGGCCAGCGGCGGCGTCTCCATTGCCGCACTGTTTATCGCTGGCTATCTGCCGGGCCTGCTGATGGCCCTGGGGCTGATGATGGTGTGCGGTGTCTGGGCCAAGGCCAAGGGTTACCCGGTGGGTGAAATCACTCCCTGGCGCGAGGCGCTGAAGATTTCCCTGGATGCCATTCCCAGCCTGTTCCTGATCGTGCTGGTGATCGGCGGCATCATCAGTGGCTTCTTTACCGCCACCGAGGCCAGTGCCATCGCGGTGCTCTACTCGCTGCTGCTGTCGGTGTTGATCTATCGCGAAATCAAGGTCGACCAGCTGCCGGCAATCCTGGTGAAAGCGGTGGAGACCACGGCCATCGTGATGTTCCTGATCGCCGCCTCCTCTGCCATGTCCTGGATTCTCTCCTACGAGAATATTCCCCAGACCATCAGCCAGGCCCTGATCACCATCAGCGACAACCCGCTGCTGATCCTGTTGACCATCAACCTGATCCTGCTGGCAGTGGGCGCTTTCATGGATATGACACCGGCGGTACTGATCTTTACCCCGATCTTCCTGCCGGTAGTCACCGAGCTGGGCATGTCGCCGCTGCATTTCGGTATCGTGATGATCCTCAACCTGTGTATCGGGCTGTGTACGCCGCCGGTGGGGAGTGTGCTGTTCGTCGGTGCCAGTATCGGAAAGACCTCCATCACCAAACTGATAAAGCCACTATTGCCCATGTACGCGGTGATGTTCCTGGTACTGATCCTGGTGACCTATGTACCGGCCATCAGCGAATTTCTGCCGCGGGCGCTGGGCCTGATCGAATAAGCGGGCGGGCCCCTCCCCGCAATCGTCACTCCGGCGAAGGCCGGAGTCCAGAAGGGGCTTGGGGCCCGGGCGCTGTTTCCTGGAGAGCAATACAATGAAGCGAGCCTTTTCTTTCAAACTGATTCTGGGGGCAATGGTGTCGGCGGCACCAATATGCGCTGCCCAGAATCCACTCGATTTCGGCGGCAACATCAGAACCGCCGACCCGTCCGGCCATGTCTGGCCGGACGGCAGAATGTACCTTTACACCTCTCACGATCAGGAGTGCCAGAAAGATTTCTGGATGAAGGACTGGTATGCGTTTTCCTCGGACGACCTGGTCAACTGGGAAAAACACGGCCCGCTGCTGAAGGTAGACGATCTATCCTGGGCCGACAACTTCGCCTGGGCCCCGGATGCCGCCTACAGGAACGGAAAATACTATCTGGTGTTTCCGGCCGGCACCGGCTTCAAGGATCGCGAGAATCCGGAAAACAGCACCAAGTGGATGGGCATCGGCGTGGCTGTCAGCGATTCGCCCACCGGCCCCTTCGAGGACGCCATCGGCGAACCCCTGTGGCGCGAGCCCTACGCCAACGATCCCAGCCTGTTTGTCGACGACGACGGCAAGGCCTATCTCTACTTCCACGGCAAGGACCACGACTACTATGTAGCGGAAATGGCCGACGACCTGCTGAGTGTAAAAGGCGATTTCCAGAAAATGGATATGGGCGGCTACGAGCCGAAGATGGAAGGCCCCTGGGTGTTCAAGCGGAATGGCAAGTACTACTTCACCATGCCGGAAAACAACCGGGTGTTGAGCTACTACATGAGCGACTCTCCAAGAGGACCCTGGGAGTACCAAGGCGTGTTCATGGAACAGGAGCACCAGAGCAACAACCACCATTCGATTGTGGAGTACAGGGGGCAGTGGCTGCTGTTCTATCACCGCTGGCTGGAAACGCCGGAGACCGGCTGTCACAAGCGGCAGCGACATGTCGCCGCCGAGTATCTCCATTTCAACGAAGACGGCACCATTCAAAAGGTCGAGCGCACTGCTGAAGGTGTCGGTGACTTCCCCGCGACAATTGCGAACGCTGAGTAGGGTGCGCTGACGCACCCACTATAGAAAGCCCGGCTCCCAGCCATCCAGAATTTTCTCCCGGTTGTAGTTCCCCGCCTCTTCTTCATCCAGTTGACGCCGTTCCGGATTGACTGCGGCGCCCGGGCCGCGGCTTTTGTATTCGAAGAAACGGGAGCTCTCCGGCGTGAAAACCGCGCTCTTGCTGCCATCCCGCGCGGTACCATTCATCGAGTCCCAGCCATCGCGGGCGATATGATCGTCCATCCAGGTGTTGATAAAGACACTGGCCCCGATCGCGTCCGGATCGGCGTAGCGGCCGTCCTCAAAGGTGGTGGTGGGGTGCCACGGGCGTCCCAGTGGCACAGAATCCGCGGGCACCGCCTCTTCCTTCAGCAGGCGGCAATTCAGGAATACCAGGCCGAAGTCATTGGCAATGTCGGTACTGGGTGCCGTTACATAGCCGGTGGTCTGCATATCCCGTGCGCGTTTGCGATTGACGATATCGCTCTTCTCGAACAGCGCCGTGCCTGCGCCGAAGATGAAATCCACATTGCCTTCGATCACGCTGTCGAGAAAATAGCTGCGGCCGGTGTTCACATACAGGGTGTCCTGGTAGCCGGATAGCTTCACGTCGCGAAAAGCGCTGCGGTCGGCGCGTCCGTTGATGGCCAGGGCCACCGCCTGGGTGCCGCCGACCCGCTCGGTCGCCTGCTTGTCCAGCGCATCGTTGCGCAGGAAATCGAAGGCGTTCTCCACCGTCAGGCTCTCCGCACGAAAGTCCGGCGCCAGCACCGTGAGAGTGGCAGAGCGGAAGGTGCCCCAGGTTTCCTCCGAGCCGGGTATTTTCTGGCCGGCGTAGGCATCGTAGGTCAACACCACTCCGTCCCGGGACTCCCCCACCAGATTGATATTGGGCTTGGTGACAGTCAGTTTTTCGCGGTAGCGGCCGTTGCGGATATAGATAATATGAGGGCTGTCGGAGTCCGCCGGGGCCGCGGTCACCGCCTCGCTGACGGTGTGGTAGACATTTTCGACAATGGGGGTTCGGGGGTCTACCAGGGCCTGGTATTCCGGTGTCGCCCGGGCGCTACTGAAGAGCAGGACGGAGAGTAAGATAATCAGTGATCGCATGGCTTTCCAGTCGGCAAAAATGGCAATTCATCGGTCGTTGCAGGGTGCGCACGGCGCACCCTACGGAGAGGGTTTTACCAGCCGGGATCAGTATTCCAGCGCCAGGTGTTTGGGATCCGGCTTGCGCAGCCGCTGTGCCAGCGGGTGATTCATTTCCTTCAGTTCTTCCAACACCAGTTGGGCCACTTCCCGCGCTCCCAGGTGATTGAAATGGGTATCGTCGCGCACGCCCACCGGATAGTTCGGGTGCGTATTCGGTGGGATATGCATAAAGCGCAGCGCGGACGTTTCATCACCCATTTCCTGGAAGTACTCGCGGGTAACTTTTTCCATATCGATAAAGCCCACTTCTTCCGACGCCGCCACTTCGCGCGCGAGATCGGCGTAGGGGTGGGTGTGTTCGATCTTGTTGGGCCCGGCAAAGTAACGACGGGTCACCGGCGTCATCAGTAGCGGCGTGGCGTCCTTTGCGCGGGTTTCGCGGATAAAGCGGCTCAGGTTGGCCCTGTACTGGTCCGGTGCCGTGTAGCGGTCGACCTTGCTTTCCACTTCGTCGTTGTGGCCGAACTGGATGATGACGTAGTCGCCCTTCTTTAGGGACTTTTCGATGCTACCCCAGCGGCCTTCCTCGATAAAGGTGCGGGTGCTGCGGCCGTTCTTCGCGCGGTTGTCCACCGCTATATCGTCGTCGAAGAAGTACTGGAAGGGCACGCCCCAGCCGGTCTCGGGGTAGTCCTTTACATGCTTGATGGCCATGGTGGAATCGCCGGCCATGTAGATGGTTTCCGCCTGGACGGCGGTGGCGATCAGGAGTGGGAGCAGACAGAGTAACTTTTTCACTTTTGTGCCTCTTTGGTTTGCACTTTGCAGGAGCCTGCAAGCAGGCTCCTGCCGTAGTGCTTGTCAGTGGTAGCCGACGCTGTCGGCATAGTCGATCAGCTTGCTGCCGTAGTTACCGCCCCACTCGTAGCCGTAGCGGCGCTCTGCCTCGATGGCCATGATGTCGTACTGCTTGATTCCGTCGCGGCCACTGAAGAAGCCGACGTCCTGTTGCAGGTCGTAGAAGCGGTACCACATGGTGCTACCTTCCTTTTCCTGGATGGGGTTGTAGCTGTCGTCGTCGCTGCTGCTGGAGCGTTTGATGTAGGCGGTGTCCGCCTCCTGCACCACGGGGCTGCGGTACCAGGTCAGGGCGGCGCGTACGGCGGCTTCCACTTCGTCGGTCTGCGGCCGCGACATCAGGAAGGCGGTCACCAGCATGGATTCCTTGCCACTCTTGGAGGCGAGCTCGTAGGAGCGTGCCGGGCGTGGTTCGTAGGTCTCCGGGTCGTGCTGGGCGCACCAGACAGTTTTGGCATCGGCCTGCACTATCTGTGCATTGAGTATGAAGTCTACGCCCTTGTCGATGGCGGCGGCCATCTGCGTGCGCTGTTCATCGCTGAACAGATCGCCGTCCAGGGGCGCTTCCTGGCGCACTGCCCGGTCGAGCAGGATCAACACCCGCGCCATGGCGCCGTCGTTGAAGGTGACGTAGTTGGAATAGGTGGTGCCGGTGCGCTCGGGGTAAACCTGTGGCCAGCCGCCGGATTCGTACTGCATGGTCAACAGGAATTCCAGGGCATTGTGCGCGGCCTCGCGGTATTTGGTATCGCTACTGCGCTGGTAGACATCGGCCAGGAACAGTAGCTCGGTAACGGTGGCATCGTTGTCGATGGTGCCCAGCTCGACGCCGTCTTCGCCGGTCCAGCCGGAGCGCTCACTGGTGCCATCCCAAGGCGAGGTGTATTTGTCCTTGCCGTATTTGTAGAAGCCGCCGTGGTCCATCTGCCAGGTGATCATGTTGTCGGCCAGGGTCTTGTCGGCTTCGAGGTCGCTGCTGATCCAGGATTTGTAGTTGTCCAGCTCGCCGTAAATCGGGTTGCCGTTTTGCGACAGCATCTCGGCATCACCACCGGAAGAGGAGCTGGAGGACGATGAACTCGAAGACGAACTCGATGAGGAGGAACTCGACGAGGAAGAGGAGTTGCTCTCGTTCGCAGGCGGTATGGTTTCCGGCGAGTCGCTACCGCTGCAGGCAGCGAGTAGCAGTGCGGACAGGGTCAGCGACAGGGCTGAAAGCTTCATGGGTAAACCCTCAATAGTGCGCAAGTTGTTCTGTGTAAGCCAGCGGAATGCAGGTCATATCGGAAAAAAGCCCCGCGTATTCGCGGGGCGAAGCAAGGGCATAGGGAATCTGCCTTCTCAGAAATCCATGGTCAGGCCCAGTTGGTAGCCGGGGCCATATTGCTCTACATCGAACAGCATGGCACCACCGGAATCTTCATTGCCGGCGAAGAAATACTCGTCCACGCTGTCGGTGATGTTGATGGCATCCAGGTATACCTGAGTGCTGTCGTTCACGCGATAGGTGGCCTTGATATCGAAGGTGGTGGACTGGTCCTGGTAGACATCGGCCCAGGCGACACAGTTGTCGGCGTAACCCAGGGCGGCATCCGCTTCCATGTCGGCGGCGGTACAGCTGCCGATGCGCTTGAGGATCTCGCCGGTATAGTTGGCAATCATGCGCACGGAGAGGCTGTCGTTCTCCCAACCCAGGGTCAGATTGGCGGCGGTGTCGGCCTGTTCCGGAAGCTGGATGCTGTCGACGCGTACCGTCTCGCCCACGTCGCCGTCACTCTGCTGCAGGGTGGCGTTGGCCTGTACAAAGATATTGTCCAGCCAGCGGCCGACCTTGTGATGCTCCCAGGTGCCGTCGAAGTAGTGACTGAAACTGAGCTCGGTACCGTAGACTTTCGCCTTGTTGCCGTTGAGGTAGGTCTCGGCGTTGGTGACGGTGAGGTCGGGATCGATATGGAATAGATCCACCTGCTCCACCGGTACGTCGAAGCCCAGTTCGCTGATGGTGATATTCACCCCGGAGGCGGAGACGATGAAGTCGCTGATGTCCTTGTAGAAGAGTGCTGCCTCCAGGAAGGTGTAGTCCCCGTACCAGGAGAGCGACATATCCAGGTTGGTGGATTGCATCGGGTCCAGGGACGGATTGCCGATGCGCACCGTGTTGTCTTCGGACATGGTGAAGTACTGCTGCTGGTACTCCAGGTCCCCGCGTTCCGAGCCGATATCGGAGGGATCCTCGTTACACTCGCCGTTGAATTCGGATTCCGGATCGGTGTTACAGAAGATCACCCGATCGCGTACCTCGAAGAAGGCGCGGCTCTTGCCGAAGTCCGGGCGGCTGTAACTGGTCCAGAGTGCGGCGCGTCCCAGCAGCCGCTCCGACAGCTCGTGGCGGTAGTGCAGCGCCGGCAGGAAGTTGCCGTACTCGTTGGAGACATCCTCCAGCGGCAGGCCGATATCAAAGGAGTTGAGGGTCTCGTCCGACTCGTTGCGATCGTTGCGGATGGAAAAGTAACCGGTTGAGTCGAACTTGGTCTGCGTGTAGCGGGCACCGGCGATCAGCGTGGCGTCCGGCAGTACCTGGAACTCGGCCATGGCGTAGATCGCGGACGCGTCCTCACTCAGGTCGTAGTCCCGGCGGGTGCTTTCCACTTCGCTCTCCCCCGGGTCGTAGTTGTCGCCGATGGCGCGGGTGCCGGCGATCAACTGTTCCGCGGCGCCGTTGGTGATGAAGGCGTGGTCGAAGTTGCCGTTCTCGGGAATGAAGGTGGGGTAGTCCCCGAGGGTGGAGCTGGCCATATCCACGCACTCGAGATCGTCACAGCCGAGCCCGGATTTGTCCTCCGGCACGATACTCGCGCGGTTCTTGTCGAAGTTGCGTTCACGCTGGCGGATATTGACGCCGGTCTTGAAGTAATTGACGAAACCGGTCTGGAAGTCCTTGCGCAGGTCGAAGGTGAACTGGTCCACCGAGTCCTCTCGCAGACTGTTTTCCATAAACAGGTTGTCGTATTTCATGTACCGCTGGGATGCCTCCCCCATCTGGTAGCCGGCACCGCTGTGGCCGCCGGCCCCGGCAATGGAATCCACGCCGGCCGCGTCCGCCAGCCAGTCCGGGTCCACGATCTGGCCGTTGACGAAGCCGCTGTCGGAGCGACCCAGCGCGGCCAGCTCACGCACGCGGAACTGTACGCGGCGGCCGTCCGGCTTTTCGTTTTCACTGTGGGAAGAGGTGATTTCGTACTGCGCTTCCCAGCCGTCGCCGAAGCGGTTTTCACCACTGAAGGCGAAGGTGTTGGTGGTGACCTTGGATTCCTGGATAAAGTACTGGTGCTGCAGGTCCACACTGGTGCCGCCGAAGACACCCTTGGCGGGATCCAGATAGTAGACATTCTCGTTGTCGGAGAGGTTGAAGCGGTAGTATTCGCGCAGGGCCACGTCCACGTCTTCGTAGCTGGTGTGATTCAGTTTCAGGCGGTAGCGGCTGCCGTCATCGGGCTCGTACTCGAGGTTGACCAGTGCCGCGACGCGCTCGCGCTCGGCGTTTTCCTGGCGGGTCTCGAACTCCCAGGGCACCAGCATCCGGGTTCCATCCGTTTCCACATAGTTGGGCAGGGTGCTGGAATGGTGTCGGGTTTCGTAACCCTGTGTGGTGCGCTCTTCCCAAGAGGCGGTATAGGCAACGCCCAGCTTGTCGTCCATCAGGATATTGGATCCCTGCAGCGTGAGCTTGGGGGAGTTTTCCTCGGCCTGGTCCTGCACGTAGTTCTGTGCGCGCAACTTGATGCTGTCTTCGCCGCGATCCAGTGCGGACAGGGTTTTCACATTGATGGAGCCGCCGATGGCGTCCAGGTCCATGTCCGGAGTCAGGGACTTGTTGACCTCGATGGACTGCAGCACGTCGGTGGGCAGACCGTCCAGTGAAAAGGCGCGGTTTTCCAGGTCGCCGTTGCTGCCGCCACCGGCGTTGGCCATGACACCGCCGTCCATGCGCACACTCACCATGCCCGGCCCCAGGCCGCGCAGCGAAACGAATTTGCCTTCGCCCTCGCTCTTCTGCAGCGTAATACCGGGCATGCGGCGCAGCAGTTCCGCGGCGTTCTGGTCGGAGAAGTTGCCGGCGTCGTCCTGGGTGACGATGGAGCTGAAGTTGTCCTTGTTTCTCTCTGCCGCGCGGGCGTTCAGTTCCGCGTTGCGCACCCCCTCCACATAGACTTCTTCCAGGCTGGCGTCGTAGTCGGTTTCTTCGTTTTCATTGTCCTGTTGGGCAAAGGCCGCGCTGCTGGCCAGGGCGATGGCCAGGGGCAGGATTTTCTTGCTTTGGTATTTCATTATTCTTTCTCCCATCTCTCTTATTGTTGTGCGCGGCCGCCGGGCGGCCGCGCCGGTCCTTTACTGATATTTGACGACCAGGTTGTCGATGGTGATTGGTGCTTCCGTGCGACTGTCGCAGCGGAATTGCAGGAAGGAGTTCTCGGTACCCACGAGGTTGCCTTCCTCATCTTCGTTTATTGCGATGGTGACCGGGCCGGTGGGCTGGGCTCCGTCGGCCATTTCCGGGGCGAGTTTCTCGAATACTTTCGAATCACCGCCGTGGACGGAATTGCTGGAACTGCTGCTGGTGTTATTGTCCACATACACTTGGCACTTTCCGGTTTCATCCCCGTCCAACGCATTCTCGTTAGTTAGTACATTGAAGGTGATGATGTACGGCTTGCTGAGATCCAGGTCGCCCATGGAGGCCTCGTCATCCCCGGTGGTCTCTGTACCCGGCGCCGTTTCGCCAGCAGTGAAGCGGGCGTCCCGGTAGCTGATCTGTCCGTCCTTTAGTTCGATGCGCGAGCCGCCGCCGGTGACGTTGTAGAAGGGATCACCGCCGGAGTTGGCCTTGTAGTCGGCGGTGAAGAAGTCGCTCTCACTGGCGTCGCCTTCGCTGGCAGCATCGAAGTCCTCGACCAGGATTTCACCGGAGTCGGTGCCTTCATCCTGGCCCTCGCCGCGGTAGCTGCCGAGCTTGCCGATCCTGGAGGGCAGTTCGCCCACCAGATCCGCGGGTTCGAGTGCGGCGGTGGTGGCATCGTCGCTCCAGATTAGCCAGTCCACATTCGACTTGTAGGCACTGCTGCTGCCCTCGCCGATACGCAGGCGCGCTGAACTGCTGCCGCCGTCGCGGCCGGTGCCGGTGATTTCCGTTACGGTGGTGTCTTCGACAAAGAGCCCGGAAACATTCTCACCGTCGCGGTAGATACGTGCGGTGATGTCTGATTGGCCATTCAGGGTCAGGGCTACGTGGTAGATGTGATAATCATCATTCATGACCATTTCCGCTTCCGCGGTGTTGTCGCCGTCGGTGAACTTCTCCAACTGCAGATTGCCGCTATCTCCCTGGTCCGGGCGCAGAATGGTTTTCACTCGGCGTCCATCTGTTTCGCCGAAGGAAATTTCCACCTCGAAACCGCGGTAGGAAGGCTTCTGGGGGCTTGAGGGAATTGGACTCTTCAAGCGGCCGATCCATGTGAAGTGACGGGGATAACTGCTGGTATTATTGATTATCGCCGCGCCGGACAGATCTGCGGTCGCATTGAGACCCGGGTCGCTGGTGGTATCCAGAGTAGTCGAGCCGTTGTTATGAGCGGTGAAGTAAGGCGCTTCCTCTTCCGGATCGAGATCGAAGGTCTGGGTGGTATCACTACCGTTGACGACTACCGCTCCGGCTTCGTTTGGTACCAGGCAGCCATCCCAGACGCCCCAATTGATGGTGCTGTCCACCGTCGTAATGGCCGAACAACCGGCGGGCTCTTCCGGCGTGTCGGAGCTCGCCGGACTCCAGTCCCCCGGTCCGGCGGAGTTGGCGCCGCGCAGGAAGACGTAATAGTCGCTGCCGTTTTCCAGTTCTTCGATCAGTTTGCTGGTGCCGTCGATGCCTTCGATCAGGCGCGCACCTTCCGCCGTGTTGCTGGTGTTCACCGCCAGGTCGTAAGTCACGGCACTGGGCAGGCTGTCCCAGCTCGCGGACAGGGCGCCGTCGCGGGAGACCAGGGTGGGGCCGGCCTCCGGCGCATCCGGCGGTGTGGCGTCCTTGAAGGTGTTGCAGGCGGGCAGGTCGGCCTGGCCGTCTTCGCTCTGGGGCTCGATCAGCAGGTCGTCGATGATCACCTGGGCGCCGCCGTCGCTGGGTACGCGGAACTGCAGGAAGGAGGTGGCGCTGCCGATCTGGTCGACGAACTGGTTTTTGACCTCGCCGCCCGGGGCGAAGGTGGTATCGCCCGGCACATTGATCTCGACCCGCTCGCCCGCTGTCAGGCTGGGGGTGCCGGCGTTGAGAATCAGCGGGCTGGAGTGGATGGAGGTTCCGGTATTGGTGTTGCTGTGGTTGCTGTCCACATAGATGAACATACTGCCGGCGCCGCCGCGCACCGCCTTCACGCAGAAGGACACCCGGTAGGGCTGGCTCAGATCCAGCTCCCCCCAACTGCCGTTATCGCGGGTGGCGCTGCCGGCGCTGGAGTCTTTTTTCGGGTCGGTGTTTTCCGCCGTCTTGGCCTTGGGGTCGGCCAGCTCGGAGCGCGTCTGGCCGATACTGACCCGCGCGTTGCTGATCAGCAGGGAGGGATTGCCATCGTCGCTGGCGATCCCCAGGCGGTTCTCGTGATCCACGGTGATATCGGCGGGATCCGGGTTGTAGTCGTCGCCGAAAAAGCAGCAGGTGGGGTACCAGAAGGCGGGGTAGGGATCTTCGTATTCCGCGTTTTCCTCCGCCGTGGCCAGGCTCTTGTACTCGGGGCTGAAAAAGTACTTGGTGTCTTCCTGGTCGAAGTTATTGAGCAGGTTGTCGCCGAAATCCTCGTGAAAGGGCAGCGGCGTGTTGGCGATGCCGCTGGGCTCCTCCGACGGCGGCTCTTCCGCCGGTGGATCCATGGCGATGATATCGCCTTCGTTGTTGGAATCGGCGCCACCGCCGCTACAGGCGGTCAGGACACTCAGGCTGGAAAGCAGAATTAAAGATGTGGCTTTGTGGTGCCAGGGTCTCATGGCTCGTCCTCTCTTTGTCATCGCTAGTTATTGTTATTGAGCTTCGAGTACACAGAGGCTCAGTCCGGAACCTTTTATTATTGGATAGGCAGTTTAAATAAATTGGTTTGACCATTGCAATATGTTTGTGGATTTGGTCAAACCCTGTGATCGAGATCTGGTTGTCAGTTCATTTCTCATTTTTGTATTACCATAATAACTAATATGCTTCCCGGAAAAGGTGTGCAATTTCCCGAATTCGGGAGGCCGGGGTATTGCCGGTGAATTGCAAAGGCCGGGATGGCGGGCTCTGCGGTCCGCCTGCGGAGCTGGAGCTCCGGAAGACTAAGGAGCCCACCTGTAGCGTCTCCGACAGGCCGGTGAAGGTGACGGCGGTGTCGGTCTGCGCGTCGATGCTGCCGCTGGCCAGGGTGGCGGTGGAGTCGCCCGGGTCGGCCGTTGCCGCTTCAGGTCCCGTCCGGAGCCTCCGGCGCCGGGCAGCTGTCGTCGGCGGTGTCTTCCGGATAGGGATCCCAGCCCTCTCCGCCGTTCCAGCCGGCGAAGATCTGTGCGCGGGAGCAGAAGCGTTCCATATATTCCGCTTCGGTGAGCTGGTAGCAGTTGCCGCTGTTGCCGCAGCGGCTGGACATATCCAGGGCGCCGCCGCTCAGGTCCATGCTGTTGTACTCACGCCAACCGGCGTCGGCACTGGCGGTGGCGGGGTTGGGAGCGGGCTGGTCGTTGATACCCTCGTAGGCCCAGCCGATATCGGCAAGGTGGCTGTCCATCCTGGTGTTGATGAAGGTGACGTTGTCGTAGTAGCTGGCGCTGCCGCCGCTGCGCGCCAGGTGCGTGCTGCCCGGTTCGATAGTGACACCGGTGGTGCTGGCACCCTGGGTGAGGGTGGCGTTGAGGAACACGAAACCGGGGTTGCTTTCGCTGGGGGTGCGGGCCTGCAGCACATAGCCGCCGCTGCTGGTGCCGGTGTCGCTCTTGGAATCGCCCAGGGAGCGGATTTCGGAGTTCTCGAACACGGTGGCGTTGCTGTAGCCCCAGATAAAGTCCACATTGCCGGCGACAAGCGAGTCGTAGAACCAGTTGTAGCCTTTCAGCAGCAGTGTGTCCTGCTCGGAGCGGAAGATGGAATTCTTCACCACCAGCCGGCCACTGCTGTTGAAATAGAGGGTTTCCGCCTGGTCGCCGCCACCGGTACGCAAGTGGGTGTTCTCGATGGTGATGCCGTCCAGGGTGAGCAGGTCGGCATCTTTCACCAGGAAGAGGGCGCGCCCCTCGGTACCGCCGTTGAGTCCCTCGTAGTTCCGGTAGTGGATGACGGGATCGCCGTTGCCGAGGATGGTCAGCTCGTCGATACCGCTGAGGTAGAGGGGTTCGCGGTAGAAACCGCCATTGACGGTGATGGTGGCGCCGTGGGCGCTGTTTTCCATCACATGGTTGAGGGCGCCCTGCACCGTGTTGAAATCCCCGCCGCCGCTCGAGTCCACGGTCATGTCGGTGGCCGCGGGGGCGGCGGCGCGGGTGGTGAAGGTCCAGCCGGCGTTTTTGCCGAGGCCGGTGAAGTCTTTACCGTTCAGCTTCGCACCGGTGACGAAGCCACTGCCGATGGCCACGTAGTATTCCACGCCCTGCTCCAGTACGCCGCTGTGCGGGGAGATGAAGAGGGTATTGCCGGCGATCTCGAACGGATTGACGTTGAGGATGCGGTGGTCGCTCTCGGTGCCGATGGTATCGGTTTCGCCGCCGGGGCGGATGGTGTCCACTTCCTCGTCGTTGTCGGTGCGGAAGAGTCGCACCGAACCGAGTTCGCCCAGGGTCGGTTCGCTGTCGAATTCGATCGCGAGGCGGGTGTCCTCCCGGGTGCCGGTGGCGCCGACGGCGGGCGTCACCGTAGTCAGGTCGCCGTAGGTGGCGGTAGGCATTTCAAACGCCTTGGCCACGCTCACGTCGATACGGCGCTGCAGGCTGGGATCGGAGCCGCTGGTGAAGGTGACGGTGGCCTCGCCCCGGGTCAGCGGGGTGAGGCTGACGGTGTTGCCGTCCACCGCTACCGGGACCACGGCGTCGTCGCTGGAGACGGCGCTGAAGCTGTCGGCGGTGACGCCATCGCTCTGGATGGCGGTGACCTCGATTTCCAGGGCCGGGTCTCCGGCGGTGGTGCTCCAGTCGGATTCGGCGTAGTCGAGGGTGAGCTGTACCGGCTTGGTGGCGGGGTCGCCCACTTTCACATAGTCCACTTCGAAGGAGCGGTTGTAGGTGAAGAAGCCGATAGTGCCGGCGCTCTGGTAGAGGGCGCTGTCGTCGGTGAAGCTGCCGATTTCTTCGCCGTCCAGGTAGACAGTGAGGTCGGGGCCCAGCAGGTCGTAGCGCACCGTGTACCAGGTACCGTCGGTACCGCCCTCGCTGCCCAGGTAGAGAGGCTTGTTCCCCTGTACCTGGCGGTCGATGCCGCCGCTGGTGGCGAGGCCGGTTTCCACCCGGGTGGATTCCGGGCTGCTCTGCATGTTGAGACCGCCGAAGTACCAGGCGAGCGGGCCCTGGTAGCGGCCGATACCGTAGAGGTATTTATTGCCGGTGTTGCTGTTGTCCCGCGGGCGTATGCGGTACTCCACGAAGTAGTCCGGGGTGGAGACGTTGAAGGCGCTCTCCTTTACCAGGATCAGCTCCCCCTGGTTGAGGTTTTCGCCGCGGGTGCCGGCGGTAAAACGCAGGGACTTGCCCGCTTCACCCTCGTCGAGGATATCGAAGTGGCCGGGGTCGGGGAGACCGTAGTCCTCGATGATGGCGTTCCAGGTGCTGGCAAATTCGCCGTCTTCGAAGTCGTCGCAGAAATAGAGGCTGCCGTCTTCGGGGCAGGTAAAGACGCTGCTCGGTTCCGGCTCGGGCCCGGGTTCCGGTTCTGGTTCTGGGTCTGGGTCTGGGTCTGGGTCTGGGTCTGGGTCTGGGTCTGGGTCTGGGTCTGGGTCTGACTGTTCGACCGGATCCGGGAGGGGCGTGGGGNACTGTTCGACCGGATCCGGGAGGGGCGTGGGGGTGTCGTCGCTGTCGCTGCAGGCGCCGAGGATGCCGCTGATCAGCAGCAGCGCGCACAGGGGGGATCGTCTCATGGTTATGCTCCTCTCATCCTTTATTTTTCTCGAGAGCAATACCTCAGGTCGGTTTATGATTATTGGTCCGGCCAAATTGCCGGGAAAGAATACATTTTGATATTTGGACAGTCCAGTTTGGTATGCCAAATTTGGACTAAGGTCTAAGTGGGCAGGTCTGAAAGAAAAAGGCGCCCCGGGGGCGCCTGCCTGAGTGGATGTGTTGATTTGGGAGGCGGGCCCCTGGCCCACCCTGCGGAGCTGGAGCCTTCAGCGCTCCTGAAAATAGCTCCGCGTTCCCGGGAAACGGGCCTTTGGCCCGCTTTGCCGAGCTGGGCTCGGCGTTTCCGGGATTACTGACAGGCCGCCTGGCCCAGTCCCAGTACATAGTTGATGTCGTGGGCCAGTGGCGAGTTGAACGGCATTTCCCCGTTCTTGCCCGCGGTGGCGCTGACGTAATCCGCCAGGTCCTGGCCGGCGGGCAGCCAGTTGTCGAGGATGGTGTCGCGGGAGGCCTGGCTGTAATCCATGCTCAGGTCGCCCACCGAGCCCGCGGAGGCGGTGATTTCGCGGGCGAAATTCGGGTCCAGGTTGCACTGGGCATCGGAGAACCACAGCCAGGAGCCTTCCGAGCGGAAGCTGGTGTCGCTGCGGAAGTCGCGGGCCAGCGTCTCCTGCCGCTCGTCCAGGGCCGCGTCCGGGTCGTCCTTCTCCTGGAATTCGCGGTTGATCATCATGGCGTTGTCCTCCCAGAGCACACTGGCTCCCACGCGCACGCTGAGGATGTCCTTGCGATAGTTCATGAAGAAGTTGTTGAACATATGCGAGGTGCCGCGGCGGATCAGCGGGATGCGTCGCAGGGTATTGCCCAGGTCGAAGTAGTGGTCATCGGTGGTGACGAAGGCGTTGTGGTGCATGGTGGTGCGAATCTGCGCGTTGATCTCGCGGCTGTCGCTGGAACCGTGCAGGGAAGCGCGCTTCACATTCTTCACCCGGTTGAAGGAAATGGTGATGTGGTGTGCGCCCACCTTCACGTCGAAGGCCGAATCACCGGTGGTATCGAAGACGTTCTTGTGAATCCAGATATCCCGCGAGGCGCCGGTGGCGCGGATCATGTCCGGGTCCAGGCCGTGGTCTTCGGTGTGGCCCGCACCGCGGAAATCCAGGTGGGTGAGGATCACATTGTCCGAAGTCCGCGTCGGCTGGCCGGAGCTGTCCGCGCCAATCTTGAAGCCGCTGAAGCGGAAGTAGGCATCGCTCATGCGGCCATCGATGGTGGTGTTGGCACCGATCGCCGGGTTGCGGATGGGCAGGTCGTTGTCGTTCAGGCGGTTGTTGAAGAACTCCTGCAGGCAGGATTCGCCGGAACCGTAGCCGTTGCTGGAGCACCACTGACGGTAGTCCACGCACTGGGCTTCGGTGCCGCCGATGGCGGACTGCACTTCGGAATCGCCGCAGTGGGTGCGGTACATGGCCACTTCGTTTTCCCCTCCACCAACAGAGGCGAAATCGAACTTGTCGAACACGATCCAGTTGTGTGCATCGCTGTCGATGGCATCGAGGATCTGCTGTTCAACAGATTGGGTCTGGTTCTTCTTGATCACCACCAGGTTGCTGTTGCCGTTGGGGTCGTAGCCGCCGTCGGCGTCTTCACCGTAACCTACCGGGCTGCCGAGGGTGTCGTGCAGGCACTCGATGATTTCCTGATCGGTATCCAGCTCGGCGGAATCGCGCCAGTTGACGTTCGGGTCCGTGGCGAGGGTGTAGCAGGCGTTGCTGATACCACCGCTGCCCCCGCCGGAGGAGGAGCCGGAGCTGCTGCCACCGGAGCTGGATGAGCTGCTGGAGCTGGACGAGCTACTGGATGAAGAGCTGCCGGAACCGCCGCTGCTACCGGTCGAGGAACTGCTGGACGAAGAGCTGCTGGATGAGCTGGAAGAACCGCCGTCGCTGCCGCCGTTGCAGTCGCCGGCCACGGGGTCGATACCGGTGATTTCCAGCCGGTCGATATTCGCCAGGCCGGAGCCGCCGGAGGCCTCCAGGCGCAGGGTGTTGTGACCGGCCGCCAGCGCAACGGTGATGGCGTTGCTGTCGACGTAGTTGGTCCAGTCGCCGGTGCCCGCCATATTGACGGAGGTGTCGTTATTGCCGTTGACGATCACTTGGGCCCCGCGATCACTGGAACCGTTGGCGAAGCGCCACTGCAGTGTATAGATACCGGCTTCCGGCACCACCACGGACCACTCTACCGCCATGCCGTCTTCGTTGATGGTATTGGCGTAACCGCTGCCGCTGAAGCCGGCGTGTTCACTTTCCACATCGCCGTCCACGGAACAGAAGCCCGCCGCGTTTTCCTCGAGCGTCAGCGTGTACTGGCTGTCGCCGCCGCTGCTGGAGGAACTGGAGCTGGAACTGCTGCTCGACGAGGAACTGGAGCTGCTGCTGGAAGAAGAACTACTCGACGAGGAACCGCTGCCGCTCGCATCGTACACCTCGAATTCGGCAATCTGCGGCGCGCTGCTGGCGCTGTCGATCATCAGGTCGATCTTCTCCATGTTCACATCGCCGAGCCAGACCTGCATGGCCGGGCCGATGCCGGTACCAGATGCCAGTTCGTCGCCGTTGTCGTGGTTGACCAGGCGCCAGTTCTGGACTGCACTGCCGATCTCGCGAATGATCACGGTGTTGAAGTTGCCCCCGAACCGCTTCGCCGAAATCCGCTCGCCGCTGGCCGAATCTGGTTGCCAGTAGCTGTCGGTATCGCCGTCGACCGCGTTGCCGTAGCTGGTGCCGTTGCCCTTGCTGCTACCGTCCGCATCGCCGGACAGCGCCAGGTTCGGACCCAGTTCGCCGGGGGCGCCGCCGCTCGAGGAGGAACTGCTCGAAGAGCTGCTGGAGGAACTGGAACTACTGGAGGAGCTGCTGCTGGAAGAACTGCTGGAGGAGCCGCCCTGGCTCTGGCAGTTGCCGTCGGATACCAGCAGGCCGGTGTCGGCGCCGGCGGTGGCCAGCACTATCTGCGGTACGCAGCCGGCGTCGTCCAGTGCGTAACCGTAGGGAATGCTGATGGACGTGGTGGACACCGGGTTGGGGCCGGCCGGATGGTTGTCGTCGTCATCCGCTGTCCAGGTGATATTGGACCAGATATTGCCGCTGATATCCCAGGAGCCCATATCGTTGGTGTAGAAGGTGCCCAGGGGGTCCTTGGAGTTTTCGAAGTAGTTGTTCTCCGCCTTTATCTGCCCGCCCACGCGAGGGTTCATGCCGGATTTGTAAATACCGGTATAGTGGTTGTTGTACGCATGCCCGGTGCCGCCGCGCAACAGCGGCGTGCGGGAGCCGATGTTTTCATACAGGTTGTGGTGAAAAGTTATGGGGCCGTTGCCGGTATCCCCGCTGCTGGAACCCACCAGGCCGCCGCGCCCGGAATTGCGCAGGATGCTGTAGGAAAGGGTTACATACTTGGTGTCGTTCTTGATATCGAAGAGCGCGTCGTAGCCGTCGTCCTCGCCGCCGGAGGCTTCCAGGGTCAGGTGATCGGCCCAGACGTTGTAGACACCGCTCTCCATGCCGATGGCATCGCCACCGTTGGAAGTGGGCGAGCCGGACTTTTTCACATTGCGCACATGCAGGTTCTGCAGAATGATGTTGGACGAGCTGCGCAGGTGAATACCCAGTTCGTCGAACAGCGCACCGTTGCCTACGCCGATGATCGAGACATTGCTGACTTCCTTGATCTCGATCCGGTCGTCATCGGTATTGCAACTGTCACCGGAAACCTTACTGGTGTTGCCGTGATTGATGGTGCCCTCAACCTGGATGACGATGGGGGTGTCGCTGGAGGGGCGGTCGCACAGCGCCGCGTGAATTTCGGTGCCGCTGGTGGCGTAGACCACATCGCCGCCCGCACCACCGGTAGTGCCACCATTCAATGTGGCGTAACCGTCCGCCTGTGCCGACGCCCAGGCGGGCACCAGCAGACTGCCCA
This sequence comes from Microbulbifer halophilus, assembly GCF_026183675.1. Lineage (GTDB taxonomy): Bacteria > Pseudomonadota > Gammaproteobacteria > Pseudomonadales > Cellvibrionaceae > Microbulbifer > Microbulbifer halophilus. The sequence goes on from NZ_JAPIVK010000015.1 coordinate 48,963, forward strand.
GCAATGCGCCTAGCATTACCGGTATTTTCACTCTCGTTTTCATAGGACTTTCCATCGTTATTGATTATTAGTGGAAAGATGATCAGTGCTGCGGCTGGCCCGGATACTGCGAGGGCGCAGCCGGCCAATCATCATCGCTGAACAGCTGTCCCGCAGCCCGACAGCTTCTGGGGCGGGGCTTTTGGTCTGCCGTTAATTAAATTGGCAATACCAAAAGTCAGAAAGAGGTTAGTCAGGATGCGGTTTCTTGTAAAGCCTATAAGCGGGTCACACCTTGCAATGGAACAGGAGTTGCGGGCCGGATGTGGACTGAGTCGCGCAAATACGTGCTTTCAGGCGCCCCGGTGGGCCGGTGGGTCAGTGGAAGTGAGGGGCTGCAATGGCGCGTCGGGCAACCTCTGTCTAGGCTGGATAGTGTGGCGCGTATTTCTGCCCGCCCGAGAAATGCTTCCGCTTTAATTCGAGAGGATCACCATGAGCAAGACTGCCAAGTCAGAAGTGCGCAGCAGTGAGCGCGCGCGCATCAATACGCCCACCGACCTGGGCGAACGCGCGCGCGAGGATATTTCCGGAGCGGTAAATGCCCTGCTGGCGGATACCTTCTCCCTGTACATGAAAACCAAGAATTTTCACTGGCATGTCAGTGGCCCGCATTTTCGCGACTACCATCTGCTGTTCGACGAGCAGGCTGCGCAGATTTTTAACATGACCGACGAACTCGCCGAGCGGGTGCGCCGGCTCGGCGGTTCGACGTTGCGATCCATCGGGCATATCTCCCGATTGCAGCGCTCTTCCGACAACGACGCCGAATATGTGGATCCGCAGGATATGCTGGCGGAACTGCGGGAGGACAACCGGGAGCTACTGGCGCGTATGCGTGAAACCCATGACCTGTGCGATGAACATCGAGATGTGGGCACCGCCTCGATACTCGAAGAATTTATCGACCAGGCGGAAAAACGCGCCTGGTTCCTGTTCGAGGCCAGCCGCAGCAGCGGCACCATGCACTGACTTCACTGTACAAACCGCTGGAATCCCATCGTCAACAGCCGGCGGGCCAGCGATAGGAGAGCACCATGGCTCAACTGGACGATCGCCTGCTCTGGATCGGCGGACAGTATGTCGCCGCCGAAGGAGAGGCTTTTTTCGATACCGTCAATCCCGCCACCGGAGAGGTGATCTGCCGGGTGGCGAAAGCCAGTGCCAACGATGTGGACAAAGCGGTGTCGGCGGCAAAAATCGGCCAGGCGGAATGGGCGGCCATGAGCGGTGCCGAGCGGGGCCGCGTACTGACGCGCACCGCCCGGCTTCTGCGCCAGTACTGCGATGAGGTCGCGCGGCTGGAATCCCTCGACGGCGGCAAACCGATCGCGGAGACACCGGAGGCGGACGTGGGCTCTGCCGCGGACTGCTTGGAATTTTTCGGTGGCCAGGCGGCCTCCCTTCAGGGGGAGTACCAGCCGGTGCCCGGCGGCTTCTTTTATACCCGGCCGGAGCCGCTGGGTATCTGTGCCGGTATCGGAGCCTGGAATTACCCGATACAGATCGCCGCCTGGAAATCCGCTCCGGCGCTGGCGGCAGGGAATGCGATGATTTTCAAGCCGGCGGAGCTGACGCCGCTGACTGCACTGCGGCTGGCGGAGTTGTTCCAGGAGGCGGGGCTGCCGGACGGTGTCTTCAATGTGGTACAGGGCTTCGCTGAAACCGGCCAGGCGATGACTGGACACCCACAGATCGCCAAGATTTCGCTCACGGGTGAGGTGGGCACCGGCAAGGCCGTGATGCGCGCGGCCGCCGACACATTGAAATCCGTGACCCTGGAGCTGGGCGGCAAGTCGCCGCTGATCGTGTTCGACGACGCCGACCTGGACAACGCCGTGAGTGCGGCCATGCTCGGCAATTTCTATACCCAGGGCCAGATCTGCACCAACAGCACCCGGGTATTCCTGCACGAATCGATCAAGGAACAATTTATCGACAAGCTGGTTGCGCGGGTGGAAAAAATGAAACTCGGCGATCCGCTGGACCCGGATACCGACGTGGGCCCATTGGTGAGTGCCGATCACCTGCAGCATGTGCTCGGTTACCTGGAAAAGGGCAAACAGGAGGGCGGCCGGGTACTGGTGGGGGGAGACCGGGCGGAAGTTCCGGGGTTTGAAAAGGGCAATTTTGTCCAGCCGACGGTGTTCGATGGCCTCAAGGATGATATGGCCATCGTGCGCGAGGAGATTTTCGGGCCGGTGCTGTCACTGCTCAGTTTCAGCGGCGAAAAGGAAGTGCTGCAGCGGGCCAACAATACCGAGTTCGGCCTCGCCGGCGGTGTTTTCACCCGCGATGTGCAACGCGCACACCGTGTCGCCGATCGGATCGATGCGGGGATTGTGTGGATCAACCACTACAACATCACACCGGTGGAAATGCCGTTCGGCGGTTTCAAGCAGTCCGGTATCGGCAAGGAGAACAGCCGTCGGGCGTTCGAGCACTACGCGCGGTTGAAAACGGTTTATGTGGCGCAGGGGGATGTGGAGGCGCCTTATTGAATACGGAATACGGAATGCGAAGGCCCCCCTCTCCCGGAGGGAGAGGGAACTGGTATGAGCTTCAATGGAGCCCGGTGGCTATCTTCGGACTTGTAATGCCTCCGGCTGAGCTCCCCTATCCCACCGGGAGAGGGGGCGGGGGAGGGGGGAAGGACGGGCCCCGTGCTTAACGTCCGCCACAGTGCATAAAAACCTTCACCCCAGCGGCTTGTCCGGCTCCCCTTCCCGCTGCGAATTCTCCCAGTCCTTCGCCGCATAACTCTCTGCAGTCGATGGCTGCAGCATTCCGCGGCCGAGTACATGGTCCGCGCCCTTTTCGCCGATCATGATGGTGGGTGCATTCAGGTTGCCGTTGGTGAGGGTGGGCATTATCGAGGAGTCGATTACCCGCAGGTTTTCCACGCCACGGACCCGGCATTCCGGGTCCACCACCGCCATGTCGTCGTTGCCCATGCGGCAACTGCCAGCGGGGTGGTAGGCAGTTTCGCAGGTTTCCGCGAGCCAGTTGTCGATCTCGTCGTCGCTCTGCACTTCCGGCCCCGGTGAAATCTCCTTCCCGCGATAGGGATCCATCGCCCGCTGGGCGAAAATCTCGCGTGTGAAATGCAGGCCGGCGCGGAACGCCTGCTTGTCTTCCTCTTGGGACAGGTAGTTGAAGACCATCTCCGGGGCATCCTCCGGATCGGCGGACTTCAGTTTCACCCAGCCGCGGCTCAGCGGCTTGTTCGCGCCCAGGTGCGCCTGGAAGCCGTGGCCCTTAACTGCGCTGGAGCCGTCGTAGGCGATGGCGCCGGCAAGGAAGTGGTACTGGATATCCGGGTATTTCAACCCCGCGTGACTGCGGATATAGCCGTTGGATTCAAACTGGTTCGAGATCCCCAGGCCGCGTTTGAACAGCAGCCAGTTGATGCCGATCCAGGCCTTGGATAGTGGTCCCAGTGTGCCGTTGAGGGTGATTTTCTGTGTGCATTCCTGCTGCACCCAGCACTCCAGGTGGTCCTGCAGATTCTGGCCCACACCGGGCAGGTTGTGCACCACCGGGATGCCGTGCTCTTTCAGGTGTTCCTCCGGGCCGATACCCGACAGCATCAGAAGCTTTGGGGAATTGAAGGAACTGGCCGACAGGATGACTTCCTTGTTGGCCTTTGCGCGAAAAGTCTTGCCGTGCTGTCGGTATTCCACGCCCACGGCCTTTTTGCCCTCCATGATCACGCGGGTGGTCAGCGCGTGCATTTTCAGGTCCAGGTTGTCGCGCAGGCGCGCGGGTTTCAGGTAGGCCAGTGCAGTGGAGCAACGCACGCCGTCGCGCACTGTCATGTCCATGCGCCCGAATCCCTCCTGGCGGTAGCCGTTGTAGTCTTCGGTATAGCCGTAGCCTGCCTGCTCGCCGGCCTCGATAAAGGCGCGGTAGAGCGGGTTTTCCATATTGTTGCCGTTGCAGGTGGTGGTGGGGCCGTCCGCGCCGCGGTATTCATCGCCGCCGTAGACGCAGTTCTCGGAACGCCGGAAATAGGGCAGTACATCGGCGTAGCTCCAGCCGCTCGCACCCTGTTCCTCCCACTCCTCGAAATCCCCGGCACAGCCGCGCACGTAGGCCATGCCGTTGATCGACGAGGAGCCGCCGATCACCTTGCCTCTCGCCTGGTGAATGCGCCGGCCGTGCAGTCCCGGTTCCGGTTCCGTGTGAAAGCCCCAGTCGAACTTGGGCATATTCAGCGGAATGGAAAAGGCCGTCGGCATCTTGATATAGATGGAGTTGTCGCGGCCGCCGAACTCCAGTAACAGCACATTGTATTTTGTGCCATCGGTGAGGCGGTTGGCCAGCACGGCACCGGCGGAGCCGGCGCCAACGATGATGTAGTCGTAAGTCTGGTCGTATTCTTCCGTGCTCATCAGCTTGCTCCCGGCTGTCCCTCTTCACCCGGCGTATGCGAGCTCATCTCCCGGCGCATATGCAGGTACTGGAGGTGTGCTTCAAAGTGGTCGACGATATCGCCGATCACCTGTTCGCGGCTGTAGCCCATCAGGTCGTAGGTCAGGCCACCCTCGCGCAGGTGTGGTTCCAGTCGGTAATAACTGGAGCGGGATTTCTCCGCGAGCAGGGTAAATGCCGGCATGCTGCACTGGCGTGGCCAGACCTGGTAGGTGAAATCCACTTCGCCACCCAGGTCCACATCCAGCGACAGGTGCAGTTGGTCGCCGGTATCGCCGCTGATTTCCACCGGGTAGCCCTCTTCCCTGAGTTTCTCTTTGACCGCCTCGAAGGCGGGCCGCACAGTGCGTTCGATAAACTGATCCACCTGTTTGCCGGTGGGGAAATGGATCGCGCGCGACAGGCGCTGGGTCCAGTTGCTGGCGCCTTCGCGGGACATGCGGCCGGACAGGTGACCGGAGAGGGCGTCCTGCATGCTGTCGGTTTTCATGCCTTCCAGGCGCAGCGCCCGCAGCAGGCTCATCATCATCAGGATCAGCACGAAGGTGAATGGCAAACCCATGATCACTACCGCCCCCTGCAGTGCCGACAGGCCGCCGGTCATCAGCAGTGCGATGGTGATGATGCCGATGATTGCCGCCCACACGATACGCATCCACGGTGGCGCATCGTGGTTCGGGTCCTCAATACGGCTGGTAAGGTTGGAGAGTACCAGTGAACCGGAGTCACCGGAGGTGACGAAAAAGACGATGGAGAGAATTGTCACCACGATGGTAGTGAGCCAGGTCCAGGGCATTTGCTCCAGGAAAGTGTAGATTGCCGAGCCCGGATTCTGCACCGCCTGCTGTCCGAATTCGACTGCGCCCCCCATCACCATATCGATGGCGGAGTTTCCCATGGTCGCCATCCATGCGGCCATGAAAGTAAACGGCAGGATCAGTGTGCCGGTGACAAAGGCGCGGATGGTGCGCCCGCGGGAAATACGCGCCAGGAACAATCCCACGAACGGACCCCAGGCGATCCACCAGGCCCAGAAAAACAGCGTCCAGGCATTGAGCCAATCCGTGGGCGGATCAAAGGCATAGGTATTGAAGGATAGAGAGATAAAGTTCTGCAGGTAGTCGCCGAGATTGGTGACGAAAGCATCCAGCAGGAAACGCGTCTGGCCGGTGACCAGCACGAACAACATCAACAGCACCGCCAGCAACATATTGAATTCCGACAGCCGCCGGATGCCGCGCTCCACCCCGGTGGCAGCGGAGATGGCGGAGAAGATCACGATAAACACCGCCAGCGCTGCCTGGGTCAGTGTGCCCTCGGGGACGCCGAACATATACTTGAGGCCGAAATTGAGCTGGATGATGCCGATGCCCAGGCTGGTGGCCACGCCGAACACGGTGCCCAGCACCGCGGCGATGTCCACGGTATCCCCGAGCGGGCCGTTGATACGCTTGCCGAACAGTGAGTACAGTGACGAGCGGATGGTCAGCGGCAGGCCGTGGCGGTAACTGAAAAATGCCAACGCCATCCCCACCAGCGTATAGACCCCCCAACCGGACAAGCCCCAGTGCAGGAAAGTCAGTTCCATCGCGTGACGCGCTGCCTCCACGGTACCGCCTTCACCCACCGGCGGTTCCATGAATTGCGTCAGCGGCTCGACGATACAGTAGAAAATCAGGTCGATACCGATGCCGGCACTGAACAGCATCGCCGCCCAGGTGACCACGTTGAATTCCGGTTCGGCGTGGTCCGGCCCCAGTTTGATGTTGCCGTATCTCGAGATGGCCACGACGATGACGAAGACCAGGTAGGCGACTACCGCAAGGAAGTAGAACCAGCCAAAACCGGAAGAAATCCAGGCCAGCACGCCGTTGATCAGTTTGCCCGCCGCCTCGGTAAAAAACATCGCCCACAGTGAAAACAGCGCGATGCCGATAATGGAACCGTAGAAGACCAGAGGCTTGATATGTGCCTCTGCCTCTGTCGCTTTGGAAGCGTCTTGTGAGGGTTTTGCTTCGTGCATCCTGCACTCCAGAAATCCGTTTTGGGGTGAAATTGGCGAAAAATAATTCTGATATCAAACAGAATAGACAAAAAGTATTTTGCGCCCCGGGATATGGGCCCACTGTGACCGGGGGACCACTGTGGTGGCTGAAAGCGGGATGATTGGCTGTCGCTATGAAGTTCAGGAGTTTATTTGATTTCTGAAAATGAGAACTGTTCGCAATAATAGTGGCAAGTTTCAGCAGGGCGGGACAGTACCATGCTCAAGACAATCAGCTTCGCCATCGTCCACATGACGGTCGCCTTCGGCGTCGGTTTTGTCATGACCGGGGATCTCCTAGTGGGCAGTACCCTGGCGCTGGTGGAGCCACTGTGCAACACCGTGGCCTACTACTTCCACGAAAAGGTCTGGAAGCGGCTGGACAGCCGGCGGGTTCACGACAGTGCCGTGCCGGCATAACAGGCAGGGGGCGCCGTGCGCACCGGGGCGGGATCGGCACAGGCTCCGGAGTGTTCGGTGCACACTGCGCAATTCCGGTCAGCGCCTGTTCTCAATCGACTGTTCTTCGAGGCCTTAGAGAGCCGCAAAAGGTGACATCTTCGTGCAGCAGGGAGGGAATTGCATTCCTGTCGTGTGCGCTCCAGGGGAGCGGGTGGAATTTTCGGACCTGATCTTCGCGGGTCAACTGGAATCGCCTGCTGGCACACTTCGGACAAACGGGGAAAGAATGGTGGGCCTTGCTGGACTTGAACCAGCGACCAATCGATTATGAGTCGATTGCTCTAACCAACTGAGCTAAAGGCCCAAAGACAGGCGACAGCGGGAAGCCGCAGTCGGTAGCGCAAAGTACCCGATTTCTCCTTGGGAATCAACGGCTTCCCGGGTGCCTATGGCTCTCTCTCACAAACGCTCTACCGAGTGGGAGAGGGGGATGATGCGTCAACAGTTGAGATCGAGGTCCAGGTTGGCGCCGGCGCCCGGTGCGGTGGGAGGGGCGCCCCATCTCCGGGTCGGAAGGTCGCGATCAGGTCTGAGAAACAGGTCGTTGAGGAAGGGGTTGTGTTTGCACCGTCAGATCCAGCGCGGCAGCAGGATGCAGCCCCAGGTAATAAGCCACAGCAGCAGGGAGATGGAGACGGCGGCGGAGCCGGTGTCCTTGGCGATTTTCGACAGCGGGTGTTTTTCCGGGCTGATACGGTCGATTGCGGCTTCCACGGCGCTGTTGAGCAGCTCGACAATCATCACCAGCAGGGTGGCGCCGATCAGGATTGCCCGCTCGATGCCACTCTCGCCCAGCCACAGCGCCAGCGGTATCAGGAAAATGGCGAGGGTCACTTCCTGGCGGAAGGCGGCCTCGTTGCGCCAGGTGGCCAGGAGGCCGTGCCAAGAGTAGCTGGTGGCGTCGATCAGGCGGGAGAGGCCGGTCTTGCCCGGTTTGTTGACAAATTCTTCCTGCATGGTGTGTTTCTTGTGGCGGATTTTGCTTGCCCGGTCCCGCAGTGGGTGGGCTGTCATTTCACTGTCACATAAAAAAGCCCGGCGTTGCCGGGCTTTCAGTATAGCGCTTAGCTGCCCTCGTCGAGGAAGCTGCGGAGGTGCTCCGAGCGCGATGGGTGGCGCAGCTTGCGCAGCGCCTTGGCCTCTATCTGGCGGATGCGCTCGCGGGTGACATCGAACTGCTTGCCCACCTCTTCCAGGGTGTGATCGGTGTTCATGTCGATACCGAAACGCATGCGCAGCACTTTGGCCTCGCGCGCGGTCAGGCCGCCTAGCACGGAGCGGGTGGCGTCGTGCAGGCCGGTCTGGGTGGCGGTATCCACCGGCGAGTCCTGGTTGCCGTCCTCGATGAAGTCGCCCAGGTGGGAGTCCTCGTCGTCGCCGATGGGGGTCTCCATGGAGATGGGTTCCTTGGCGATCTTGAGTACCTTGCGCACCTTGTCTTCCGGCATTTCCATGCGCTCGCCCAGCTCTTCCGGGGTCGGCTCGCGGCCCATTTCCTGCAGCATCTGGCGGCTGATGCGGTTGAGCTTGTTGATGGTCTCGATCATGTGCACCGGGATGCGGATGGTGCGCGCCTGGTCCGCGATGGAGCGGGTGATCGCCTGGCGGATCCACCAGGTGGCGTAAGTCGAGAACTTGTAGCCGCGGCGGTATTCGAACTTGTCCACCGCCTTCATCAGGCCGATGTTGCCCTCCTGGATCAGGTCCAGGAACTGCAGGCCGCGGTTGGTGTACTTCTTCGCAATGGAAATCACCAGGCGCAGGTTGGCCTCGACCATCTCCTTCTTGGCACGGCGGGAGCGGGCCTCGCCGATGGACATGCGGCGGTTGATCTCCTTGATCTGGCCGATCTCCAGGCCGGCGCGCTCCTGGCACTGGGCCAGCCTGCGCTGGCGGCGGATGATGTCGTCGGCCACCTGGCGCAGGTTGTCGGAGTAGTCGCGCTTCTTCTTGACGACGCCGGGGATCCATTCCTCGTTGGTTTCGTTGCCCGGGAACTCCTTGATGAAGGTCTTGCGGGGCATCCGCGCGCGACGGATGCACAGGGTCATCACGGCGCGTTCCTGGACGCGCACCTCATCGAGAATGCGGCGCACCTGGAGGTACAGCGGTTCGAACTGGCGCGGGGCCAGCTTGAAGTAGCGAAATACCTCGGCCACGGTTTCCAGTGCCTCGCCGGCCTGTTTGGAGTCGCGGCCGTGCTTCTTGATGGCGGCGTCGGCTTTCTTCTGCGCGGCAATCAGCTTGTTCATGCGCGCGGCCAGCTCTTCCGGGTCGATGCCGCCGGTGTTTTCCTCCTCTTCTTCAGAGGAGTCGTCATCGTCGTCGGATTTGCTGGTGCTATCGCTGCTGCTGGCGCTGGCAGGGGCGGCCTGGCCGGTCTGCGCGCCCGGGGGCACTTCGTCGGCCGGGTCGAGCCAGCCGGCGATCACATCGGGAATGCGGCGCTCTTCCTTCTGGATCAGCTCGTACTCGCTGAGGACGTGCTGCACGGCGCCGGGCCAGTAGGCGAGCGCGGCCATCAGCTCGCGCAGGCCCTCTTCGATGCGTTTGGCAATGGCGATCTCGCCTTCGCGCGTGAGCAGCTCTACGGTGCCCATCTCACGCATATACATGCGTACCGGATCGGTGGTGCGGCCCACGTCGGATTCCACCGCGGCCAGGGCAGCGGCGGCTTCGGCGGCGGCGATCTCATCGGCGGAGCTGTCGCCCTCGGCCATCAACAGTTCTTCGGCATCCGGTGCTGCTTCGAACACCTTGATGCCCATGTCGTTGATCATGCCGATGATGTCTTCTACCTGATCGGGATCGGAAATGTCCTCGGGCAGGTGGTCGTTTACTTCTGCGTAGGTCAGATAGCCCTGCTCTTTACCGCGGGCAATCAGTTCCTTGATACGGGAAGTCTGGTGCTGGGTCTTGTCGGTCATGCACAACCCTGAAATCTGGGGTTAAAAATAGGGGACAAAGACGCGGGATTATAGCGTATTTGCGATAGCAATAACCACCCTGGCTGTCAAGCGACGGCGTCGGTGCAGTGTGAATTGTGCTCGGTTCCCGATCCCCGTCCGGGGGGTGTTTGGATATGGTGCCGGGAGTCCTGTTTTCAAGGCCCGGCACCGGTGACTGTTCAGTTTTTGCGCTGCCAGTTGGCCAGCAGCGCCCGCTGCTCCTCGGTCAACTGGCCGCTGCTGCCCTTCAGCTGTTCCAGCAGGCCGCGATTGCGCTGCTTCTGCGCCGTGCGGTCCAGCTGCTGCAGGCAGTCGGCGAATTCGGCTGCCGGGTCGTATTCCAGTTTGGCATCTCCCTGGGCCAGTTGCTGTACCCCGCTGACCAGGGGGGCGTTGACCAGTTCCTCGAGAATCTCGTGGGTGCCGTCGCGGAAATTGCCGCGCCAGTGGCCGATCAGCTGGAACTTCGACAGGCCGGGGCGGGACTGGATCACTTCCACCAACCGGCCGAGTAGCTGCAGGTCCGGATCGCTGCTGGTGCGGTAGGGTTCCGGATCCTCGATCCGGGCCGCCAGTTCCGGGTGGTGCAGCACCAGAGCAATCAGCATGCGCTCCGCCGGCAGGCGGTACTGGCTGCGGCGCGGCTGTTCCGCCGGCGGGGCCTGGCCGCGATCTGGCGCGTATTCCGCCGTACCGGGGTCGAGGTCCGGCAGCAGGGCGTCGTCGGGCGGCGGCATTTCGCCGGGGGTCGGCGTCGTTTCCGCTTGCGGCGGGCGCGGCGCCGGTTGTGCGGCGCGGGCCCTGGCCTGCTCGGCGCTGATGACCTCCTGCAGGGTCTCCCGGTCGAGCCCGGTACGCGCCGCCAGTTGCTGGAACATCAACTGGCGGTAGACGCCGTCCGGCAGCCGGTCGAGCAGCGGCGCGGCGGCCTTGGACAGGCGCGCGCGGCCGTCCATGGTCTGCAAATTGATGCCCTCGCCCAGCAGGTCGAAGAGGAAGTCCTCCAGCGGTCGGGCCTGCTCTTCCAGCAACTGCTCGAAGCGTTCGCCCCCCAGTTGGCGCACCAGGGTATCCGGGTCCTCGCCCTCCGGCAGCAGCAGGAAGCGCAGGCTGCGGCCGTCCTGCATCTGCGGCAGGGCGGCTTCCAGCGCGCGGCGGGCGGCGTTGCGGCCGGCCCGGTCGCCGTCGAAACAGAACACCAGTTCGGCGGTGTGGCGGAAGGCGAGCTGTATATGGTCCTCGCCGCAGGCGGTGCCGAGAGTGGCCACGGCGCAGCGGATGTCGTACTGGGCCAGTGCCACCACGTCCATATAGCCTTCCACCACGATCAGCCGCTTGAGGTCGCGGTTGGCCTGGCGCGCTTCCCACAGGCCGTAGAGTTCGCGGCCCTTGTGGAAGATCGGGGTTTCCGGCGAGTTGAGGTATTTGGGCTTGTCGTCCCCCAGCACCCGGCCGCCGAAGGCGATGGTGCGGCCGCGCCGGTCGCGGATGGGGAACATTATCCGGTTGCGGAAGCGGTCGTAGTGGTGGCGTCGATCCGGCCGGGTGCGGCCATCGCTGTCGCCGCGGCGGATGGCGAGGCCGGCCTGTTCCAGCCGGTCGGCCTTCTGCGCGCTGTCGCCGAGTGCGTTCAGCAGGTTGTCCCAGCCCGGTGGCGCCAGGCCGATGCCGAAATCCCGCGCGATCTCGCCGGACAGGCCGCGGTTGCGCAGGTAGGCGATGGCCGCATTGGCGGCGGGATGGCTGCGCAGCTGCCGCTGGTAGTAGTCGGCGGCCTTTTCGGTCAACTGGTAGAGGGACTGGCTCTCCTGGCGGCGCTTCTCCACGCCCGGTGCCAGTTGCTCCCGCGGCACTTCCAGCCCCTGGGAGGCGGCCAACTTTTCCACCGCTTCGGGGAAGTCGAGGCGGTCGTATTCCATCAGGAAGCCGATGGCGGTGCCGTTGGCGCCGCAGCCGAAGCAGTAGTAGAACTGCTTGTCCGGGCTTACCGTGAAGGATGGCGTTTTTTCATCGTGAAACGGGCAGCAGGCGGAATAGTTTTTCCCCGTCTTGCGCAGTTTGACCCGGCTGTCGATCAGCTCGACGACGTCTGCCCGCGCGAGCAGGTCGTCGATAAAGTGCTGGGGGATCTTGCCGGCCATGGAGTCTCGCTATCGGGGAAATCGGGGTGTTCAGCCCAGTTGCGCCTTGACCAGCTTGCTGACGGCGCCCATATCGGCGCGGCCCTGGACCTGCGGTTTCACCTGGGCCATCACTTTGCCCATATCCGCCATGCCGCTGGCGCCGGTATCCTTCACCGCAGCGCTGACGATCTCACCGATCTCCGCCTCGGACAACTGCTCCGGCAGGAATTCCTGGATAACGTCGATCTCGGCCTGTTCCACCGCGGCCAGTTCGGCGCGACCGGCCTTCTCGTACTGGGCGATGGAGTCGCGGCGCTGCTTGGTCATCTTGTCCATCAGGGCGAGGATGCGGGCGTCATCCAGCTCGATGCGCTCGTCCACTTCCACCTTCTTGATCTCCGAGTTGATCAGCCGCAGGGTCGCCAGGCGTTCCTTGTCGCGGGCTTTCATGGCGTCTTTGGTGGCCTGGGCCAGGGTGTCCTTGAGAGTACTCATAGTGGTCGATCCGGGTTGTTATTGGTTTGGGCGGCTATAGGGTAGCGCGTCTGCCGGTACTGGAGAATGGCGGCCCAGAACGCAAAAACGGCGCGCGAGTCGGGCTCGCACGCCGTTTCGGTAATCGCCACGGGCCCGGCCCGCGTAACGACGCTACTGTCTTTCAGCGCTTTCCCCGTTGCGGAAAACGCGACAGCAGTGCCTGCAATTGATCAGTACAGCCGCTTGAACTTGCGATTCTCGCGCTGCAGCTTCTTGGCGTGACGCTTCACGGCCGCGGCAGCTTTGCGCTTGCGAACGGCGGTGGGCTTTTCGTAGTGCTCGCGGCGACGTACTTCAGACAGCACACCGGCTTTCTCACAGGAGCGCTTGAAGCGGCGCAGGGCGATATCGAACGGTTCGTTGTCTTTGATTCGTACTGAGGGCATTCGTTTACCTGTAAAATTCGTTTCTTCGGCCATTCCGGCGATTGCTCAAAAGCTGCTATCCGGCGGCCGGTTCACAGCGAGGGCGCAAATTCTAAACACTCCCCCGGGGGATCGCAACCCTGTTTTCCAGTATGATAGGCGCCCTTTCAAACAGCCGCGAGAAAGAGACCAAGTGCGAATTCTGGGTATCGAAACCTCCTGCGACGAAACCGGCGTCGCCATCTACGACAGCGACAGGGGACTGCTGGGTCACGCCCTCTTCAGCCAGGTGGATCTGCACGCCGATTACGGCGGCGTGGTGCCGGAACTGGCCAGCCGCGACCATGTGCGTAAGCTGTTGCCGCTGGTGCGCCGGGTGATGGACAGCAGCGGCACCGCGCCCGCGGACCTGGACGGCGTTGCCTACACCGCCGGCCCGGGCCTGATCGGCGCGCTGATGGTGGGCGCCTGCGCCGGCCGCGCGCTGGCCTACGGCTGGGGCATCCCGGCGGTGGCGATTCACCATATGGAGGGCCACCTGCTGGCGCCGATGCTGGAGGAACAGCCGCCGGCCTTTCCGTTCGTGGCGCTGCTGGTCTCCGGCGGCCACACCCAGTTGGTGGATGTGCGCGGCCTGGGCGACTACCAGTTGATGGGGGAATCCCTCGACGACGCCGCCGGCGAGGCCTTCGACAAGGCCGCCAAGATGCTCGACCTGGACTACCCCGGTGGCCCGCGCCTGGCGGCGCTGGCGGAAAAGGGCGATCCGCAGCGCTTCACCTTCCCGCGGCCGATGACCGACAGGCCCGGCCTGGACTTCAGCTTCTCCGGCCTCAAGACCTATACCCTCACCACGGTGCGCGACCATGCACAGGCCGACGGCTTGCCGGACGAACAGACCTGCGCCGATATCGCCGCGGCCTTCCAGGAGGCGGTGGTCGACACGCTGGTGATCAAGTGTCGCCGCGCCATCAAGGCCTCCGGCCACAAGACGCTGGTGGTCGCCGGGGGTGTTTCCGCCAACAAGGTGCTGCGGGACCGGCTGGAAGCCAGGCTGCGGCAAGAGGGCGCCAGTGTCTTCTACCCGCGCCACGAATTCTGCACCGACAACGGCGCCATGATCGCCTACGCCGGCAGCCTGCGCCTGAAGGCTGGCGAAAACGCCGGCCTGGATATCGAAGTGCGGCCGCGCTGGCCGATGACCGAACTGGATGGGAGTCTCAACTAGCCCATGGATATTGTCTATATACGGGACCTGAAGGTGGATACCATCATCGGTATCTACGACTGGGAGCGGGAGGTGCGCCAGACCGTCAGCCTGGATCTGGAAATGGCGTTCGATATCAGCGAGGCGGCCCGCACCGACGATATAGAGCACACACTCAACTACAAGGCCGTGGCCAAGCGGCTGATTGCTTTTATCGAGGGCAGCGAATTCCTGCTGGTGGAAACCATGGCGGAACAGGCGGCGGCGATCGTGCGCGACGAGTTTCATGTGGGCTGGCTGCGGTTGCGACTGTCCAAGCCCGGCGCCGTACGCGGTTCCCGCGATGTGGGCGTCATCATCGAGCGCGGCGAGCGTCCCGCTACTGGCGCGGCGTCTGGAGGCTGATTGTGGCAGAGGTATTTTTGAGTCTCGGCAGCAATATCGATCGCGAGCGCCATATCCGCGCGGGTCTCGATGCGCTGACGGAACAGTTTGGCGCGCTGCGGGTGTCGCGGGTGTTCGAGAGCGAGGCCGTGGGTTTCGACGGCGACGACTTCTACAACCTGGTGGTGGGCATTCACACCCGCCTGCCGGTAGGGCAACTGGCTCTGCATCTGCGCAAAATAGAGGACGACAACGGCCGCCTCCGCGCCGGCCCCAAATTCAGTGCGCGCACCCTGGATATCGATATCCTTCTCTACGATGACCTGACCGGCACTATCGACGGCGTCAAACTGCCGCGCGGCGAGATACAGAAGAATGCGTTCGTACTGCAGCCGCTGGCGGAGCTGGCGCCGGGGCACCGACACCCCATAACTGGCGAAACCTTTGCTCAGATGTGGGTGGAGTACGACAAGTCGAAGCAGAAATTGTGGCCGGTGAAGTTCTCCTGGCCCTAAGTGCCTGTAAATACTCTGTTATAAATCAAGCATTAGGAGATGAATAGATTCTACACTTTTCTGACGCTCCTTTTGGCACTGCCAGGATGCTCGCCAGAAGAGGAATATAAAAAGAAAAACGGAGGCCAGAGCTCTTTTGATATATTGTGCGAACAGTTCACACAATTGACGATGTCTGACACTTTTCAGAAATTAAATAATGAAGAGCGGGCACGTAAGCTTGATGCCATGCTTGCAAACAGTCTCGATCTAGATAGTGATGCCTACCTGGCATGGAAAGCCATCCGTAATGGGCCACCCTCTGCCCGATATTCTCTATATAAAAATGCGGCAGCGAGCTCGGGACTGGAAGAATGGGATTGCGAGGCAATTAACCACTACGGACGAGAGGTTGGGTCAACGCACAACTAATTAGGTTGGTGCGTCTCAACGCCATGCCGCGGGGGGCGGCACAGGCGGGGCGGGCCTCTCTCCGTTGAGTCGCCATACTGCTGCAGGGCCGGGTATCCTGTCCGGGGGTATCTGGATTCCGGCATGCGCCGGAATGACGATACTGGGCTGTGGGGTGAACCCCGATTTTGCTCCTATCCCCAAAGCCGCAACGGCACCATGCCCTCGGCGACGAGTACCGCGGTCCACTGTAGCGTGAGTAGCATTGCCACTGTATCCGGGGTTCCCCACCCTGAGTAGCGTCTCTGCCGGTATTGAATGGTCAGGCCTGCGAGTAGCGCGACGGGAAGTGTCGCTGTGAACACTGCCAATAGCAGGCTGGCGACCGTGATATCGCCTAGTTGCAGGAAAGACTGGTTGAAGAAAAATGGTATCGGCAGAGCCAGTGCCAGACAGGCAGGGAGTGGCACGAGCAGTGGGTTTTTGTGGTCGAGATTGCCCGAGATCAGCCGGAGTATTCCCGTCAAACAGATGTAGAGTATCCCCGCCAGTCCGAAACCCAGGCTCAACCAAAGCAGTACCAGTACCGGGGTCGCTATCTGTTTGTAGGTGCGCAGTCCATTACTCATGGTTCGCCGTCCCGCGGAATCCCGGAAAAAGACATGCGAGGGGATGTTGCGTGCCTGGGCGCGATAAAGGTTGCCGCCGACGGGAGCCAGAAGCTGTGTTTCTGACTGGAAAGGGGTTAGTTGCAATCGTGCTCCCTGCGGATGGATACGGACAAAATTGAACAGGGTATCGACCCACGAAAACATCGCTATACCGTTAGGTTTGAGCGTATAGATACCGCTCCACTCGGAGGCAGGGGTGGCGGGTGTCGTCTGTGGGATCGTCGCAGTGGGATCGAGCTTCAGGTGTCGAATCAATACACTATTAAAGCGTTCGTAATCGGCATTTTCACTGTCGGCATTGTGGGCGATAAAGAAAGCCTTCTTTTCTTCCGGGTAGAGACACAGCATGGCGCGGAAGCCGATGGTTGTACCTGGATGGCAAAGGCCGACGGTTCCGTGTCTGTCTCGCACTGCCAGTGACAGGCCGTGGCCGACAGCGAGCCCCGCCCGCTCCGCCGCTGTGCCTTCTGGCCAGCCTATGGCTTGTAGTAATTCCGGGCGGATAAAGGTCTGCCCGCGAATGCTGCCATCGCTCATCAGAAAGTGAGCAAACACGGCCATATCTGAAGCGGTAGTGATGAACTGGCCCGCCGGGCGCAGGTACAGGGGCGTGGCACTCTGTGTCTGTCCCTTCTCGAAATGGCCCATGGCGAGGTGGCGGTCGGTATCCGGACCTGTCTGTGAGGCAAAGCGGAAGCTGCTGTTGTGCATCGACAGTGGTTTGAGTAAATTTTTGTCGAGATACTGCTCATAGCGTCCGCCGGTAACTGCTTCGATGACCATGCCCAGCAGAGTGTAGCCGAGGTTAGAGTAGAGATATTGCTCCCCCGGTCGGGTGTGTATCCGTAATTGCGACGGATAGCGAGTAACGGTCTCCCGCAGCGGTGTGTCGCTGTCAGCCTCCAGGCTGAAGGCTTGCCAGAGGCGTATATTTTCCAGGCCGGCGGTGTGGGTCAGCAGGTGCTGAACACGGATCGGGTGTTTCTGGTTCCAGGGGTTATCGAGGGGAAGCTCTGGCAGAAGTGTTTTGATCGGTGTCTCAAGCGACAGCCTGTCTTCGCTCACGAGCCTCAAGACACCGGTGGACAGCACCACTTTGGCGATGGAGCCGACCAGAACCCGGTGGCCCCGAGTCATCGGTTCGCGGCTTTCGGCGTTGCTGAAGCCGGCGGCCGAGACCGAGACGGAGCCGTCGCCCGGCAGTAGTGACCAAGTGGCGCCGACCAGATCCTCCTGCTGCAGCAATTTTTTTATTTCGGTGTGCAGGTTTTCGGCTGAGACGGCTGTGGTCGTGAACCAGAGGAATGCTGCCAGCAGCAGCCGGGAGATGGGAGTTATTGTCATAGGCCACTCTTCCGTTGAGTTTGTTTTTTGCGGTCCAGTTCGCGCTGTGGCGGCGAGTCAGATGTTGAGGCTTCGCCCCCCGTCCACCGCAATCACCTGCCCGTTGATATAGGAAGGGTCCCCAACCAGAAAGCGCACCGTGCGCGCGATATCCGTCTCGGTGCCGGTGCGGGCCAGCGGAATCCGCTCGACAATCGCACGCTGTGTTTCTGTATCCACTTCTTCCTGCTCCGGCCACAGAATGGCGCCGGGCGCTACTGCGTTGACGCGCACCGCCGGAGCCAGCTCCAGGGCCAGGCTCTTGGTCAGCATCACCAGTCCGGCCTTGGCGGCGCAGTAGATGGTGTGTCCTGGCATGGGCCGCTCGGCGTGGATATCCGCCATATTGACGATGCAGCCGCCGTTTTCCGACAGGGATGGCGCCAGTGCCTGGCTGAGAAAGAAGGGGGCCTTCAGGTTGCTGCCGATCAGTTCATCCCAGGCGTTTTCGTTGGCTTCGCCGATTGGTGTCGGGTAGAAGGCCGAGGCGTTGTTGATCAGTACCTGGATGCCGCCCCAGAGGTCGGTTGCCTCGCGGGCCAGTTTTTCGCAGTCCGCTACGGCGCCCAGGTCGCTTTGCAGGGCGGCGGCGGAGTCGGGGCGGATGCCGTTCAGTTCGTCTGCCAGCTCGCGCGCGGCGTCGGCGGAGTTGCGGTAGTGGATGATGACACGGTGGTCCCGGTGCAGGTCGCGGGCGATGGCGCGGCCCAGTCGGGCGGCGGCGCCGGTGATCAGGGCGTTACGCATTGCCGTCGTTCTCAAGGTATTGGTTCTTTATCTCGGCAATAGCGCGGATGCGGGCCCGATCCAGCGCCTTGCCCAGCTCGGCACCCTGGTAGCCCTGTTCCATCAGCGCCTCGGCGGAGGCGCCGGCGGCGGCCTCTCGTACCGCGCGCAGGTAGTCCACCTGCGGGTAGTCGCGGTCCTGTAGCCCCTCGCGGCCGCGGGCGTCCGCTTCGCAGGCCTTGAGAAAATCCTCGAAGCGCTCCGGGCGGCGCAGTGCGTCCAGCGCGCGCAGCACCTTCATCAGTGTTTGCGGGCGCAGGTCGAAGGCCTTGTGGCAGTGCAGGTGGTATTCGCAGACGCCGGTGGCCAGTGCGGTCAGTTGCTTGGGCGCGCGCCAGCGTTTGCAGACATCGCGGACCAGCGGCAGGCCGGCGACTTCGTGGCCGCGGTGGCTGGGCAGAATCTCTTTCGGGGTGGTGCCCTTGCCCAAGTCGTGCAACAGCGTTGCGAAGCGCACGGGCAACTCCGGCGGCGCGGCGCGCAGGGCCATCAGGACATGCTCGCCGGTATCGACTTCCGGGTGGTGTTTGGGTGGCTGGGGCACGCCGAACAGGCAGTCCACCTCCGGCAGCAGTACTTTCAGGGCGCCGCAGTCGCGCAGCACGCGGATAAAGATATCCGGATCCGGTTCGGTCAGCGCCCGGCTCACTTCCTTCCACACCCGTTCCGGCACCAGATGTTCCACTTCGCCTGCATCCACCATCTTCCGCATCAGCGTCAGAGTCTCGTCGGCGATGGTAAAACCGAGGTGGTGGTAGCGGGCGGTGAAGCGCGCCACACGCAGGATGCGCAGCGGGTCTTCGGCGAAGGCCGGGGAGACGTGGCGCAGCAGGCGGGCTTCCAGGTCGGCGCGCCCGCCGTAGGGATCGATCAGTTCGCCGTCCTCGCTCTCGGCCATGGCGTTGATGGTGAGATCGCGGCGCAGCAGGTCCTGCTTGAGGGTGACGTCGGGTTCGGCGTAGACGGTAAAACCGCCGTAACCGTGGCCGCTCTTGCGCTCGGTGCGGGCGAGGGCGTACTCCTCGCCGGTGTCGGGGTGCAGGAATACCGGAAAGTCCTTGCCCACCGGGCGGTAGCCGAGGGCCTCCATTTTTGCGGCGTCGGCGCCTGTGACCACCCAGTCGCGCTCGTGCACCGGACGCTTGAGGAGTCTGTCGCGGATGGCGCCGCCCACCAGGTAGATCTTCATCGGTTCTGTCCCGCGCGGTGGGGAGGAGTCTGCCGGGATAAGCGCTCTACTGCCATAAGTCCGTTGATTCCGGCGCCGCTCGCCGTTTTGCGCGGCCGCGGTATATAGGGGAAAGGTGAAACGGGAGTTTCGGCAAGATAAAAAAAAGGCCCCGAAAATACAAGGGGGCCCAGGGTCTTAGGGTATTCGTGTTGAGAATAACCATTCACCATTCAATGGCCGCCATTCTATTGAACCTGTCATAACTGTCAACACTATCTTTCGAGATATTTTTTGAGGGGCTTGGCTCGCCGTTCGTCAATACAGTAAAGGGGCCGAGTTTAAGACTGGCTTTGCAGTCTTCGGCAGCATAATTTATAAGTGTGCTCCACAAAAACAGGATAAATTCGCGGCAGACTGTCTCTTTCAGCGGTTTGCGTGCGGAAACGGACTGTGAAAATGCCTGTGAGAGTACCTGTCGCTAATCGCGGGATGTTTGGGGGAAATAATAAGATGAATGAACTGCATGTATTGACCACCGGGGAAGCTGCGCGGTATTGCGGGGTCAATTTTCGCACGGTGATCCGCTGGATCGAGCGGGGTCAGCTCAAGGCGTACAAGCTGCCGGGGCGCGGTGATCACCGCATCTGTGTGGAGGATTTTGTCGGCTTTCTGCGCGACAACGCCATGCCGGTGCCCGGAGAACTGGCCGGTGCCAGCCGCAAGGTGCTGATGCTCGCCGGTGATCCGGAGCTGACCGGCAGCGGGCGCCAGGCCCTGCTGCAGGATGGCTGTGAGGTGGATGTCGCCGGCGACGCTTTTGTTGCCGGCACCCTGCTGGCCGGCTGCAAGCCGGCCCTGATGTTGATGGACGCCAACCTGGTGGGTGCCGAGGGTTTCCGGATTCTCGACCACCTGCGCTCCAACAGCGACTACGCCAATGTCCGCGTGCTGGTGGTGGCGCCCGCCGGGGACCGCGACCAGCAACGCTGGCTGGACGCCGGGGCCGACGCGCTCATCGCCCAGGCGACCGACCGCGGCGAGCTGGCGGCCAAGGTGAAGTTGCTGCTCGAGGTGTGATCAGTGTCTGGTGGCCAGTGGTTAGATGTCACTGACCACTCACCACCAGCCACTGGCCACACTAGATTGGTTTGGGAATCAACATCGATTCCTCTTCCCCTTCGGCGCGATCACGTCCCTGTTCGGGGCAATGATAGCTGGCGGTGATTTCGTCGCCGTGCAGGCTGTGCAGGTGCACGTCGAAGCCCCAGAGCCGGTGCAGGTGGCGCATGACCTCGCTGCTGTCCTTGCCCAGCGGACGGCGCCGGTGCTGGGTGTGGTGCAGCGTCAGCGAGCGGTCGCCGCGGGTGTCCACTGAGAAGACCTGGATATTGGGTTCGCGATTGCCGAGGTTGTATTGCCCGGCCAGGTTGGCGCGGAGCTGGCGGTAGCCGTCCTCGTCGTGGATGGGACCGATCACGATGTCGTTCTCCCGGTCGTCATCATTGATGCAGAAGAGCTTCATGTCGCGCATTACCTTTGGCGACAGGAATTGCAGGATAAAGCTCTCGTCCTTGAAGTCCCGCATCGCGAACTGCAGCGTCTCCTTCCAGTTGCTGCCGGCGATATCCGGGAACCACTGGCGGTCCTCGTCGGTGGGGTTTTCGCAGATGCGCCGCAAGTCGCTGAAGATGCTGAAGCCCAGTGTGTAGGGATTGATGCCGCTGTAGTAGGGGCTGTCGAACGGCGGCTGGTAGATCACATTGGTGTGGCTCTGCAGGAACTCCATCATGAAGCCGTCGGTCACGCGCCCGCGTTTGTGCAGTTCCGTCAGCAGTGTGTAGTGCCAGAAGGAGGCCCAGCCCTCGTTCATTACCTGGGTCTGGCGCTGTGGGTAGAAATACTGCGCCAGCTTGCGCACGATGCGCACCAGCTCCCGCTGCCAGTTCTCCAGCAGTGGCGCATGCTTCTCGACGAAGTAGAGCAGGTTTTCCTGCGGTTCTTCCGGGAAGTGGTTTACGGGTTTCTCCTCTTCGCCTTCGCCCATTTTCGGGATGGTCCGCCACAGGTCGTTCAATTGACGCTGGCGGTATTCCTCCCGCTCTTTCTGACGGCGCTCCTCCTCCTCGGCGGAGATGGGGTAGGGCCGTTTGTAGCGGTCCACGCCGAAATTCATCAGCGCGTGGCAGGAATCCAGGATCGCTTCCACTTCATCCAGCCCGTAGCGTTCCTCACAGCGGGAAATATAGTTTTTGGCGAAGATCAGGTAGTCGATGATACTGCCGGCATCGGTCCAGCTGCGGAACAGGTAGTTGCCCTTGAAGAAGGAGTTGTGCCCGTAGCTGGCGTGGGCGATCACCAGAGCCTGCATCGTCATGGTGTTCTCTTCCATCAGGTAGGCGATGCAGGGGTTGGAGTTGATGACGATCTCGTAGGCCAGCCCCATCAGGCCGCGCTGGTAACTGTTCTCGACACTGATGAACTGCTTGCCGAAAGACCAGTGGTTGTAGCCCACCGGCATGCCCACCGAGGAGTAGGCGTCCATCATCTGCTCCGAACTGATGATCTCGATCTGGTTCGGGTAGGTGTCCAGGCCAAATTCCTCGGCCAGCTCGCCGATGGCGGCGTCGTATTTCTGCACCAGTTCGAAGGTCCACTCCGAACTGGTGGAAATGGGCCCGCTGGACTCCGTATCGGGCGGCGTGGTTCCCGTCGGGTAGGTATCGAGCATCAGGCGGCTACCTTCTGGCTGAATAGTTGGCGAAATACCGGGTAGATATCCTGTATGTCCACGATCTGTTCCATCGCAAAGTGATCGGGGAACAACCCGCGCACGCTCTCATACTCCTCCCACAGCGCCTGGTGGTCGCGCGGGGTGATTTCCACGTAGGAGTAGTATTGGACCTCCGGCATGATGTCGTCGATCAGGATCTTGTGGCAGGTGCTGGAGTCGTCGTTCCAGTTGTCGCCATCGGACGCCTGGGCGCCGTAGATATTCCACTCGCTGGCGGGGTAACGCTCGCGCATGACCCGGCGCATCAGTTTCAGTGCGCTGGAAACGATGGTGCCGCCGGTCTCGCGGGAGTAGAAAAACTCCTCCTCGTCCACCTCCTTGGCGCTGGTGTGGTGGCGGATGAAGACCACTTCCGTGTATTCGTAACTGCGCCGCAGGAACAGGTACAGCAGCAGGAAGAAGCGCTTGGCCATGTCTTTGGTGGCCTGGTTCATGGAACCGGAGACATCCATCAGGCAGAACATTACCGCCTTGGAGCGGGGCCGCGGCTGTCGCATCAGCAGGTTGTACTTGAGGTCGAAATCATCGAGGAAGGGGACCCGCGCTATGCGCTGGCGGATCTCGTCGATTTTACCGCGCAGGTGTTCGATCCTGCGCATGTCCCGCAGTGCGGGATCCTTGTCTTCCTCCCGCTCCAGTTCCGTTTCCAGTTCGCGGATATTGCGCCGCTTGCCGCTGGTGAGGGCGATGCGGCGGGCATTGGCGGCGCGCATGGAGCGTACCACGTTGATCCGCCCGGGCGTGCCCTCCTCGCTGATGCCGGCGCGCACCACCTGGAAGGATTCGTTGCCGGCCAGGCGGCGCTTGATCATGTTGGGCAGTTGCAGGCCCTCGAACATGAAGTCGAGGAATTCCTCCTGGGAAATCTGGAAGACGAAGTCGTCCACGCCCTCGCCGCTGTCGCTGGCGCCGCTGCCGCTACCACCCGAACCGCCCTGCTGGCCCTGGCGGGGAATGCGGTCGCCGGTGACGAATTCCCGGTTGCCGGGCAGCACCTGTTCCACATGGCCGCCGGGGCCGTGGGAGAAGACCGGCTCGCTGATGTCGCGGGTGGGAATGCTGATCCGCTCGCCCTTGTCCATATCGGTGATGGAGCGGCTGTTCATGGCTTCGCCGACGGCCTTTTTGATATGGGCCTTGTAGCGCCGCAGGAACCGCTGCCGGTTCACGGTGCTCTTCTTCTTGCCGTTCAGTCGGCGGTCGATGATATAGCTCATATTACTGCCTTTAGTCGGGAGCGCGGCGGCGTCGCGGCCGTTCCTGTAGGAGCCTCTGCGGTGCTCCATTCGCCTGCAAACAGGCTCCTACAGCTTGTGATCCGCTCTAACATCTGCCGCCACTTCTGGATTCAACGCCATGGCGGATTGAGCTGCTACTGCGATTTGCGCACCCGCAGATACCACTCCGAAAGCAGCCGTACCTGCTTCTCGGTATAGCCCCGCTCCACCATGCGGTCGACAAAGTCCGCATGTTTCTTCTTGTCGTCCGTGGAGGCCTTGGTGTTGAAGGAGATGACCGGCAACAGGTCTTCGGTATTGGAGAACATCTTCTTCTCGATCACTGCGCGCAATTTCTCGTAGGAGCGCCAGTCGGGGTTTTTGCCCTGGTTGTTGGCGCGGGCACGGAGCACGAAATTGACGATCTCGTTGCGGAAATCCTTCGGGTTGGAGATGCCCGCTGGTTTTTCGGTTTTCTCCAGTTCCTCGTTCAGTGCACCGCGATCGAGGATTTCGCCGGTCTCCGGATCGCGGTACTCCTGGTCCTGGATCCAGAAATCGGCGTAGGTCACATAGCGGTCGAACAGGTTCTGGCCATACTCGGCGTAGGACTCCAGGTAGGCGGTCTGGATTTCCTTGCCGATAAACTCGACATAGCGCGGCGCCAGGTACTCCTTGAGGAATCCCAGGTAGTTCTCCTGTAATTCCGGTGGAAATTGCTCCTGTTCTATCTGCTGTTCGAGCACATAGAGCAGGTGCACCGGGTTGGCCGCCACCTCGGTGGCGTCGAAGTTGAAGACCTTGGACAGAATCTTGAAGGCGAAGCGGGTGGAGAGACCGGTCATGCCTTCGTCGACGCCGGCATTGTCGCGGTATTCCTGGATGGTCTTCGCCTTCGGGTCCGTATCCTTCAGGTTCTCGCCGTCGTAGATACGCATTTTGGAGAAGATGCTGGAGTTTTCCGGAATCTTTATCCGCGACAGTATCGAGAACTGCGCCAGCATCCGCAGTGTGTCCGGGGCGCAGGGTGCTTTCGACAGGGAGCTGTTTTCCAGCAGCTTGCGGTAGATACTGATCTCCTCCTGCACCCGCACACAGTAGGGCACCTTGACGATATAGATGCGGTCGAGGAAAGCCTCGTTGTTGCGGTTGTTGCGGAAGGACTGCCACTCGGATTCGTTGGAGTGGGCGAGGATGGTGCCGTTGAAGGGGAGGGAGCCCAGCCCCTCGGTGCTGTTGTAGTTGCCCTCCTGGGTCGCGGTCAGCAGCGGGTGCAGCACCTTGATCGGCGCCTTGAACATTTCCACGAACTCCATCAGCCCCTGGTTTGAGCGGCAGAGGCTGCCGGAGAAGCTGTAGGCATCCGGGTCGTTCTGCGGGAAGTCCTCCAGCTTGCGGATATCGACCTTGCCCACCAGCGAGGAGATATCCTGATTGTTTTCATCGCCGGGCTCGGTCTTGGCGATGGCGACCTGGTCGAGAATCGACGGGCGGATTTTTACCACGCGGAACTTGCTGATATCGCCCTTGAAATCGTGCAGCCGCTTCATTGCCCAGGGCGACATGATGGTATTCACATAGCGGCGCGGAATTCCGTAATCCTCTTCCAGGATCTGGCCGTCCTCGTCCGGATCGAACAGGCTGAGCGGCGATTCGAACACCGGCGACCCCTTGATGGCGTAGATCGGAATCTTCTCCATCAGTGACTTGAGCTTTTCGGCCAGGGATGACTTGCCGCCGCCTACCGGGCCAAGCAGGTAGAGAATCTGTTTTTTCTCCTCCAGGCCCTGGGCCGCGTGGCGGAAGAAGGAGACGATCTGTTCGATGGCATCTTCCATGCCGTAGAAATCGCTGAAGGCCTCGTAGCGCTTGATGACTTTGTTGGAAAAGACGCGCGACAGGCGCGGATCCAGGGAGGTGTCGATCAGTTCCGCTTCGCCGATGGCCATCAGCATGCGCTCGGCCGGGGAGGCATAGGCACTGCGGTCCTTTTTACACAGCTCCAGGTATTCCTGGATGCTGAGTTCTTCGTCCTGGATGGATTCATACCTTTCCAGGTAGTGGTTGAAAATCGTCATGATGTACAGCTCCCTGTAGCGTGTCGTACAGTATCCGGCATTCCGGGTGTCCGCATTGGGGCCGCGGACTCCCCGCACCAAAAAGTACTGCTAAACCTGTCGGGCTGGCGACCTGATGCGAACCCGCGCCGCGGATTGCGCCGATGCTGAAATGCGCCTGTGCGCCTAACACTATCTTTATTACCAGTGGCGGCTGCTTCTGCCGCGGTTGGGGCAGTCCGAATTCCGCTCCCGCATCTCCAGCATAGCTTTCCCTCAAAACCCGGCATCGAACTGGCACGAACACAGGTTGAAATAAGTGGCAGTTTTGCGATCTACTAGGCGGCCTCCTGAGAACCGAAAGACATTAACAGGGAGCCCCGATGGCTATTCTCGTGACCGGCGGTGCCGGCTATATAGGCAGTCACACCTGCGTCGAGCTGCTGGCGGCGGGTTGGGAGCCCGTTGTGGTAGACAACCTGAGCAACAGTAGCGAGGAGGCATTGCTGCGGGTGGAAGCCATTGCCGGGCAGCGGCTGCCCTTCCATCGGGTGGATATCGGTGACGCCGAGGGGCTGCGGGAAATCTTTTCCCGTTACCGGATCGATGCGGTGATGCATTTTGCGGGTCTCAAGGCCGTGGGAGAATCCGTGGCGCAGCCGCTGCGCTATTACCAGAACAACGTCGCGGGCACCCTGAACCTGTGCCGGGTGATGGAAGAGTTTGGTGTCAGGCAACTGATCTTCAGTTCCTCCGCCACCGTCTACGGCGACCCGGCCAGTGTGCCCATCCGCGAGGACTTCCCCACCGGTGCCACCAATCCCTACGGCGCCAGCAAGCTGATGGTGGAGGATGTATTGCGCGACCTCTGCGCGGCACCGGACAGCGGTTGGGCCGTTAGCCTGCTGCGCTACTTCAATCCCATCGGCGCCCACGAAAGCGGCACTATCGGCGAGGACCCCAGCGGCATCCCCAACAACCTGCTGCCCTACGTGGCCCAGGTGGCGGTGGGGCGCCTGCCGCAACTGCAGGTATTCGGCGACGACTACGACACCCCCGACGGTACCGGCGTGCGCGACTATATCCACGTGGTGGACCTGGCCCGCGGCCACCTGGCGGCACTGGAAAAACTGCGTCGCGGGGAGACGCAACCGGACTGCTACACCTACAACCTGGGCACCGGTCGCGGCAGTTCGGTACTGGAAATAGTGCGCGCCTTCGAAAAGGCCAGTGGTCGCGAGATTCCCTACAAAATTGCGCCGCGCCGCGCGGGCGATATTGCCGAATGCTATGCCGATCCGGCGGTCGCCGAGCGGGAGCTGGGCTGGAAGGCGGAGTTCGGCCTGGAGCGGATGGTCGAGGATACCTGGCGCTGGCAGTCGCGGAATCCGAACGGTTATTCAGGCGGGTAGGGTGCGCCGTGTCGGGTCCGGTGCGCACGGTGCACCCTACGCTGGCCGATAGATGGGCAAAGCGGAGCCTGCCTATCAATCCCATCCAGTGAGGCTGTCGAGGGCGCGTTGCTGTGCTCCTCTGCCTTTTCTGTAGCGCTCTAGCACCAGCCCAAAAAATCCCTTTCCATCCCTCTGATGGCCGCGAGCCATCCCCTTCCCTGATTCGCGGCTGGCCATTACATAGCCTGCGGGGACAATCCGACAACGGGTTTCATGGCCCATCGAGTTCTCAGTTTGGATGACGAAAACCGTAGTATTGTTCGGTTTGTGTAATGGCTTGTAATCAGATTGTTGTTGAATGTGCCGCCACGACTTTGTTAAAAAATGCGTCACCACAGGGAAACGATGTAATCGAAGGATTTAGTAGTGACAGGGTTGTTTCGTCAGAAAGCCATGGAACGGCAAGCAGATCGCCTGCACGGCGATATTCTTCTGCTGCCCCGCTTTTCCCATGTCGCGATACTGGCTCTGCTGTTGGCATGGGTGTTTGCCGCTGTTGTCTGGCTTGCCGCCAGCGATTATGCCCGCAAGGAAACCGTGCAGGGTTGGCTGGAGCCGGCCTCGGGTGTGGTGCGTATCTACGCCGAACGGTCCGGCATTATCAAGCAAGTATTGGTCGAGGAGGGCGAGCGGGTCGTAGAAGATCAGCCTCTGATCGTGGTCAATGGCGATCGTATCCTCGCCGACGGAAAACACCTGGAATCCCTGCTGTTGGCCGAGTACAAAAGCCAGCGCCAACTGCTCAGCGAACAGTTGGAGCGCAGCGAGAAAATCTATCGGCAGCGGCGCCGGGATCTTGAGCAGCGTATCGCGGCCACGAAAGAAGATTTGTCTTTACTGGAAAAGCAGATCGCCACCCAGGGCCGGCGCTACACCCTGATTGCGGAGCAGGCGGAGCGCTACCGGCTTCTCGAGGAGCGCGGCCATATTTCCTCTTCCGAGCTGGAAGGCGTAGTCGCTCAGGAGCTGGAGCTGAGTACCGAACGCCAGAGTCTGGCGCGCAGTCGGATCAAGTTGCGCAACCAGGTTCAGCAACTGGAGAATGAGCGAGCCCTGTTGCCCGAGGAGCACGCCAATACCGCCGACCAGTTGCGAGCGCGCCTCTCCGATCTCGCCCAACAGATTGCCCAGCTACACGGCCAGCGGGCCTATGTCGTCAAGGCGTCCAGGGCGGGGATTGTCAGCAATCTGCAGGCGCGGGAAGGCCAGCAGGCCCAGTCCACCATTCCGGTTTTGTCCCTGGTGCCCGATGGCCATGCGCTGAAGGCCGAATTGCTGGTGCCCGTCCGGTCCGCGGGTTTCCTCGATGCCGGGCAGGCCCTGAATATTCGCTACGATGCCTTTCCCTACCAGAAGTTTGGTCTCCACGACGGTTCGGTAGTGGAGGTGTCCGATACCGTGATATTGCCCGACGAACTGCTCCATGCGCCCGTTACGGTTCGCGAACCGGTCTTTCAGGTTTCCGCCGAACTCGGGCGACCCTCAGTCCGCGCCTACGGCAAGGACTTCTCCCTCAAGCCGGGCATGACCCTCTCCGCTGATGTGCAGTTGGCCGAACGCAGTCTGCTGCAGTGGCTGCTCGAACCGATCTATAGCCTGAAGGGGAGGCTGTGATGGAAGTGCCTGCACAAGAAACATCCGGCCAGGCGCGCCCGGAATGGCTACTGCATTTCGCCACCGGCCGGCGGCTGCCGGTGATACAGCAGACGGAGGCGGCAGAGTGCGGTCTGGTATGCCTGGCGATGATCGCCGGCTATCATGGCTATCACACAGACCTGGCCGGCCTGCGGCGGCGCTTCAGTATTTCCAGCCACGGCACCAACCTCAAGACCCTGATAGATATGGCCGGCCGACTGAACCTGTCGGGCCGTGCCCTGCGCCTGGAACTGGAGCGCCTGGAAGAGCTGCAATTGCCCTGTGTACTGCATTGGGACATGAACCACTTCGTGGTGCTCAAGTCTGTACAGCGTTCCAAAATCACCATTCACGATCCGGCGATGGGGGAGTGGGTACTGACCCGAGAAGAATTTGGGCAGCACTTTACCGGTATTGCGCTGGAGCTTACTCCAACAGATACGTTTTAGACCGGTGAAGATCGCCAGCGCCTGAAGCTCAGCCATTTCTGGTCCCGCATCAGTGGGTTGAAGCGCAGCCTGATCCAGGTATTACTGCTGTCCCTGCTATTGCAGATATTCGCCGTAGTAACGCCATTCTATATGCAGACGGTGGTGGATGACGTCATCCTCCGCGGCGACGAAAACCTGCTGCTGGTTCTGGCCATCGGCTTCGGCCTGCTGCTGTTGATACAGACTGGAACCAATGCCCTGCGGGAGTGGGTGATACTGCATATTTCCAGCCGGCTCAATATGCAGATGGCCGCCAACCTTTTCCGCCATCTTATTCGCCTACCGATGAGTTATTTCTCCACACGACATATGGGCGATGTGGTATCCCGATTCGGATCATTGAATAAGGTGCGCGAGCTACTCACCACAGGGCTGGTATCGGCGGTGGTCGACGGAATCATGGCACTGATCACATTAGCGGCCATGTTCTTCTATGACGTAAAGCTGACCCTGATCGTCCTACTGGTAGTGGTGCTTTACGCTGTCCTGCGACTGCTACTTTTTCGGCCGCTGCGGCTGCTCACCGAGGAAAAGATTGTCGCCCAGGCGAAACACGATTCCCACTTTATGGAATCCGTTCGAGCCATCCAGACCGTCAAGCTGTTCCAGCGAGAAAATGACCGTCAGGGCCAGTGGCACAATTGCCTTGCGGACAGCATCAACAAGGATATCCGCATCACACGCTGGAATATCGGCTACGACACCATCAATCGCCTACTGTTCGGGCTGGAAAACCTGCTGGTGATCTATTTTGCCGCTACCGCGGTGATGGGCAATATCTTCACCGTGGGTATGCTCTACGCCTTCATGAGCTACAAGAACCGTTTTGTGGAATCCATGGACGCGTTGATCGTCAAGTGGATTGAAATCAAGATGCTCGGTCTGCACCTGGATCGCCTGTCTGATATCGTTTTTACGCAAACGGAAAAACTCGATCAGGAGAATGCGCTGGCGATCCACAGCGGCGGGTCCGACCAAACGCTCGGCGGACGGATCGAAGTGCGCAACCTCGGTTTCCGCTACGGCGAGGCCGAAGCGCCTGCTTTTCGGAGCCTGAACTTCGCCATCGAGGCGGGGGAAACCGTCGCTATCGTCGGTCCCAGCGGCTGCGGCAAGACCACACTGCTTAAGTGCCTGATGGGCCTGCTGGAACCGAGCGAGGGCGAAATACTGATCGACGGCCAGCCCCTGAAACAATTGCCCGGCTATCGGAGCCAGATCGCCGGCGTTATGCAAGACGATCAGCTACTGGCCGGTAGCATTGCCGACAATATCGCCTGTTTCGAACCGCAACCGGATTTACAGCACATCGCGCACTGCGCCCAGATGGCCTGTATCCACGAAGAAATTGTCAAAATGCCCATGCAGTACAACACCCTGGTGGGCGATATGGGCACCAGCTTGAGCGGTGGCCAGAAGCAGAGAATCGTGCTGGCGCGCGCTCTGTACCGCGCGCCGCGCATACTGTTCATGGATGAAGCGACCAGTCACCTGGATGTGGCGAACGAGTCTGTGGTCAACGACCATATCAGTAGGCTCGCCATTACTCGGGTATTGGTGGCTCATAGGCCGGAGACGGTCGGATCTGCAGGGAGGCGGATTGAGTTGTCTAGTCATTAGCTGTCTTTTATTGAAACTTTTAGGAGATATAATTATGAAAGAGCTTACTACTCAGGAAGTGGAGCAAGTAAATGCCGGAGTTTGGAATTATGTCGCCGGCGCAGCAGCCGGCATTGGCGGAAGCTATGTATATGATTCTATCGGTGGAAAAGCAGGAATTGACTCATTTATGAGTGGGTTCTCTAGTGCGCAAGGCGCCGGGGCAGGATATCGCAGCCTGTATCAACGCTAACCTAAACATGTGGTAGCCACAGGGAGTCTTCCTTGTGGCTATTTTATTGATTCATGAAAAAAATATCTTTGATTAGTTTTTTAGATTTTGCAATGCTGATTTCTCAGGGGCTTCTAGCCGACTGCTTGAGGAGTAAGGTGTATGATTCAAGAATGTTAGCGTTTCTATCGGATACATATCCCAATTCTCTGGCTATAATTGTTAGCGCCATACTGGTGGTCATTCTTTATGAGGGAAGGAATTTTTTGCCACACTTTTCTTCATATACGTTGGGAATTTTGTTGTATGAGTTTTTACAAGTGGTTCTGCCAGAGGGGACTTTCGATATTATGGACTTGCTGATGACAGCAATAATGTATTTGATGGTAGTCTTGATTTGGGTGTTAGCACAACAGCGAGCTATTTTAATAGAAAGCAGCGGTGATAGAGTTGCAGCACATAAGGATGCTAATCACAAATAACGGGATCATACAGGTAACGTACACCTGAAAGAAGTGGGAGCGAAATAAAGAGTTATATATTTTTGTAAAATGACTTGGATTCAAGTAATAAGTATGAATATGGAAGAATCGTTGTTGGATGGTTCTATTCAGAATAGTTATCCCAAAGAACGAAGGGGTCAAGTCTTGACAAAACAGCTGCAGGCTATGTTGTAAGCGTGATAACGATAGGGTGGCGAAGGAAAGACGGATTGGCGAGCTGAAAGTGGTTGAATATATTATTTCGGAATCAAGAAAATGCGGGGGCGGATTGAAATGGAGTCTGTAGAAAAAAATATCTCCAGTACAAGCGAAGATGATTCTGGAGCGGAATCAACGCAAGCCGGGCTTTTGCCGAGTCCCTGGTACGCCACCAGCTGGTTGACGTTATTTGCTATCCTGCACTTTGTCGGCGTGTTTTTGTACATCGCTGGCTACGGTGGCTATCTGGGTGCGCAATTCGGTGCGAATGGAGAAGTCGTCGATCCGGCGTCGATTCAGAAATCGGTAGAGGCGCACATAAAGACACCGGCCGCGCTGACGGGGATGTATCTGGCGCAGTTCTGCCTGATACTACCGGTGCTGTTGTTTGCATCGAAGTTCGATACGCAGACTCGACGCGCGACCTTGGCCCTGCGTGCTTTCGAGTTGAGCTCACTGTGGCGATGGCTACCAGTGCTGGTGGTATTCCTGGTCGCCCAGATGCTGACGGTGAAGGCTCTCGGTATCGAGCAGGGCGAGTTTATGCAGTCGATAGCGGGCAGCCGAAACCTGCCGCTGGCGCTGGTATTGGTGCTGGCGGCGCCGCTGCTGGAGGAGCTGGTGTTCCGCGGCTATCTGTTCCGGGCCTGGCGGCAGTCGCGCCTGGGCTTCAGCGGTACCCTGCTGCTGACATCCACCCTGTTCACGCTGCTGCACTGGGGACAGTATCACTGGTTACAGTTGGGATTCGTTTTCGTGCTCGCGCTGGTGTTGGGGATGGCGCGGGAAAGGAGCGGATCTGTGCTACTGCCCATGTTATTGCATGCGTTGAACAATCTCGGCGCAGCGATACTGGTTATCTATCTGGGGATTCTGTAGTGCCACTGGCACCGTGAGGTGTGGTCGATCCGGCCTGCGGCCGGGCCGGCGTCTGTAATGGTGGGTCGGTGGACAGCCCGCCGGGCGCGATTCAGTGAGCGGTCCGGGCCCAATAGGCCGCCTCGGGCGATCTGGTTGTAGCGTTTCGGGGTTAGGCCGCTGCTTTGTACCGCCGAGCCCGTTTTCTGGTTGGCCTCCATACGCGCCTTCTTGGCCGCTTCGGGATCCTGTGCGTTGCTCAGCTTGCCCTGCAGGGTAGTGCGCGTTGCTCTACCTTGGCCTGGGCCTCCGCAAACATTTTCAGTTCGGAATCGCTGAGTGATCAGCGGGGTCAAGCCTTTAATATTGCAGCCGCGTAATCCGAATGGCTATTCCAGCGAGTAGGGTGCGCGGTGCGCACCGTGCGGGAATTTATGTGCGCCGCGGCGGACGTACTTTTCAAAAAACACTTAATGGGAAAGCGTGATGAGCTATGCAGCTATTGCGGTATTGTCAGCAATTATCCACCTTGTTTTAATGAGAACTCTATCCATTAATCATAATTTTTTTGAAGAAGGCTTCAGACTGTCAAGCTTAGCTGTCGACATTGGGGTCTATGCAGCAATTTATCTATTTTTAACGGGTATTTTTTTCGTATATCGCACTATCCAGGGAAGGCGCTAAATGTAAGGTCGGACTGAGTAGAATGTCGATATGCGGTATGTAAGGATGGCGAATGATATGAGCCTTAAAATAGAACTTTTTTTCTGGTCGCTTCCTCAAACCTGATTGCATTCGCGCTCGGGATGCTGTCTCTTTTCGACACCGTCGACGGGCTCGGGACGGTATCCGGTTTTTCCCCGTCCCAGTGGTGGCCGGCCTCCGTTGGCCTGATCGCCTATCTGTTCTGGGCGGGAATCGTATTGAAGAAGCTTTATTCGGCCTCGCTGACGTTGCCCGAGTCGCGGAAACCCGCCTGAACCGACGTGTGTCGGTACCTCTTGTTGGGTTGCTGATGCGGCAGGCGGCCCAATGGGCCGCCGACACGCGCAGAGTCACTCCATCTGCTGGATTTTCTCCGCCAGCTCGGGGTCGTTCAGCGCGGCCCGGGCGATCTGGTTGTAGCGTTTCGGGCTCAGGTCGCTGCTCTGTACCGCCGAGACCATTTCCTCGTTGGCTTCCATGCGCACCTTCCTGGCCGTTTCGGGATCCTGTGTACCGCTCAGCTTGCCCTGGAGGGTGGTGCGCATCTGCTCCACCTCGGCCTGGACTTCCGCAAATATTTTCAGTTCGGAATCGCTGAAGTCGGTCGCGGCTATCGCCTTTGCCGGTTTGTAAGCCTGCTTGGCACCGCTGTCGGTGGCGTCGCTCTGGGCACCGGCACCTGTGGATACGGCCAGGGCGAGCAGGAATGCGGTGAGCGGTTGGGTCCATTTGATCATCGGTTTTACTCCCGGTTGTTTTATAGGCGGGTATTACGATCGATACCCTCGAGTGCGCCAACAGCGGCCACCGCCGGCGGGTTCCAGAAGATTGGAATCTTTCTGATTAATTTTTGATTGGGGTCGATTGGTGGAATACCGCGATGCACCGACGTCGAGGGGGTAAGTCTCCGGAGATCCCGTAATTTCTGCACGGGGCGGCAGAAAAGTCCGGGCTGGCTGTTGATGGCGGGGACCGGACCGGGGCCGCGAGGCCCCGGATATCGGCTCATTACAGCTTGGAGAGCTTTTCCGCCAGCTCCGGATCGTTCATGGCGGCCCGGGCGATTGCGTTGTACTTCTCGCGGGACAGCCCTGCAGACTCTACTGCGGCAATCATCTTCACGTTGGCCTCTTCCTGCAGTTTCTGCATTTCCTGCTGATCCTGGGTGTTCTGCAGTTTGGTAGAGATTTCCGTGCGGATGGTTTCCACTTCCGCGCGCGCCTGGGCAAAGGATTTCAGCTCCGCGTCGCTGAAGTCCGCCGCTGTGGCTGCGGGCTGCTGTGGCTGCGGCGGCTGCTGGGGTTGCGGCGGTTGCTGCGGCTGCTGGGCCTGGGCGGCGGCGCCGGCGGTCAGCAACAGGGCGGCGATCGCGGAGACGAATCGGCTGGACTGGTGGATTGTCCGTTTGCTCATAGATTTATACTCCTGAGTCTATTGTAAGTTTGCTGATGGTTGGCCATCACAGGTAATAACAGGAGTCGCGGCGGGTCGGTTCCGGGAATTTTCACATTTTTTTTGAGGGTGGGCAGGAACCTGATGGATCGGGAACTGTATATAGAGTAAGCGGAATATAAAGATATCGTACGATTGTTGGCAACCCATGAGATTTGAACAAAAAGTATGCGATCAGATTCCCCATCTGCGCCGCTATGCGCTGAGCCTCTGCGCGGACCGACTGGCGGCGGAGGATCTGGTGCAGGATTGCCTGGAGCGGGCGCTGAACAAGCGCCATCTGTGGCGAAGCAGCGGGGCGATCCGCTCCTGGCTATTTCGCATGCTCTATCGGATCTATCTCAACCAGCGGGTGACGGCGAGGGCGCGTCGGGAGGTGGCGGTTGCAGATGCGGGCGAGGACTGGACGGTGGAGGCCGGGCACGATCCCCACATGCAGTGTCGCGAAGCGGTCGCCGCCATTGAGGTGTTACCGCCCGAGCAGCGCGCCGCGCTGATGCTGATGGTGTTGGAGAGCCCCAGCTACGAGGAGGCCGCGAAAATACTGGATATCAATATCGGCACCCTGCGTTCGCGCCTGTCGCGGGCGCGGGAATCACTGCGTCGTCACTGCGCCCGAGGCGTCACCGAGCGCGACGACAATCACCTCAGGAGGGTCAAATGATGCGCGGAAATCGCAACGACCGATCTGTGAGCAACGAGGACCTGAGTGCTTTTGCCGACGGTCAATTGTCACGGGCAGATAGTGCCCGGGTCGCCGCCTACCTGCGCGCCAACCCGCAGGATGCCGATCGAATTTACGCTTACTGGAAGCAGGAGGCGGAGCTGCACAGCGTATTTGCTACGGATCGGGAGGGGGAGCCCGAGCCCGCAGCGCGTAATCCGCGATCGCCGTACCGCGGGCCGCTTTTTATCGCCGGCGCGGCGGCGCTGTTCGCTGTCGTTGTTCCCTGGCTGGTACTGGACAGAAACGGCTCGACACAGGGGGTGGTATTACCCGCTCCGGCCGAAACACAACAGGCCGGGCCCTCATACGCCGGACTGGAACTGGAGCCCGGGCAGCATCCGATGGAAGAGGGTATGGTCGAATATCACTTCAGCGGCGGGGACGGCAGCAGCCTGGTGCTATACGAAACGGCCGCTCAGGGCGTGGGAGCCGGATATAGTGGCTCACAGCGGGGAGCAGCGCGCGTCGAGTGGGTTGAAGGCGGCAGGCACTTTGCACTCGAAGGCGGGCGGGGTGCCGCGGAGCTGATGTCCCTGGCCGTCAGCCTGCGCCGCCACTTGTCTTCCCCCCCGGCCGTGTCTTCAGGTAGTGACATGCTGGCTGCTCCACCGGCAGATGGGCCAGCACTGCAGCCGATTCAGGAGAAGGATCTGCCGTCGGGCGTCAGCAAAATGTGATCAGAGACTGCAGTCCGCGCAGAAGAACGCCTCGTCACTGAGCCGCATCGCGGTCAGGTAGCCACCCCAGACACAGCCGGTATCCAGTGCGTACACATTCTTCGTGTCCGCGCGCCCCTCCAGTGCGGCCCAGTGGCCGAAGATGATTTTGTCATTCCCGGTTTTTCTCTCCGGAAAACTGAACCAGGGTTTATATTCGCCGTGCTCGGCCTGGGGGCCGCGCTTGGTGACCAGGTCCAGGGTGCCGTCGGCCCTGCAGAAGCGCATGCGGGTGAAATAGTTGGTGATGGAGCGCAGCCGCTCGATACCCAGCAGGTGCTCGCTCCAGCAGTGGGGCTCGTTGCCGTACATGCCGTAGAAAAACGCCTTCGCCAGGGCTTCGTCGGACAGCGCCCTGTGGACCTCCCGCGACAGTTCCAGTGCCTTGCTGACGCTCCAGATCGGCGGTATACCGGCGTGCACCATGGTGAAGCCCTTTTTATGCACCACCAGCGGCAGGTCCTGCAGCCAGGTCAGCAGTTTGTCCGCATCCCGGGCGCGCAGGATTCTTGCCAGGTCCTGTTCCCTGTCGGTCAGGCGTTTGGCGCCGTGGGCCAGGGCGAGCAGATGAAGGTCGTGGTTGCCGAGCACGGCGGTGACCTGGTGGCGGTGCTCGTAGAGGAAGCGCAGAGTGCCGAGACTGTCGTGGCCGCGGTGTACCATATCGCCGGCCAGCCACAGTTTGTCGCGGTCAGGGCGGAAGTGGATTTTTTCCAGCAGCCGCTGCAGCGGCTCGAAACAACCCTGGATATCGCCGATCGCGTAGGTGGCCATTAGTTACCCTTCCCCGTTTCCTGTTTCCCGGTCCCCAAATAATTTGCCAGATCCACGAACTCCTGCACGCTCAGAGTCTCCGGCCGGCGGCTCGCGTCCACCGGCAGGCCGCCCGCGTCGAGTTCGGGGAACAGTGGCTTGAGCGCGTTGCGCAGTGTCTTGCGGCGCTGCTGGAAGGCGACACTGACAATGCGCCCGAGCAGGGGTTCGTCTTTCGCCGGGCGCGGCGGCTCCGCGTGGGGAATCAATCGCACTATCGCGGATTCCACCTTGGGAGCCGGGCGGAAAGATTGCGGCGGCACCGGGAAGAGCCCCTGCACGCGGCAGTGATACTGCACCATCACGCTGAGGCGGCCATAGGATTTATTGCCCGGTGTGGCGTTGAGGCGGTCGACCACTTCTTTCTGCAGCATAAAGTGCATGTCCTGCACCCTGCCGCGAAATCCCAGCAGATGGAACAGCAGTGGTGTGGAGATGTTGTAGGGCAGGTTGCCGACAATACGCAGCGGCCGCTCGCCGGCTTCTCCGCTCAGGGTGTCGAAATCGAATTTGAGCGCATCCCGCTCGAGGATCCTGAATTCCGGGTAGTCGCGGAATTTGAACTGCAGCATCGGGATCAGGTCGCGGTCCAGTTCCAGCGCGGTCAGCGACGGGCAGTGCTGCAGCAACAGCCGGGTGATGGCGCCCTGGCCGGGGCCGATTTCCACCAGGTTGTCGCTTTCCTTTGGTGCGACTGCGCGCACGATCTTTTCAATAATATTCTCATCGACCAGGAAATTCTGGCCGAAGCGCTTGCGCGCCCTGTGATCGAAGAAGTTGTCCATCGATAAATATTCGCCTGACAGATTTTTTGTTCCTGCAAACTCTGCATTCCGCTGGGCGGCACTCCGCCATCCATGCGGTCACAGCAGGCTCCTGCAGAAGAGTGTGGGGTGCTACGGCTGGCGCAATTGCGCAAGTTCTACGGCCTGGGAGAGTGCGGCCCGCAGGCTGCCGCCATCGGCAATGCCCCGCCCGGCGATATTGAGGGCGGTGCCGTGGTCGACCGAGGTGCGGATAAACGGCAGCCCCAGGGTGATGTTGACGGCGTGGCCGAATCCCTTGAATTTTAACACCGGTAGTCCCTGATCGTGGTACATGGCCAGAACGGCATCGCAGCGGGCCAGTTGCGGCGGTGTAAACAGCGTATCCGCCGGCAGGGGGCCGATCAGTTCGATTCCCCGCGCGCGCAGTTTTTCCAGCGACGGCTCGATGATGTCGATTTCCTCGCGCCCCAAGTGGCCGCCTTCGCCGGCGTGGGGGTTGAGGCCGCAGATGCCGATACACGGCCGCCCGATACGGAACTGGTCGCGCAGGCTGCGATGCAGGATGGTGACAACCTGCTCCAGCCGCCGCGGCGTAATCGCGGCGCTGACATCCTTCAGCGGCAGGTGGGTGGTGACCAGGGCCACGCGCAGCTCCTCCGCCGCCAGCATCATCACCACCCGTTCGACTCCGGCCTGCTCGGCGAAAAATTCCGTATGGCCGGAAAAGGCGATACCGGCGTCGTTGATGACCCCTTTGTGCACCGGCCCGGTCACCAGCGCGTCGAACTCCCGCGACAGGCAGCCCCCGGCGGCGCGTCGCAGCGTCTCGAGCACATAGGGACCGTTGGCGATATCCAGTTGCCCCGGCGCCGCCGCACTGGCCATCTCCACCGGCAGGATATGGAGGCTGCCGGCGGGTGTTTCGGTGGCGGCCTGTCCGGGGTCGAAGGGAATCAGCTCCAGCGGCTGCCGCAGCCGCGCCGCCGTATCCTCCAGCAGTTGCGGATCGGCGACGGTGACTATTTGCGCGGCGTGGCCGCCGGCGGCCAGTTTGACCGCCAGCTCCGGGCCTATGCCCGCGGGTTCGCCGGGGGTGAGGGCAATTCTCGGAATCATGGGTTGCTCGGGGGCTGACCGGGCGCCGCGCGCCCGGTGTTCGCCTGCAGGCTAGTCAGTGCTCTCGGACTGCTCGTCCTGCAGTTCCGGCAGCTTGATTTCCACATACGCCTGGTCGCGGATCTCGCGGCGCCAGTTCTGCAGCTCTTCCTCGTAGCGGCGATTGCGCAGCAGGTCCGCGGCCTGGTTGCGGATGTACTGGTCGGTCATGTCCTGTTTGCGGCGGTCGTCGACGCGCAGGATATGCCAGCCGAACTCGCTGTGGAACGGCATGCTGATTTCACCCACCGGGGTGTTGTCCATGGCCTGGGTGAATTCGGGCACGAACTGGCCGGGGTTGGACCAGCCCAGGTCGCCGCCGTTGAGCATGGTGCCGATATCCTCGGAGTGCTCCCGGGCCAGTTCGCCGAAGTCGGCGCCGTCGAGGACCTGCTGGCGCAGGTCGACCAGCAGGTTGTAGGCGGCGTCGTCGTCGCGGATGGCGGAAGTCTTCACCAGGATATGGCGCACCTTGGTCTGCTCCACCACCTGCTCGGTGGAGCCGCGCTCGGCATGGATCTTCAGCAGGTGGAAGCCGGCGTCACTGCGGAAGGGCTCGGTGATGTCGCCGACCTCGAGGTTCTCCAGGGCGTCGGCGAACAGCGTCGGCAGTTCCACCGTCTTGCGCCAGCCCAGGTCGCCGCCCTCCAGGGCGTTCTGGCCGGCGGAGTTGGCGATCGCCAGACGGCGGAAGTCGGCACCGCCGCGCACCTGTTCGGCCAGTTGTCCGGCTTTCTGCCGCGCCTCGTCGACCTCGTTGGCGGGGGCGCTGGAATTGACCGGAATCAGGATGTGGCCCAGTTCGTACTGGGGTGACTTCCAGAATTCGCCTTCCTTGGAACGCAGAAAGTTGTCGATGTCCTGGTCGGTGATCTCGATGCGGCGGTTGACGCTGCCCTGCTCGACGCGGCGGATCAGCAGTTCCTGGCGGATCTGCCGGCGGAAGGCTTCCGCGGAGATACCATCGGCGGCCAGGCGCTGGCGGAATTGCTCCGGGCTGGCGCCGGCGTTCTGCTGCACGCGGGCAATGGCCTGGTCCAGTTCGGCGTCGGATACGGTGACGCCGGCGCGCTGGGCCATCTGCAGCTGCAGCCGCTCGACGATCAGTTGCTCCAGTACCTGGCGGCGCAGCACGTCCTCTGGTGGCGCCTGCACGTCCTGCGACTGGATCTGCGCTGAGATGGTGTCGAGGCGTTCCTGCAGCTCGCTGGCCATGACCACGTCGTCATCGACTACGGCCACCACGCGGTCCAGTGTCTGCACCTGTGCGTGGGCGCCGATGGTGAAAAGTGCGGCCAGTGCACAGAGTGCGACCTGTGTCAGTAGACCCTGTTTGCAAGCGGATTTGGTCATTATTCTCATCACTGTTTCAGTACTTCTCTCTGATCAAAATTGGCGATGCCCTGGCTGAGCATACGGGTGACCGTAGTGCCCAGGCCAGCCAGGCCCTTGAGCTGTATCTCCAGGTAGACCCCTTCGTCGAACTCCAGCT
The DNA here is from genome assembly GCF_026183675.1 of Microbulbifer halophilus. Classification (GTDB taxonomy): domain Bacteria; phylum Pseudomonadota; class Gammaproteobacteria; order Pseudomonadales; family Cellvibrionaceae; genus Microbulbifer; species Microbulbifer halophilus. Next base: position 89,284 of record NZ_JAPIVK010000015.1, read on the forward strand.
CCTCTGGAGTTACCACGTCGGCCAGATCGTTGTCCAGCGAGCGGCGCCAGACCAGGCGCGCACGGTAGCAGCAGCTGTCATATTCGACGCCGGCCAGGTACTCCAGTTCCCGCTCGAATGTGACATCGTAGTTGGCGCGGGCCAGGAGCGAGGTACTGGCGCTCACGGGCACCACCGCGGAGGCGTCCAACTGCTCCACGTCGAACCGCCCCTCCCGGCGCAGGTAGCGGTAGCCGAGGTTGAACAGGCGGAAATCGCTGTCCAGGTAGCGTAGCGTGAAGCTGCCGCGGTTGAGTTCGTTTTCCTGCTCGTCGTAGATCAGTGTGCTGCTGGCGCGCAGGGACTGGATCGGTCGGCTCTCGATGCCCACGGCGAACTCCGAGCGCGGCGAGTCCTCGATGGGCTCGTCCAGCTCGATACGGGTGTCCTCGGCGTAGAAAATCTGCCCGGCGCTGGCGGAGAAGAGGTCGCGGCCGCTGGCGGGATCGACAAGGCGGCTGGTCAGGCCCAGGGCGATGCGGTCGGCGTCGTCGATGCGGTCGTTGCCGTTGAAGCGGCTGTCGCGGAACAGCTGGTGAAAACTGGGGGTGAACAGGGAGGTGTCGAACAACAGGTTGTTGCTCTTGGGGTCGATACCGCTGATGTCGCTGTTGCCCAGCTCCAGGAAGTCGCTCTGGTCCGCCTCGGAGCTGGCCAGCGCGAACAGGCGCGGCTCCAGGGTCTGCACATAGTGGCGGCCGAAGGCGTTGCCGTCGCGCTCGAAATAGAGGCCGGTGTTGAGCGTGAGCTGCGCCGCGGAGGCCTCCGGGGAATCGGTAGTGCCCGGCGCCAGGAATTGGTCGTCCAGTTGGTAACCGAGATGGCGCAGGGCGATGCCGGGGGTGAAATAGCCCCAGAGCCACTGTTTGTCCCAGTCGAGCTCGTAGTCCAGGCGCGCGCGGTCGGCATTGATAAAGTTGCGCGTCCGCTCTGTGATGCTCTCCGGATCGCCCACGTCTTCGATAAAGCGGATTGTCTGGGTGTCTTCGTGGTCGAAGCGGGTGAGTTCGTGATTCAGTGCCAGCGCCCAGTCGCCCCAGCGGTAGGCGCCGTCCAAGTCCAGGCGCGGCAGTTGGCTGAAGGTGTCGAACTTGTCCTTTTCCAGTAGCTGGTACTCCTGGGCGCGTAGCTTGGCCCGCCAGTTTTCACCCAGGGTCAGGCGGCCCTGCACCGTCTGGTTGACCTTGCGCTCCGCGGCCACACTCAGGTTGGCGGTATCCAGGTCGCGGAAGTAGTCGGGATCGCTGACCTTGGTGTAGTCGATATCGGTGTGCCAGAAGCTGTCGTTGCCGCCCTGCTGTTCGAAGTTCAGCAGCCAGCGGTCCTCGCCCTTGGCCGGCAGCACCAGGTCTTCCGGGAAACCCTCTCGAATCAGCTCGCGGGCGTCTTCGTCGTCGCCGCCCTTGTCGTCGGGCAGGCCGGCGACCCGCAGTTCGCTGTTGAACCAGTTGCTCAGGTGGCGCACTTCCACCTCGGCGCCGCTGCCGCGGTGCTGGATATAGCGCGGCACGATGGTGGCGTCCAACTGTGGGGCGATATTCCAGTAGTAGGGGACGGCGATATCCCAGCCGTTCTCGTCGCTGTGGCTGAGGGAGGGGAACAGCAGGCCGGACAGGCGCGCATCGCCCACCGGGAAGCGCAGGTAGGGAAAATAGAACACCGGTACATCGGCGATTTCCAGGCGCACATCGCGCGCCACGCCCTGGCGCTCGACATTGTCGATGTTGATTTCGCCACCGGTCATGCGCCAGAACTCGTCGCCGGGCTCGCAGCGGGTGTAGTCGCCCTCGGTGAGGGTCAGCTCACCGCTGGCCTCGCGAGCGGCGTAGCGGGCACTGCCGTGGATGAAATCTTCGTGCAGCACGTAGGTGGCGTCCTCGATCGCCGCCGCCTCGCTGTCGGTGTGAACTTCTGCCGCCCGCCCGCGGACCAACATACCCGGCTCGCGTATCTCGATGGCGCCGCTGAGGTAGGCGGTGCTCTCGGCGCGGTTCACATCCACCCGGTCGGCGGACAGCTGCCGGTAGCCCTGGGTGACGTGTACATTGCCGCGCAACTGCGCGGTGCCGTCGTCCAGCCACTCGGATTCGTCCGCGGTGGCGCGCAGGGGCGCCTCGTCCGGCAGCCGGTCGGCGTCGCTGTAATTGCGCGGCGGTGCCACAAAGGCCCCGGTACAGGCCGCCGGCAGGGTCGCGCGCCGTTGCGGGCCGAGCTGTTGCCGGGGCAGCCAGTCGAGGTACAGGTAGGGGTTGTAGCCCGGATTGTCGGCGGCACTGTTGTCCGCGGTCTGCGCCCACAGCGGCTGTGCGGCGATCAGGCCGGTGGCCAGGCCTGTGGCAACGGAGCGCGGGCGCGAAATTTTTCCAATGGCCAGCGCCAGGCGGCGCCACCGGGAAGCTTGCAGCATCAGGTGAATAGTTCCGGCTATCTTTAGAGTTTCCGTAGAGGGGAGCGCGGCAGAGCCCCGCGAAAATCAACGGCTGATTCTACTTGAATGTAGAGTCCGATAACACTGACCCGGGCCGCCGTGCCCTCTACCTTTTTTTCGGCGGCCCGGGAATTGGAGCAAATAGTGTCGCCCCGCTGGACGGCGTGGGTGCCACGGTTACAATGCGGGCCGGCCCAGACGCCCCACGATAGAGTAGTAGCGGCAGATGAACGAGCCTTTGACAGACGGAACAGATCAGCGACAGCGGGCGCTCGGCCAGTGGGCCGGGCGCGCGCTTGAGCGCGGGGGACCGCTGACCCTGCACACGCTGGCCGGCGACGCCGGTTTCCGCCGCTATTTCCGCACCGATACGGAGCCGCGCCTGGTCGCGGTGGACTCGCCGCCGGAGCGCACCAATACCGCGCGCTTTGTGGCCGTGGCAGACTACCTGCGCCGCCACGGGATTCACACGCCGCTGGTGATTGCGGCGGATGTCGAGCACGGCTTTATGCTGCTCGAGGATCTGGGCGATCAGTTGCTGTTGGGCGAACTCGACGACGACAGCGTCGAGGGCCTCTACGCCGAGGTGTTGAGCGAACTGCTGTGCCTGCAGCAGATCCCACCGGCGGGTGATCTCTTCCCCAGCTATAGCCGCGAACTGCTGCTGGCCGAAATGCGTATCCTGCCGGACTGGCTGGCGGAAAAGCTACTCGGCTATACGCTCACCGATGCGGACCGGCAGTTGCTGGAAGACACTTTCGCGTTGCTGCTGGACAGCGCCGCGGAACAGCCCCGGGTACTGGTGCATCGCGACTACCACAGCCGCAACCTGCTGCTGCACGACGGCGAGCGGCCGGGAGTGGTGGATTTCCAGGATGCGGTCTGGGGGCCGGTGACCTACGACCTGGTTTCATTGCTGCGCGACTGCTATGTGCGCTGGCCCCGGGAAAAGGTCGAGCGCTGGGCGCTATCCTATGCCGCCATGGCAGCTTCCGTCGGCGTGCTGGAAGAGTTGGAGCCGGCAACTTTCCTGCGCTGGTTCGACTGGATGGGGTTGCAGCGCCATATCAAGGTGCTGGGCCTGTTCCCGCGCCTCTACCTGCGCGACGGCAAGAGCGGTTACCTGCCGGACCTGCCATTGGTGATCCGCTATACCCTGGAGGTCGCCGGGCGCTACCCCGAACTGCAACCCTTTGCGGACTGGTTCCGCGCCCGGCTGCTGCCCCTGGCCGAGACGCAGGACTGGTATCGCGACTACCGCAGCGCCGGCAGCCACAGTACACAATTGCACGAACAGTCCGAATGAGCGATATCGACAGAGAGCAGAATTCCCCGTTGCCCGAGGCACCCGCAGCGATGGTGCTGGCCGCCGGTTTCGGCCGGCGCATGCGTCCGCTGACCGACCGCCTGCCCAAACCCATGCTGCCGGTCGCCGGCAAGCCCCTGATCGAGCACGCCATCGAGCGGCTGGCGAAAGTCGGCGTGCGCCGCGCCGTGGTCAACCTCGGCCACCTGGGCCACAGGATCCGCGAGCATCTGGGGGACGGCGCCCGCTGGGGGCTTGAGATCCAGTACTCCGTGGAGGAAGAACCGCTGGAAACCGCCGGCGGCATCCTGCGCGCGCTGCCGCTGCTCGGCGACCAGCCCTTCTGGGTGGTCAACGGCGACGTCTGGTGTGACTTCGACCTGGATCTGTGGCGCCGGCGCCCGCTGCCCGACGGCTGTCCCGGTCGCCTGCTGATGGTGCCCAACCCGCCCCACAACCCGGGGGGAGACTTCGGTATCGACAAGGGCCTGCTGTCCGGCAGCGCCAGTCCCCGCTATACCTTCGCCGGCATCAGCTGGCTGGATCCCGAAGTGCTGAGCGGGTACCCTCGCGCGCGCGCCCGCTTCGGCCTGGGTGAGGTTTTCACCCACAACGAGGGCCGGCTGCAGGCGGAGCTCTACGACGGCGACTGGTGCGACGTCGGCACCCCCGAGCGCCTGGAGCGCCTCGAAGAGCGCCTCAAATTCTGACAGACAGGAAATCGCCATGCCGGATTACAAGATTGCCCCCTCCATCCTCTCCGCCGATTTTGCCCGCCTGGGCGAGGAAGTGGATGCGGTACTGGCCGCCGGTGCCGACTGGGTGCACTTCGATGTGATGGACAACCACTATGTGCCCAACCTGACCATCGGTCCCATGGTGTGCAAGGCGCTGCGCAAGCACGGCGTGACCGCGCCCATCGACGTACACCTGATGGTGGAGCCGGTGGACGATATGATCCGCCTGTTCGCCGATGCCGGTGCCACCTCGATCACCTTCCACCCGGAGGCCTCGCGCCATGTGGATCGCTCACTGCAGCTGATCCAGAGCCTGGGCTGCAAGGCGGGTCTGGTCTTCAACCCGGCAACCGGGCTGGAGGCGGCAAAATACGTGATGGAGCGGCTGGACATGATTCTGCTGATGTCGGTCAACCCCGGCTTCGGCGGGCAAAAATTCATTCCCGCCACCCTCGACAAACTGCGCGAGGCGCGCAAGCTGATCGACGACTCCGGCCTGGATATCCGCCTGGAGATCGACGGCGGTGTCAAACAGGACAATATCGCCGAGATCGCCGCCGCCGGCGCCGACACCTTCGTCGCCGGCTCGGCCATCTTCAGCGCCGACGACTACGGGGAGGCGATCGAAGCCATGCGGCGTGAACTTGCCCGGTAACTCCCTACGAAGCTCCCCTCTCCCACCGGGAGAGGGGCTGGGGGAGAGGGCGCCCACAAGATGCCCCGTGGCGGGCCTGCGGCCCGCAAGCGGAGCTGGAGCTCCGCGCTCCCGGGAAACCCTTGCCGCCCCCACAATGGATTTGTACACTTATGCGCCTAATCGAGGGAATACCCGTGAGCCACACTGCCCCCCACATCAACAGCTGGCGATGGCGCCGCTAGTCCGCTGAGGCCAATAACCGGCACCGGCACCGACGCCGCCTGGCCGCCTTTCCCGTGGGCGCCCGCTGTATCTACCCGCCCGCCAACCGAATTTCTGCAAACTGACTGGAGTCGCCATGACCCCAAGTGAATACGCCCAACTTGCGTCTGCGGGTTACAACCGCGTACCGCTGGTGCGCCGCGTGCTGGCGGATATCGAGACACCGCTGTCCACCTACCTGAAACTGGCGGCGGGCCGTTACAGCTACCTGCTGGAATCGTTGCAGGGCGGCGAGAAGTGGGGCCGCTACTCGATTATCGGCCTGCCGGCGCGGACCCTGCTGCGAGTTCGCGATCACACTATCACTGTGGAGCGTGACGGCGAGGTGCTGGAGCAGTACGAGACCGCCGATCCGCTGGCATTCGTGGAGGAATTCCAGCAGCGCTACCGGGTGCCGGAACTGCCGGACCTGCCGCGCTTCAACGGCGGCCTGGTGGGCTACTTCGGTTACGACTGTGTGCGCTATATCGAGCCGCGCCTGGCGGACAGCGCGCCGCCGGATACGCTCGGCAACCCGGATATCCTGCTGATGGTCAGCGACGAGCTGGTGGTGTTCGACAACCTGGCCGGGGCGGTGATCTTTGTCGTGCACGGGGATCCCGCTGTCGCCGGATCCTATGATCGGGCCCAGCGGCGGCTGGACGAACTGGTGGACAGGCTGGCGCAGCCGCTGCCGGATACGCCGCCGCTGGACCTGCACGGCAGTGGTATCGATGAGTCGGCCTTTCAGTCCCACTTCGGCGAGGCCGCGTTCAAACAGTCGGTGGACCGGGTCAAGGAGTATGTGCTGGCGGGCGATGTGATGCAGGTGGTGCCGTCGCAGCGGCTGTCGACCCCCTTCGATGCGCCGCCACTGAACCTCTACCGCGCCCTGCGCAGTCTCAATCCGTCGCCCTACATGTATTTCCTCGACCTGGGCGATCACCAGGTGGTGGGCTCCAGCCCGGAAATCCTGGTGCACCTGGAAGACGGCGAAATGACCGTGCGCCCGCTGGCCGGCACCCGCCGCCGCGGCGCCACCGAGGAAGAGGACGCGGCACTGGAGCGGGAGCTGTTGGCGGATCCGAAGGAGATCGCCGAACACCTGATGCTGATCGACCTGGGGCGCAACGACGTCGGCCGCGTGGCCGAGACCGGCAGCGTCCGGGTGACCGAGCAGATGGTGGTGGAGCGCTATTCCCACGTGATGCACATTACCTCCAACGTCGCCGGCAAACTGAAACAGGGCCTCACCGGTATCGACGCGCTGCGCGCGGCGCTTCCGGCAGGGACTTTATCCGGTGCGCCGAAAATCCGCGCCATGGAAATCATCGACGAGCTGGAGCCGGAGAAACGCGGTATCTACGGTGGCGCCGTCGGCTACCTGGCCTGGAACGGCAATATGGACACCGCCATCGCCATCCGGACCGCGGTGATCCGGGACGGCCGGCTGTATATCCAGGCCGGTGCCGGCCTGGTGGCCGACTCCGACCCGCAGTCCGAGTGGGACGAAACCATGAACAAGGCGCGCGCGCTCTTCCGCGCTGCGGCCATGGCGCTGTCGGCGGGGAAGGGCGGCAAGGGCCGCGACCAGAGAGAAAAAATTGCCAGCAATGAACGAAGTTAGTCTTTCGCAGAAGCTGTCCCCGGCCGAGCTGTGCCGGCGGGTGGCCGAGTCGCCGCTGTTCAGCCAGATCGTAATCGGCCTGATTCTGCTCAATGGCGTGGCCGTGGGCCTGGAGACCTCGCAGTGGATCGTGGGCCGCTTCGGCGGCCTGCTCGCCGGTGTCAACCAGCTGATCCTGGTCTCGTTTGTGGTCGAGGCGGCGATCAAGATGGCCGCTTGCGGCAACCGCCCCTGGCGCTATTTCGCCAGGGGCTGGAACTGCTTCGATTTCAGCATCATCGCGCTCAGCCTGATTCCGGCCGCCGGCCCCATGGCGACCCTCGCGCGCCTGGTGCGCGTGCTGCGGGTGTTGCGACTGGTGTCGGCCTTCCCGGAGCTTCGCCTGCTGGTGGATACACTGTTGCGCAGCCTGCCCAGCATGTTCCATATCGCGCTGCTGATGAGCATCATCTTCTATATCTACGGCGTGGCCGGCTATTTCCTGTTCCACGAGATAGACCCGACCCACTGGCGGAGCCTGCCGATTGCACTGCTGAGCCTGTTCCGTATCGTCACTTTCGAGGACTGGACCGATATCATGTATACCGCCATGGATGCCATGCCCTGGGCCTGGGTCTACTTCATCAGCTTTGTGGTCATGGGCGCGTTCGTGATGATCAACCTGTTTATCGGCGTGGTGCTGAACAACCTGGAAGAGACCAAGCTGCGCCGCCTGGACGAACTGCAGGTGCCGCCCAGCCAGACGGAAATCCTGCGCGAGCTGCGCGCGACCCAGGAGGCCCTGGCGCGCATGCAGAAACGCATGGATCCGGAAATGCAACAGAGAGAGAGGCCTGGATAAGGGAGCCGCACAATGATTCTGATGATCGACAACTACGACTCCTTTACCTGGAATGTCGTGCAGTATATGGCCGAGCTGGGCGCCGATGTGAAGGTGGTGCGCAACGACGAGATCGGTGTGGCCGATATCGACGCGCTGGAACCGGAGAAGATCGTGATCTCGCCGGGGCCCTGTACCCCCAACGAGGCGGGCATCTCCATGGACACCGTGCGCCGCTTCGCCGGGCGGATACCGATCCTGGGGATCTGCCTCGGCCACCAGAGCATCGGCCAGGTTTTCGGCGCCCGCGTGGTGCGCGCCGGGCAGGTGATGCACGGCAAGACTTCGCCCATCGTGCACAACAACCTGGGGGTGTTCCACGGCCTTTCGAACCCGTTCGAGGCCACCCGCTACCACTCGCTGGTGGTGGAGAAGGGCGGCCTGCCGGAGTGCCTGGAAGTCACCGCCTGGACCGAGCGCGAAGACGGCGAGATCGATGAGATCATGGGCCTGCGCCACCGCGAACTGCCGGTGGAAGGGGTGCAGTTTCACCCCGAGTCCATCCTCACGCAACACGGCCACGATATGCTGAGAAACTTTCTGGAAGCCTGAGCAGGCTCCTGCAGCGGGAAGAACAAAAAGGGAGAACAGATGAATATCCAACAGGCCATCGCCAAACTGGTGGACGGCGATCACCTCACCCGCGCGGAGATGCGCGATACCATGGGCCAGATCATGCGCGGCGAGGCCGAGGAGGCGCAGATCGGCGGTCTGCTGGTGGCGTTGCGCCTGCGCGGCGAGACGGTGGAGGAAATCGCCGGTGCGGTGGAGGTGATGCGCGAGCTGGCGAAAAAGGTGGACCTGGACCTGACCAACGCCGTGGATATCGTCGGCACCGGCGGCGACGGTGCCAACCTGTTCAACGTCTCCAGCGCCGCCAGCTTTGTCGCCGCGGCCGCGGGCGCGCGGGTGGCCAAGCACGGCAACCGCTCCGTGTCCTCCAGCAGCGGCGCCGCGGATCTGCTGGACCGGGCCGGCATCTACCTGGAACTGGATACCGGGCAGGTGGCGCGTTGCGTCGACACCGTCGGCGTCGGTTTTATGTTCGCCCCTAGCTACCATAGCGCCATGCGTCACGCGGTGGGCGCGCGCCGGGCGCTGGGGCTGCGCACCATCTTCAACCTGCTGGGGCCCATGACCAATCCCGCCGGCGTAAAGCGCCAGGTGATCGGCGTCTACGACCGCAGCTACTGCCGCATCCTCGCGGAAGTGCTGCAGAGCCTCGGTGCCGAGCATGTGCTGGTGGTCCACAGTGAGGACGGGCTGGACGAAGTCAGCCTGGCGGCGGACACCCACGCGGTGGAACTGAAAGACGGAGAACTGCGCGAGCTCAGTATTCGCCCGGAGGATTTCGGCATCGAGCGCCGCGACCTGTCCGGCCTGACCGTCGACGGCGCCGCCGAGTCACTGGCCCTGATCCGGGCGGCCCTGGGGGGCGACGACAGTGCGGCGGCGGACAAGGCCGCCGATGTGATCGCCATGAACGCCGGCCTGGCCATCTACGTCAGCGGTGTAGCGGACAGCGCCGAACAGGGCGTGGCCATGGCCCAGGATGCCATCGGCAGCGGTCTCGCCGGGGAGAAAATAAAAGAGCTGGCGGCCTTTACCAGCGCCTTCCGACCGGAGACCCCGGGCGAAGGAGAAAAGGCAGCCGCGGGCGATGCCGGGGAGAAGCGCTGATGACCACGCCCACGATCTTGAAAACCATTGTCGAGCGCAAATGGGAAGAGGTGGCCCAGCGCCGGCAGCAGTGTCCAATGGCGGAGCTACAGGCGAAAGCCGCGGATCAGCCGCCGGCGCGCGGCTTTGTCGCCGCGCTGGAATCGAAGCTGGACGCGGGCGAGGCGGCGGTGATCGCCGAGATCAAGAAGGCCTCGCCCAGCAAAGGCGTCATTCGCCCGGACTTCATCCCTGCGGAAATCGCCACCAGTTACGCCAAAGGCGGTGCCGCCTGCCTGTCGGTGTTGACCGATGTGGACTATTTCCAGGGCAGTGACACCTACCTGCAGCAGGCCCGCAACGCCGTGCGCCTGCCGGTGCTGCGCAAGGACTTCACCGTGGATCCCTACCAGGTCTGCGAGGCCCGCGCCATCGGCGCCGACTGTATCCTGCTGATCGCCGCTTGCCTGGAGGATGCGCAGATGCAGGACCTGAACGGCCTGGCCCTGGAACTGGGGCTGGACGTGCTGGTGGAGGTCCACGACCGGGAAGAACTGGAGCGTGCCCTGAAGCTGCCCAACCGCCTGATCGGCATCAACAACCGCAACCTGCACACCTTCGAGGTACAGCTGGAAACCACCTTCAAACTGCTGGAGCTGGTGCCGGACGACCGCATCGTAATCACCGAGAGCGGCATTCACACCACCGACGACGTCGCCGCCATGCGCGGCCACAACGTCAACAGCTTCCTGGTGGGGGAGGCCTTCATGCGTGAGCCGGAGCCGGGGCGCAGGTTGATGGAGATGTTTAACTGATAAGTGGGACTCGGGACGCCGGGAGCGCGGAGCTCCAGCTCCGCTTGCGGGCCGAAGGCCCGCCCTGGGAGCCTGTCCCGCAGGCGATAGTCCCCTATCGCAAATGGTGAGCCCTATGTTCGTCCTTCCAGCCACCCCTTCAGCGTGGTCCGTAAACCACCATCGTTTTGCCCTTCACCACACCAGGGTCTTCAGTACCCGCCCGACCAACTAGCTCCCGCGAGCAGCCGACGATACGGCTGATATCCCGGTGGATGATTGTGTGGAAACAAAAGACAGGCATGCTAACTGCTAAATAATTTCCAGAACCCTTGCGCGACAATGCAGAAGTTTATTGCACCGCATGCGTTTAAAAATATAGCCTCTTTTTATTGTCAGGTTTAGAGTTTTTTCTGATTCCTGATTCTGTCGTCTAAATGCTTCCGATTCTGGTGCTGGGGTTTCTGTCGGTATTGAGTGCTATGGCCCCGAAGTTTTCGTGAGAGGGTTGGGATGAATGAAATTGCGGAGCCTGTCGGAGTTTGTGGATCTTATGCCTTGGTGAGCATGGAATCTGATTCCGAAGGTGGAGATCGGTTCTATCCTTTTGGGGAAAATCCATCGGGCGCTTTAATTTACAACCCGGATGGGTATATGAGCGCAAATATCGTCTCCCGGAACAGGTCCTTATCAAATGGCCGCATAGAGTATGTCGATGGAGAGGGCGGTCAGAATGAAGTTTTTCGCAATGAATACATCGGTTATAGCGGATGCTATACCGTCGAGTGGTTTTCCAAAGAGGGCGATCCAGTTAGGAAAGGCGTGATTTATCATAGTGTCGAAGTGTCCTTTTATCCGGATTGGGTGGGATCTGTATTTAAGAGGCCATTTTCTCTGGAGGGACATATATTGATTATTGCTGCTCCGGAGCCGCGTGTAGGGCCGGATGGCAGGTCCTACAGAAGCCGTCTCGTGTGGCGGCGTAAAGCTTGAAGTAGAGGCAGCATCCGGCGTTTATCGCACTGCTTTGAACAATCTTGCCGGGTTTTTCCGCTACCCTTCTCACCACTATAAAGTACTCAGGATTGCTGGATAGGTGTGCAGTATTTGCTCGCTATTTCCAAAAATAATTGCAAGGGGGATTTTATGCTTTCTCTATCCGAGCCGAGTAATCTTTCCGCTCTGCTTCTTTGGGGTACGGAATTTCCCGACGATATTCCCGTATACCAGTTTCGCGGAGAAACTATCTATCGCCACCAGTTGAAAGAAGACGTAGCCAGGAAGGCCGTGGCTCTTGGTAAGATCTTCAGTCCGGGTGATCGTATAGTCATTTGCCTGAATGATAGCTGTTCTCTGGTTAGCCTTTTTCTGGCAGCGGTTGCCGTTGGCGCGGTTCCGGCTATTGTGAATCCACGGTGCCGGGAATCTACGCTTTGTGACTTGTTGGCTCAAAGTGAAGCGAAGGGGATTTTCCTTGTTGAGGACCGCGCTGAAGGTTCTGTCCGCGAGTCAGGTGTGCAGGTGTTCTGTGATAAGGGCGCCGACGATATATCATTTGCAAGCTTTGGTTTGCATGAGATCTCCGGGGGATGCCTGCCCGTTCAGGAGTTTTACAAGACTGAAATGGATGAGTGCTGTTATTTACAATATACCTCCGGCTCTACCGGGAAGCCAAAGGCAGTGATGCACAGCGTGGCGTCGACGTTGGGGTTCTGCAGGGCTCTGACTAACTATATCGGAGGTGAGATTGGCTGGAGAAGTTATTCCGCTCCGAGAATGTTTTTCGGTTATGGCATGGGGAACAGCCTGTTTTTCCCGCTCTACGCCGGATGGCATGCTTTGGTACACCCTGGATGGCCGACGCCGGAATGTGTGCGGGAATCGATTGAGGCGTTCTGTCCGGATTTGTTGTTTGCTGTTCCCGTAATTTACAGTCATTTAAAAAGCCATGAGGGTTGTCTCGAAAAAGTTCGGGTTGCCATCTCGGCCGGGTCCCCCCTTCCAGAGCCGGAGTATCGATTCTGGGCACAAAAAGGTCTGCATTTGTGTGATGGTCTGGGGGCAACTGAAATGGGGCACATTTTTATGGCGCAACCCCATTCTTTGCGTGAATACAGTTGCGCGGGTGCGCCGCTTCCAGGGTACGAGTGTGAATTGCGAGATCAGGCAGGTGTCCCTGTTGTGGAAAACGACCGAGAGGGCGTACTTTTTGTGCGGGGGCCCGGTATGGCAGCAGGTTACAGGGGAATGCCTGAAGTTACAGACGAACGTTTCGCGCACGGATGGTACAAAACCGGTGACCTTTTCAGTCGGGATCGGAACGGATTTCATCACTTTCGCGGCCGTGTTGATGACCTCTTCAAGGTAAGGGGGCGCTGGGTGACACCGCAAATGGTAGAGCAGCGTTTGCTTGAAAGTTTCTCAGAAATTACAGAGGTTGCACTGGTGGCGAGCGATATGCAGGACGATCAGTATAACCCGACGCTTTTTATTGCCGGCTGTGATTTATCAGATGGGTTTATCGATAAGGTAGAGAGTTGGATAAAATTGGAGTGTGAGCCGCAGATGGTTCCCAGATCAATACTTCCTGTGGATGCCTTGCCTCGCAATGATAATGGGAAGCTGGATAGGAAAGAGGCCCAGAAAAAAGCCCTTGCATTTCTGCGGTCAGAGTTGTCGGTTAAGCCTTAGTGAGTTTGTGTCCACGGTGAGATTGCTGGCAAGCCGGGAAAGCAGCTTCTTGGGTCGACAGCAAGAGCGGCTTGTTTGTGTCTCGCCAGGGAGTTGAGCTAATGAATGAACGGGGCGGGCTGGTGATCAGTGGTCTTGGTTATGCTTTGCCGGAAGAGTCGATCGGCAATTCTGATGTGGTTGCGCGCATGAATACCTCTGAGCAGTTTGTCGTCGAGAGGACGGGAGTGCATTCGCGCCGATATGTTTCCGGGAGCGACGGAGTCAGCAGTCTTATGCTGCCCGCGGCCAAGGACGCCATGGGTGACGCGAACCTGAAAGTCGACAACATAGACGCGCTCATTGTGAATACTCTGTCGCCGGATGTGCACGATCCGGCGCAAGCGTGCTTGATGCAAGCGAAACTGGGCCTTGGAAAAATCCCGGCCTTCGACATTCGTGCACAGTGCAGTGGTTTTCTGTACGCGCTTGAACTGGCGAGGTCGTTGGTTTCGAGCGGTAGCTACGAGCATATTCTGATAATTTGCGGAGAGGCCCTCTCCAAGAGGCTGGACTGTTCCGATGACGGCCGCAACCTGGCAATTCTACTCGGCGATGGCGCGGCGGCGGCGGTGGTTTCCAGGGCATGCGTCGATGGCGGTTTGAAAGATCTCAGGTTGGGTGCCGATGGCGATTATTTCGACTTGTTGAAAACGTTGAAACCCGGCAGTGCCGGCCCCTCGTTTTTATCTGATGACGATTTGCTGGAAATGCGCCACCACTTTCGTATGCAGGGGCGGCAGATGTTCTCTCATGCCAGTAGTACCTTGGTGCGTATATCCCGGGAGTTGTTGGTGGCGCACAATCTGGAAGTTGGCGATATCTGCCGCGTGATATGCCATCAGCCCAACCTACGTATCCTGGATGACGTACAGAGGCAGCTACAGATACCGGATGAGAAGTTGCCCATCACTGTGGACCGTTTGGGCAATATGGCATCCGCATCGCTGCCGGTCACCCTGGCTATGCAGTGGCCGGAGATTCAGCCTGGAGAGCTATTGCTGCTTATCGCGTATGGTTCCGGAGCAACTTGGGGGGCAGCCCTGTATCAAGTATAGGTACTGTCACAAGGGCGCGTGCAGGGGGCGCTCCCTGTCCGGAGCGCGCTGCAGTGATTTGGGTGAAAATTGACCTGTTCGATAGTTGGCCAGTTTCGGCTTTGATGGCCTAGCGCCAACTTCCAGGAACTGGGCAGTCCACGGTTGCTGCCCTGTTCAGCGCGTCCCGTAAACCACCATCGTCTTGCCCTTCACCGATACCAGCCCCTGCTCCTCGAGCGTCTTCAGCACGCGGCCGACCATCTCCCGCGAGCAGCCGACGATACGGCCGATCTCCTGGCGGGTGATCTTGATCTGCATGCCTTCCGGGTGGGTCATGGCATCCGGCTCGTTGCACAGGTCCAGCAGGGTGCGGGCCACGCGGCCGGTCACGTCGAGGAAGGCCAGGTCGCCCACCTTGCGGGTGGTGTTGCGCAGGCGGCCCGCCATCTGCGTAGCCAGGGAGAAGAGGAATTCCGGGTGCTGGCGGGTCAGGTCCTGGAACTTGCTGTAGGAGATCTCCGCCACCTCGCACTCGGTCTTGGTGCGTACCCAGGCGCTGCGGGTGTCCTGGTCGAACAGCCCCATCTCGCCGAAATAGTCGCCGTCGTTCAGGTAGGCGACGATCATCTCGCGGCCCTCGTCGTCCTCGATCAGCACGGTCACGGAGCCGCGCATGATGAAGTAGAGCGATTCGCAGCGGTCGCCCGCGTAGATGATGGTGCTCTTGGCCGGATAGCGACGCCGGTGGCAGTGAGCGAGGAAATCTTCGATATTGCCGATAGACATGGGTTCTTCGGTAGCAACCGTCACGGATCTACTCCTTATAATTTTTGGACTTGTGTGCCTGATCCCGACCAAGAAGACGCCACAGCACAACAGGTGAATTATGGCGCTAAAAGCCTGTCCCCAACAGTGGCCGGGTCCGGCAAACGCTCGCAGTGTGATCTGGAACACTGTGGCCCTGCCAAGACTGACCTTATAGCGGCTGTGGGGTCCAGTGGCAACCGCTTTGATTCTGCGACCGGTTGCTTGTCTTTTGATGACATCCAGTTGGCACCACTATACCGGAAAGCGGCCGGAGCGGGGAGCGTGGATCTATATGATAAGCTTCGCGCCCTCTCATTCTGAAGGAGTTAGGCAATGCAGGGCAAAGTTACCTGGGTAGACGAGCTGACTTTTGTCGGCGAGGCCGGCAGCGGCAATTCGGTGGTGATGGAAGGCGGGCGCAAGAACAACGGCATCCGCCCGATGGAGATGATCCTGCTGGGGGTGGGCGGCTGCGCCTCCTACGACGTGGTCAGCATCCTGCAGAAGTCGCGCCAGGAGGTGATCTCCTGCCACTGTGAGCTGAACGGCGAGCGCCCGGACGAGACGCCCTCCCCGTTTACCCGCATCGAGATGAAATTTGTCGTGCGCGGCCGCAAGGTGAAGGAAACCCAGGTCAAGCGGGCCGTGGAGCTTTCGGCGGACAAGTACTGCTCGGCCTCGATCATGCTGAAGAATGCCGGTGTGGAGATAGTGCACAGCTACCGTATCGAGGAAGTCTGACCAGTGGCGGGTGGTCGGTGACCGCGCCTCATACCCGATAGCTGGCCGAGGTCATGGCCCTGGACACCAGTGTCATCAGCCCCTTGAGCGGCGCCGGGAAGCGGGCGCCGCCGGCTTCCAGGGCGGCGTGGCCGTGGGCTTCCTCGTCCTCAAGCATCTGCTCCACCACCGCGCGGCTCCTGCGGTCCCGCTCCGGCAGTCGCTCGAGGTGGCTCTCCAGGTGCCTGCACACCTGTTCCTCGGTGGCGGCGACAAAGCCGAGGCTGACGCGGTCGCTGACCTTGCCGGCGGCCGCGCCCAGGCCGAAGGAGAGGCCGTACCAGAGCGGGTTCAGCAGGCTGGGGTGGCTGTGCAACTCGTCCAGGCGCTGCTCGCACCAGGCCAGGTGATCGATTTCCTCGTCCGCGGCTTGCTCCATCTCGCCGCGCACTTCCGGCAGTTTCGCGGTCAGCGCCTGGCCCTGGTAGAGGGCCTGGGCGCAGACTTCGCCGCTGTGGTTGACCCGCATCAGGCCCGCGGCGCGGCGGCGCTCGGCCTCGTCCAGCGCCGCGTCCCGCTCGTCCCGGGCCGGCGAGGGCCGCCCGTGACAGGGCGCACCGGGGCTCAGGGTGCGCAGTGCGCGGTCCGCCTGTAGCAGCAGGCGGTCGATACCGGTCAGTTTGCGTTCACTCACGAGTTTGTCCTTCATTGTCGACTAGGGTGCGCACGGCGCACCCTACGCCGGGTCAGCTGGTGGCGGCTTCCTCGCGCGCGATGGCGCGGTAGCCGATATCCTTGCGGAAGAATACACCGTCCCAGTAGATGGCCCTGGCGGCTTTGTAGGCGTTGGCCTGGGCCTCGGCGACAGTGTCGCCCAGAGCGGTGGCGCAGAGTACGCGGCCGCCGCTGGTGACCACCCGCTCGCCGTCCAGCGCCGTACCGGCGTGGAAGACCTTGGCATCTTCGCTATCGGCCCGCTCCAGGCCTGAGATGGCATCGCCCTTGCGGTAGCTGCCGGGGTAGCCCTTCGACGCCAGCACCACACCCAGTGCCGGGCGCGAATCCCACTCGACCGTCTTCTCGTCCAGGCGCTTCTCCACCGCCGCGGCGCACAGGTCCACCAGGTCGGACTTGAGGCGCATCAGGATCGGCTGGGTTTCCGGGTCGCCGAAGCGGCAGTTGTACTCGATCACCCTGGGCGCGCCCTTGGCGTCGATCATCAGGCCGGCGTAGAGGAAACCGGTGTAGGGTATGCCCTCGGATGCCAGGCCCCGGACCGTGGGCTCGATCACCTCGGCCATGATGCGCTGGTGGACGTCACCGGTGACCACCGGTGCTGGCGAGTAGGCGCCCATGCCGCCGGTATTGGGACCGGTATCGCCGTCGCCGACACGCTTGTGATCCTGGCTGGTGGCCATCGGCAGGATATGCTCGCCATCCACCATGACGATGAAGCTGGCCTCCTCGCCGGTCAGGAATTCCTCGATCACCACCCGGCAGCCGGCGTCGCCGAAGGCGTTGCCGGACAGCATATCGCGCACCGCCAGCTCCGCCTGCTGCTCCGTCTCGGCGACGATCACGCCCTTGCCAGCGGCCAGGCCATCGGCCTTGACCACGATGGGGGCGCCCATCTTGTGGATGTACTCCAGCGCCGGCTCCACCTCGGTGAAATTGCGGTAATCGGCGGTGGGGATGTCGTGGCGCTCGAGGAAATCCTTGGTGAAGGCCTTGGAGCCCTCCAACTGCGCCGCCGCCTTGTCGGGGCCGAAGATGGCCTGGCCGCGGCCGTTGAAGAAGTCGACGATACCGTCGACCAGCGGCGCTTCCGGACCGACGATGGTCAGCTCGACGCTGTTTTCCTCGGCGAAATCCGACAGCGCGGAGAAGTTGTCGACGCCGATGGCGACATTTTTCAGCTTGGGCTCGCGCGCGGTACCGGCGTTGCCCGGCGCCACGAATACGGTGTCGACGGCGGGATTCTGGGCCGCTTTCCAGGCCAGGGCGTGCTCGCGACCGCCTGCGCCGATAATCAGTACATTCATTCTTTATTTCCCCTCAGTCGGCCGGTGGTTCCTGTTGGAGGCCTATTCTAGCCCGATTGCCCACCGGACAAGAAAAAAGCCGGCCCATTGTGCGCCGGCTTTTGTGACCGATTTGTGGTCAGTGCCGCCTGTTAATGGCGGAAATGGCGCATGCCGGTAAACACCATGGCCATATCGTGCTCGTCGGCGGCGGCGATGGTCTCCTCGTCGCGCATGGAGCCGCCCGGCTGGATCACTGCGCGCACACCCACCGCGGCGGCGTTGTCGATACCGTCGCGGAAGGGGAAGAAGGCGTCGGACGCCATCGCCGAGCCCTTCACCTCCAGGCCCGCATGCTCGGCCTTGATGGCGGCGATACGCGCCGAGTTGACGCGGCTCATCTGGCCGGCGCCGACACCGATGGTACGGCCGCCCGCGCCATAGACGATGGCGTTGGACTTCACGAACTTGGTCACCTTCCAGGTGAACAGCAGATCGCGGATTTCGTCTTCCGACGGCTGGCGTTTGCTGACCACCTTCAGGTCGCTCTCGGCGATCAGGCCGCTGTCGCGATCCTGCACCAGCAGCCCGCCGTTGACGCGCTTGTAGTCCAGGCCCGGCGCGCGCTCGCCGCCCCACTGGCCGCTGGCCAGCAACCGCACGTTTTTCTTGCCGGCCACGGCCGCTTTCGCCTCGTCGGAGACGGACGGCGCGATAATCACCTCGACGAACTGGCGCTCGACAATAGCCCTGGCGGTCTCGCCGTCCAGCTCGCGGTTGAAGGCGATGATGCCGCCGAAGGCGGATTCGCTGTCGGTCTCGAAGGCCAGGTCGTAGGCCCTGCGCAGATCTTCCGCGATGGCCACGCCGCATGGGTTGGCGTGCTTGACGATCACGCAGGCGGGTTCATCGAAACCCTTCACGCACTCCAGCGCCGCGTCGGTATCGGCGATATTGTTGTAGGACAGCGCCTTGCCCTGAAACTGCTCGGCGGTGGCGATGCCGGCCTCCGCCGGGGTCGGTTCCACATAGAAAGCGGATCTCTGGTGCGGGTTCTCGCCGTAGCGCAGATCCAGTTTCTTCTCGAACTGGCTGTTGAAGGTGCGCGGGAAGGCCTGCTTCTCGCCGTCTGCGGAGATTGAGCCCAGGTAATTGGCAATAGCGCCGTCGTAACCGGCGGTGTGCTCGAACGCCTTCACTGCCAGGTCGAAGCGGCTGTTATGACTCAGCGCGCCGTCGTTGGCTTTCATTTCTTCGATGATACCGTCGTAGTCGCCGGCGTTGACAACGATCGCCACATCTCTGTGGTTCTTGGCCGCCGCACGCACCATGGTGGGCCCGCCGATATCGATATTTTCGATGGCGTCTTCCAGGGTGCAGTCCGGTTTGGCGACGGTCTGGGCGAAGGGATACAGGTTGACCACCACCATATCGATGGGTGTGATGCCGTGCTCCGACATGACGCCGTCGTCGGTGCCGCGGCGACCGAGGATGCCGCCGTGGACTTTCGGGTGCAGGGTTTTCACCCGCCCGTCCATCATCTCCGGGAAACCGGTGTAGTCGGAGACTTCCACTACCGGGATACCGGCTTCCTTGATCTGGCGGTGGGTGCCGCCGGTGGACAGAATCTCCACGCCCAGTTCGGAGAGGGCGCGGGCAAAATCGACAATACCGCTTTTGTCCGAAACGCTGATCAGCGCGCGGCGGATGGGAGTTTGGTCGGTCATTGGGTTCCGTTCCAGTTTGAGATTGGTAGGAGTTTAGTGGTGGTCGGGTGGTTTTGTGTTCGGGCGCCAATGGTGCGCACGGCGCACCCTACGATTCGGGGCCTGATAAGAATACCGAGGCTTAATGCGAAGGTCGTGCTGCCGGGAGCCGTTTGCGGGACTGTCTGCGAGAGGGACCTCGCGGACAAGCCCCCATGGATGGGTTCACGGCGTGTCCCGCAAACGGCTCCCGGCAGTACGGCCGCCCCCGGTTCTATTTACGAGCAGCAAAGCCCGAAACACAAAAGCCGCGCTGCGCGCGGCTCTATCTTTCTATCGTCAGAATTTAATCGGCTGAATTACAGCAACCCGTAACGCTTCAGTTTCTTGCGCAGGGTGCCGCGGTTCAGGCCCAGCAGTTGTGCCGCGCGGGTCTGGTTGTGGCGGGTGTACTTCATTACCACTTCCAGCATCGGCGCCTCGATTTCGGACAGCACCATGTCGTAGACATCGGTGACCATCTGTCCGTCCAGGTGACGGAAGTAGTTTTCCATCGCCTGCTCGACCGCATCGCGCAGCGACTGCTGCTGCGGCTGCGCCAGTTGCGTCTGCCCCCCGGTGGATACCTCTTCGTTGCCGGCATCCGGAATCAGTGCTTCATTATTCATGCCGCTTGTGCCCCTCTCGTTATTCGGCGTTCAAACCACTCTTGAACGCTGGCATGTTGTGCTCGAGCGCTTTCTAATTGGAAAAAGGTCTTGCGAAAGGACTCGCTCCCCGCGAGTGTCTTCAGGTACCAGCCCACATGCTTGCGGGCGATACGGACCCCCATCATTTCACCGTAGAAACGGTGCAATTCGCCCAGATGGGCGAGCAAAATATCCCTGACTTCTCCCAGTGCGGGTTCCGGCAGCCTCTCCCCCGTGGCGAGGAAGTGCCCGATCTCCCGAAATATCCATGGCCGTCCCTGTGCTGCACGGCCAATCATCACTGCAGCTGCGCCTGTGTAGTCGAGCACCTCGCGGGCCCGCACTGCATCGGCGATGTCACCATTGGCGAAAACCGGAATTTTCACCCTGGATACAATATCGGCAATGGTATCGAATTCGGCCTGACCGCGATACCCGCAGGCGCGGGTGCGCCCGTGTACGGCCAGGGCCGAGATACCTATGTCTTCAGCCATTCTGGCCACCGCGACCCCGTTGCGCGAATCCGGGCACCAGCCGGTGCGGATTTTTAGGGTCACAGGTACTGAGACGGACCGGACCACGGCTTCCAGAATATCCGCGACCAGTTTCTCGTCCCGCAGCAGGGCCGATCCCGCCGCCTTCCTGCAGACTTTCTTCGCCGGACAACCCATATTGATATCGATGATCTGGGCACCGCGGCGTTCGTTCTCGCGCGCCGCCTCCGCCATCATTTCCGGATCGCCGCCGGCGATCTGCACGGAAACGGGCTCCGCCTCACCGCCGTGATCCAGGCGCAGTCGCGATTTGCGGCTGTTCCACAGGCGCGTGTCCGAGGTCACCATCTCCGATACCACCAGCCCGGCGCCCAGGCGCCGGCACAGCCGGCGGAAGGGCCGGTCGGTGACGCCGGCCATCGGCGCCAGGATTACCGGGGTGCCGATAATGTAGGGGCCAATGGCTGTGGACACAGTCGCTCCGGTGGATAGTCAGCGGGCGTTGTGACGCTCCGCCTGCGCAAAAATGAGCCGCCTATGATAGCGGCTGCCCCGGCGTTGGAAAAGCGAAAAAGCGCGCAAATTGGTTGCGGAGTGCGCGTTTAGTGTGTCAATTGGGCAATTTTTGCTGATTTAAGCGCCAATTGGCGTTGCTGTCTCGCCGCGTCTGTGAGCGCTACCTGACGATATGCAGTTCGTAATTCACCGCTTCGCTGCCCGGGTCGATGATCTCGATGGCGATATGCACCGGGCTGCCGCTGGGCATCCGCTCGCTGCCGGCCAGCTCGCCCCGCAGGTAATCCCGCGGGGTGAAGCGGCGACCGGCGACCGGTCGGCTCTTGAGGTCGGTGAAACTGAGCTGCAGGCTGGGGAAGGGCTGCGCAAAGGGGGCCGTGTTCAACAGCACCGCATCCACCACCAGCGCGCCGGCCAGTTCCGGGTGGCTGCGCACCACCAGGTTGGAGGTACGGATCGCCTGCCGATCCAGCAGTGGCGGCAGCTCACAGCCGAGTGTCGGGCAGGCCGCGGCGTAGAGTTGGCGCCAGGGCTGCTGTTTGCTCAGGCTGTCGAAGCGGAAATAGCCCACTTGTGCCGCCAGGCCCGCCAGCAGTACCAGTGCCAGTAGGGTCCAGAGCCAGCCGGGCACGCGCCTGTCGCGTTTCGGCTGCCAGGACACCTCCAGCGGTGCCGGCTCGATGGCGCTGATCAGGTGATTGCGTTCGTGCCGGGGGGAAATGTCGCCGTCCTCCCTGGGCGCGGCTTGGGGCCCGATCTGCTGCAGCCGCTCGGACATTCCGTCCCGGGCCGGCTCGTCGCTCCACGGATTGGCGTGGGTGGAGGCCGGTGGATCCGGGGATTCGTTGGCCCAGGGATCGTCCGGGTCCACTATCAGCTCATCGATATCGTCGTCGCCGCTGGCGGCCGCCCGCGTCGCGGTGCTGGTTTCCTGCCACTGCTCTTCGCCGAAGGCCTCGCCGATCAGCGGCTCGTCTTCAATCTTTCCCGTGTCCGGGCCGGCTTCGGTGGTGGCTTCCTCTACCGGCATCGTGGGCGGGGCCGGTTCCCCGTCGCCGCTGCCGAGATCGATATCGTCGTGAATCAGGAAGTCGTCGTCTTCCAGCAGCGCCTCGAGATCCTGGCTTGCGCCGGGATCGCTCTCGGTAAAGACGATGTTCTCATCGGCGCGGAACACCTGCAGGCAGGAGCCACAGCGCACGGCGCCGCGGGCCGCGCGCAGCTGTTGCTCGTTGACATGGAATGAGGTGCTGCAGTGGGGGCAGCGGGTGACCAGTTGCGACATTCGATTTGGCTTGCGTTTATCGGACGGACAAGTTTATCAGCCCTCTGTACGCAGGCGAACCTGATTGGCACTCAGTTTGGGGCAATTCCGTACGGCACACAGGGAGCTAGTGTACGCGAGTGCCGCTGAGGCGCACCCACTCCTCGCGCCGGCCGTCCTCGTCGAACTCGATCCACTGGCGGTAGGCCGCTTTCACCGTTTCCGCCTGGCTGGCGAGAATGCCGGAGAGGCAGATGCGGCCGCCGGGTTTGGTCAGCCCGGCCAGTTGCGGCGCCAGCTCCACCAGCGGGCCGGCGAGGATGTTGGCCAGCATCAGGTCCACCGGCTCCCGTGGCAATCTGTCTGGCATATAGACCGGGAAGCGCTCCGGGTCCAGGCCGTTGCGGGCGGCGTTGTCGCGGCTGGCGATCAAAGCCTGTGGATCGATATCGGTACCCAGGGCGCGTTCGGCGCCGAGCAGCAGGGCGCCGATGCCGAGGATACCGGAGCCGCAGCCGAAATCGATCGCGCTCTTGCCGGCCAGGTCCTCACCGGCCAGCCACTGCAGACACAGGAAGGTGGTGGGGTGGGTGCCGGTGCCGAAGGCCAGGCCGGGGTCCAGCAGCAGGTTGACCGCCTGCGGGTCCGGCGGTTCGCACCAACTGGGGCAGATCCAGAGGTTGTCGGCGCACTGGATGGGTCTGTAGTGGCTCATCCACTCCCGTTCCCAATCCTTGTCCTCGAGCTGTTCCCAGCGGGCATTGGGCAGCAGTTCGCAGAGAAAGGAGGCGGCCCTGGCCTCCGCCACGGCGGTGTCCACTTCGGCGTCGAAGAGGCCGGTGACGCGGGTCCGGTCCCACAGCGGCATCTCGCCCAGGCCCGGTTCCAGGATCGGCTGGTCGGCGTTGTCCTGCAGGGTGACGGACACGGCGCCGGCGAACAGCAGCGCGTCCTCGATTTTGTCCGCGTGTTCGCGGTCGGTGTCTACTCGGAGTTGGAGCCAGGGCATAGGGGGTGATCGGTGGTTTGTGGTGTGTGTAGGGGCGGATTGTGGCCGCTGTGGGCCGCCGGGCCTTGTCTGGCAAGTGCCTGTAAGCAGATGGGGTGGCGGCCCTACTACCGGGGGCTGTTTGCGGGACACGGACTAGGCGTCCCCCCGTTAATCCATCCCTGGAGGCTTGTCCGCGAGGTCCCTCTCGCAGACAGTCCCCGGTAGTAGGGCCTTCGCATCGGACATGGGTATTCTTTTCGGACCCGGGTTCCGTGATCCCGAGCTAAATCCCCAACTTCTTCTCAAGATAGTGAATGTTCACCCCGCCCTCGGCAAAGGCCTCGTCCCGGACCAATTCTTCCTGCATCGGGATATTGGTCTTGATGCCGTCGACGATCAGCTCCGACAGTGCCACGCGCATCCGCGCCAGGGCCGCTTTGCGGTCCTCGGCGTGGGTGATCACCTTGGCGATCATGGAGTCGTAGTTGGGCGGGATGGTGTAGCCGGAAAACAGGTGCGAATCCACGCGCACGCCCAGGCCGCCGGGGGTGTGGAAGTTGTTCACCTTGCCCGGGCAGGGGAAGAAGGTCTTCGGGTCCTCGGCGTTGATGCGACACTCGAAAGAGTGGCCGCGGACGACGATATCTTCCTGTTTCAGGGACAGCTTCTCGCCCGCGCAGACGCGAATCTGCTCCTTGATCAGGTCGATGCCGGTGACCATCTCGGTGACCGGGTGCTCCACCTGGATGCGGGTATTCATCTCGATGAAGTAGAAGCGCTCGTCCTCGTACAGGAATTCGAAGGTACCGGCGCCGCGGTAGCCCATCTCGACACAGGCCTGGGTACAGGCCTCCTGCACGTCGCGGCGCACATTGTCGGGAATGCCCGGCGCGGGCGCCTCTTCCAGTACCTTCTGGTGGCGGCGTTGCAGGGAACAGTCGCGGTCGCCCAGGTGTACGGCGTTGCCCTGGCCGTCGGACATCACCTGGATTTCCACGTGGCGCGGGTTCTGCAGGAACTTCTCCATGTACACGGTGCTGTCGCCGAAGGCGGCACCCGCTTCGGACTTGGTCACCGAGATGGCGTTCAGCAGCGCCGCCTCGGTGTGCACGACGCGCATACCGCGGCCGCCGCCGCCGGAGGCGGCCTTGATAATCACCGGGTAGCCGATCTCGCGGGCGATCTCCAGGCAGCGGTCGCTGTTTTCCGGCAGTGGGCCGTTGGAGCCTGGCACCGTGGGGACGCCGGCCTTTTTCATCGCCTCGATCGCGGACACCTTGTCGCCCATCAGGCGGATGGTGTCGGCGTCCGGGCCGATGAAGGTAAAGCCGCTCTTCTGCACCTGCTCGGCGAAGTCGGCGTTCTCGGACAGGAAGCCGTACCCCGGGTGTACGGCCACGGCGTCGGTAATCTCCATCGCCGAGACGATGGCGGGGATGTTCAGGTAGCTCTGCGGCGACGGGTTGGGGCCGATACAGACAGCCTCGTCCGCCAGGCGCACGTGTTTCAGGTCGCGGTCCACCTGCGAGTGCACGGCGACGGTGGAGATACCCATCTCCTTGCAGGCGCGTAGCACGCGCAGGGCGATTTCGCCGCGGTTGGCGATCAGGATCTTGTCAAACATACTGAATCACCCCGCTCAGACGATGGTCACGAGCGGCTGGTCGAACTCTACCGGCTGTCCGTCCTCCACCAGGACCTGGTCGATGGTGCCGGCCTTGTCCGCCTCGATCTGGTTCATCATCTTCATCGCCTCGACGATACAGACCACATCGCCCACCTTGACCTGCTGGCCGGCCTTGACGAAGGGCTCGGCGCCGGGGCTGGAGGCGGCGTAGAAGGTGCCCACCATGGGCGATTTGATCGGGTGGCCGGTTATTGCCGGTACCGACTCGGATTCGGCGGGCTCGGCGGGGGCCGGGGCGCTCGCCGCCGGGGCCGGCGCCGGAGCGG
>NZ_JAPIVK010000016.1 GCF_026183675.1 Microbulbifer halophilus
CCAGAGCCCAAGGACAGATACAAGGGTGCGCCGTGCGCACCGTTCTACCGCCGGTGTCTTGCGGTGCGCGCGGCGCACCCTACGAGATCAGCTCACCTTTTCACCGTGCGCCTGCTTGTCGGCGTGGTAGGAGGAGCGCACCAGCGGACCGCAGGCCGCCTGCTTGAAGCCGATCTGTTCGGCGTAGCGGCGGTATTCCTCGAATTCGTCCGGGTGTACGTAGCGCTGCACCGGCAGGTGCTCCTTGCTCGGCTGCAGGTACTGGCCGATGGTGAGCATGTCGATATCGTGCTCGCGCATGTCGTCCAGCACGCGGAAGATTTCTTCCTTCTCTTCCCCCAGGCCCACCATCAGGCCGGACTTGGTCAGCACGTCCGGGCGGCGCTTCTTGTATTCCTGCAGCAGTTTCAACGACCACTTGTAGTTGGCGCCGGGACGGGATTCGCGATAGAGGCGCGGCACGGTCTCCAGGTTGTGGTTGAAGACGTCCGGGGCCTCGGCCTCGAGGATATCCAGTGCCACATCCATACGGCCGCGGAAGTCCGGGGTGAGGATTTCCACCTGCAACTCCGGCGAGTGCTCGCGCGCAGTGCGGATACAGTCGGCGAAGTGGGCGGCGCCGCCGTCACGCAGGTCGTCGCGGTCCACCGAGGTGATAACCACGTAGCGCAGGCTCATGGCGGCGATGGCTTCCGCCAGGTGCTGCGGTTCTTCCGGGTCCAGCGGCAGCGGCTTGCCATGGCCCACGTCGCAGAAGGGGCAGCGGCGGGTGCAGATCTCCCCCATGATCATGAAGGTGGCGGTACCGCCGCTGAAGCATTCGTGCAGATTCGGGCAGCTGGCCTCCTCGCACACGGTGGACAGTTTCTGCGAGCGCAGGATTTTCTTGATGCGGTCCACTTCCTTGGAAGCGGGCACCTTGACGCGAATCCAGTCCGGCTTGCGCAGCACATTGTCGCTGGCAATCACCTTGACCGGAATGCGTTCCACCTTCTCGCCGTCGCGGAGCTTTTCGCCCTGCTGCAGGCGGCGGGTACGTTTTACCGGTACCAGGTCGGGTTTTTCAGCCATTAATCGTTCCTTTGCGCCAATCGGGAAAACAGGTTTTCGTCCAGGGGTTGCCAGTTGGACTCGGGCAATGCGAGCGCGCGCTGTAGTTCGCGCACGAAAATTTCCGCCACCGACAGCCACGGCGGCGTCGATTCCAGCAGCTCTGCCATTTGCACCATCTGCATGCCCGCATAGCCGCAGGGATTGATGCGCAGGAAGGGCGCCAGGTCCATATCGATATTGATCGCGATACCGTGGAAACTGCAGCCGCGGCGTACGCGCAGGCCGATGGAGGCGATCTTGTTGCCGGCCCGCGATCCCTCACTCAGGTAGACGCCGGGGGCATCGGGTCGCGGTGCGGCGGCGATGCCGTATTCCTTCAGCATTTCCACGGTAGCGATTTCCAGCGCCGTGACCAGGCCCCGCACGCCCACTTTGCAACGCCGCAAATCCAGCAGCGGGTAGACGACCAATTGGCCGGGGCCGTGATAGGTCACCTGGCCGCCGCGATCCACCTGTACCACCGGGATATCGCCGGTATTCAACAGGTGCTCGGCCCTGCCCGCCTGGCCCTGGGTGAACACCGGTTCGTGTTCCACGCACCAGATCTGGTCCCGGCTGTCCCCGTCGCGGGTATCGGTGTAGTGGGCCATGGCGTGCCAGACGGATTCGTAGTCGCGGCGGCCCAGGTTCCTGACGACTGCCACGATCACATCACCATATGCACGGAGGGGTGCGCCTTCAACTCCTCGAACAGCGCCCGCAGCTGCGGTTCGCCGGTGGCGACGATGTAGAAGGTCATGGAGATGAAGCGGCCGTTGCGGCTATCGCGCAGTGAGATGCGCTCCTCGTCCAGGTCCGGGGCGTGGCGGCGCATCACTTCCAGCACGAATTCGTGTGCCTCACCATCGGCGTCGCGGACCACCTTGACCATGTAGTCTTCACAGGGGAATTCGATTTTGGGGGGCTGTTGCTGGCTGGGATCTCTACTCATACCACTCTCCGGGGCCGCGCGGATGGAGATGATCGGGCTGCGGCCGGGGCGCGATTATACAGTGGTGCGCGTTTTGTGGACAGGGAGGGGCGGGATCAGTCGTAAGGGCGAATCTGGTGCTCGCCCGGGCGGGCCTGCGGTCCGCTGGCCGAGCTAGAGCTCGGCGTTCCCAGAGGGGGCTTGCGTCCGCCGCTTTGCGGAGCTGGCGGCGGGCGCTCCCGAGCTCCGCGATCCCGAACTAGAAGAAACTCATGACAAAGCGCTTCAGGGCATCCCAGATGCGCTTGAAGAAGCCGGCCTTCTCTACGTCCTCGGCGGCGACGGCCTCGACGTCGGCGATGGTTTCGCCGTCCAGGGTCACGACCACCTTGCCCACCGGCTCGCCCTTCTCCAGCGGCGCTTCCAGCTCGCCGTCGACGATCAGGTCCGCCTTGATGCTGTCCTCGCCGCCGCGGGGGATGGTGGCGAAGACGTCCTCGGCCACGGCGATACCCACTTCCGGTGCCACACCACCCCAGATACGCTCGGTCTGCAGCACGTCGCTGCTGCTGTAGACCTTGTGGGTCTGGTAGTAGCGGAAACCGTAGGCCAGCAGTTTCTGGGATTCGGCGGCGCGCTGTTCGTCACTGTCGGTACCGACCACGACGGAGATCAGGCGCATACCGCGCTTGACCGCCGAGGCCACCAGGCAGTAGCCGGCGGCCTCGGTGTGGCCGGTCTTGATGCCGTCTACAGCCGGATCCCGCCACAGCAGGCGGTTGCGGTTGGGCTGGTTGATACCGGCGTAGTTGAAGTACTTCTCGGAATAGATATCGTAGTGATCCGGGTGATCGGCAATCAGCGCACGGGCGAGCGTGCCCAGGTCGCGCGCGGTGGTCAGGTGCCCGTCCGCCGGCCAGCCGGTGGCGTTGACGAAATGGGTATCCTCCATGCCCAGCAGTTCCGCCTGCTGGTTCATGACCTCGGCGAAAACCTCTTCGCTGCCGGACACATACTCCGCCAGGGCGATGCTGGCATCGTTGCCGGACTGTACGATCACGCCGCGCAGCAGGTCGATTACCGGCACCTTGTCACCGACCTTGACGAACATCTTGGAACCGCCCTTCTTCCAGGCTTTTTCCGAAATGCGCACCGGATCGCTTTCCTTGATGGCGCCTTTCTCGATCTCCTCGGAGACGATATAAGCGGTCATCATCTTGGTCAGGCTCGCGGGCGGAATCTGCTTGTCGATGTTGTGTTGCACCAGTATCTGGCCGGTGTGCGCATCCAGCAGCAGATAGGCGTCGGCAGCCAGCTCCGGCGGCGCCGGAATCAGCGGTTTGTCGGCGTGTGCCTGGACGGCACCGAATAACAGGATTAAGCAGGCAGCGATGCGTTTGATCATGGGAGAACGTCTCTATTCCTCGTGTTCTTCAATATCCTGACAGCGGATTCTTTCTGGTTACTCGTAAACCACCTGCGGCTCGCCCAGGCGGTTTTCCTCCACCGATTCGCGCGCCGCGACCAGCGCGCGCTGCTGGCTGAGTGGCCCTATCCGCACGCGGTAGAGTTTCTTGCCACTGCGATCAACGGGACTGACGGACACAGGATAGTCGACGGCCGCCGCAACCCGCGCGCGCACCCGCTCGGCCTTGTCGGGGCTGCCGTAGGCGCCAACCTGTAGGTAGGTGTTGTCGGGCAATTTGAAGCTCGCATCCTGCGCCAACACCTCGCGCGCGGCAACATCTTTTTCCAGCGCCAGGGTTTCCCCGGCGGCCGGCAGCGAATCCGGGTCCAGCGCGACGACTTCGACCCGCGCCACACCCTTTTCGGTATAGCCCAGTTTCTGCGCGGCAGTATAACTCAGGTCGATGATACGCCCGGGCACGAAGGGACCGCGATCGTTGACACGCACGATCACACTGTGACCGTTCTCCAGATTGGTCACCTTGGCGTAACTGGGCAGTGGCAGGCTTTTGTGCGCAGCCGACATGGCGTACATATTGTAGACCTCACCATTGGCCGTACGCTTGCCATGGAATTTGGTGCCATACCAGGAGGCGTGGCCGCGCTCGCGGTAGCCCTTGACGCCGGTGCGCACCCGGTAGGTGACACCGTTGACCCGGTAGGGGGATTTATTGCCGGCCTTGCCGATGGGTTCGCGCACCGGTGTCGGTTCCGGCGCAGCCAGCATATCCACCGGTTGCAGCGGGCCGCTGTCCTGGACCGGATCCGGCTGTTCTTTTTTCGGTTTGCCCGGCTGACCGCTACAGGCCGCCAGTACCAGAGCAGCCAATGCCACTCCCAGTTGCGCTTTGCACTGAAACATGATTCCCCCCGGCGTGCGGTCGATACTGCCGCTCCCTGGTCGCTATTATTCGAAAATGTTCACTTAATTTGAATCAGTTCGATTGGTGGTTTTGTTTTTGGTTCCCGGGCGCTTCGACCGCCCTCTCCCCCGGCCCCACTGATTCGCGCCATCCATGGCGCTCACCGGCTGCGCGGGCGCCTTCGGCGCCCAAATGTGTCCCGCGGGAGAGGGGCGTTATTCTTTCGGGCTCCGTGGCCCAGTCCCGGCTTACGACCGCCCCCCGCGCGCCTTGACGATATCCTGCGCCAAGTCGTAGGCAGCCATGGCGTAGAGGCGGCTGCGATTGTAGCGGGTGATGACCGAGAAATTGTTCAGGCCGATCCAGTACTGTTTCCCGTTCTCTGTCTGCAGGGAAAAAACGTTGGCGGGCATATCCGGCTCCACCTGGGCCGTGGTGGTAAAGCCCTTTTCCGCCAGCTCGCCGACCGTCCACTTGGGGTCGAGGGAATCGTTGACGACGGTCATGTCCGCATTGGGGCGGGGCGTCGCCAGTACCGCCACCGGCTCGCCGCGTTCCCAGCCGTGCTCGGCAAAGTAGTTGGCAACACTGCCAATGGCGTCCTCGGTATCCTCCCAGATATCCACATGACCGTCGCCGTTGAAGTCCACTGCATAGGCGCGGTAGCTCGACGGCATGAACTGGCCGAATCCCATGGCGCCGGCGTAGGAGCCTTTCAATGTGGCGGGATCGACCTCCTGGTCGCGGGTCAGTAGCAGGTAGTTCTCCAGCTCCTTGGTGAAGAACTTGGAGCGTCGCGGATAGTTGAAGGCCAGGGTCGCCAGCGCATCCAGCACCCGGTAGCCGCCCATATTGCCGCCGTAACGGGTCTCGATGCCGATAATGGCGACGATCATCTCCGCCGGCACGCCGTACTTTTCCGAAGCCTCTGTCAGGACCTGGGCATTTTTGTCCCAGAAATCCACGCCGCCGGCGACACTGGCCGGGGTCACGAACAGGTTGCGGTACTCGTACCAGGGCTTGGCCTTCTCGGCGGGGCGCTTGATCGCCTTGAGAATGGCGTCCTTGCGCTTGGCCTCGCGCATCAGCTCTACCATTTCATCGCGGTCGAAGTCGTGTTTCTCCACCATGTAGTCGACGAAGATCCTGGCATTGGCGTTGTCGCCGTGGCCGGATTCCTGAGCGCAGGCGGCGAGCATCATGCCCATTCCAGCCAATAGTCCTGTGGTCCACTTCAAAACAACCGCTCCTGTTCCCATATTACTGCTCTACATCCCGATTTTTATGTTTGCCGCCGGCTAGAAAGAAACCCTACGCCGCTCGGTCCCTATGGCCATCAGCACCCCGAAACCCGCCATCAGCGTAATCATGGCGGTACCGCCGTGACTGACCAGGGGCAAGGGTACCCCCACCACCGGCAGTAAGCCGGTAACCATTCCGATATTCACAAACACATAGACAAAAAATGTCAGTGTAATACTCCCCGCCAACAGCCGGCCGAAGACATCCTGGGCCATAAAACTAATATAGATGCCCCGGGCGATGATCAGGACGTACAGCAGCAATAGCAGCAGCGCACCGCGCATCCCCCACTCTTCCGACAGCACCGCGATAATAAAATCCGTGTGACTTTCGGGCAAAAAGTCCAGTTGCGACTGGGTGCCCTGCATGAACCCCTTGCCGTAGAGGCCGCCGGAGCCGATCGCCGCCTTGGACTGGAAGATATTCCAGCCGGCGCCGAGCCGGTCCACATCCGGGTTGAACAGGGTCAGGATGCGCTGGCGCTGATATTCACGCAGGCCCCACTCCCAGATCGGGTAGGAGGCCGCCGCCAGCATCAGGAAAGCGCCGACGATCAGCTTCCAGCTGAGGCCGGCCAGATAGAGGGCAAAAAGGCCCGAGGCGGCAATCAGGATGGCGGTGCCGAGATCCGGCTGGCGCACGATCAAGGCCGCCGGCACCGCCACGATCACCAGCGCACCGAGCACGGTCAGGAAAGACGGCGGCAGGTTGCGCCGATGCAGAAAAGCCGCCACCGACATCGGCACCGCCAGTTTCAGCGCCTCCGACGGCTGAAAGCGGAAACCGGCGATTTCCAGCCAGCGCTGTGCCCCCTTGGCGCCGACACCAAAAAACAGCACTGCCGCCAACAGCCCGCAGCCACCCACGTAGAGCCAGGGCGACCAGCGCCGGTACATATCCAGCGGTATCTGTGCGGCCACCACCATCACCGCCAACGCCATGCCCAGGAACACCGACTGGCGGCGCACATAGTGCACTTCGCCGCCGGAGGCGCTGTAGAGTACCACCAGGCCCACACTGGCCAGCACCAGCAGCAATACCAGCAGCGGCACGTCGATATGCCAGCGGCGCGAGAAACTCACCGGGCGGCCGAGACCGCCGTGGGAATCCGGCAGGCGGTGCATGTAATCGCGGCTAGCCACGTGTCTCCTCCCCCTCTGTTCTTTCCACCGCACCTGCGTCGGCAGTTTCCTCCAGCGGGCGGGACAGCCAGTCGCGGAAGACCTCCCGCGCCACCGGCGCGGCCACACGGCCGCCGCCCTCGCCGTTTTCCACCAGCACCGATACGGCTATCTGCGGATCGTCCAAAGGTGCGAAGGCCACAAACAGGGCGTGATCGCGGTGGCGCTCCTTGAGCGCCTCGGAGTCATACTGCGCGCCCTGGGCAATACCCACCACCTGGGCGGTACCGGATTTGCCGGCGACCTTGAAATCCAGCCCCTGGCCGGCGCGCTTGCCGGTGCCATGCACGTTGTAGACCACTTCCTCCATGCCCTTGAAGATCAGGTCCCAGTACTCGGGTTTGGCTTCCACGTGATGCAACATCTCCGGTGGCAACTCCCGGCCGTCCACCGCCCTCACCATCTGCGGCCGGTAGTGGGTGCCGCGATTGGCGATGGTGGCAGTCATCACCGCCAGTTGCAGTGGCGTGGCCAGCACGAAGCCCTGGCCCAGCACCGCGTTCAGGTTGTCGCCGGGAAACCAGGGCAGGCCGCGGGCGCCGCGCTTCCACTCCCGCGACGGGAAGATACCGGAACTTTCCACCGGCAGGTCGATGCCGGTTTTTTCGCCCAGGCCGAAGCGGGTGGCGATATCGTGCATCTGGTCGATATTCCAGCGCGCCGCCATATCGTAGAAATAGACATCACAGCTCTCCGTCAGCGCCTGGATCAGGTCCACATCGTCGCCGTGCCCCCAGCGTTTCCAGTCTCGGTAGCGGCGGTCGTCGTTGGGCAGGACGTAATAGCCGGGATCGTCGACCGTGTGTTCGGCGTCGATCACGCCGTCGGACAGGCCGCCCAGGGCCATCATCGGTTTCAGTGTCGAGCCGGCCGGGTACTGGCCCTGCACGGCGCGGTTGAACAGTGGCACATCGAGGGAATCGGACAGCGCGCGGTAGTCCTCGAAACTGATCCCGGTGACGAACAGGTTGGGGTCGAAGGAGGGCCTGCTGACGAACGACAAGACACCGCCGGTCTTCACATCGATGGCCACCACGGCACCGCGGTTGTCGCCCAGCGCTTCGGAAGCGACTTTCTGCAGGCGCGCATCCAGGTTCAGGGTCAGTTCCTGGCCGGGTTTGGGGTCGTGGCGCTCCAGCACCTTGAGCACCCGGCCTCGGGCGTTGGTTTCTACATTCTCGTAGCCGACTTCACCCAGCAGCGGGTCCTCGTAGGAACGTTCCAGTCCCACCTTGCCGATACTCTGGGTGCCCCGGTAACGACGCACGTCCTCGTCGGTGAAGCGCGCCAGTTCGCGGTCGTTGATACGGCCCACATAGCCGACACTGTGGGCGAACAATTCTTCCAGCGGATAGTAGCGCACCAGCTCCGCCTCCACCGAGACGCCGGGCAGGCGGAATTCGTTCACGCTGATGCGGGCGATCTCTTCTTCATTGAGACGAAAGCGCAGCGGTATCGGCTCGAAGGGGCGCCGGCGCTCCGTACGCTGGCGGAATTTCTTCACGTCTGCGTCGTCGAGCTGGATCAGCCGGCCGATCAGCTCCAGGGTTGCATCCATATCCTGCACCCGCTCAAGCACGAGGGACAGGTTGTAGCTGGGACGATTGTCCGCCAGCAGGGTGCCGTTGCGATCGTAGATCAGGCCGCGGGTGGGCGGTACCGGGCGCACCTGGATACGGTTCTCGTCGGACTGGGTTCGGTAGTCGTCGTAGTTGACCACCTGCAGGTTGTAGAAGCGCACCACCAGCACCCCCAGCAACACCGACACCCCGGCCAGCGCCACCAGCATGCGGTTGCGAAACAGCCGCAGTTCGTTGTGGTGGTCTTTGAGATGCAGGTCCTGGGGCATGGGCGATCGGTGACTGGCGCGTATTTAATTGACTACTGAGTGTACAGATTTAATGATGAATGATGAACGATGAATGATGTGAAATTGCCAGGTTCGCAGGCTGTTCATCATTTGTGGTACGGGTGCCCCGCCAGCAGCGTCCAGGCCCGGTAGAGCTGTTCCGCCAGCAGCACCCGCACCAGCGGGTGCGGCAGGGTCAACGGCGACAGGGACCAGCGCTGTTTCGCCCGCGCCAGGCAGTCCGCCGACAGGCCATCGGGGCCGCCGATCAGCAGGGCCACATTGTCGCCCTGCATCTGCCAGTTCTCCAGCTGTTGCGACAGCTGCCCGGTGCTCCAAGGCTTGCCCTGCACATCCAGCGCGACCACATGGTCGCGCGGCGTCAGGGCCGCGAGCACCGCCTCGCCCTCTTTCCGGCGGGCCTTCTCCGCCAGCGCCGGCGAATTCTTGCGGCCGCGGTTGCCGAGCGGAATCTCCACCATCTCCAGCGCCAGCTCCCGCGGCAGGCGCCTGGCGTATTCGGCGTAGCCTTCCTGAACCCAGCCCGGCATCTTGCCGCCGGCGGCGATAATTCGGATCTTCATGGTTGCGACTGGCAGTCAGTGCTCAATCCCGGTGCGGGTCGCTGCCGTCCGCATCCTCGCGGGTATTCGGCATCATGGACCAGAGTTTTTCCAGGTCGTAGAAGCTGCGCACATCCGCCAGCATCACATGTACCACCAGATCGCCGTAGTCCACCAGCACCCACTCACCCTGCTCGGTGCCCTCGACACCGATGGGTCGCTCGCCGACCTGCTTGAGTTCGTCCACCACGTTGTCGGCCAGGGACTTCACCTGGCGGTTGGAGGTACCGGTACAGATAACCAGAGTCTCCATCACATCGGAAAGTTCCGATACATCCAGGGCAACAATATCCTGGCCCTTCAGGTCTTCCAGCGCCTCTACGGCGATTTCTTTGAAACTTGCCATAACACCTTTCATTTACCGGCCGCCGGGGCGGCCTGTCGATAGAGTTGATTGTCTTCAATATATTGCAGCACCGCCGCCGGCAGCAGGAAGCGCGGCGACTGTCCGCCAGAGATCAGGTTGCGGATATCGGTGGCGGATATCGGCAGCAGCGTCTGCTCCCGAACCACCAGCCGCCCGCCCGGCTCGCTGTGCAGATGCTCCACCTCGCCGGCACGCCGCGCCAGCAATTCCGCCACTTCCGCTTCGGCACCGCCGTCGCCCTTCCGCGGCATCCGCCAGCCGGGTCGCGCCACCACCACCAGGTGCGCCAGCTCCAGCAGCCGCTCCCAGCGGTGCCAGGCGGGCAGCGTCAGCAGCGAATCCAGCCCCATGCAGAAGCTGACCGAGACGCCGTCTCCCAGTTCGCCGCGCAGTTGCTCCAGCGTATCCACGGTATAGGTATCGCCGCCGCGCACCAGCTCGCGGTCGTCCATCGACAGCTCGTCGCAGCCCCGCAGCGCCAGCGACAGCATCTCTCGCCTGTGTACAGCGGACACGCCGGGGCTCTCGCGGTGGCGCGGCCGGTGGCTGGGCAACAGGCGCATCTCTCCGAACCCCAGCGCCTGGCGCAGTTCCAGCGCCATGCGCAGGTGGCCGAAGTGCACCGGGTCGAAGGTACCGCCGAAGAGGGCGATGGTGCGCCGTTTGCTAGCCATCAGGTCCATTCACTGCCGGACAAGAGCGTAGGATGGGCAAAGGGAGCGCAGCGACGTACCCATCACTGATGGGCACGCTGCGCTTTGCCCACCCTACGGCCAGAGCCAGCCAATTACTCACGGATATGCCCATCGCCGAGTACGATCCACTTCTGCGACGTCAGCCCCTCGAGGCCCACCGGGCCGCGGGCGTGGATCTTGTCGGTGCTGATGCCGATCTCCGCCCCCAGGCCGTATTCGGCGCCGTCGGCGAAGCGGGTGGAGGCGTTGACGATGACCGAGCTGGAGTCCACTTCGCTGAGGAAGCGGCGCGCGCGGGTGTAGTCCTCGGTGACGACGGATTCGGTGTGGCCGGAGCCGTAGCGGGCGATGTGGTCCATGGCCGCGTCCAGGTCCACCAGCACGCGAATCGACAGCACCGGCGCCAGGTATTCCTCGCTCCAGTCGTCTTCGCCGGCGGCGACACAGTCGCTGAGAATCTTCTGCGTGCGCTCGCAGCCGCGCAACTCCACGCCCTTTTCGCGGTAGGCCGCGGCCAGGCGCGGCAGGATTTCGTCGGCGATGCCTTCCGCCACCAGCAGGGTTTCCATCGCGTTGCAGACGCCGTAGCGGTGGGTCTTGGCATTCAGGGCGATATTGAACGCCTTGTCCCGGTCCGCGCGGTCGTCGAGATAGACGTGGCAGACCCCGTGCAGGTGCTTGATCACCGGCACGCGCGCGTCGCGGCTGACGCGCTCGATCAGGCCGGTGCCGCCGCGGGGCACGATCACGTCCACGTATTCCGGCATGCCGATCATCGCCGCCACGGCCTCGCGGTCGGTGGTGTCCACCACCTGCACCGCCTCCTCCGGCAGCCCGGCTTCCTTCAGGCCGGCGGCGATACAGGCGGCGATGGCGCCGTTGGAGTGCAGGGCCTCGCTGCCGCCGCGCAGAATCGTGGCATTGCCGGATTTCAGGCACAGGCTGGCGGCGTCGATGGTCACATTGGGGCGGGATTCGTAGATGATGCCCACCACGCCAAGCGGCACGCGCATCTTGCCCACCTGGATACCGCTGGGGCGGTATTTGAGATCCTCGATCTCGCCCACCGGGTCCGGCAGTTCGGCGATCTGCGCCAGCCCATCGATCATGCCGTCGATGCGCGCGTCGGTCAGCTCCAGCCGGTCCAGCAGCGCCGCGTCCAGGCCGTTATCGCGCCCGGCCTGCATGTCCCTGCCATTGGCCTCCGCGATCTGCGCGCGCTGCGCATCCAGGTGCGCGGCAATGGCCCTGAGGGCGCGGTTCTTGGTGCCGGTATCGGCGCGCGCAACAGCGCGGGCGGCCGCGCGCGCGGCCCGGCCCATGGCTTCCAGCCGGGCGCGGGTGGATTGCCGATCGGCGGAATCAACGACGGAACTGTTCACTGTGGCTCTCCATGGCTGCATTCGACAGGGCCGCGCAGTATAACCCAGCGGGATCTTTTATGGTGGCCGCCGTCGGAGGGAACGAAAAAACCGGGGAACTACGCTTTCGACCATTCATCCAGGCTGGAGGCGATATCCGCCAACCGCACCAGCGGGTCGTCGATGGCCAGCAGCTCCACGCGCGCCTTGTCTTCCAGCGGCAGCAGCTGCGCCAACTGCCAGGACAGCGCATCGGCGGAATCCACCGGCGCGAATCTGAGCGGTAGCCCGGAGGCGTGCTCCTTGAGCTCGTCCAGCACCGCCAGCAGGCCGTCGCACTCCTCCGGCACCGGCTGTGGATCCGGCTCCGGCAGCCACTCCACGTCGCCGAGCA
The DNA here is from genome assembly GCF_026183675.1 of Microbulbifer halophilus. Lineage (GTDB taxonomy): Bacteria > Pseudomonadota > Gammaproteobacteria > Pseudomonadales > Cellvibrionaceae > Microbulbifer > Microbulbifer halophilus. The sequence goes on from NZ_JAPIVK010000016.1 coordinate 12,126, forward strand.
GCAGGCCGTCGTCGGCGCGGCTGGTGCCGGTGATGCGGAAACGGCGATCCCCTTCGACCTGCACGTGCAGCAGCCCCTCCTCGCCCTGGCTCCAGTCGACGATATTCACATGCAGCCCCAGTGGCCACACGGAAGCGCGCCCCACCTCGCCGCCCTCGCGGATCAGCGCCACGCCGAAGCCGGTATCCGCCTTCAGCGATTCGCTCACCAGGCGCAGGTAGCGCTGTTCGAAAATGCGCAGCGGCAGCGTCACGCCGGGATACAGCGCCACACTCAGTGGAAACAGGGGGATTTCTGGCAAAGCGCCCTCTTCTCATCTTGCGGGACCGATAATTCACAAAGATAACATCTGCTCCCACCGGATCGCACAAAGAATTCCGTGCCCACTGGACTAAGCTTTAAGTCAGTCGGGTTCCGGAGCGGAGGTGCCTGCCGATGGAACAAGCCGGGGCGGGGTGAGCCTTTCCGGGACACGTCGTGTATACGTCCCTGTAGACTTGTCTGCGAGGTCCCTCTCGCAGACAGTCCGAAAAGGCTCACCCCGCCCCGGCTCCCAGAACTGAAACCGGAAACCTTAAGCAATCGTTGTGGTGGGAAAAACCAATGCGCTGGCGCAAGGGTCGCAGAAGTAGCAACGTGGAGGATCGCCGCGGCGATTCATCGGGCATGGGCGGCGGCCTGGGCAACCTGCTGGCGCTGGCGCCCCTGCTGTTGCGCAGCAAGAAGGGCTGGCTGATCCTGGCCGCCCTCGCCGTCTTTTACTTTTTCTTCGACGGCAATCAACTGTTCCAGGACGGCCCGCCGCAGCCGGCTTCGGTGGATTCCGGGCAGCCCGGCGCGCCAGGCGACGAAGTGGCGGAGTTCGTGTCGGTGGTACTGGCGGATACCGAGGATACCTGGAGCGAGCTGTTCCGGGCCGCCGGCTCACAGTATACGCCGCCCAAGCTGGTGCTCTACGAAGAGATGGTGCGCTCCGCCTGCGGTATGAACAGCGCCGCCGTGGGCCCTTTCTACTGCCCGATGGACAGCAGGGTCTACCTGGACCTGCGCTTTCTCAACGATCTCCAACAGTTGGGGGCCCCCGGCGATTTCGCTTTCGCCTATGTGATCGCACACGAAGTGGGCCACCATGTGCAGAACCTGATGGGCGTATCGGAGAAGGTGCAGCAGGCGCGCGCGCAGTCGGACAAGGTCACCGCCAACCGGCTGTCGGTGATGCTGGAGCTGCAGGCGGACTGCTTCGCCGGCGTCTGGGCCTTCTACGCCCACCGCGACCGGCAGCTGCTGGAACCCGGCGACCTGGAAGAGGGGCTGGCGGCCGCGGCGGCGGTGGGCGACGACCGGCTGCAACAGCGCTCCGGCCGCACCGTGTCCCCGGACGCCTTTACCCACGGCAGCGCCAGGCAGCGCAGTCACTGGTTCGGCCGCGGCTTCGAGAGCGGCGACGTCAACCAGTGCAATACCTTCGCCGGGCTGGACGACTAGTGTGCTGACTGGTTAATTCGCATTGTTAACTGTGTTGGCTCGACTGACTGCATTGATGATGATCTCAACGCGTTTGGCCGATTATTACTAATGAAAATTAACCACACGGCCCACTACTGGATGCCCAGCCGGCGGCAGAATACTGCTAAGCTCTGCACAAACAGTCCCAAGGAGAACCCCTATGCCCAAAGCCACAGCCCGCCATATCCTGGTGGACAGCGAAGAAAAATGTAACGACCTGAAAAAGCAACTCGACGACGGCGCCGATTTCGGCATCCTGGCCGAGGAACACTCCCTGTGCCCATCGGGCCGCTCCGGCGGCAGCCTGGGGGAATTCAGCCAGGGCCAGATGGTGCCCGAGTTCGACGAGGCGGTATTTTCCGGCGAGTTGAACAAGGTACAGGGGCCGATCAAGACCCAGTTCGGCTACCACCTGCTGGAGGTCACCGACCGCAGCGATTGACCATCGCCGATGAACAAGCAGCAATAAAAAAGCCGGGCGCGAAATCGCGTCCGGCTTTTTTGCTTCAGCCTTTGAAAAATCCAGCCGTCAGGAGACCGCTTCGGCGGCCCTCTCCTCAGTCTCCTGCGGCTTTCCCGGCCCCTCCGGCGCGGGCAGCGGCTTGATCAGCAACAGCAACAGCGGCAGCAGTGTCAGCGAGCCCAGCAGCGCCGCGGTCATGGCCAGCGCGGTCAGCAGCCCGAAGTAGATGGATGGCACGAACTTGGACAGCGCCAGGATCGAGAAGCCGGCGATGATGGTAATGGCCGTGTAGAACATGGCCCGCCCGATGGTGGCGTGGCTGCGGTGCATGGTGGCCACATAGTCGCCGTCCTTCGCGAACTCGGCGCGAAAGCGGTACAGGTAGTGGATGGCGTGGTCCACGCCGATCCCGACGGTGATCGCGGCGATGGTGATGGTCATCATGTCCAGCGGAATACCGGCCAGGCCCATCCCCCCGAGCACCACGCAGGCGGCGAGCATATTCGGCACCAGGGCGATCACCGCCAGCCACAGGGAGCGGAACAGCACCAGGAACATCAGCAGGATACCCACGAACACCGCCCCCAGGGTCAGGATCTGGGACTTGAACAGGCTCTGCAGCATATTGTTGTAGAGCACTAGCAGGCCCGTCTGGTGGATATTCTCGGGTGCCACGCCCATTTCGTCTTCGGCGTAACGGTAGATGCGGTTGATCAGCTCTTCGCGGTGCAGGTTCGGGTCCGTTTCCATGGCCCGCAGGGTGATGCGCGCCTGGTTGTGCTCGATGGACAGATAGGGATCCACCAGCACATCGTTGATCTGTTCCGGGAGACTGGTGCGTGCCACCGCCAGCTCGAAGTCGTTCAGCGGGCCGTCGTTCAGGTCCCGCGCCACCTTGTAGAGGGTCGCCAGGGATTGCACCTTGCCGATTTCCGGCTGCTGCTCGAGAAAGTCGTGCAGCTGCTCGATCTTGGACAGGCCGGCGACGGTGAACCAGTAGCTGTCTTCCACCGCTTCGCCCCCGCCGCCGAAGGGATCCTCGCCGGCGGCGAAGGGGTCGCCCGTGGCAAACGGATCCTCTTCTGCGCCGGCATCCGCCGCGAAGGGATCCTCCTCGCCCGCGAACGCCGACTCCTCCCGCTCCGGCTGGTCGAGAATGATATCCAGCGTCACGGTGCCGCCCAGGCGGCGGTCGATTACCAGCATACCCTGGTAGATCTCGGTGGAGTCGTCGAAGTAGTCGATAAAACGGTTTTCCACCTTGAGCTGGGAAATCCCCACGGCGCTGGCCACCGCCGCCAGCAGCGATACACCGAGCACCACAGCGCGGCGCCGCTCGGCGAAGCGGGAGAAGAGCAGCGTAAAGGCGCTGTCGCTCTCCTTGCCGCCGGCGCTATCCTCACCGCTGCCGTCGGTGCGCTTCGACAACAGCATCAGCGCGGACGGAATGATCAGGAAGGACAGGGCCAGCGCCAGGGTGACCCCGATGGTCATCATCCAGCCGAAATCGATCACCGGGCGGATACCGCTGGCCACCAGCGATACGAAGGCGACGATGGTGGTCAGCGCCGTGTACAGGCAGGGCCTGGCCATAAAGCGCACCACCGCCAGCGCCAGCTCCTCGCGCGTCCACTCCGGGTTGCGGGCGGCGAGCTCGCGGTAGCGCACCGCCAGGTGGATGGTGATCGCCAGGGTGATGATCAGCAGCAGCGCCACGAAGTTGGCGGAGATCACCGTCAGGCGCCAGTCGAGCCAGCTCAGCAGCCCCAGCATGGTCACCGCGGCAATCACACAGGTGGACAGCGGCAGCAGCACCCAGCGCAGCTGGCGGAAGATGATCAGCAGGGTCGCGACGATAAAGATCAGGATACCCGTGCCGAACACCACCAGGTCGCTCTTGATGAACGAAACCATATCCGCGGTGATCATGGACACACCACCGAGGAACAGTTCGGCCTCATCGCGGTAGCCATCGATAATGCCGCGCACTGTCTCGACCCGCGCCCGCGACGCCTGCTCCCGGGACGTGCGGTGCTGCAGATAGGTCCGACCCACTTCCTCCAGGCGCGCGGCCTCCCCGGCGGACAGGCCCTCTTCACTGCGTTTGCGCCGCAGGGCATCGCGCTCGCGCACCAGCTCGATACCGCGGCTGTCCAGCTCCAGATTGACCAGCACAGCGGTGGTCTGGCCGTCCGGGCTCAGGATCAGATCGCGGTAGATGGGGCTGGAGAGGAACTCCTGCCGCGCCAGTTTTTTGTCGGTGCCCGGCGTGGACAGGGTGCGGATACCATCGGCCACATCGCTGATGGCGAGCTTGGGGCTGTACAGCAGCGGCACGTCGAGGATCGACTGCACACTGCTGACACCGTCCACCTGCGCCAGTTCGTCGCGCAGCTCGCGCAGGGTGGCCAGCGACTGGTCGCTGAACAGGTCGCCATCCTTATAGCGGTAGGTCACCACGAGAAAATCCCCGCTGGCGTAGCGCTCGGCGATTTCGCGGTAGTAGTCGAGCGCCTCGTCGGCCTCCAGGGTCAGGGAGTCCGCCGACGCATCCAGTTTGAAGCGCGGCAGCCCCAGTGCCGCACCCAGGGTAATCAGGGCCACAAACAGCAGCACCAGTTTCGGGCGCCGGGTGACGAGGTTTTCGTAGCAGGTCTTGAAAGCTGACAGCATAGGTTTTCGCTTAACTGGGAAAGGCCGGAATGCTCCGCCCCTACTGGTATTCTTTCGTCATACCGGCGAAGGCCGGAATCCAGTGCCACCAATCTGGATACCGGCCTTCGCCGGTATGACGACTCGTTAAGCCGGTATGACGGCTCGATAAAATGTCGACTAATAAGGTATTGATAGCGGTAGCTCTACCGATTCCTGTTCAGGGCTTGTCGATATGTCCCAGATCCCGCTCCGGGAACAACAGGTCGCGCACCCGTTGCTTGAGCTCCTTCGGGCCCGGGAAGCCGCCGTCGCGCTTGCGCTCCCACAGCAGCGCATCGCCGGCGCGTATCTCGAACACGCCGCCGCTGCCGGGCCGCAGCGCCACCTGCTCGAGATCCCCGGCAAAGGTGTAGAGCAGCTCCTGGGCCATCCAGGTGGCGCGCAGCATCCAGTTGCACTGGACGCAGTAGTGAATGGTCACACTCGGTTTCACCGACATCCCCCTCCCTTTCTCCCGATACATCGGGGTCTATTCGCCCCAACGGGGCAGCAGTTCCTGTTCCACACCCAGTTGGTCCAGCAGCCGCGCGACGATAAAATCCACCAGGTCCTCCAGGCTCTGCGGGCGCTGGTAGAAACCGGGGCTGGCCGGCAGCACGGTCGCGCCCATGCGGGTCAGCTTGAGCATATTCTCCAGATGAATCTCCGAATAGGGCGCCTCGCGCGGCACCAGCACCAGTTGGCGACGCTCCTTCAGGGCCACATCCGCGGCCCGCTCGATCAGGTTATTGGAGGCCCCGCAACTGATCGCCGACAGGGTGCCGCCGCTGGCCGGGCAGATCACCATGCTGGCGGGCGCGCCGGTGCCGGAGGCCACCGGCGAGAACCAGTCGGTCTTGGCAAACAGCTTCAACTGGCCCTCGCGCGCGCCGAAGCGGTCGCGCAGGAAGGCCTCCACCTCGGCATTGTCGCCCTCCGGCAGTTGGCAGTCGGTCTCGGTCCCGATCACCACCCGGGCTGCATCGGACATCAACAGCCACACTCGCACGTCCGCGGCCAGCAGGCACTGCAGCAGGCGCAGGCCATACTGGGCACCGGAGGCGCCGGTAATGGCGAGGGTGACGGTTTTGCTGAACGCGGTTTGATCCAAAATGAAGCCCCCTTGCCTCAGGCGCGGCCGTGTTTCTGTTCCAGCGCCCCCAGCAAGCGCTGGTGGATGCCGCCGAAGCCGCCGTTGCTCATGACCACTATGTGCGTTCCGGTCTCGGCCAGATTGATCGCGGATTCTACACCGGCGGCGATATTGTCGAAAATCTTTGCCGGCACAGTGGAGTGGTGAACCACTTCACCCAGGGACCAGTCCATCCCCTCCGGCTGGTACCAGAGCACCATATCCGCGCCGGTGCAGGCCTGGGCCAGCCGGTGCTGGTGACAGCCCATCCGCATGGTGTTGGAGCGCGGTTCGATCAGGGCGATGATTTTGCCGTCCCCCACTTTGGCGCGCAGGCCGTTCAGGGTGGACTCGATCGCGGTCGGGTGATGGGCGAAGTCGTCGTAGACGCTGATACCGGCCACCTCGCCCAGGCACTCCATGCGGCGCTTGACCCCCTCGAAACTGCCCAGCGAACGGGCGGAGAGATCGGGCGACACACCCACGTGGCGCGCGGCTGCCATGGCGGCGAGACCATTGCGCACATTGTGCATGCCGGTCAGGTCCCACTCCACCCGGGCTACCTCGGCATCGCGGAAGTTCACCGCAAAACTGCCGCCGTCCGCAGCGATATCCACCGCGCGCCAGTCGCCCAGGCGCACGCTGTCGTCGCCGTCGATGGAAAAGCGCTGTACCTCGCTCCAGCAACCCCGCTCCAGCACCGCCTCCACCGGCTCGTCGGCCGCGGACACGATCAGGCCATTGCCGGGCACGGTGCGTACCAGGTGGTGGAACTGGCGCTGGATGTCCCCCAGATCGTCGAAGATGTCCGCGTGGTCGAATTCCAGGTTGTTGATCACCAGGGTGCGCGGTCGGTAGTGGACGAACTTGGAGCGCTTGTCGAAGAAGGCGGTGTCGTACTCGTCCGCCTCCACCACGAAAAACGGCGTCTCCCCCAGGCGTGCGGACACGCCGAAGTTGCCGGGCACACCGCCGATCAGGAAGCCGGGATGCATATCCGCCTTTTCCAGAATCCACGCCAGCATCGCCGAGGTGGTGGTCTTGCCGTGGGTACCGGACACCGCCAGCACCCAGCGGTTGCCCAGGAAGTGGTCGCAGAGCCACTGGGCGCCGGAGGTATAGGGCAGGCCCTGCTCCAGCACCGCCTCCACCGCCGGATTGCCGCGGGACAGGGCATTGCCGATGATGACCAGGTCCGGCGCCGGCTCCAGCTGGGCCGGATCGTAGCCCTCGGTGAGCTGGATACCGGCCTGCTGCAACTGGGTGCTCATGGGCGGATAGACATTGGCGTCACTGCCGGTGACCCGGTGCCCCTCGGCCACGGCCAACTGGGCCAGGCTCCCCATAAAGGTGCCGCAGATACCTAGAATATGAATATGCATGGCGAAAATTTGTACTCCTGCAGATTGCGGCGCAAGCTTATCACGCCCATTGTGGCGGGGAATTGCCAAATCCCCCATTTCCGGTGCATTTGCAGCGCCGTTCCATTAGACTCCGCCCCCAAAATTTGCCGGCCTCCGCCCCCGCGGGGGACTAGAGCCCGAAAAGGGCCATCGGCACCACCAGCGCCCCGACAGCCTGCGAGCCCTCCGGCACGCCGGCCGCCGGGGCGCCCTTATTTGCAGGGTGAAACACCCGCATGCGCACTCAGCTAGCAGATGACGAAACAGGATGACCATGCCGAAGAAGAATGCCTTCTACGCCCAATCCGGCGGTGTAACCGCCGTGATCAACGCCTCCGCCTGCGGTGTAATCGAAGCCGCGCGGGAGCATGACGACAGAATCGACCGGGTCTACGCGGGACTGAACGGCATCGTCGGCGCGCTGCGCGAGGAACTGATCGACGTCAGCCAGGAGAGTGTGGACAGCATCGCCGCACTGCGCCACACCCCCTCCGGCGCCTTCGGCTCCTGCCGCTACAAGCTCAAGAGCCTGGAGCAGAACCGCGCCGAGTACGAACGCCTGATCGAGGTGTTCAAGGCCCACGATATCGGCTACTTCTTCTATAACGGCGGTGGCGATTCCGCCGACACTTGCCTCAAGGTCTCCCAGCTTTCCGAAAAGATGGGCTACCCGATCCGGGCCATCCACATCCCCAAGACCGTCGACAACGACCTGCCCATTACCGACAACTGCCCGGGATTCGGCTCGGTGGCCAAATACGTGGCCGTCTCCACCAAAGAGGCGGCGCTGGACGTGGCCTCTATGTGCGACACCTCCACCAAGGTTTTTATCCTCGAAGTGATGGGCCGCCACGCCGGCTGGATCGCCGCCGCCGGTGCCCTGGCCCAGGAAACCGAGGGCGACGCACCGCATGTCATCCTCTTCCCGGAAGTGGCCTTCGACAAGGAGAAGTTCCTCGCCCGGGTGCAGAAAACCGTGGAGGAGAAAGGCTACTGCGTGATCGTCGCCTCCGAGGGCGCCCAGTATGAAGACGGCACCTTCCTAGCCGACGCCGGCAGCGTCGATGCCTTCGGCCACAAGCAGCTCGGCGGTGTGGCCCCCACCCTCGCCAATATGGTGAAAAGCGAACTGGGCCTGAAATACCACTGGGCCCTGGCGGACTACCTGCAGCGCGCCGCACGCCATATCGCCTCCGCCACCGACGTGGAGCAGGCCTACGCCGTGGGCCGCGCCGCGGTGGAGATGGCGGCGGCCGGCAAGAACGCCATCATGCCGACCATCGAGCGCGCGCCCGGCCCGGATTACGACTGGTCCGTGGGCGAGGCGCCGCTGAACGAGATCGCCAACGTCGAGAAGATGATGCCGAAAGAATTTATCAGCGAGGACGGTTTCGGCATCACTGCGGCCGGGCGCGACTACCTGCTGCCGCTGATCCAGGGCGAGGACTACCCGCCCTATCATAACGGTGTGCCACAGTATGCGAAGCTGAAGAAGGTGTTGGTGGAGAAGAAACTGAAGGAGGGTTTCGACGTTTAACGACAAGCGGCGAACCACTGATCAAAGAACCCCGCCTCAACTTGGGGCGGATTTTTTCATGCATTTACTATCGATATGGAGATTAGGGTGCGCCGCGCGCACCCTGCGATTGATCCTGGCCGGATTCAGGAATCCAGTACTCCACGCACAAAGTCCGCCAACTCCTGATCCCGGCAGTTTTCAAAGAAACACGCCTGGAAACGCTCACCAGTCACCGCAACTTTGACCAGCTCCGGATCGATGGCCTTGAGCCCGTCGAGATAGTTTTTGCAGGTGGCTTCCTTGATATGGTCGAGAATGCCGGCGTTGCGCACCTGGGACTCCTTGCGCTCCGGCGGATAGCCCTGGCCCCTGGTGCCGGTGAAGGCCTTTTCGAAGATGTAGCGGATATTCAGCTCCGCGCCCCAACCGAAGCCTTTGGCAAACGGGATCGACAGCGCGTTGCCGTTGTTGATCTGTGCAAACAGGAAGGCATCCGCCGGGTCGATGCAGTAGCCGCAGTTGACACCCGGGTAGGCATTCAGCGACATCAGCGCGCCCTGCCCGGTGCCGCAGCCGCTGACGACAAAATCCACCGCTTTCGAGTTCAGTAGCAGGCTGCCCATGATACCCAGGTGGATATAGGTCAGGTAGTGGTCGTTGTCATCGCACATACCGGTGTTGTAAACGGTATGGCCGAGCTCACCCGCGACATCCTCCAGCTCTTTCAGCGCAATGGCGTTCTTGGATGCCTGGCTGAATTCGTTCATCAATGCAATTTTCATTCGCTCGATCTCCTTTGTATCCGTTCTCTTCTTCCCCGGGGTTCGGAGTTGGAGGTGCCCGCCGACGGCGCAACCCGGTGGGCGATTATAGAGATCTGGCAAAAAATTAAAATTGGTCAGGCAGGAAAACCGCTCTACCTACCGCACAAGCCGACAAAAACCACCCTATTGATCGTACTTTGCACAAGTTTCGATCCAGCCACTGGCAATGATGATCGATCCGGTCCCCGCCAATGGATGACCAATTTTGAATACCCGGTTACCAGTCGAGCACCGGGAATCCGGCCCCATCAGCCATCGGCCCGCTCGCGCAGGATATCGGCGGCAATGTGGAAAGACTCGAGGCGCGCGGCGTGGTCGTGGATGGGCCCGGTGACGATCAGCTCGTCCACCGGATTCCGCTCCAGGAAGCGATCTATCCAGGCCGCCACCGTGTCCCGGGACCCCACCGCGGTTTCCGCCAGCGCCTGCTGTACCTGCTGGCGCTCCGACAGCGAGGCGACGGTATCCATATCCTCCACCGGCGGCTGCAGCGGCCCGGGCCGGCCCCGGCGCAGGGCGATAAACTGCTGCTCCAGTGAAGTCATCAGGTAGCGCCCCCGCTCGTCGCTGTCCGCAGCGAACACGTTGATACCCGCTGCGGCGTAGGGTCGCTCGAGATAGGCGGACGGCTCGAAGTTTTCGCGGTAGAGGCGCAGGGCCTGGCCCAGCATCTGTGGCGCGAAGTGCGAGGCAAACGCGAACGGCAGCCCCAGCGCCGCGGCCAGCTGGGCGCTGTAGAGGCTCGACCCCAACAGCCAGATGGGCACCTCCAGCCCCACACCCGGCACGGCCATTACGCGCTGACCGGGCTTCTGCGGCTCAAAATAGTGCAGCAGCTCCCGCACATCCTCCGGGAACTGGTCGGCGGCGTGGCGCGGATCGCGGCGCAGCGCCATCATGGTGGAACCGTCGGTGCCCGGCGCCCGCCCCAAGCCCAGGTCCACCCGGTCGGGATACAGCGACGCCAGGGTGCCGAACTGCTCGGCAATCACCAGCGGCGCGTGATTGGGCAACATGACACCGCCGGCGGCGACGCGGATGTGCTCCGTCCCAGAGGCGATAAACCCCAGCGCCACCGCCGTGGCCGCACTGGCCACGCCCGCCATATTGTGGTGCTCGGCCATCCAGAAGCGCTTGTAGCCCCAGGCCTCCGCATTCTGCGCCAGATCCCGCGAATTCAACAGCGCCCGCCGGGCGTCGCCGTCGTCGGTAATCGGGGAGAGATCGAGCAGGGAATAGGTGCGCATAACAACTCCTTATCGCGGGAAAGCGCGGCCCCGGGGGCGGTACGCAATCGGGGAAACAACGGAGCGCAGGTTAGCGCAGCCGCCCACCCGGCGGTAGCCGAATCCTGCAAAATGCCGGCCTATCGCCATCGGCCCGGCGATGCCGTTTTCCGCCCCAGCCCCAAAATCTGCTAACATCGCGCCCGCAAAACCTGAGGGGTGGCTTCGGCCTGAGATGCCGGTGGATTCGCAGGATTCCACCCGGCGAACCCTTGAACCTGATCCGGTTAATACCGGCGTAGGAATAGGTACCCATTCCCTCCTCTTCGCGTCGCACACCGGGTCTCTTTCACTCCACGTCCCCGAGAGAGAGCCATGAATCAAGCAACCAGAACAAACCCCCTCCACCGCTGGATCGGCCTCGCGGGCTGCGTCGCCACCGGGTCGGCGATCGCCGCGACAGGCCCCCAGTCCGCAGGGCTCGAAGAAGTCGTTGTCACCAGCCAGTTTCGCGACAGCGTGCAACTGGAAACACCCACCAGTATCAGCGTCTTCGACGAAAAGGCAATGCGGGCCCGCGGTGCCGGCCACCTGGAGCAACTGCTCAACCTGGCCCCCAACGTGAACTTTTCCACCGGTGCCTCCCGCGGCCGCTTTGTGCAGATCCGCGGGATCGGCGAGCGCAGCCAGTTTATCGATCCGGTGAATCCGTCCGTGGGCCTGATCATCGACGGCATCGACTTTACCGGCCTGGGCCTGGCGGCCGACACACTGGACATGGATCGGGTGGAAATCCTGCGCGGGCCGCAGGGCACTGTCTACGGCGCCAACGCCCTGGCCGGCCTGATCACCATGACCAGCAATGCCCCCTCGGCCGAACCCGTGGCGAAAGTGTCCGCGGAAGCCGCCCAGTACGGCAGCCATGCGCTTTCCGCCGTCACCAGCGGCCCGCTGACCGACAGACTGGGCTACCGGATCGCCGCGCAGAACCGGCAGTCCGACGGCTATGTCGAGAACCGCTACCTGGGCCGCGACGACACCCAGAATATCGACGAATCCACACTGCGCGGGAAGCTGCGCTACCGGGCGAGCGACGACCTGCAACTGGATTTTACCCTGCTGCATTTCGATATGGACAATGGCTACGACGCCTTCTCGCTGGACAACTCCCGCCACACCCTCTCCGACCAGCCGGGCCGGGATACCCAGAAAACCCTCGCCGGCGCCCTCAGCAGCCGCTGGACCGGCAGCGACCTGTTTACCCTCGAATCGGTTTTCAGTGCGGCCGATTCGGACACCGAATACGGCTACGACGAAGACTGGACCTACGTGGGCTTCCACCCGGACGAGTACAGCTCCACCGACAACTACCGGCGCGACAGGGACAACCTGAGTGCCGATATCCGCTTCGTTTCCACCGAAGAGTCCCGCCTGTTTCGCGACAGCACCGGCTGGGTTGCCGGTGTCTATCTGCGCCGGGAAGAAGAGTCACTGGTGCGCAATGCCAGTTTCCGCAGCCAGTTCGATACCGACAACGCCGCGCTCTACGGCCAGTTGACCGCGGCCCTCGGCGACCGTTTCAACCTGGTGACCGGCCTGCGGCTGGAACAGCGCGAGGCGGATTACGCCGATTCCCTGTCGGTGGCCAGAAAGACCGATGAAAACCTCTGGGGCGGCAACATCACCCTGGAATACAACCGCTCTGAGAATACGCTGGTTTACGCCACTCTCTCCCGGGGTTACAAGGCCGGCGGCGTCAACGGCCGCATCATCTCCGCTTCCGCCGGCAACCCGCAGATCGGCAGCGACGTCTTCGAGTTCGACACCGAGCAGATGCTCAACTACGAGCTGGGCCTCAAGGGCGCCTGGCTGGACAACCGCCTGCAGGCGCAGGTGGCCGCCTTTTACCAGGACCGCAGCGACGTCCAGGCCAAGCAGTCGATCTTCAATCCCGACGACTTCTCCTTCGATGACTTCCTCGCCAACGCCGCCGGCGGACAGACCACCGGTGTGGAAGCCGAGGCCAACTACCTGGCCACTGAAAAGCTGCGCCTGTTCGCCGCGGCGGGCTGGTTGAATGCGGAGTTCCAGGACTTTGCCAGTTCCTCCCATGTGGATGCGCGCAACGATTACACCGGCGCCGTATCGCCGCTGGACCTGGATGGGCGCGACCTGGCCCATGCGCCCAACTACCAGTTCTTTACCGGTGCCGAGTACGCACTGGCGGCGAACCTGGCCCTGCGGCTGGAGGTGGAAGGCAAGGACGACTTCTATTTTTCCAACAGCCACAACGAGAAGTCCACCGCCTACGAACTGCTCAACGCGCGCCTGACCTACAGCGGCGACAACTGGGACCTGTCGCTGTGGGGCCGTAACCTGACCGACGAGGTCTATTACACCCGCGGTTTCTACTTCAGCAACCAGTTCGGCAACAATCCGGCCAACGGTTACGCGCCGGAGGCCTACTACCAGTTGGGCGAGCCGCGCATTGCGGGGATATCCGGCAGCTATACCTTTTAACTCAAGTTTCGGGGTTCAGGTCGGGGGCTCCGGGCACTGTCCGCTTCCGTAGGATGGGCAAAGGAGCGCAGCGACGTGCCCATCAGCCGGCTTTCAGACAAAACCAGACTGGATCAGCACCATGAAACTATCCGTAGAAATCAGCATGTACCCGTTGAAAGACGAGTACATCCCCGCAATCCGGGATTTTATCGAGCGCCTGGACAGGCACCCGGCGCTACAGGTCATCACCAATACCATGAGCACCCGGGTATTCGGCGACTACGACCTGCTGATGGACACATTGAAAGCAGAAATGCGCGCGTCCTACGAGCGATTCGGCCGCGCCATTTTCGTCTGCAAATTTATCGAGGGCGACCTGAGCCCGGATAGCGCCAATGATTAGCCCGGAAGTCCGCGATGCCATCGCCACCTCATTTGCGGCCATGTCCCTGTGGGAGCTGGCTGCCGTAGTGCTGGCGCTGGCGTACCTGCTGCTGGCAATGCGGGAGAAAATTCTCTGCTGGTATGCCGCTTTTTCCAGCACGGCGATCTACCTGGTGCTGTTCTGGGATGTCAGCCTGTTGATGGAGTCCGCCCTGCAGGTATTTTATCTGCTGATTGCGGTTTACGGATGGCGGCAGTGGAAAAACAGAAACGGCGGCCAACAGTCGCTGCATATTCACCGCTGGTCACCGACAGTCCACCTCGCGGCCATTGCCACCGTGGCCCTGTTGACCCTGGTATGCGGCTACGGGTTGCAGCGATATACCGACGCTGCAATGCCCTACCTCGATTCCTTTACCACCTGGGGCGCGGTGGTCACCACTTACATGGTGACACGCAAGGTACTGGAGAACTGGCTCTACTGGGTGGTCGTCGACGGTGCAGCCATCTACCTGTATATAGACCGGGAACTGTACCTGACCGCGGTACTGTTCGTACTGTACGTGATCATCGTCATCATCGGATTTTTCAATTGGCTGGCCCTGTACAGGCAGCAGGCCCGCGAGAGCAATCCACCATTGATGGCGGAAAGCGGCGTTGCACCATGACGGTCGCCGCCGCGGATATCATTCCGGACGACTGGCCGCGCTGGAGCCGCACCAGACCCACGTTGATCCGCACACTGGCGAACGGGCTGACCAACCGCAGCTTCCTGCTGGCCGCCGGAGAACAGCAACTGGTGCTGCGCAGGAATTCCGTCATCAGCGATGCACTGGACCTGAACCGGGACACCGAGGCCCGGGCGCTGCACCTGGCGGACAGTGCCGGGCTATGCGCGCCGCTGGTGTACTGCGACCCCGAGCACCGTTATCTGGTAACCCGCTATGTTCCCGGCGATCGCTGGAGCCCGGACAACGCCGGCGCATTTGCACAACTCGCCGCCCTGTTGCGCGGTATTCACAGGCTGCCGGCCATTGATGCCGAACTGGATATCGGCGACAAGATCGACCATTACCGGCGCTCGATCGATACGGGACAATCGCCGTTGCGGTCGTTGCAATCCCTGCATCAGCCGGTACAGCGGCATGTCGTCGCAGCCGGCGAGTCGGGCAACGGCAAGGTGCTCTGCCACAACGACCTGCTGGCGGACAACCTGATCACCGGCGCCGATGGAACACTTTATGCGATCGACTGGGAATACGCCGCCACTGGCGATCCATTTTACGACCTGGCGGTTATCTGCGAAGGACAGGGCCTGGACGGGGACCAGCGGGAAAAGCTGCTGGCGGAATACCTCCGGCACCCGGTTTCGGACATTGACCGGCAACGCCTCGATCACTGGCGGATCATCTACGGCTACCTGTCGCTACTCTGGTATGCGGTGCAGTGGTCCTGTGGCGCCTTGGGGAGCCGCAGTATGGGCGAAGAAATCAGTGGGCAGATTGAATCTCTATCCGAACTGATTTCCATTACCGCCCGTGGTTACTAAGGAGTGTATAAGTAGCCCGACATGGAATTTCGGACCGTATGAGGCATGGATGCCGATTACGAGCGTACACGGATGCATTCATAGCGTGTCTGAAATTTCATGTCGGGCTACTTATGCACGTATTAATAACCAGATGACCGTCGGGTGACGGGACCATAGCGATTCGCTCTATTCCCTGCTTGTCACCACTCTTCCGGGCAACTTCATAAAGTCCGGCAATCGGGAAAACGACAGGTATTTCAGGCTTTTCGTACAGAAACGGGAAGGATTGTATCCTGTGCCGCTCTGTATGGCTCAGTCAACAAAGAACCACCCCTTGTGGCCCAAACCAGGGTCCAATTTCTTTCTGGCACCTTCCTCGTAAGTAAATGCATTCTTGATGGGCTTCAGGGGTTCGTTGTCCAACAACTTGGAAGCTTCGAGCGCAGTCCCGGAACTGACGGTATAGACAGCTTTCTCGCCAGGGTCATAGACGAAGTCACAGCCGAAGCTATAGGATTCCCCGGTTTTACGTAAGTCGATAACTCGCTCACAGCCCATCAACTTCCGGATTTCTGATTCAGTCAACTTTTGTTCAGTGTTTTCATCACCGTAGTAAATGAGCACATCCGTGGTTTCCGCGAATACCTTTTGGGAGACGAAGTCCTTCAGGGTGGACAGGGCAAATGCCAGATCTCTCTCCCCAAACTGAATCGCCTGATTCAGGTGAGCGAGCACTCCCCAATTTCCACTGCCGGACATAACGACCCCGACACAACCGGAAAACCCTGTCGACCAGAATTTTGTTTTACCGGTTCTCGAAATTCCTATCAGCCCTGAATCCACATCGGTGAAGGTTCCTGAAAGAGCACCTAGTTTGACCCTGTTATTGTGTATGTGATTGATTGGCATACTGAACCCCTTCCATTTTTCAGCTGTTCCATTTTCTCTCGGGACATCCAATAATAGGTGGGGCCTTTTCCCGATACAACCATGCCGCCCACCTCTGCAATGTGCCCAAATCCAATGATCTGTCACAGGTTCGACCAAATGGCGAAGGGGTTTACCGGACCGGCATATCTTCAATCGCCCATATCCTGTGGGGACAATAACAAAACGGGCCCCGACAGGGGCCCGCTTTGTAAGGGAAGGTAGTGGTTCTTTAACGCCGGAAAGGCCAGAACCAGAAACCACCGACATTGACACGCCTGCTCGAGCTGGCTTCACGCCCGCCGGTATCGCTGACGCGCAGGGTGATCTGGTACCGTCCGCGCTCGTCGTAGCGATGCCAGGCCACGCGGTGATTCCCAGTGGTGCCGTCACCGAAATCCCACTGGTAGCTCCAGCGGTCACTCGCATTGCCGCGGCCGCGGTGCTGCACCCGGACCCAGCCGAAAAACTTCCGCACACTGAACTTTGCCTGCGGTGCGGAACCATTGTCCATCACCGAGAGCTGGCGCGCCGCCGTCGCGATGGCACCTTCATCATCTTCCACCGACAGGGTCACGGTGTAATTGCCCGGCTGGCTGTAGCGGTGTTGGGGATTTCGCTCCGTGCTGGTTTCGCCGTCACCGAAATCCCAGTGCCAACCGGTGATATTGCCGTCGCTATCGCTACTGGTGTCGGTAAAGCGGATGCGCAAGCCGTGTTTTTGTATGTCGAAGGCTGCGTCGGGCGCGGCGTTGCCGCCGGTCAGGTCCAGTTCCACCACCACCGGATCGTGATCGGACGCGCGATAGGCATCGGCGCTGTAGAGGCTGTCGACCTGCGCCTCGCTCTTGTACTCGGTGTTGTAGTCCAGCGCCCGTGGTTCGTCGGCGTTGATGGACCAGGTGGCAGCACCGGTCACCAGCGGGGCCAGTTCGGCGCTGGCGAGGGCGTGATCCAGATAGCCGGCCTGGGCGTCGTAGACGTAGGAGTAGGCATCGTCGCCGGCGAACTGCGCCAGCAGGTCGGTGTAGCCGGCCTCCTTCAGGGTGCTGATGGGGTTTTCCCGGGCGTAGCTGTTCAGGTCGCCGATCAGCAGCGCTCGCTCCACACCGGTGCCCGCCGGATCGCCGGCGACCCAGCCGGCCAGGGCGTCGGCGGCCTGGATGCGGACCTGGTTCCAGCAACCCTGGCCATCCCCCTGGTCGTCGTTGAGACTGCCGTCGTCGGGGCAACTTCCCTTGGAGCGCAGGTGATTGACCACCACCGCCAGGGATTCGCCCGTGGCCAGTTCGGTAAAGGACTGCAGCAACGGCTGGCGGTTGCCGTAGTCGAACGGGTAGCCGGAGAGGGTGGCGGCATCGCCCTGTGGTTGCACCCGGTCGCTGCGGTAGATGATGCCCACGGCCACCTGATCGGTGCCCAACTCCGCCAATCCCGGATTCACGAAGGAATAGACCCCGCTGCCGGCGGCGTTGAGGCCGTCCACCAGGTCCTGTATCGCGCTGTCCGCACCGTAGCCGTCGTTTTCGATTTCCATCAGGCCGACGATATCGGCCCCGGTACCGCGTACGGCGGCGATGACCTTGTCGCGCTGGCGCTGGAACTCCTCCGACGTATCGGCGCCGCGGGCGGTGGGGAAGCCGCCGCCGTTGCCATCGCCGTTGAAGTAGTTGAGCACATTCAGGCTGGCGACCCGCAGACTGCCCTCCCCCGGCAGCGCCGGCGCCGCGCCGCGCGGATTGGTGTCGTCGAATGCCGGCGCTTCCACCGGGTGCACGCGGTAGCGGCCAAAACCGTAGGTGATTACCCCGCGCAGGCCATCGACCGCGGCGCCGGTGCGCAGGCTGTTGCCGGCATCCAGCCCCGGGGCGGGATAGGGGATCCTCTCCGGGTTCTGCACCGTGGAGCCGTCGTCCAGCAGTATCCGGTTGCGCGCATTCTCGCTCTGCTGGGCCCGGGCCGCGGGGCCGGGCTCGGCGATATTGGTGGGTGTGTAGAGGCGGCCGGCGGAGAGTTCCAGCTCACCGTAGCGGGCCAGGTTGTAGTTGCCGCTGACCGTCAGCGTCTGCGCGAAGTGCGCGAGCATGCCCTCGTAACGTTCCGGGACCTCGGCGTCGGCAAACGGCATGGTGATTTCGGCGGCGCTGACACTCAGGCCGCTGTCGCAGACGCGGATACCGTCGACCCGATTGATTTCGGTCAGGCCGTGGTACTCGGTGACCTCGCCGCCGACACGCACCAGGTCGCCCGTTTGCAGTTCGGCGTCGAAGCCGTTGTCGTAGATGAACAGGCCTTCGGATGTGGTTTCCAGAGCGTCCCGGTCGGCATCCTCCTCCTGTACGAAGAAGCCGCCGAGGCCGGAATCGGTATCGCGGAAGTCGGCGACGACCACCGCTTCCACTTCCACCCGCTCACCCACCAGCGGGCTGGCGGCACCACTGCCCTGGACGGCGCTGATCCGTGTGGCGGCGTCGCCGCACTGGCCCAGGGCGATATCGCCGCCGTCGCCACCGCCGTCATCGTTGCCGCCGCCATCGCCGCTATCCCGGTAGCGACCGAGATCATCGAAGTTGTCGCGACCGGCGCTGGTCCACTCCAGCGCCGGATCGAAGGCCCCACTGCCGTCGCTGCGGCCGTCGAGGATATCGCCGTTGCGCCGCAGCGTCTGGTTCTGGGTGCCGAGTGTGGCATCGCCCCACAGGCTGCCCGGGTCGAAGCCGATCTGGCCGATTACGTCCACCGGCTGGCCCTCGCGCACCAGGGCCACCGCGTCGTCGCCATTGAACAGGCCACCGCCGTAGGTCTGGTCCGCCTGCGCGAGAATCTCACCGGCGGCGCTGCCGTGAGCGAGCACAAATACCCCGCCATCCGCGAGTCCGCCACTCAGGGCGATATCCGCCCCGGCGCTGGTGGAGCCGTTGAAATAGACCTGCACGGCGTAGTCGGCCAGGTCCACCGGCGCGCCGGTGCCGTTGTAGATTTCCAGTGCCTTGTTGTTGCTGCTGCCCTCGATATATTCCGAAATCAGCAGATCGGCCATTGCATGGGTACTGGCCAGCGCCGACAGGCACAGCGCCGGCAACGACAACCACTTGAAACGATTCATTATTTTTCCCCCGGTTTCCGGTCCGTGAATAGCGGTCGGTATAGTTTCGCGGCACAGTCTGCCGGGGAATTCCTAAAGGCCGGTTACAGGGATATGAAGAATTTGCGGCAGTTTTGTTGCCACCCTTTCCCAACACCCGTATTTCGTGGGTGCGTCAACGGCGGCTTTATGACAGAATCGCCCGATAAAGAATAATGATGTCCATTGCATCAACAGCTCGCACCACCCGGGATTAAAACTCAAGTTTCGGGGTTCACTTCAGGAAGCTGGAGCGGGGTGCGCCTTTCTGGGACACGCCGTGAATACGTCCCTGTAGGCTTGTCTGCGAGGTCCCTCTCGCAGACAGTCCCAGAAAGGCACACCCCGCTCCAGCTTGTGCCCCCGAACTCCGAAACTTGAGCAAAAAGAACCGGGCACAGAATCCGATAGTGGCCGCGGGGCCCGCCCCGGCAATCCACTTGCGGCTGTGCCCTCCATAAAACGGGGAGCTCTCGATGTCAGCGTATCAACGCAACGCCAGTCTGGGCGCCGGAGAGAAGCTCGGCTACGCCGTGGGCGATGCGGGCTTCAACTTTTACTGGATCATTATCGGGTCCTATCTTTCCTATTTTTATACCGATATCTTCGGTATTCCCGCCGCTGCGGCCGGCACCATGTTCCTGGTGACCAAGATCGTGGACGCCTGTACCGACCCGGTGATGGGCGCCGTCGCCGACCGCACGCGCAGCCGCTGGGGCCGCTTCCGCCCCTACCTGCTGTTCGGCGCACTGCCGATGGCCGGCGCCGCGGTGCTGACCATGACCACACCGGACCTGGACGAAAACGGCAAGGTGCTGTGGGCCTACGGTACCTACACGGTGATGATGCTCTGCTACACCATCCTGAGTACCCCCTACTCCTCCCTGGCCGGAGTCCTCACCGCCGATGCCGCCGAGCGCAACTCGGTTTTCGGGCTGCGTTTTTTCTTTGCCTACAGCACCGGTATCCTGGTGGGCGCGCTCACGCCGGGCCTGGCCGACTATTTCGGCGACGGCAACGACGCCCTGGGCTGGCAGGTGACCATGGCGCTCTACAGCGCCGTCGCCTGCGGCTGTTTTCTCACCGTGTTCTTTACCACCCGGGAGCGGATACAGCCGGCACCGGAACAGCAGTCCCGGCCGCTGGAGGACATTCGCGACCTGATCGGCAACGGCCCCTGGCTGGTGCTGTTCGCGATCGCAATGATCATCATGATGACCATCGTCTTCCGCGGCAGCTCCGCCACCTACTACTTCAAGTACTTTGTCGAGCGCCCGGACCTGATGGGGCCCTATATCGGCGTACAGATGGCCGCCTATGCGGTGGGCTGCCTGCTCTCCCCCTGGCTGACGCGGCTGCTGCCGGACAAGGCGCGGCTGCTGATGCTGTTGATGGGTATTGTCGGCGCACTGAGCGTGGCCTTTGCGTTTATTCCCAAACCGGCCAACACCGGCGTGGTCACCGTTTCCACACAGGGCGAACGGACCCTGCGCGCCGCCGACCTGCTCGGCGGAACGGAAACTGAGGCAGGGGGTTACCGCTGGGTGGAACACCTGCCCGGCGCCTTCTGGTTCAACCGCGAAACGAAGACACTGGAGACCGGTGGCCCCAGCCTGTCGATCGGGGCCGCGGAAGAAGCATCGGACGGGGAACGGATCTTCAGCGTGTCGCTGCTGGACGGGCAGGGTGCGGTGATTCGCGACAGCGCCGACTGGCCGGCGGAAATCATCGCCATGTTCCTGCTCAATATCCTGATCAGCCTGGCGCTGGGGCCCAAATCCCCCATCGCCTGGTCCATGTACGCCGATGCCGCCGACTACAACGAGTGGAAAACCGGCCGCCGCGCCACGGCGATGACGTTTTCCGCCGCCACCTTTTCCCAGAAACTCGGCGGCGCCCTGGGTTCCGCCGGAATCCTGTGGGTACTGGCACTGTTCGGCTATAAGGCCAACGCCATGCAGGAAGACGCCTCACTGACCTCGATCGTCTGGCTGCAGACGCTGGTACCGGCATTTTTTGCCTTTGCATCCATCGCGGTGTTGCGATTCTACGGCCTTGGCGGCAAGAAGCTGGCGCAGATACAGCGGGAGCTGCAACAGCGCGACGACCGCAGTGCCGGTGCCAGCGAGATGGCAAAAGACAGCGGGGACGCCGAAGGAATAGCCCCGTGAGAAACCGTTCCGTCCCCCGGAATTCAAAACCGAAAAAGACTGGAAAACCGATCATGTTTTTGAAGGAAAATGCCGCAGGCGACCGGTTCGAGCTGTGGAGCCCGACAAAAATGCCCCGGGCCTCCGCCTTTCTGTGGAACCGGAGAATGATGATACAGGTCAACTGCCGGGGCTTTGCCGCTGCGCAGTTTATGCAACCGGATTCGGCCAAGTATATGCACGGCCCCAATATCGAAGCGAAAACCTTCATGCAGCCGGAGCACCCCTACTACGCGCACCACCCCGGGCGTTTCTTTTATATCAAGGACGAGACCAGCGGCGAGCTCTTCTCGATTCCCTACGAACCGGTGCGCCGGCTGCCGGACAGCTTCTGCTTCTCCGCCGGAAAGTCGGATATCCAGTGGCGGGTCCGGCACCTGGATCTCAGCACCGAACTGCAGCTCAGCCTGCCCGCGGAGGACCCGCTGGAGATCTGGAACCTGAATATCGGCAACGATTCCCCGCGCGAGAGAAAGCTGAGTCTCTATCTCTATTTTCCCATCGGCTATATGAGCTGGATGAACCAGTCGGCGCAGTATCACGAGGATCTCGGCGGCGTGGTGGCCTCCTGTATCGCGCCCTACCAGAAGGTGGAGGAGTATTTCAAAAAACTCGGCAACAAGGACAAAACCTTCGTACTGCACGACCGCCCACCCTGTGCCTTCGAGACCATCCGCGAGGTTTTCGAGGGCGAGGGCGGACTGCACAACCCCGACGCCCTGCAGGGCCCCGCCATGGGAAATGGCGAGGCCCTCTACGAGACGCCGGTGGCCGCGCTGCAATACCGTCTGACCCTGGCGCCGGGTGCCAGTGAAAACTTCCGCTTCCTGGCCGGCCCGGCAACCGACGACGCGGAAATCGCGCACCTGCGCCGGACCCATCTCCCCGGAGAGGGCGCGACCGCCGTTGCCGGTAAAAACACCGCCGCAAATCCGCAACAGGATGGTCCCGCCGAAACCATTCGCATCCGGACCCCGGACAGCCACTTCGACAGCTTCGTCAATCACTGGCTGCCGCGCCAGGTGTTCTACCACGGCGACGTCAATCGCCTGACCACCGACCCGCAGACCCGCAACTACCTGCAGGACAACATGGGCATGAGCTATATCCGCCCGGAGGTCGCCCGCTCGGCCTTCCTGTTGGCCCTCTCCCAGCAGAAGGCCGACGGCTCCATGCCCGACGGCATTCTGCTGGAGGAATCCGCGGAACTGAAATATATCAACCAAGTGCCCCATACCGATCACTGCGTGTGGCTGCCCGTGTGCCTGCGGGCCTACCTGGATGAAACCGGCGATTATTCCGTACTGGAGGAACCGGTCCGCAATGCCACCGACGGCGAAGACCACACCGTTTGCCAACGCATCACCCGCGCCCTGCGCTGGCTTTTCTCCGCCCGCGACGGGCGCGACCTGAGCTATATCGGCCAGGGCGACTGGTGCGACCCGATGAATATGGTCGGCTACCGGGGGCGCGGCGTGTCCGGCTGGCTGACGGTGGCCACTGCCCACGCCTGCCGGACCTGGGCGGACATCGTCGCGGAGCGGGGGGAGGGCGAACTCTCCTGTGAATTTCACGAGTATGCCCAACTGATGAACCGCGCCATGAACCGGCACCTGTGGGACGGGCGCTGGTACGGACGCGGCATCACCGACGACGATGTGCCCTTCGGCATCGACGGCGATCCCGAGGGGCGCATCTACCTCAACCCGCAGAGCTGGGCGCTGCTCGCCGGCACCGCCGACCGGGACCAGCAGCGCGAGATACTGCAGGCGGTGGAAGAGCAACTGGAAACTCCCTACGGGGCCATGATGCTGGCACCGGCCTACACCGCCATGCGCGAGGATGTGGGCCGGGTGACACAGAAGTTTCCCGGCTCTGCGGAAAACGGTTCCATCTACAACCACGCGGGCATTTTTTATGTGCACGCGCTCTACCGCATCGGCGAGGCGGACAGCGCCTTTCGGCTGATGCGCAAGATGCTGGCGGGCCCCGGCGAAGAAGACTATCTGCAGCGCGGACAGATGCCGGTGTTCGTGCCCAATTATTACCGCGGCGCCTGCTACCAGTTCCCGCGCACCGCCGGGCGCTCGAGCCAGCTGTTCAATACCGGCACCGGCGCCTGGATGTACCGCTCGGTGATCGAGGATCTCTTCGGTCTCAGGGGGGACAGAGACGGCCTGCTGATCCGGCCGATGCTGCCCCGCCACTGGCCCCGGGCGACGGCGGAGCGCCGCTTTCGCGGCGCCAGCTTTACCGTGACCTGCGAGCGTTCGCCGCAGGTGGATACCCCGCAGGTTGAAGTCGATGGTATCGCCCTGAAGCGGCATCGTATCGACAGGATAGAGGCGGGAAAAAATTACCGCGTACGCGTATTGCTGCCCGATCAGACACGCTTGAAGTGAAAGGATTTGGGGCGGGTGACGTACTCGTACCCCACACCGGACAGGGTGCAGCCGCGGCCGGAGTTTTTGATGCCGGTCCAGGCCAGCGCCGGGTCCAGGTAATCACAGCGGTTCAGGAATACGGTGCCGGTTTCGATAGCGTCGGCCAGGGCCATTGCCGCCCGCTGGTCGCGGCTGTAGATCGCGGCGGTGAGACCGAAGCAGCTGTCGTTGATCAGCGCCAGCGCCTCGCTGTCGTCGCGCACCTTCTGTACACCGAGTACCGGGCCGAAGGATGCCTCGCGCATCACGCGCATGCCGCCGTCCACACCGGTCAGTAGTTGCGGCGCCATATAGGGCGTGCCGCGCCGGTCCATCGGAAATTCGCCGGTATCGATATGGGCACTGGCGCCGGCGGCGATCGCCTCGTCGATCTGGCCGCGCACAAAATCCGCCGCCTCGGCGCGCACAAGCGGCCCCAGATTCGTATCGGGATCGTCCGGGCGGCCCAGTCGGTAGGCGCGCACCAGCGCCGTGGCGCGCGCGACAAATTCGTCGAACAGCGACTCGTGCACATAGGCGCGCTCGATGCCACAGCAGGACTGGCCGGAATTCAGGAAGGCGCCGTCGACGACGCTGGCCACCGCCTGCTCCAGATCGGCGTCGGCGCGCACATAGGCCGGGTCGACACCGCCGAGCTCCAGCCCCACCGGGATAAAACGCCCCGCGGCCGCGCGCTCCACTGCGGTGCCGCCATCCACCGATCCGGTAAAAGCGACATGGTCGATTTCCGGTGCGCGCACCAGTTGTTCCACATCGCCGTGATCCAGGTGCAGGTACTGGAAAACCCCCACCGGCAGCCCGGCCTCGGCAAAGGTTTCCACCATCTGCTCGGCGCACAGCGGTGTCTGCGCCGAGTGTTTCAGCAACACGGTATTGCCGGCCAGCAACGATGGCACCACGGCGCTGACGGCGGTGAAATAGGGATAATTCCAGGGCGCGATCACCAGCGAGCCCCCCAGCGGTTCTCGGCGGATAAAGCGGGTAAAGCCGGGCTTGTCCGGCAACTGGATATCGGCGAGCGCCGATTCGGCGATATCCGCCATGTAGGCGGCCCGCTCGGCAAAGCCGAGAATTTCCCCGGAGGCGAAGCGGATCGGCCGGCCCATCATCCAGCAGAGCTCTTCACCGAGCTGTTGCTTGCGGTCGGTAAATAGGCGGATCGCCCGGCGCACTATCGCCACCCGCTCCGCCAGCCGCGTGCGCCGCCAGGCGGGCTGGGCACCGCTGGCGGCGGCCAGGGCCGACCGGATTTCGTCGTGAGTCGCCAGGGGCCTTTCGACGTAGACGGAATCGTCGATCGGGGAGATGCACTGAAGTCTTTGCATGCGGCGGTCGCCGTTGATTGCCAAATCGCGGGTATGAAATGAGCATAGCCCCCGGCGGGCCGGCAGCGGCAGGCGGCCGGCGCAGGTATGGCGGCCACTTCGGCCGGGATTGCGCCCGCAGGCGCCGCCATCCACGGCTTTGCGCCCCCCGGCCCAGGGTTTATAATCCGCGCTCGCATTTTTCGTCCACTTTTTAAACAGGAACCGCAATGAGCTTCGACAAGATCCCCGCAGGTAAGGACCTGCCCAGCGATATCAACGTCATCATCGAAATCCCGGCCAACCACGACCCGATCAAATACGAAGTGGACAAGGACTCGGACGCGGTATTCGTGGATCGTTTCGTAGCCACCCCGATGTTCTACCCGGCCAACTACGGCTATGTCCCGCAGACCCTGTCCGAAGACGGCGACCCGCTGGACGTGCTGGTGGTAGCCCCCTACCCGGTCATGGTGGGCTCCGTGATCCGCTCCCGCGTGGTCGGCGTACTGAACATGACCGATGAGTCCGGTGTCGACGCCAAACTGCTGGCGGTACCGCACAGCAAGCTGACCAAGCTGTACGATCACGTCCAGGAAGCCGGCGACCTGCCGGAGCTGCTGATCAAGCAGATCGAGCACTACTTCGAGAACTACAAGGCGCTGGAAGCCGGCAAGTGGGTGAAGGTGGACGGCTGGGCCGACGCCGAAGCCGCTCGCAAAGAAGTGATGGCCTCCCGCGAGCGCTACCTGAAAGAGGAAGGCTGATTTTATCTCCTCCCGCCGGGCAACCGTCCCGGCAGAGAAAAGCCCCGCACCGCGGGGCTTTTTGCATTTTACACGGTCGCTTCCTGCGAGTGGTCATGCCTCTCCTGCCCCTGTCGTCCACTCCCCGGCACTTCCAACAGACGCAATAACGGCCGGCGCAACAACCACACCAGCACCGCGCCACTACCGGCAATCGCCGCATGCAGGAACCAGAAACCGCCCGCCGGCAGGATCTCGTAGAAACGACCGAGAAAACCGCTGAACACGGAACCGAAAAACAACCCCAGATAGTAGACTCCCACCATCATCGCGTTGATCGACGGCGGTGCCGCCCGGGAGAAAAGTGACAGTGCAGTGGGAGCCACATAGAGATAGCCGCAGGCGCAGATAAAGTGGAATACCGCCGGCCACCAGATGGCCACGGCGCCCCCGGCAGAGAGCATGTCGGCGAGGGCCAGCCAGGCGCAGGCCAAGGCGAAGATACCGCAACCGATGCCGATTTTATCCAGGTCGCCGGGCTCCCGGCGCCGCCGGTTCTGCCACCGCCAGAAAGCGATGATTGCCGGCGCCAGTAGCAATACCGCCAGGGAATCGAGTGACGGGAACCAGGTGACCGGCACAGTCGTCTCGAACAACACCCGATCGACGCGGTCCCGGATCCACAGCACATAGGCGTTCCAGACCTGGAACTGTGCTGTCCAGAAGAGTGCGGTGACCGCCAGTACCATCAGCAGCCCCGCGATCACGCGTCCCTCCCCGGGTTTCAGGGCATCGCCGCTACCGCGCCTGACCAGGTTGTCCGGCGGCAACCGGTCACGTCCAGCCAGATAAATAGCGGTACCGACCAGCATCCCCAGCCCGGCGACGCCGAAACCGTAATGCCAGCCGTAAATCTCACCCAGGGTGCCGCAGATCAACGGCGCAATAAAGGCGCCGATATTGATCGACGCATAGTAAATGGAATAGGCCGCGTCGCGGCGCTGGTCGTTTTTTTCATACAGGCGCCCCACCTGGGCGGCCAGGTTGCCCTTGAGCAACCCACAACCCAGCACCAGCGCCAGCAGCGCGAACAGGAAGGCGGACTCCAACGCCATCAGAAAATGCCCGAGCGACATGATCACCGCTCCCAGCACCACCGCGCGCCGCTGTCCCAGCACCCGGTCGCCGAGCAGGCCGCCGAAGATCGGCGCCAGGTAAATCAGCCCCCCATAGATACCGAAAATCTGCGTCGCCAGCGCCTGGGTGGACAGCGGGCCCAACACACCTTCCAGCAGGGCGCGAAAGCCGGCGAAGGCGGCCACCTGTTCCACCGCGCCGGGGTGCAACAGGTAGTTGGCCATATACAGCACCAACAACGCCTGCATACCGTAAAAGGAAAACCGCTCCCAGGCCTCGGTGAACACGATATAGCCGAGCCCCGCGGGATGCCCGAGGAAAGAGCGCGAATTGTGCGGTGGGTGATTGGAATCAGCGGTGGCTGCAACTTCAGAAGTCATATCGAATACCGATCGCAGCCGGGGGCCACGCCTGACAGTTTTATGAATTTTGTATTTCGTCCGGTGCCGGCCAGTGGTCCGTGTTCGGTTCAGGCCAGGGCCGGAAAGCGCAAAGACAGTAGCTCTATTGCAAACTTGCTCAACACAGTTCCGGGTGCTCTGGCGATGCGAATTGTTACCTGACTTTACCTACAGCCCACTAGACCAGCGCCTCCACCAGGGCGTCGAAGAAATCATTATCCTCGATTGCCTCGGCACCCAACGGCTTGGAGCGCGCACTCAACACCACCGCGACGATTTTTTCGCGGCGGTTGATCATGATGTGCTGGCCGAACAGGCCGCGCGCGCCAAAGGCACCGCGGTTGGGCGAATTGCCCACGGCCGGAATTGGCCACCACATAAAGCCGTAGTTGACCTTCTCGCCGTTCACTTCGGCCGGCGCGCCGGCCAGGTCAAACCAGCCCTCGGGCAGCACGCGTTGACCGCCGATAACGCCGTCGTTGGCAACAAAAAGCCCGAATCGGCCGTAGTCACGCAGGGTCGCGCAGATACCGCTGCCGGCCACTTCCAACCCGTCGGGGGATTCCAGCCACCAGTGGGCATCCGCCTCGGCGCCCATTTTCGACCAGATCTTTTCCGACAGGTAGTCCGCCAGCGGGCGACCGGTGGCGGCGCGCAGCAGCGCGCCCAGCACATGGGTCTCGCCGGTGCTGTAGTTCCAGACACTGCCGGGCTCACCGGCGCGCGGCAGGCTCGCCATCAGGCCCAGGATGGCACCGGGCTCCTGGGCGATCTGCAGCTCCAGCATACGGCGGCGGTCGGAATCGGGATCCGTCGGCGACTCGTTCCAGCCTACCCCGGAACACATCCGCAACAGTTGCGCGACAGTGACGTCGCCGTAGACGCTGCCGACGAGTTGCGGCAGATAGCGGCACAGACAATCATCCAGGCTGTCAATGGCACCGTCGTGAATGGCTGCGCCGGCAAGGGTCGAGCTTATGGACTTGGCCACGGACATGGACAGCCAGCGACTGTGATCCCTGTTGCCCATCTGGTAGTTCTCCAGCAGGATCGCGCCATCCTGCATTACCAACAGCCCCGCCACCCGGTTGCGCGACAGATAGTCGTACAGGTCGAAAGTGCAGCCCCGGGAACGAATCTGCAGCTGCGGGAACTCCACATCGCGGTGTTCCAGCGGCGCAACACTGTCACCGCGCGCTATTCGGCGTGTCGGAAACAGCAGGTCCGTATTGCGAAAAGTCTCTGCCTGGACGTCGGGAAACTGTCGCCCGGAGTACATATCGCGGATCAGTTTTGGAGAAACCTGCTGTGTATTCATAGTTTTGTCGCGTCGCTTTACAGTAGCCCGAAATGGCCGGTGGTCTTGCGCGGGGCATCCCTGCCCCGTTTTTATGCCATCCGCAATCAATAGCGATAGGTGGTGGTAAAGCCCACGGTACGCGGCCGGAAACTGGTGTTGGTATACAGCGGCGATTCCTCGAAATGGTGGAAACGACTCAGACCATCGCTCGCGTTGGTCACGTTGTCCACAAACAGGGACAGGTTCCAGTCGTTCATATCCATCCCCAGGCGCGCGTTGACCAGTTTCGTTTCCGGTACCGGCGGCAGTTGCGGATCGTAGCCGTACACGTCCGGATTATCGTCCTCTCCCTCGCCGGCATACGAGTAGTCCACGCGCAGGAAGGCATCGCGCCCGGCGAAGGTGAAATCCTGCTGGGCGGAGAGAGTCGCCATCAATTGCGGGCCATCGAAGACCGCATCGCCCTCTTCGGCGATGATCACACCGCCACCGGAAATGCTTTCGTCGTAGGTGGCATCGGTATAGCCGACACTCAGGGTCATATTCAGGGTATCGGTAACCTGGCCCTGCAGGGCCAGGTCGATACCCTTGCTGGTGGCCTCGCCGGTGTTGTCGATAAAGCTGCTACCACAACTGTTCATCCAGATCGAAGTTTGCATGTCTTTCCAGTCGATCCAGTAGGCGTTGGCATCCACCTGCATACGACCACCGAACAGGTAGTTCTTGGAACCGATCTCGTAGGACCAGACGTTGTCGGAATCATACTGGCTGGGGGTCTCCTCCAGGCCCAGCGCCGCCAACTCCGCGCGGCAGGCATCGGTGCTTACCGCCACCTGGGTCTGGGCGCCGCCCGGACGGAAACCCTCGGCGGCCGTGACATAGTACATATTGTTATCATCGTACTGATACGAAAGACCGACCTTCGGTGTCACCGCCGTTTCCGAAGACTCCTCGTCGGTGGTGAAGTCGCCGCCGGACCAGGGGCCGGTACCAGTCTGGAAGTGCTCGACATCGAACTCCGCCGCACGCGCACCCAGAGTGAAAGTCAGCCGATCGGTCAACGCGATATCCATCTGTCCGAACAGCGCCTGCTGCTTGGTGCGGCTGTCGAAAGAGGTATCGTAGATACCCCCATCCGGAAGGTAGGACCAGCCCATCGCATCGAAATCCAGGCCAAAGAAGTTGCCCAGCAATTGCTCGTAGAAATAGTCCTGGTTGCGCTGTCGAGCCGATTGCTGTTCGTCGCTATAGTAGTAGCCCAGCACCCATTCAAGCTTGGCACTGTCCAGGGACTGCAGGCGGACTTCCTGGGTGAAATTCTCCTGCTTGTCGGAGAAATAGCCGGTGGCGATCTGGCCGTCGATGGTGACGTAAGGCTGGGTCGGGTTCAGCAGTGCGGAATCGAATCCGGTGTAGTCGCGCACCTGCTGCAGGTCGCGATCGAAATAGGAGGTGTTGGAAATCAGGGTCATATCGGGGAAGTCGTAAGTTAGCCCCACGGAAGACAGCATATACTCGTCATCCACCGGCTGGGCCTGGACCTGGCCGTTTATAAACTTGCCCCCGTCCGGGTCCGACAGGGATTCCCAGTATCCGCTGGTATCTTCCACTTCGCTCTTCTGGTAGTAGATGGAGGGCGTGATACGCAGTTCCGGCACCGGCGCCCAGGTCACCGCCACCTTGGCCGCGCGCGCGTCCTCGCCGTTGGCATTTTCCTCCCCGCTGCCGTCGGCATGGCTGACACGATCCACCCAACCGCCGTCGCGGCGGTACCAGGCACTGGCGCGGATACCCAGTACGTCTTCCACCAGCGGCGCACCGCCGGCGATACCTGTCTCGTAACTGGCGTCGCCGCCGTCGGTAAAGGCCACTTCCGAGCGGCTGTAGACCGACGATTCCGTCAGGCTCGGCTGCGGCGTGATAAAGCGCACCGCACCGCCTTGGGCGCTGGCACCGAACAGGGTGCCCTGGGGACCGCGCAGCACCTCCACCCGCTGCAGGTCGAAAGTGCGCGGGTAGACGTTGGCGGAGGAGAAGCTCAGGGAGCGGGACTGGATGGGCACGTCGTCGATATAGACCGCGGTGGTGGCCGCGCCGACGCCGGAGGAAATGCCGCGGATGGAAATCTCGGTATTGGCACCGGAGAAATAACTCTGGCGGGAGAAATTCAGCCCTGGTGTCAGCCGCGCCACGTCCTCGACCGACTGGATGCCCTGGACATCCATTTTTTCCTGGCTCATGACCGCGACACTGGCGGCGACATTGCTGAGGGCCTCCTCACGCCGGCTGGCGGTAACGATGATTTCCTCGATCGAGTAATTGCTCGCGCCCTCCTCGACCTGCGCGGCCACCTGGGCACTGATGGCACAGCTGATCGGCGTCAGCAGCGCGGACAGGCAGGCGAGTTTTCTGGCTCCGGACTGATGGTGTTTCATGTCGCTCTTCCTAACTTATTATTGATTGATGGCGAATTGGTTTTTCGACTATAGGGCAGCGCGGCCGCACCCAGCCAGTTGCGAAATCCGCGCATCTTGTTGACTCTGGGTCACCACCACTGATGTGGAATTTATTGTTATCTGTCCCGGAAATTCGGGAGTTAGTCAGTAAAAAAAGGCCGGGCGAAACAGCGTACCCGGCCTGCCACAGGTACTACCTTGGGGTATACAAACTGACAGTCCCTGTAAATTACGTTGCCGTTAGATTTTGCTGCCGAGTTGCTGCCACTTGCCGGGATTCGCCAGCAGTTGGTCCTCGCGGGAAAAATCCAGTACCAGCGGGAAGCGGCCGGGCACGGTAAAGCGCGTGGGCGAGACCGGCTGCAGCTCCACTGCCTTGTCGCGGCCGATACTGTAGGTGTCGCGCTCGCCGATCGAGCGCGCGAACAGCCGATCGCCCCGACGCTCCACGCGCAGGGTCACAAAGCGGCTGAAGCGGTAATCGCCGCTGTAACGGCGCAGGTCTTTTGCGGATACGGCGACATCCTCCGCGGCCGGCACCACCTGCGGCTGCTCCGGCACCGAGGACAGGATCGCGTCCCACATCACCTCGGACGCCACCGCTCCCAGGTCGGCGGACGACATGGCGTCGTCGGCGGTCGCCTCCAGCTCTCCGGTGGACACGGCGTAGAGCACGTCTCCGTCAAACTGGGTGGCAAACGGCTGGATCCCCCGCGACATGGACGCGTGCACCTGCTTGGCGAGCCGTTCCAGCTGCGCGTGGGGAAGCTTCTGGTTGACCACTACCAGGCTCACGGTAGTGTTGTGGTTTTTGTTGCGATCATCGGCGGAGACGCCGGCCCACCCCTCGGCGCGGCTGCTCGGAAAATCCTGCATCAGGTCCGCAGTGCGCAGATCTTCGGGCCAGTTCTCCCCGGGGTAGCAGGCCACGGTGTTGCCCTCGCGATCGGTGATCACGCCGAGGGAATTGACCACTGTAAAGACGGCAACCTTGAGGTCGCCCAACTGTCGGAAGGCGCCGCCCTGCCCGGAATGGGCATTGCAACCGAAGAAAACCCCGCTCAGGGTCATGCGTCCGGCACCGGCGGCCCCCTGGGGAAACCAGCCGGGTTCTGCCGCGCGGAAGGCCGCCTGGGCCAGGCGCTTGTCTGGATAGATTTCGTTGAGCCGCCGCGAACCGAAGTCGTAGACGATCGAACCCACCGACAGGGCGATATTGGGGTTTTCGCCGAAGGCGTAGCCGTCGCGGATGCCGTCGTCCTTGAGTGCGGTGGCCACGGCGGTGGCCGTTTCCAGTCCGTACCAGGATCCGCCGGAGAACACCACCGAGTCCAGCTCCGGCAGGTCGTACCCCAACTTCAGGAATTCCGCGTTGACGGTGCCCGGCGCACCGCCGCTGACATCCACCGCGGCCAGTACCTTGCGCTGGAAGTGGAATACGGTCACACCGGTAGGGCCGGCCGGGTACTCTCCGGTCCCCACGTGCAGTATCGGCCAGTCGAATTCGAGGGTTTTCTCGCCGTGTTTATTGATCTCCATATCCAGCCCGGACTGGTCGGCCTGGATGGCGGGGGACAGGAGCGCGGCGGATACCAGTGAGGCGGCGGCGAGCTGTCGCCCCAGTGCCCCGAGCCTCTTCTTCTCCGCCATCGGTTGAACGGGGATTCGCATACAAACCTCACTGTTGTTGTTTTATCGATTTATGTTTCGATCATAGGGCCAGGCAGCGGGTTGGCAGAAGATGACAAATGCGCATAGTGCGGTGCGCAAAAAGCACCGACCATGAACATATACTCAAAGACCAGGAATTATTAGGACAAACTGGGCGGGAAATAGCGACGCGCGCAGCGTGGATTACTCAGGCGACCACATTTTGATCGGCTGGTGACTCTGAGGCAATGGTCTTCAGCAACCACTCGCGAAAGCGCTGCACCGGCAGCGCATTCCAGCGATCGGTCCTGGCCATGAAGAGGTAGGCGCCGAGCGGCACCCGTTCGAAGCCGGCCACACCGGCCCCCACCTCCACCAACTGCCCGGATTCGAGATCCTCGGCGGCGACGAAGTGGTTGGTCAGTGCGATGCCGCGCCCGCGCCGGGCTGCGTCCAGGGTCAGGTGGCCGTGCCAGAGCCTCGGTCCGGAGAGCTCCAGGTCACTGCCGAGGCCGTGGGCCTCGAGCCAGGCCTGCCAGCTATCGTAACTCTCCTCGTGCAGCAGCTGGTGGTACAGCAGGTCCCGCGGCTGTTCAATCTCCGGGCTGCGGGCCAGGTACTTGGGGCTCGCCACCGGCACGATCGGCGGCCGCGCTATTTCGGCGGTACGTACACTGGGAGGAAGCTGCAATTGTGATCCATAGGCCGGGGCAAAGCGGATATCCACATCCGCCTCATAGCGATCGAAATCCGGAATCGTATCCGCCGGGCGCAGCTCGATATCCAGCACCGGATTGGCTGTCTCGAAGGCCTCCAGGCGCCCCACCAGCCACTGCAGTGCAAAGCCGGGCATGCACCAGGCATAAAGCAGGTGATCGTCGTTGCGCTTCATCAGATCAATGGTGGCATTGGCAATGGCGTCGATCGCCGCCGATACCTGCTTGTGATAGCGGGCACCGTCTTCGGTCAGCAGCGCGCCCGCCGGCGTACGCTCGATCAGGCGACAGCCCACCCGGTCTTCAATGGTACGCAGGTGGCGGCTGATCACCGCGTGATCACGGCACAGGTACTGGGCCGCCTTGCGCACGCCACCGAGTCGGGCGACGATATCGAAAGCGCGCAGTGCCTCGAAGGGGGGCAGAGCTTTGCGGGACGGCAGGTGGGAGGTAGCCGATGCGGGACGAAGGCCCTCTTCTGACATTTTCATTCCTCCTGCACACAGCCTCTACCCGGGACAGGGGGCCGACAACTGTACTCGAGGCTGCCACAGCACTTTTTAACCTGTCAAGGAAAAGGGAACTGGCCGCTTCCGGAAATCCCCGGCAGTGGCTGTCACCGCGCCCGGCCGGCCGCCGACATCAGCTCGGAAATCGCCGCGGCACCGCGCTGTGGAGAGTCCGCCAGACCCGCCCTGATCCCCTCCCAATCGCCCTCGCCCTTGTCCTGGTTGAGCCGGCGCACTCCCTCAATGCTCTCTCCCGCAAAGTGGAAAGCCAGTACTCCCTCGCTCAGGCGATCCACCAGCGAAGCCGGCACCTCTTCCAGCGTCCAAGGCTGAACCCGGGGGCCGCTGTGGGCCAGCGCCTCCATGGCACGGATGCTGCGCCGCAGTATCGAGAGCGTTTCGTCCCGACCGCGGACCGCGCGGAAACGCCCGCGCAACTGCACCGACAGGTAGCTCCATGTCGGTACCCCCGGCTCCTCCCGGAACCAGCGCGGGGAAATATAGGCATCCGGGCCGCAGAAGAGCGCCACCGCGCGCTCGCCCTCCTCGATTGCCGCGCAGTGAGCGTTGCGGCGGGCGATATGGCCGATAAAGTTGAGCCCGCCGGCTTCCGGGTCGCGAAACAGGGGCGTGGCGGTAATACGCAGGTCCCCGCCGGCGAGGGAAACCAGCTGGGCAAAGGGTTGCTGCGCAATAAATTCCAGTTGCGATTCCCGCTCGGAAAAACCGTAGTGCGCCGGTACAAACAGATTCTCCCCCACATCCCGCCAGTGGCCCGTGCGGTTTTTCTTTTCGTCGTCCGACATTGCCTCTCCTGTCTGCTGCTGTACTGCGCCGTGCGGGCCCATTTCCACTCCAGAGATTAAGGCAATCCCCGGTGAGCGGGGAGATGCCTTCACCGGCATCCCCGGTGCATCCAGAGCACCGGGCCGGGCGCAGCGGCAAAACCGGTTACGCAGAAAGTTGACCGGCCGCTGTCGGGATTTGTCGCGAGCCGGCGTTTACCCCCATGTAGGTCCCCGTGCCTGCACCAAGACAATCAGGAATATTGAAAGCTGTTCCGTACGACGCATACGCGGCGCTGCGAGACAGCTTCCAGCCGATTTCAATAAAAACAGACTGGAGAAACCCGATGTACAGTTCGCACAATCCATCGCAACGATTTCACAAAACCCTGCTCGCAACCGCAGTGACCCTGCTGTCCGTCAATGTCCAGGCGCAGGACAGCGACACACTCGAGGAAGTCATGGTCACCGGCATCCGCGGCAGCCTGCAGCAGTCGCTGGACGTCAAGCGCGATGCCACCTCTATTGTCGACGCCATCAACTCCGAGGATATCGGCAAATTTCCGGACAAGAACGTCGCCGATTCCCTGCAGCGGGTGCCGGGTATTTCCGTCGACCGTATCTGGGGCGAGGGCCGGGACATTTTTGTGCGCGGCACCGACAGCACCCTGAACCGCACCCTGATGAACGGACAGAACGTCGCCTCCGCCTACTGGTGGGCCAACGACAACCCCAGTCGCGGTTTCAACTATTCGATTCTCGCCTCCGAGCTGGTTTCCTCCCTGGAGGTCTACAAGAGCCCGGAAGCGCGCCACGATGAGGGCAGTATCGGCGGCATGGTGAATGTGCGCACCCGCAAGCCGATGGACCTGGACCCGCTGACCGTCAACCTGTCCACCGAGGGTGTCTACAGCGACCTGCCGGGCGAATGGGATCCACAGGTGTCCGGCCTGTTGAGCTGGAAAAACGACACCGAGACCTTCGGCGTACTGGCCTCCTTCAACAGCCAGGGCCGCACCATGCGCCGCGACGGCCTGGAGGTTTTCCCCACCAACGACCTGTACACGGTCACCGACCAGAACGGCAATACCACGGAAAATGTCTATGTACCCTGGGGCGGCGGCTCGGCCATTTTCAACCAGGACCGCCAGCGCGATACCGCCAATATCACCCTGCAGTTCCGACCCACCGATCGCTGGGACACCACACTGAACTATGTCGCCTCCGATATGGAGATGGACAACAGTAACCAGAACTACCTGTTCGTCGCCGGCGGCTACAAGATTCCCAACGGCGATACAGTCACCGACCCGGTGTTTATCCCCACCAGCGACGGCAACCGGGCCCTGGTGGGCGGTACCATCGAGAACCCCGACAGCATCGGCGTGGCCGACGAGCCGATCGTGCGCGAATCCTTTATCGAATCCGAAGTGCTGGACCTGGCCGCCGACTACGAGGGCGACGGCTGGCAACTGCACCTGCAGGCGGGCACGACCAGTGCCGAGGGTGGCAGCACCAAGGACCGCAACTACTGGTTCGAGGGCAACGGCGCCGAGGAACTGAATTTCGGCCCCGATACCAACGAATTCAACTTCCCCGGTATCGATCCCCTCGACGGCACCGCCCTGCACCTGAATGCCGCCAACCTGCGCGACTGGGTGCGGGTCATGGAAGACGACGAAAGCTACTTCCAGGTGGACGGCAGCTTCGATCTGGAACTGGGATTCATCACCGGCATCCGCACCGGCCTCAAACTCCGCGACCACACCATCGAGAACAATCGCCAGGACGGTTCCGTGGATGTCGCCAATCCCGAGATTGCCGATCAGGTGGCGACCCTGAATGCCATCACCCTGGCGGATGTCTCCAGCGGGCCCAGCCCGGAACTGCACGGCGAGAGTGCCAGCGCGGAATCGCTGACCCGATACGCCTTTATGGATGTCGGCCTGGCGCGACAGAAAATCGACAGCATTTTAGACAGCGGTGTCATGACCTATGACGAGGACACAAGGGCCTATTACAAAATCGACGAGGAAATCACCGCAGGTTATGTACAGGCGGAATTCGAGCGGGGCCGGCTGCACGGCAATTTCGGGGTACGCCTGGTGGAAACCGACCAGACCTCCAACGCCTATATCGACGGCGAGCGCGGCTCCGTCGGCCGCAGCTATCGCGAGGCCCTGCCGAGTGTGAACGCGATCTACGATCTCGGTGAGGACATCATACTGCGCGCCGCCGCCTCCCGCGCCATGGCCCGCCCCACCTTCCAGAACCTGAGCTCGAATATCGTCATCAATG
The DNA here is from genome assembly GCF_026183675.1 of Microbulbifer halophilus. Lineage (GTDB taxonomy): Bacteria > Pseudomonadota > Gammaproteobacteria > Pseudomonadales > Cellvibrionaceae > Microbulbifer > Microbulbifer halophilus. Next base: position 49,317 of record NZ_JAPIVK010000016.1, read on the forward strand.
CCACCAGCGGCACCGCCACCGCCGGCAACCCGCAGCTGGACCCGATGTTTGCCGACCAGTTCGAGTTCGGCGCCGAGTGGTATTTCGGCGACGCCAGCCTGCTGGCCGCCACCTACTTCAACAAGGACCTGAGTACCTTCGTGTTCCAGGATACCCAGGTTGAGGAGATCGACGGCGAGAGCATCAACGTCACCCGCCCCTACAACGCCGACAGGGGCGCGGATATCCAGGGGATCGAGCTCCAGGTACAGCACGATTTCGGTAGCGGCTTCGGCGCCCTCACCAACTACACCTGGACAGACGCCGAGGCGCCGGCCAACGAGGACGGCACCAGGCTGGAACTGCCAGGCAACTCCCGCGACCAGTTCAATGCCTCCGCCTACTACGAAAACGACACCTTCAGTGTGCGCCTGTCCTACAACATGCGCTCCAAATCCTACGGCGGCCTCACCTCCGGTTCGCAACTGGTCACCGAGAAGTACGACCAGTGGGATGCCACCGCCAACTGGACCGCCACCGAGAATGTCGACGTTTTCCTGACGGCGGTCAATCTCACCAACGAGATCATCTACATGCGTACCGCCGACGGCATTCCCACGGGCTTCTACGAAAACGGCCCGCGCTACAGCCTGGGTGCGCACCTGTCCTTCTGACCAACAGCCATCGCTATTTCCCCCTCTTCGGCGCCCTTCGGGCGCCTTTTTTGTATCCGCATCCGGCAATTGTTGACACTGTAGGACAATCGACCTAGCATCTAGGACATTTGACCTACACGATAAACACAGCAGGAGACCGGCCAGTGAGCGGAAAGCCGACCCGGGAACAGATTGTCGAGGCCGCGGACCGGCTTTTCTATCGGCAGGGCTTTGAACACACCTCCTTCGCCCATATCGCCGATGCGGTACAGATATCCCGGGGCAATTTCTATTACCACTTCAAATCCAAGGACGAGATTCTCTCGGCTGTAATCCGCCACCGCCTGGCCAGTACCCGACAGACCCTGGAGAGCTGGGAGGCCCGGGGGGAAACACCGCGGGACAGAATCCGCTGCTTTATCCAGATCCTGTTGACCAATGGCGACAAGATAAAGCACTACGGCTGCCCGCTGGGCACCCTGAGCAGCGAACTGGCCAAGCTGAACCACACCGCTCAGGGGGAGGCCCGGGAGCTGTTCACCCTGTTCCACAGGTGGCTCAAATCCCAGTTTGTAAAGCTCGGCCACAGGCGCGATGCGGACCAGCTGGCGGCGCACCTGCTGGCCCGCAGCCAGGGCGTGGCCACGCTGTTCAACGCTTTTCAGGAAGAAAAATTCGTCAAGCGCGAGGTGCAACAGATGTGCGCCTGGCTGGACGATGTCATCGATCACTGACAGGGAGAGAAAACCGTGTTTATCGTATTGTTGAAGTTTACCGACGACCGCGAGCGCCTGGGCGAGTTTATGCAGGCGCACAAGGCCTGGGCCAAACAGGGCCTGGACGACGGCGTCTTCCTGATGATCGGCAGCCTGCAGCCCGGGCTCGGCGGTGGCATACTGGCCCACAATATTGACCGCGGGAATCTCGAGGCCTTTGTCGACAGGGATCCTTTTGTAGCCGAGAAGATTGTCACCGCCGAAATTCTGGAGATCAGCCCCGCGAAAACCGATGAGCGGCTGGCCTTCCTGCTCGACTGAGCCCATACAAATTCAACAGGGAGCGTAACAATGAGCAATGCCATCCCCGGCCCGGACGGCAGGCCCCGCTGCGGCTGGTGCACCGTCACCCCGGATTTCTTCGACTACCACGACAACGAATGGGGCTTTCCCGTCGACGATGACCGGCGCCTGTTCGAAAAGCTGTGCCTGGAGAGTTTCCAGTCCGGCCTCAGCTGGCGCACCATCCTGGCGAAGCGGGAGAACTTCCGCAAAGCCTTCCGACAGTTCGATTTCGACAGGATGGCAAAATTTACCGAAAAGGATGTGGAGCGGCTACTGCAGGACAAGGGTATCATCCGCCACCGGGGCAAAATCGAGGCGGTGATCAACAACGCCAGGCGCGCCCGGGAACTGGTGCAACAGGAGGGCTCCCTGGCCGCCTACGTCTGGCGCTACGAACCCAAAGCGGACGAACTGGCGCCGCCGCAGACGGCCTCCACCTCCCCCGCATCCATCGCCCTGTCCAAGGACCTGAAGAAACGCGGCTGGAAATTCGTTGGCCCCACCACCGTCTACGCCTTCATGCAGGCGATGGGACTGATCAACGACCACGCCGAGGAATGTGTGAGCCGCGCCGAGGCCGAGCGCCGGCGCCGAAACTTCAAACGTCCCCGATAACAGAGAGTGAGGGTAGCTGCTGCCATGGAACTGCAACAACACTTCAAACTGCTGGCATCATACAACCAGTGGATCAATGAAAAGGTCTACGAATCTGCCTGCGGGCTGAGCGAGATGGAAATCCAGAAGGATCGGGGCGCTTTTTTTGGCTCCATCCTCGGTACCCTGAACCATATCGCCGTCGGCGACACCATCTGGCTGCAGCGCTTCGCCACACTTCCCGCCTGCCGCCACAGCCTGCGGGAAATCGCGGCGCTGCCCGGGCCACGGAGCCTGGACCAGATCATCTACAGCGATATCGAAGAGTTGCGAGCGCATCGCCAGTGGCTCGACAACAGGATTATCGAATGGATCGACGGCCTCTCGGAGCCGGATTTTGCACAGGTTCTGAATTACCGCACCATCAAAGGCATATCCGGCAGCAAACGGCTCTCGAACCTGGTACTGCACTTTTTCAACCATCAGACCCACCACCGGGGCCAGGTTTCCACGCTTCTTATGCAGGCGGGGAAGGATATTGGCGTTACCGACCTGCTGGCATTGATACCAGACACTGAAGACCCCGACCATCAATAATATTCGGGAGCAGGAAGATGCAGGCCCAGCTATTCACTCCGGAACAGGACCTCGATGCAATCGCGACGGTGCTCTTGCAGCTCCGTCCGCAGTACCACCTGGCGAGTATCAAGGCCCGGATCCACAAGCAGCGACAGAACGGCTATCAACTGGCCTACGTCTCCGATAACAATGGAATACTCTGCGTTGCCGGATTCGTGGTCGGTGAAAAGCTGGCCTGGGGAAGGCACCTCTATATCGACGATCTGGTGACCGACGAAAGCCACCGCTCCACCGGCGCCGGCCGTTTCCTGATCGACTGGTTGAAAGACTACGCCAGGGAAATCGGCTGCAAGCAGATACACCTGGATTCCGGTGTACAGCGCTTTTCCGCCGACCGCTTCTACCTGCGCGAGGGCTTCGATATCGCCAGCCACCACTTTTCCACCAGCCGGCTTTAACCCGGGACCGCGGAGCTCGGGAGCGCCCGCCGCCAGCCCCGCGAGAAAGTGCCGGGGGGCCGCAATCAGGACGCGTCGTGGAAGATGACCCCCAGCGCCCTGCGCTGCCCCGAACGCACACGGCTTACGCCGTGGCGCAGGTTCACGCGGTAGCAACCGCGTTTGCCCCGCACCGGCCGGTGGCGCACGGCAAAGACAACGGCGTCGCCGCGCCTCAGGGGCACCACCTCCGCCCGCGATTGCCGGCGCGGGCGCTGCTCGGTCATCACGAACTCGCCGCCGGCAAAATCGCGCCCCGGCTCCGAGAGCAGTACCGCGAGCTGGAGGGGAAAGACATGGTCGCCGTAGAGATCCTGATGCAGGCAGTTGTAATCACCCGGCCCATAGCTCAACAACAGCGGCGTGGCGCGTCGCTGACCGGCGTTGTGACAGCGTTCGAGGTATTCGGCGTGGGTTGCCGGAAAGCGCGTGTCGAAGCGCATTGACTCGTGCCAGCGGTTCGCGATTGACACCAGGTACGGATAGATCGCCGTGCGCAGCCCGGCCACGAGGCCGGGCTGCGGGTAGTCGAAATACTGGTATTCGCCGCTGCCGAAACCGTGGGAGGACATGACCACCCGGCTGCGAAACGCGCTGCGCTCACTGTAGAGCCCAGCGATCGACCGGCACTCATCGTCGGTGAGCAGATTCTCGATGGTCGCACAGCCCCGGGCATCGAGCTCGGCGGTCACGCGCGCCCAGTTCACCGCCTCGACGCGCTCGGCAACGTCCGGCGGGGCCGTCGTCACCACACTCTCCATCGGTTCGCTCATTGGCCCGCCTCCCGCTCCAGCAGGGCGCGCTTGCGCTCCACGCCCCAGCGATAACCGGACAGGCCGGCGTCCTTCCGCACTACGCGATGGCAGGGGATGGCCACCGCAAGCGGGTTGTTGGCGCAGGCCCCGGCGACGGCCCGCACCGCCCTGGGGGCGCCGATGCGCTGCGCGATCTCGGCATAGCTCGCCGTCTCGCCGGCGGGAATTTCCCGCAGGGCCCGCCAGACCCGCTGCTGGAAAGCAGTGCCGCGCACGTCCAGGGGCAGGTCCAGGCCGGTGCGGGGCGCCTCGACAAACCCCACCACCGTCGCCACCAGCGCTTCGAAGGCCCGGTCGCCACCGGCCAGCGTGGCATTGGGAAACTGGTCCTGCAGTTCGCGGGCCAGGGCGTCGGGGTCGTCGCCCAGGAGAATGGCGCAGACACCGCGCTCGCTCTCCGCAACGAGGATGGAGCCGAGGGAGCACTCGCCCACGGCGAAGCGGATGATCGCGCTCGCCCCGCCCTTGCGGTAGCGGTCCGGCGCCATGCCGAGCACCTCGTCGGCACGCTCGTAGAAGCGGCTGAGGGTATTGAAGCCCGAATCGAATATGGCGTCGGTGACCCGCCTCGCGCCGCGGAGCCCGTCGCGCAGCCGGCGGTCGCGGCGGGCGGCAGCGTACTGCCGCGGCGTCAGGCCGATGAGCTCGCGGAAGACGCGGTGGAAATGGGAGCTGCTCATACCGGCTTCCCGCGCGAGCGCGTCGACGCCGGGCGGTGTCTCCGACGCCTCGATGGTCCGGCAGGCCGCGGCGATCGCAGACACGCGCTTCTCCGCCAGCGAAGGCTCATCCGGCCGGCAGCGCTTGCAGGGGCGAAAACCGGCCCGCTCCGCGCTTTCCCGCGTAGGGTGGAAGCGCACATGCTCCGCGCGCGCGAGTCGCGTCGGGCAGGAGGGCCGGCAGTAGACACCGGTGGTGATCACCGCGTAGTAGAAACGGCCGTCGGCTTCCGGGTCGCGCGCGACCACCGCCGCCCAGCGGGGATCGGCGGCGCCGGACTCCGGGCGCCGGGTGGTGTTCGATGGTGCCTTCATGGGTGCATTCTCCACCATCTGATGCTCAGGTCCGGCTGACCGATGCGCCGCCATCGACCCGATGGGCCTCGCCCGTCACAAAACTCGAGTCGTCGGAGGCGAGATACAGCACCGACCGGGCGATCTCCCCGGGGGTCGCCATCCGCTTCAGGGCGTGGAGGCCATTGACGAAATCCCGCACTTCCGGGCCGGCGCCCGGGAAGTTTGCCATGTTCAACGGCGTGTCGGTACCGCCCGGCAGAATCGCGTTGGCGCGAATCCCCTGCTCACCGAGCTCGGCGGCCAGCACCTGCACGAGGCCCAGGAGACCGGCCTTGCTCGCCGCGTAGGCGGCCACGTTGGGCAGGCCGACGCCACAACCCACGAACGACGAGGTAAAGACCAGCGAGCCGCCGCCTCGCTCCACCATGGCCGGGATCTGATACTTGGCGCCGAGGAAGGCGCCCGTGAGGTTGGTGGCGAGGGTCTCGTTCCAGCCGCCCGGAGACAGATCCCGCACGGGCGCCATCTCGCCGAGCGCGCCGGCGTTGTTGAAGGCGATATCGAGACCGCCGAAGCGGTCCACGGCCGTCTCCACCAGCCGCCGCGCAAACGCCTCGTCGGCCACGTCCCCGGCCAGCGCCACGGCCTCGGCGCCGCCAGCCGCAATCTCCTCCACCAGGCCATCCAGCGCGGATCGGCCGCGGGCGGCCACCACGAGCCGGGCCCCCTTTTCGGCGAAGAGCTTCGCCGTGGCACGGCCGATACCGGAACTGGCACCGGTGACAATGGCAATTTTTCCGGAAAGCGATTTCATCTCCAACTCCTTGCTTCACTTCGTATGGGGTTGGATCTAATCTGCCTCCGGTGGGGAAAATCCGCTATCCGGTTCCTGCTGTCAAATTCGACTCTCCGATGGCCGCGACGAGCGTCCCCGCGACCCCGGAGAATATCTGCCCATTCTCTCGCTCCAGTGGGAACAGGCTCCCGCGGAGCCGGCATCAATCCCGGCCCGGCAATACCAGGATCCGCTGATCGCTTTTGTTGATCCGCGCCCCGAAGCTCTCTTTCAGGGCAAACGCCAGCGCGTCGGCGTCGCCGATATTGAATACGCCACTGATCCGTTTCCCGGCCAGCTGGTCACCCACCAGCACCATCTTGCGAGTGGTATAGCGATTGTATTCGGCCACCGCATCCTCGAGGCGGTCGTTGTCGAAATAAATCCTGTCGGTCTGCCAGGCGGTGACTTTTTCCAGGTTCACTTTCCCCACGCCGCTGTTCTGCCGCGGCTGCTCCGGGCTGTAATGAAACCCTTCTCCCGGCAGCATCCGGGCGAGACGGCGCTGCCCGGCGCCGGCCGCCCGCACTTCCACCACGCCCTGGGTCACCGCCACACGCGCGTCGCCGGCCCGCAGGGCCACATTGAAGGCGGTGCCCAGGGCGCGCACCTCACTGCCCTGCACATCCACCACAAACGGGCGCTGGGGATTGCCGGCCACCATAAAGAAAGCCTCGCCCCGCTCCAGGAACAGTGAGCGCTGCCCGCGGGTATAGCGCACCCCCACGCGGCTGTCGGTATTCAGCATCAGGGTGGAGCCGTCCCGCAGGTGCACCACCCGCTGTTCGCCGATCTGCGTCTGGTAGTAGTCCACGGCAAAATACTGCTGCAGCCACACGGCACCCAGCGCCAGCAGCATCACCGCGGCCAGCTGCAGCAGCGTCTTCCAGCCGAAGGCGCGCTGCCGGGCCGGCCGGCGTGCACCGGCGATCTCCGCCTGCAGTTCTTCGTCGCCGGCGAGAAAATCGGTCATCAGGCACAGTTGCCGGCAGTTGGCGTAGGCGAGCCGGTGGCGCTCGTCCCGACGCAGCCAGTGATCGAGCCTGCGCCGCTCCGCCGGGCCCAGCGCGCCGCCCTCCTCGCGGGCCAGCCAGTCCGCGGCCGCCCGCTCGATCGATTCGTCCGTCACTCGCTCGACGCGCTTCATAGAATATCGCTCAATTCTCTCTGCAAGTGCTCAATCGCTTTGCGCATATGCCGCTCGACGCTGCGCGTGCTGATCGACAGCGCCTCCGCAATTTCCGGGTAGGTCATCTGCTCGAAGCGGCTCAACAGGAACACCCGGCGCACCACCGGTTTCAACCCGCGCAGGGACTGTTTCAGCCGACCCAGACTCTGCTGCCACTCGGCGGCCCCTTGGGGCGTGATCTCGCGGCTCTCGTGTTCGCTGTCATCGTAGCTGTGGTGCTGTTCGCTACAGCGGCGCGACTGGCGGCGCAGGCTGTCGCGGACCAGGTTGGTGGCAACGGTGTAGATATAGGCCCGCGGATTCTGCCGCAGGTGCTGCAGGCTGTCCTGGCGCAGCAGCCTGATATAGGTTTCATGCAGGATCACTTCCACATCCTGGCGGCCACCCGGCAGCATACGCGCGATATAACGGCACAGGGCGCTGCGGTGGGCGCTGTACAGTGCCTCTACACAGGCCCGATCGCCGGTATCCGCAGGATCCGGGTTATTGCTTACCAGGCGCAGGTTTGCTTTGGATATTGCCATTGGCCTTCTGTCGGAAAATGCTCTCCCGTAAACCGCGTAAACGACAGCGACAACATTTTCCCGACAGTTTCCCCCGATTATTTTTATCTCAAGTTTCGGAGTTCGTGGTGCCTGGGGGGAGCACAAGCTGGAGCGGGGTACGCCTTTCTGGGACACGCCGTGTATACATCCCTGTAGGCTTGTCTGCGAGGTCCCTCTCGCAGACGGTCCCAGAAAGGCGCACCCCGCTCCAGCTCCCTGAACTGAACCCCGAAACTTGAGTTATTCGCGCCCGGCCGGCGCCATTCGCTTGCCGGCCCGCACTGCTATCGAGTATTTTCTGTTCCGATGCGCCCGCAGCCCGGGGCACTTCATTCGAACGATAATAATGACCGAAACCCCCACTCCAGCCCCCGGGGCGATCCGCCGCGCAGTCGCGTGCGGTACCCTGCTCGCACTGTTGCTCGCCGACGCGGACGGCGCCCTTGCGTCTGCGGACCGGAAGCCGCCGGCGTTCGCACAGGCGCCGGTCGCATTCGATATCGACGCGCGGCCACTCGACCGCGCCCTGCGACAGTTCGCCGAACAGGCGGACCTGCAGATTTTCTATCGCACCGATATATTGCCGCCCGGCGATAGTACCCCGGTGCGCGGCAGGCTGGCGCCGGCCGAGGCCCTGCGGCGGCTGCTCGGCGCCGGCCGCCTCGACTTCCGTTTCGGCGCCGGCAGGACCCTGGTCATACGCGACAGGCCCGGCGACACCGCCGGGGAATCGCGGCAGCCCGCGTCCCGACCCCAACGCCCACTGGAGGAAACCTATGTGACCGGCGTGCGCGGCACACTGGAGCAAAACCTGGCGATCAAGCGGCGCGCAAGCAACCTGGTCGACGTTATCACGTCGGAGGATATCGGCAAGTTCCCGGACAGGAATGTCGCCGACTCGCTGCAGCGCATCGCCGGCGTGTCCGTGGACCGCCTCTGGGGCGAGGGCCGCGACGTGAATATCCGCGGTACCGACAAGGATATCAACCGCACCCTGCTGAACGGCCAGCATGTGGCCTCGGCCTACTGGTGGGCCAACGACAACCTCAGTCGCGGCTTCAACTACTCGACCCTGGCCTCGCAACTGGTGCAGTCGCTGGAAGTGCACAAGACGCCCAGCGCGGACCTGGACGAGGGCAGTATCGGCGGCACCGTGATAGTGCGCACCCGCCGACCGCTGAATATGGCCCCCCTGGAAACCCACATTTCCATCGAGCAGCAGTACAGCGAGCTGGCACAGGCCCTCGACCCGCAGGCATCGCTGCTGGGCAGCTGGAAAAATGCCGGGGAGAGTTTCGGCCTGCTGGCGTCGGTCAACTGGCAGGAACGGCGCAGCCGCCGCGACGGCCTGGAAACCTTTGCCGACAATACCCTCTACCGGGTCACCGATACCCGCGGCAACCGCCGCGACAGTGTCTACGCCATCTGGGGCGGTGGCAGCGCCTTGCTGCAACAGGAACGTGCCCACACCACCGCCAACCTGACACTGCAGTGGGCGCCGGACGACCGCTGGGACAGCACCCTGAACCTGGTGCGCTCGGAACTGGATATCGACAACAGCAACCACAATTTCCTCTTTTCCCCCGGCGGCTACAAACTGCGCGAGGATCCGCCGGCGGCGGTGGAGCAACCGCGCTATATCGTCGCCGACGACGGCAGGCCGGTGCTGGCGGGCGGCACCCTCACCAACGCCGACTCCACCGGCGCACTGCTCGACAGCATCCAGCGCAAGGCCTATATCGATACTTCGGTCGGCGACCTGGATATCCGCTACCGCGGCGACGGCTGGAACGGCCACCTGCAACTGGGCACCACCGGGGCCCGCGGCGGTACCGACCGCGATCGCCTCTACCGCTTTACCGGCGACAGCCGGGTCCGTTTCCGGCTGGATCGCGATGCGCTGGAGACAGAGTACCTGGACCTGGATCCGCTCGACGCCGCCGACCTGGACCGCTTTGCACCGGTATCCCGCGACTGGATCCGCGCGATGGAAAACCGGGAAGACTACGGCCAGTTCGATTTCGGCTGGGACCTGGAAGGCGGCTGGCTGAGTGCGGTGAAGTTCGGCCTCAAGTACCGCGACCACCGGGTGGAAAACAACCTGACCGTGGGCAGTATCGATACCACGCATCCGGACTGGGAGAGCCTGCGGCAAATCGGCCTGGACCGGGTCAGCAGCGGCCCGGGCCCCGAACTCAGCCAGCGGGCCGCCAACGAGGCGACGCTGACCCGCTACGCCATCACCGACCCGGCACTGCTGCAATCGGTGATACAGCCACTGTACGACAGCGGCGTCATGCGCTACCGGGAGGATCGCAACGCGCATTTCCGTATTCGCGAGCGCAGCCTGGCGGAATACCTGCGGCTCGATTTCGAGCGCGGCCCCTGGTCCGGCAACCTGGGCCTGCGCTCGGTGACAACCCGCCAGCGGACCAGCGCCTACCGCGACGACCGCCTGCAGACGGTGCGCAACCGCTACCGCGACACCCTGCCCAGTGTGAATATTCACTACCGCGCCGCGCCGGATCTTTCCCTGCGCGCTGCCCTGGCGCAGGTAATGGCGCGGCCCAACTACCAGGACCTGAGCCCGGGCATCATCATCGATCCCACCAGCGGCTCGGGCGCCGCCGGCAATCCCGGCCTGGATCCCTACCGGGCGGACCAACTGGACCTGAGCCTGGAGTGGTATTTCGCCGACGCCTCAATACTCGCCGCCACGGTTTTCTTCAAGGACATCTCCACCTTCGTCTACCCCCACGTGGCGAAAGAACAGGTGGACGGGCAAGCGCTGTATATCACCCGGCCACGGAACGGCCCCGGTGCGACTATTCGCGGGCTGGAACTACAGTGGCAGCAGGATTTCGCCAACGGCTTCGGCCTGCTGAGCAACTACACCTATACCGACGCCGCCGTGCCCTCCCCTGACGGCACCCGTTCAATGGAGCTGCCGGGCAACTCCCGCAGCCAGTTCAACGCCAGCGTCTATTTCGAGAACCACCATTTCAGCGGCCGCCTGTCCTACAACTACCGTTCGCGCTCCTACGGTGAGATCGTCGCCGGTTCCCAGAGCGAGACCGCCGCCTACCGCCAGTGGGATACCAGCCTGCAGTGGGCACTCAACGACTACACGCGCCTGACGGCGGAGGCGGTCAACCTGACCGATGAAGTCATTCATATCCGCAGCGCCAGCGGGATTCCGCAGGGGTTTTACGAAAACGGGCGGCGGTTCCGGCTGGGGTTGCGGTTGGAGTATTGATGCCCGCGCCGGGATGGTGGGTGTGGGTTAGGGGGAGCGTAGGGAAGCCCAACGTCGGGGCTGAAGAATCCACCGGGCCTCTTCGCAGCCCTCTCCCCCGGCCCCTCTCCCGATGGGAGAGGGGAGCTATGGCGGAACCTCTCGGGGTAAATCAGCCCGCCGAGCCCTCTCGAGCCCATGCCAGTCCCCTCTCCCGCCGGGAGAGGGTTAGAGAGGGGGCGTAAGTGGTCCCCCGGCTTCGGGAACCGGCACTGCACAGCTACAACCGGTTTAATTGATCTGCCAGTCCGGGATATCCACCGCCACCGGCTGCTTGCGCCGATGCTCGCCGTCCTCGACCAGGTTGCCCTGGGCCGGCCTCAGGCTCAGGTGGTCGACGGACACCTGCACCGCGTCTTTTTTCTCCCGCTCGTGCTCCCGGACCAGGTTGCCCTCCATCGGCGCCAGGCCCCAGTCGCCGCCACTGGGCGAAGCGGGTTGCGCCGCGGGCGCTTCCGCCGCTGCGGGTTCCGGCTCTGCGGCGGCCGGGGACGGAGGTGCCGCCGCCTCGCCCTCCGCTTTCAGTGCCGCCTGGGCACCGAGTTTGGCCAGCGTGGCCTGCAACTGCTCTGCCCTGGCTTCGGGCAGGCCCTTCTTGATCGCCAGCGGCCGGCCGCTGAACAGCTTTTCCACCGTCTCCGGGCCGGCCTTGAACAGCCGCGCCAGGTTGGCCTTGACGTCGGCGGCGGTAAATCCGGGAACCAGGTCCCCGCGGAAAATCACACTGTAAGTGGGTTGCGACATGGCATTGCCTCTTCTTATCTCAAGTTTCGGGGTTTAGTTTTGGCAGCCGGGGCGGGGAGCGCCTTTCTGGGACTGTCTGCGAGAGGGACCTCGCGGACAAGCCTACAGGGACGTATAGACGGCGTGTCCCAGAAAGGCGCTCCCCGCCCCGGTTTGTGGCATCGAAAAGCATTTCCAACTCCGAAACTTGAGTACTTATTTGTCCGCTTGTTCGTCCGCATCCAGCGACTGGTCCATGGTGTAGGCGGGCACCGCCGCGCTGCGACCGCCGACGAGGCGCGCCGGCACACCGGCCACCGTGGCGTGCTCGGGCACATCCCGCAGCACCAGGCTGCCGGCCGCCACCTTGACGCCCGCGCCGACTTTCACCGGGCCGAGGATTTTTGCCCCCGCGCCGATCATCACGCCGCGGCCGATCTTCGGGTGGCGGTCGCCGCCGCCACTGCCGCTGCCGCCGAGCGTCACCGAGTGCAGCATGGAGACATCGTCCTCCACCACGCTGGTCTCCCCCACCACCAGACCAGTGGCGTGGTCGATCATGATACCGCAACCAAAGCGGGCCGCTGGGTGAATATCCACGGCGAACTGCTCCGACACCCGGCTCTGGAAATACAGCGCCAGCGTGTGCCGCCCGCGCTGCCACAGCCAGTGGGCGATACGGTGGGACTGCAGCGCGTGGAAGCCCTTGAAATAGAGGAAAGGGATCAGGTACTGGTCACAGGCGGGATCGCGATCGTACCAGGCGCAGATATCGGCGCGCATACAGCGACCGATTTCGGCATCGTCCCGCAGCGCGCTGGCGACCACCTCCTGCAGCGCCGTGCCCGTCAGCGCGGTGTGATCCAGTACCGACGCCAGTTGGTAGGCGAGCGCGTCGTCGAGGGATTTGTGGCGCAGCACCGTGTTGTGAAAATAACTCGCCAGCACCGGCTCGCCGGCGGCGGCTTCGGTGGCCTCGGCGCGCATTGCGCTCCAGATATTTCGTTGTTCGATATTGCCGTTGATAGCAGGGTCCTCTTGTTCGCACTCCGGGGGAACGGAAGCTCCCCTCTCCCCCGGCCCCATTGATGTGCGCCGTCCATGGCGCCCACCCTGCGGGCGCCTGCGGCGTCCAAATTTGATCCCCTCAAATTTGTCCCGGCGGGAGAGGGGAGCTATTTGTCAAAGCCCGGGTAACAGTGCTCCGGGACCGCGACAAAACGCGTATAAATGGTGTCGATCTGTTCGCACACAGTGTCGCACAATTCCAGTTCACAGCTCTGCAGCTGTTCACGGAGTAACTCCGGTGTGAGCAACTGCTGCAGCTCGAAGGAACGCGGCGCATAGCTCAGGTGCCAACGCTCCGGGGCCACACCGCCGCGGTCCTCGGCGTAGGGGCGGAACAGGCCGTGGCTTTCGCCGGCGGCAATGCGCTCGTCCAGCCAGCAGTGGAAAGGCCCGAAGATGCCGTCATCGGCGACTTCCTGCGGCGTCAACTGCGGCCGGTAGTCCGCCAGCACGGCGGCGGCGTCGACCAGATCGAAATCGGTGCCCCAGTGGTGGCGCGATCCGCCCGGCAGCGCCGACCAGCGCAGTATGGCGAATGCGATCTGCTGCGGCGACAGTTGCGCCAGGTCGAGCTCTGCGCCGTCGCTGTCGAGCACCGGCCGCCGACCGCCGGCCTTGCGATTCCAGATGGTGCGCTGGCGCTCGAAACTGCGGAAGCCGGAAACCACCAGCGGATCGAACCCCGCCTCGCGGGCATCGGCGGCCAGTCGCTGGAAAGCCACCAGTGCTTCCGGGTGCAGCAACTGTTCGGAGCGCGGCTCGAGGATGACATGCTCATCGCCGAGCCCCAGCAACATACGTTTCAGCGGCGCACTCAACATCGTGGGACCTCTTTCAATCTCTGTCTCCGGTTTCGGAGTTAGAGGCATCTGCCAGCTCAAGAAACTGTCCACCGAAACCCGAGTTTCAATAAAGCCAACGGACAAACCGGGCAGATGGAACTAAAGTGGATAACAACTCTACCAGATGCCGATCTTACTGACAGATCTGGCGAAAAAGCGGCGCCCCTCCCACTTTTTAGCACCAATGTTAATGAGCGTTTGGCCCATTATCATTTTATGCTATGTTCAATGGATCGGCCGCGGGATCTGGCCACCGGCACACGGAAGTACAACCAGTTAGGGACAATCCATGCACCCGAGTCAATCAGAGCTGTTAAAGCTGAAAAACCTGGGCCTCGCCTCCGTCAACATCCTTCACTCCATCGGTATCCGCTCCTGCGATGACCTGCGCCGCGTGGGCCCGGTGGAAGCCTTTATCAATATCCGCGGCCGCGGTATCAACGCCTCCCGGGTGCTGCTCTACGCCCTCCAGGGCGCCCTGCTGGACGTGCACTGGAACGAACTGGACCCGGACCTCAAGCGCCGCCTCGCCAGCGAGGCCGACCGCCTGCTGGCATCCCAGAATGCAGAATAGCGGGTCACCGCAAAGGCGTTCTTCACTTCCGCACAATCCCTCCCCCTAGTGAGCCGTACGGGAAGTTCGCAAACAGTTCGCTGCGCCAAAGCGCCCAGCTCTGCGTTGAGAAAGCTTGAAATAACGCTGCTATTCCAGCGCTTTCTCGCCTTGATCTGAGCGCTTTGGCTGTGCTCCTTTGTTCGCGAACTTCCCGCACGGCACACTAGTGCCCCGGCACTCTTGAAAGCAGAGCCGGCGCCACTATCTACACTTTCCATAATTGCATTGGATGGAGAGCACCGATGTTGCGTATTGGTCTGTTTCTGATGACCAACCTGGCCGTGATGGTCCTGGCCGGTGTCATCTTCAACCTGCTGGGTATTCAGGGCATTCTGGCCGCCAACGGCGTCGACCTGAATCTCTCCGGCCTCTTGCTGCTGTGCGCCATTTTCGGTTTCGGTGGCGCGCTGATCTCACTGCTGCTGTCAAAGACCATCGCCCGCATGAGCACCCGCACCCAGCTCATCGAGAAGCCGCAGACCGCGGACGAACAGTGGCTGCTGGACACGGTGCGGGACCTGTCGCAGAAGGCCGGTATCGGCATGCCCGATGTGGGCATTTTCCCCATGCCCCAGGCCAACGCCTTCGCCACCGGCTGGAACCGCAACAGCGCCCTGGTGGCCGTGAGCGCCGGCCTGCTGGAACGCTTCAACCGCGACGAGGCGCGCGCGGTGATCGGCCACGAGATCGGCCACGTGGCCAACGGCGATATGGTGACCCTGGCACTGATCCAGGGGGTGGTGAACACCTTCGTGATGTTCTTTGCACGGCTGGTGGGCTTCTTCGTCGACCGCGTCGTGCTGCGCAACGAACAGGGCCTGGGCATCGGCTACTTCGTGACCTCCATCATCATGGACATGGTTTTCGGTGTCTTCGCCATGATGGTGGTGGCCTGGTTCAGCCGCCGGCGCGAGTACCGGGCCGACCACGCCGGCGCCACGCTCGCCAGCCGCGAGTCGATGATCGGTGCCCTGCAGCGCATCAAGGCCGAATCCGAGGCCGGCCGCGAGCAGCCGCTGCCGAGCAACATGAAGGCCTTCGGTATCTACGGCAACATGGGCGCGCTGCTGGCCAGCCACCCGCCGCTGGAGGACCGGATTCTGGCGCTGCAGGGGCGGCAGCGCTGAAACCGCTGCTCACTCGTGTTTCGGGCTTCAGTTCCGGGAGCCGGGGCGGGGTGCGCCCCGGCTTGTGCCGCCTCACCCCCCGAAACTTGGGTATTAACCCCACCTCCATATCGGGTTAATATTTGGCCAATTTCAACGCCAATTCATAATCCGACCGCAACCATGAAGAGACTGAAGACACTGCTGCTGGCCGCGCCGCTGCTGTTGCTGGCCGCGCTGGCCACCGCCGAATCCCCACTGCCCGAGTTCTCCACCGACGACGAGCAGAACACCATGCAGGTGTTCAACTTCGCCAGCCCGTCGGTCGTCTACGTGACCAACGAAACCGTGGTACGCGACCGCTGGAGCCTGCGCCTGCACACGGTGCCCAAGGGCGCCGGCAGTGGCTTTATCTGGGACGATCGCGGCCACGTGGTCACCAACTACCACGTGATCGAGGGCGCCAGCGAGGTCACCATCACCCTGCAGGACCGCAGCGAATGGCCCGCGGAACTGGTGGGCTCGGCGCCCGAGAAAGACCTGGCCGTGCTGCAGATCGACGCCCCCCGCGAGCGGCTGAAATCGCTGGAGGCAGGCACTTCCGACAACCTCGCCGTGGGCCGCAAGGTGCTCGCCATCGGCAACCCCTTCGGCCTCGACACCACCCTGACCACCGGCGTGGTCAGCGCCCTGGGTCGCGAGATAAAGGCGGCCAACAACCGCACCATCCGCAACGTGATCCAGACCGACGCGGCCATCAACCCGGGCAATTCCGGCGGCCCCTTGCTGGACAGCCGCGGCCGGCTGATCGGCGTCAACACCGCCATCTACAGCCCCAGCGGCACCAGTGTCGGTATCGGCTTCGCCATCCCGGTGGATACGGTGAAGAAGATAGTGCCGGAACTGATCGCCCACGGCCGCCTGGTGCGCCCGGTGATCGGCATCGAATCGGCGCCGGACCAGTGGGCTCGCCACTACGGCTTCGACGGCGTGGCGGTGCTGCGCACCGCACCGGGCATGCCCGCCGAGCGGGCCGGACTGCGCGGCGTCTACCGCGGCCGCAGCGGCTGGCAACTGGGCGACATCATCGTCGCCGTGGACCGGCAGCCGGTGCGCGATTACGACGACCTGCTCAATGTGCTGGAGAACCACCGCGCCGGCGACGAGATCAGTCTCAGCTACCTGCGCGACGGGCAAAAAAGGCGCACATCCATTACACTCGCCGCTCCCGAATAAACGGCCCCGTTTTTGGGGCAAATCTGGGGGCTCCGGGCCCCCCGAAACCTGAGTGGGCAATCAGTGGCGAGTGCCGGATAGCAGTATGCAGAAATATTTTCTTTGCCGTTACGACGAACTGGCGGAGGGCCAGTCGAAAGGCTTTTCCCTGGGCGATGTGCCGGAGGGAATCGACAATGTCTTCGCCGTGATGAAAGGCGGCGATATCTATGCCTATAAAAACGTATGCCCGCACCAGGGCATCGGCCTCGACTGGCAGGAAAATCAGTTCCTCGACCCGGACGGCGCCCTGATCCAGTGCGCCTCCCACGGCGCCCTGTTCGAAATCGAAACCGGCGAATGCATCGCCGGCCCCTGCACCGGCGAGGCGCTGACGCCGCTGCCGGTGGAGTACTCTCCCGAGGGGCTCTACGTGCTGATGGCTGACTGAATGGTTACGGATCTCTGCCATAGGGACGAACCTTGTGTTCGCCTTCCATGTTCGTGGCAACCCAGCCCCCGGCTAGTGCCACTAAGCTGTTCTGGTGGCGGCCCTGCTACCGGGAGCACCTTGTGGGACACGCCGTGAATCCATCCCTGGAGGCTTGGCAGCGAGGTCCCTCTCGCTGACAGTCCCGCAAGGTGCTCCCGGCATCAGGGCCTTCGCATCAGCTTCAGTGTTCTTATTTACCGCTTTCCTATAACCAAATAAAAACTCCTACGCTAATGAGCTCCCTAACGGCGACAGCTTGAAGTGCCACAAATTAACAGGGCGAACACAAGGTTCGCCCCTACTGGATAAACGGGATATTTTCGGCCAGGGCGATCTCACTGGCGCCGATCTTCGCGCGGTAGGCCAGCACCTCCACCCCCGCCGCCACGGCCTCGTCCAGCGCCGCCGCGTAGCCCGGATCAATCTCCCGCGCCGCCTCCACCGTCTCGATTCCCGTGTGCTGTACACAATAGAAGAGCACCGCGCGCACGCCGCCCTCGGCCAGTTTCTGCAGCTCGCGCAGGTGCTTGGCGCCGCGGCTGCTGACCGCGTCCGGAAACAGGCCGCGCGCCCCCTCCGCCAGGGTCACATTCTTCACCTCGACATAGCAGTCCCCGGGCTCTCCCGACAACAGCAGGTCAATACGGCTGTTCTCGGCGCCGTAGCGCACCTCCCGGCGCAGGCCGGCGTAGCCCTGCAATTCGGCCACCACGCCGCTGCCGATCGCCTCCTCCACCAGCGCGTTGGCGCGGCCGGTATTGACCCCGGCCAGGGCACCCTCCGGCGTCGTGGTCACCTCCAGGGTATGGCGGTACTTGCGTTTGGGATTGCCGGAATCGGAATACCAGCAGGGGCTATGCTCCACCCAGCAGTTTTTCATCGAACCGGTGTTCGGGCAGTGGATGGTGAAGGCTTCACCGGACGGCGCCTCGATATCGGCGAGGAAACGCTTGTAGCGGCGCAGCAGAACCGCCTGCGCCAGAGGGGGATCGAGTTTCACGTGACAACCTGAACTGACAATTCAAGCGCCACAAAATAGCAGACAACATTTTGTGGCGCGAACAGGAGAGATTTGGTAGCTTCTTCGCCCTCGGTCGCCAGGGGCCCCCGATTTTTGGCGGTTACGGCGCCGGGGAGGGAATAGCCTGTTCGCATTCCATCCAAACGGGTTAAAAATGCATCACCACGGACAATTCCGGACTAGGCTAGATTGAATTTGGTGGTATCGCCCCCATAAACGGGGGTCCGTAAAGAAAGAGAGGCAACGACTATGCCCAAAACTGCTGCGAGCGCCGAGTCTCTGCACGGCTTTGAGCCCTACAAGGAAAAGAAGGGCGAAGAGTACATGAACGAGAAGCAGCAGGAGCATTTCCGCAACTTGCTGCTGGCCTGGAAGTCCGAGCTGATGGCGGAGGTGGACCGCACCGTTTCCCACATGAAGGACGAAGCCGCCAACTTCCCGGACCCGGCCGACCGCGCCAGCCAGGAAGAGGAATTCAGCCTGGAACTGCGCACCCGCGACCGCGAGCGCAAGCTGATCAAGAAGATCGACGCCACCCTGGAGCTGATCGACCAGGAGGACTACGGCTTCTGCGAGGCCTGTGGCGTGGAAATCGGCATCCGTCGCCTGGAGGCGCGCCCCACCGCGACCCTGTGTGTCGACTGCAAGACCCTGGCGGAGATCAAGGAAAAGCAGATTTCCGGCTGATTTTTTGGGCCCCAGGGACCCGAAAAGAATACCGAAGGTAAATGCGAAGGTCCCGCTGTCGGCGGCCGTCCGTGAAACGATTGCCGATGAGGCTGTTGAGCGGACGGCCGCCGACAGTGGGACCGCCCGGAAGTCAGCTTAGCGGCACCGGGCCCACCCCCGATTTCGAAGCATTTCCAGCAAGACTGCCTTGGATATCTCCCACTCCTACACAGGCCGCTTCGCCCCCTCCCCCACCGGACCGCTGCATCTCGGCTCCCTGGTCTGTGCCCTGGGCAGCTACCTGGACGCCGTGGCCCACGGCGGCACCTGGCTGGTGCGCATGGAGGACCTGGACCCACCGCGGGAAGAGCCCGGTGCCGCCGGGCGCATCCTCGACTCCCTGCGGGCCCACGGCCTGCACTGGCAGGGCCCGCTCGACTGGCAGAGCCGCCGCCACGACCGCTACGAAGAGATACTCGCGACACTGGCCGAGCGCGACCTGCTGTACCCCTGCCGCTGCACCCGCGCGCAGATCCGCCGCGCCGGCGGCCACGACAACAGCGGCTGCCGCGGCACCGCCCCCGCCGACGGCCCCGCCGCCCTGCGCCTCAAGAGCGCCGGCGGGGAGGAATCCTTCGAGGATATCTGGCAGGGCCCGCAGACACAGCCGATCCGCGACGACACCATCCTCAGGCGCAAGGACGGCCTCTACGCCTACCAACTGGCGGTGGTGACCGACGATATCGACCGGGGCGTGAGCCACGTGGTGCGCGGCGCCGACCTGCTCGAGACCACCGGCGCCCAGCAGTTCCTGTTCCGGCTGCTGGGATCAGAGCCGCCACAGTTTGGCCACCTGCCCCTGGTCATGGGCCCGGACAACCACCAGAAACTCAGCAAGCAGAACGGCGCCCCCGCCATCGACGACCGCCGCGCACCGGAGAACCTCTGTACCGCCCTGGATTTCCTCGGCTTCCGGGTGCCGGCGGAACTGGCGCTCGAGGCGCCGGCGCAGATCCTCAGTTGGGCCGTAGCCCGCTGGCAGCGACGGCAGCTGGATTTGCGCAATCGGCAGTTGACTGAAAAGCCCTCCTGATATTTGCTCCCGGGTTTGGCGCCCATTAACATCTTTCGCCCTGAACGAATCGCAAAGGCTGCACCCCCATGGCAACTATCGCATTTGTCGTCCGCTACACCTCCCGGTGCCCGGGCCCCGGGTCCCGAACCCCATGACCAACCGCACCCTCCTCATCCTCCTGGTCCTGGTGGGCTATGTCTTCTCACCCACCATCTTCACCTGGATGATCAACCCGTCCGGCGCCTGGTACCGGCCGTTTATCCTCTGGTTCGTGCTGATCCTGCTGGCGGTGTTCGTACAGATGAGGCGCAAGTCGGATGAGCTTTGAAATAGCCCATATCGCCCTGATCGGCGTCGCCTATATCGCCACGCTGTTTTTCGTCGCCTTCGCCACCTCCAAGGGCTGGCTGCCGGCGCGCTGGGTGCGCCACCCGCTGGTGTACGTGCTGTCGCTGGGCGTATCCATGTCCGCCTGGACCTTCTACGGCATCGTCGACCTCGCCTGGCAGTACGGCTACGGGGTGCTGGCCTACTACCTGGGTACCGGCGCCATGTTCCTGTTCGCGCCGGTGGCGCTGGAACCACTGGCGCGACTGGCGCAGCGCTACCAGCTGACCTCGCCGGCGGACCTGCTGGTGTTCCGCTACCACAGCCGCGGGGCCGGCACCCTGGCCACGCTGTTCATGCTGCTGGCGCTGCTGCCGCTGATCGCCCTGCAGATACAGGCGGTGGCGGAGACCCTGGCGCTGCTGTCGCGGGACAGCATGGCGGCGCTGACGGAAAACAGCGTCTCCAGCAAAAACCTGATCGCCTTCTTCTACTGCGTGCTGCTGGCGGTGTTCACCAGCATGTACGGCGCCACCAGCGAGCGCCGCGCCGGCCTGTCCAGCGCCATGGCGCTGGAGTCGCTGGTAAAGCTGGTCGCGCTGCTGGCGGTGGGCGGCTATGCCATCTACGGCGTTTTCGGCGGCTTTGGCGGCCTGGACCAGTGGCTGGGGCAGAACCCCGATATGCAACAGTTGCTGTACACACCGATCAAACAGGGCTCGTCCCACACGCTGCTGCTGGTGTTTATCGCCACGGCAGTGGCGATGCCGCACATCTTCTACCTGAGCGTGGCCGAGCGCTCGGCCACCAGGACCCTGCGCCACGCCAGTTGGGGCTTCCCGCTGTTCCTGCTGCTGATGGCGCTGCCGATCTTCCCGATCATGTGGGCCGGCTTCGCGCTGGACGTGGCCGAGCCGGTGCAGTACTTCGCCCTGGCGGTCCCCCGGGCCAGCGGTTCGCCACTGCTGACGACCCTGGCGTTTATCGGCGGCCTGTCCGCCGCCACCGGCGCGCTGGTAATGATGACCCTGGCGCTCTCCACCATGGTGATGAACCACTGGCTGCTGCCGGGCACCCGCTGGCACTCGGAAGACAATATGTACCGCCAGCTGGTATGGTTGCGCCGGGCCCTGGTGGTGGCGCTGTTCCTGGCCGGCTTCGGGTTCTACCTGCTGCTCGACAACCGCCTGTCCCTGTCCGAGCTGGCACTACTGGCGTTTATCGCCTCGCTGCAGTTCCTGCCCGGCATCTTCGCGGTGATCCACTGGCCGTCGGGTAACCGCCGCGGCTTTATCGGCGGCCTGCTGGCGGGCATGTCGGTCTGGGCCCTGGGGCTGCTGATTCCATCGGTACTCGGCCTCTCCGGTATCGCCCTGCCCGGCACCGATATCCAGATCCCGCTGGGCATGTCCATCTGGACCCGGGTCACCACCCTGTCGCTGGCCGTGAACGTCCTGTTGTTCGTGGGCCTGTCGCTGCTGACCCGCTCCAGCAGCCTGGAGCAATACGCCGCCGACCTGTGTAGCGACGAGACCCTGAGCCAGGCGCTGCGCCTGGAACTGGACGTGCAGTCGGCGGCGGAGTTCCGGCTGCGCCTGTCCGACAGCCTCGGCGACGCCACCGCCAACCAGGAGGTCAACCGCGCCCTGCGCCAGCTCAGGCTGCCGGATGACGAGCGCCGTCCCTACGCCCTGCGCCAGTTGCGCGACAAACTGGAGGCCAACCTGTCCGGCCTGCTGGGCCGCGTGCTGGCGGGGCAGATCATCGACCGCCACTTCCCCTTCAAGGACAGCGACCAGCCGGCCAACAAGGATATCCACCGCATCGAGACGCGCCTGTCCCGCTACAAGAACCAGCTCACCGGCCTCGCGGCGGAACTCAACAACCTGCGCCTCTACCACCGGCAGATGCTCGAGGAACTGCCGCTGGCGGCCTGCTCCCTGGGCCGCGACGGCGAAATCCTGCTCTGGAACTACGCCATGCAGGATCTCACCGGTATCGCCGCGAGCGAGGTGCTGGGCTCCAAGCTGGACTACCTGGCGGCCCCCTGGCGCGCGCTGCTGATCGAGTTCGCGGCTTCCGCCGACGCCAGCCGCTTCAAGCAGCAGGTGGACCTGGACGGCGACAGCCACTGGCTCAACCTGCACAAGACGCGCCTGCAGAGCGGGCGCGCCGACCGGGAGAGAGCCGAGCGCGGCGACGCACAGATGCTGTTGCTGGAAGACATCACCGAAACCCAGGTGCTGGAACGGGAACTGATGCACAGCGAGCGCCTGGCCTCCGTGGGCCGGCTGGCAGCGGGCGTCGCCCACGAGGTGGGCAACCCGGTCACCGGCATCGCCTGCCTGGCGCAGAACCTGCAATACGAATCCGACAGCGACGACGTGCGCGATACCGCCGACCAGATCGTCAGCCAGACCCAGCGTATCAGCCGCATCGTCCATTCGCTGGTGAACTTCTCCCACAGCGGCAGCCAGGAGACCGAGCGCGCGCCGGTGGATCTCTACGCCTGCGTGCAGGAAGCGGTACAGCTGTTGTCGCTGCAGCGGGACAAGACCCGGGTCACCTTCGAAAACGCCGTTCCCGAAGACCTCTTCGCCCCCGGCGACAACCAGCGCCTGATCCAGGTCTTCATCAACCTGCTCAGCAACGCCCGCGACGCCAGCCCGGACGGCGGCCATATCCAGATCGACGGCTATGTGGCCCGGGGCTGCGCCTGCGTCGCCGTCGCCGACGACGGCCCGGGCATCTCCGCCAAACACCGCGAGCGCATCCTCGAACCCTTCTTCACCACCAAGGAGCCGGGCAAGGGCACCGGCCTGGGGCTGGCGATGGTCTACAGCATCGTCGAGGAACACGACGGGCAGCTGGAGCTGATCAGCCCGGCGCATCCGGAGACGGGCCGGGGGGCGAAGTTTGTGGTGCAGCTGCCGATCGGAATGATGAATGATGAATGATGAATGCTGTGCGGCCGCCGTTCATCATTCATTGTTCCGCCTTCATCATTCAAAATGGGTTGCATCGAAACGCTCAGCAGGTAAAACTAGACGCTTCCTGAACGTTTTGTAACCAGGCGTAACACATGAGCCACATCCTGATCGTCGAAGATGAAGCGATTATTCGAACGGCGCTGCGCAAACTGCTGGAGCGGCACCGGTACCAGGTCAGCGAAGCCGGTTCAGTGCGCGAGGCGACCAGTAAAAACCGCCTCGACCGGGTCGACCTGATCATCTCCGACCTGCGCCTGCCCGGTGCCCCGGGCACCGATCTGCTGAAGCTGGCCGGCGACACGCCGGTGCTGATCATGACCAGCTACGCCAGCCTGCGCTCGGCGGTGGATTCGATGCGGATGGGCGCGGCGGACTATATCGCCAAGCCCTTCGATCACGACGAGATGATCGCCACCGTGCGCCGGGTGATCGGCAAGGCCGAGCAGAGCCGCGCCCGCGTGCCGGCGGGCAAGGAGCCGGGCCGTACCATCACCGGCATGATCGGCGACAGCCCGGTGATGCGCGAGCTCTACAGCCGCATTCACAAGGTGGCCCCCACCGACGCCACCGTGCTGGTGCATGGCGAGACCGGCACCGGCAAGGAACTGGTGGCGCGCGCCATCCACGAAGAGAGCCGCCGCGCCGGCAAGCCGCTGATCTCGGTCAACTGCGCCGCCATTCCGGAAACCCTGATCGAGGCGGAACTCTTCGGTCACGAAAAAGGCGCCTTTACCGGTGCCCAGACCGCCCGCGAGGGCCTGGTGGCCGCCGCCGACGGCGGCACCCTGTTCCTGGACGAAATCGGCGAACTGCCGCTGGAAGCCCAGGCGCGGCTGCTTCGTGTGCTGCAGGAGGGCGAAGTGCGCCCCATCGGTGCGGTGGAATCGCGCAAGGTGAATGTGCGCCTGGTGGCGGCGACCCACCGCAACCTGCGCCAGCTCGCCAGCGAGCGCAAATTCCGAGAAGACCTCTACTACCGCATCAATGTGGTGCAGATGACACTGGCGCCGCTGCGGGAACGCGGCAAGGACATGCTGGCGATCGCCGAACACCTGCTGCAGAAGTTCTGCGCCCGTGTGGAGCGCCCGGTCCTGAAGCTCTCCCCGGAGGCTATCCAGGCCGTGACCACCTACACCTGGCCGGGCAATGTGCGCGAGCTGGAGAACGCCATCCAGCGCTCGGTGATCCTGACCGACGACAACAGCACCGAAATCGACCACCACACCCTGGACATCGACCTGGACCTGGTACCGGTGGAAGAGGCGGATCCGGAACGCCGCCCGCGCAGCCTGCACACGGACCCGCGCGAGGACCTGTCGCTGGAGGACTACTTCGCCCGCTTCGTGCTCGAACACCAGGACACCATGAGCGAGACGGAACTGGCCAAGAAACTGGGCGTCAGCCGCAAATGCCTGTGGGAACGCCGCCAGAAGCTGGGTATCCCGCGCAAGAAGACACGGCGCATGGCGGCGGAAGCCTGATCAAACCGGGTAACAAACCCGCAAGCGGAAGCGGTCAATACCGGGCGATTGGCCGCCAACCCGACCACCCCCCCCCTGCCAGACCTTCAATTCTTTTATATCCGATTGCCGGTATTGTGGATCATCGGAAATGTGATATCGCTACCATCAAAAACCTTCCCACTTTGGCAACAATGGAAAGTGTTACCCCCATCTCTCCGCGAGTAACAACTACCGCGCCATCTGTAACGCAAAACCCCTTCCCGGCTGTCACCTCACACCACCTTAAACTTCTAAGTTATTGAATTTTAAGGAATTTATAAAGTTGGCACACTAAATGCTTTCTTCTTAGTACAAACAAGAAAAACAGCCAAGAATAAAAATAAATGACTGTTCAAGCCCTAATAACAACTGACAATAAGCGGGCGCAACACAATAAGAATAAACGGGGCGGTCGAGAATAAGAGAAAACAGGGACCAAAACCGCGAAGAACAATAAAAACCACAAAGAATAACAATAAACAATAAAAATAAAGCAGAAGACAACAAAAATAACGACAAGCGCGTTACAGACTGACTGATTGTACCTGGGAGAGGGTGTTTGCTAGACAGCAAATTGATAGCGCAAGGAAGCCGCTGCCTTCATCTTAATAAGAATAATTCCCACTTTCCCTTTATTCTCCCCCTTTTGCCTCCATTCCCGGCGGTTTCTACTGTTACCTGATTGCAGCCCGCCCGCCTGCGGCCCTCACCCTGTGATAGAATGCGCCCCCAATCGGGACCTGCCTGCACAGCGAGGACGGGACCCTCAAGAAGCCAAACCCCGTTGGCAGCAGTCAAGACAGACAGCCGTATGCTCAATTCCCTGATCAGCAGTATCAAACGCTGGCGCAAGCCACAGCAATCGAAACTCCCCCGTATCGTCGCGCGCAGCGACCACAGCCTGTCCCGGCGCAATATCAGCCGCGCCGCCCTCACCGTGATGAAACGGCTGCAGGACGGCGGCTTCCAGGCCTATATCGTCGGCGGCGGCGTGCGCGACCTGCTGCTGGGCGGCCACCCCAAGGATTTCGATGTGGCCACCGACGCCACACCGGAAGAGGCCAAGAAGCTGTTCCGCGGCTCCCGTATCGTCGGTCGCCGTTTCCGCATATTGCACGCGCGTATTGGCCGCGAGATCATCGAAGTCACCACCTTCCGCGGCCACCACAGCGAGGGAGAAGAGCACGAGGCGCGGCAGTCGGAACACGGCATGTTGCTGCGCGACAATGTTTACGGCGACCTGGAGAGCGACGCCGTGCGACGCGACTTCACCGTCAACGCCCTCTACTACACCACCGACGGTTTCGAGATCCACGACTACACCGGCGGCATGCGCGATATCGAACAGCGCCAGATCCGCATGATCGGCGACCCGGCCACCCGCTACAAAGAGGATCCGGTACGCATGCTGCGGGCGGTGCGCTTCGCCGCCAAACTCGACTTCGATATCGAGGAAAAAACCGCCGCCCCTCTCGGGGAGCTGGCGCCGCTGCTGCGCAATATCGCTCCGGCGCGGCTGTTCGACGAAGTGCTCAAACTGCTGATGAGCGGTCACGGCGAGCGCACCTTCGAGCTGATGGAACGCTACCACCTGTGGCATCACCTGTTCCCGGACAACGCCGCACTGCTGGAGCAGCCGGAGGCGCGCGAGCTGACCCGCCTGGCCCTGCGCAATACCGACCAGCGCATCCGCAACGACAAGCGCGTGACCCCCGCCTTCCTGTACGCGGCCCTGCTCTGGCCGGCTGTGCGCGCCGAACAGGAGCGTGTCGCCGGCGCCGGCACACCGCCGATACCGGCACTGGCACAGGCCGCGCAGAAAGTGACCGGCTCGCAACTGGCCCACACCGCGATCCCCAAGCGCTTCTCCATCCCCATGCGCGAGATCTGGGACCTGCAGCTGCGCCTGCCGCAGCGCGGCGGCAACCGCGCCCAGCGCCTGAGCGAACACACCCGCTTCCGCGCCGCCTACGACTTCCTGCTGCTGCGCGAAGAGTGCGGCGAGATCCAGCCGGGGCTGGGCCAGTGGTGGACCGAATTCCAGCAGGCCGACGGGGAAGAGCGCCAGCAGATGGTGCGCAAACTGCAGCGCAACGGCGGCGGCAAGCGCCGCGGCGCGCGCGGCGGGCGCCGCCGTCGCCGCCCCAGGGCCGAACACAAGTCGCAGTGATGACCCGGGTATTCGTGGGGCTCGGCAGCAACCTGTCCGAACCGCAACGACAACTGCGTTCCGCCCTGGCGGCGATGGCCGAAATCCCGGGCACGGGACTGCTGCGCCGTTCCAGCTTTTACCGCAGTGCACCGGTGGGGCCCGGCGAGCAGCCCGACTATGTCAATGCCGCGGCGGAACTGGAAACGGCGCTGCCGCCCCTGGAGTTTCTGGATCGGCTGCAATCGATCGAAAATGCCCAGGGCCGCGAGCGCAGTGTGCGCTGGGGTGCCCGTACCCTGGATTTGGATATACTGTTGTTCGGCCGCCAGCGGATCAGCGAACCGCGCCTGCAGGTCCCCCACCCGCGCATGGCCGAACGCAATTTTGTATTGCAGCCGCTGGCGGAACTGGAACCCGGGCTGACACTGCCGTCGGGGGAGTCGATCGCGGCACTGCTGCAAGAGTGCCCGGAGAACCGGCTGGAAAAGATTTGATAGGGTGCACCCTAGCATCCGGAAAAGAATATCCAAGCCGGATGTGAAGGCCCTGCTGCCGGGGGCTGTTTGGGAAACGATTGCCGATGAGGCTATTGAGCAAACAGCCACCGGCAGCAGGGCCGCCCCGACACCTGCTTACGAACCAAACTTCGGCAGCCTCTGCAGGCCCGAGCAACGGCGCACCCTACAGGTCGTAGGTTCAATGGCATGTCCTGCGCATGCGACAGCGGACCGGGGCGGAAAAATAAAGGAGTAAATTCCGTGGCAATCGATACCGACGAACCCCGCGAGCCGGATACCTCCGGCATTACCCTGCCCCGCTTTATCGCCGTCGAGGGCAATATCGGTGTGGGCAAGACCACCCTGGCGAAGAAACTCGCCGCCACCTTCAACTACGACACCCTGCTCGAGCAGCCGGAAACCAACCCGTTTCTCGAGCGTTTCTACCGCGACCCGAAGAGCGCCGCCCTGCCCACGCAACTGCACTTCCTGCTGGAGCGCTCCCAGCAGATCCAGGCGCTGCGCCAGGACGACCTGTTCAAGCCGGTGCGCGTGGCCGACTTCCTGATCGAGAAGGACCAGCTGTTCGCCGAGGTCACCCTGGACGCCGACGAACTGTCCCTCTACCAGCAGGTCTACCGGCACCTGACCCTGCAGGCCCCCAAGCCGGACCTGGTAGTCTACCTGCAGGCGCCACTCAACGTACTGCAGGAGCGCATCCGCACCCGCGGCATCGCCGCCGAGCGCGCCATTGGCAACGAATACCTGGCCACCCTCAACGAGGCCTACACCAACTTCTTCCACTACTACGACGAGGCGCCGCTGTTGATCATCAACAGCGAGGAGATCGATATCGTCGACCGCCCCGAAGACTACTGCCAGCTGGTGGAGTACATGCTCACCGTCACCAGTGGCCGCCACTACTACAATCCCGGAGTCTGATATGCCCTACGCTCCCGCTGCACTGGAAAAACCCGTCACCATCAACAGGCTGCACAAAATGAAGATGGACGGCGAGAAGTTCATCACCGTCGCACTCTACGACGCCCCCATGGCGGCCATGGCGCAGAAGACCGGTGTCGAGGCGGTGCTGGTGGGCGACTCCCTGGGCATGACAGTACTCGGCTACGACAGCACCATCCCGGTCACCATGGAACAGATGATCTACCACGTGGAAGCGGTGGCCCGCGGCAACAAAAAGTCGCTGATCATGGGCGACCTACCCTTCATGACCTACGCGACGCCGGAGCAGGCGCTCACCAACGCCACCCGCATCATGCAGGCCGGCGCCCACATGGTGAAAATCGAGGGCGGCGCCTGGCTGGTGGAGACGGTGAAAATGCTCACCGATCGCGGTATCCCGGTCTGCGCCCACTTGGGCCTGACCCCGCAATCGGTACACAAGTTCGGCGGCTTCCGCGTCCAGGGCCGCGATGAGGCGCGCGCCGGGGAGATCCTCGACGACGCCGCTCAGCTGGACGAGGCCGGCGCCGGCCTCCTGGTACTGGAATGCGTGCCCGCCGGCCTGGCCAGACGCATCACCCAGGCCGTCTCCATGCCCACCATCGGCATCGGCGCCGGCGATGGGACCGACGCCCAGGTACTGGTGATCAACGATATTCTCGGCCTCACCGAGCAGCCGCCCAAATTCTCCAAGAACTTCCTGCAGGAAACCGGCAACATTCCCGGCGCGCTGAGCAAGTACGCCGAGGATGTGAAAAGCGGCGCTTTCCCCGACGAGGCACATACGTTTAGCTGACGGACGACTGCCCATCGAGCGAAGGCGCTGGGGAAAAACAAGGGGGCAAAAGCCCCCTTCAAGCCAATTCGATATCGGAAGGGGATTCCGGAATTGGAAAATACAAGGTGACAATCGAACCCGCTGGGATCTAACCAAAACCCCCGGCGGACCCGGCGCCCGGGCTCGCAATACCCCGGCTCGAGACTACGACCAAATTATTGCGACACCTTCAGACACAAGGAATATATTATTCATTTCCCACTGAATCAACCCCCGACTTGCCCTGTGTCTCCAGCGCTCAATTGATCGGCGGCCGTTTATGGTTCCTGAACACATCAACGGCCCGGCGGCTGCGCTCGAACAGGTCTTTTGCCCGACCATCTCTCTGCGACATGAGAATGAACAGCAAGTCGGTCACCATATGCTGCGCCGTGCGCGAGAGAATGGCTGAACTCCGCGCCCCTACCTCGTCCGACAGGCAAAACAGATTGGTGCCGGCGAGCTCCACCAGGGGATTGCGGGAAAAGCCGGTCAGGGAAATGACACCCGCACCGTGATTCACACCGGTTTCCGCTACCCGGACGACATCCTGGGTCAGGCCCGACTCGGAGATTGCAAATATCAGATCTCCACCGCCCAGGGTGGCCGCGTTGGCGACCTGTACATGGGTATCGCTTTCCGCTAGTACCGCCTTGCCGAGCTTCATCAGCTTGAAGGCGAAATCCCTCGCCACCAGCGATGACGCACCGACCCCCGCCAGGAGCACCCTGTCGGCGCCGGAGAGTAAACCGACCGCCCTCAGCAACTCGTCTTCGCGATTGACCGTCAGCGTCTCGTTGAGGGACCCCGTTTTGCGCGCGATCAGCTTCTGCGCCACGGTGGACAGATCGTCGTCCGTGGAAATATCGCCGTGAATCGCTTTTGGCAACACAGACGTTCGCGCCAGCGATTCGGTCAGGGACAGCTTCAGGTCGGTATAGCCCCGGTAACCGAGCTTCTGGCTGAACTTGACCACACTCGACTGGGACACACCGACACTGTCCGCCAGGGACTTGGAAGACAACCCCCGCACCACTTCGACATTGTCGAGCAGGTAATCCGCAATGCGCCGCTCGTGATTCGACATGGACTCCCGCATCGCGCGGATTTTGGTAATTGATCCCATAACCAGAAGCTCCAGAAGGAAATAGATACATCCGCTGATCCGCCGCGGCCGGGCGGGAATAAATACTTTGATCCCAAAAGGAATAAATGATACCAATAACACTTAAATTAAGGAATAATTCAGTACCACGAGAGCAGGAAGGGCAGATCCCCCATGGACTTGCAGTTCACCCTACTGGACTGGGCCATCTTTGCGCTGTACGGCGTGATACTGGCCACCGGTGGCTGGTTATTCAGTCGCAAGAAGACCGCCGACAGCCGCGACTACTTCCTCGCGCGCAACAGCATGCCCATGTGGATGGTGGCCATCTCCACCCTCGCCACCGTCCAGTCCGCCGCCACCTTTCTCGGCGGCCCCGATCTCGGCTACGGCGGCGACTTCACCTACCTGTTCACCAACCTGGGGGCCCTGATCGCAGCGCTGATCGTGTCCCGGCTGCTGATTCCGAAGTTCTACGCCCAGCGGGTAACCACTGTCTACGAACTGCTGCAATCCCGTTTCGGCCATACCGCCAAGCACCAGGCCGGCGTCATGTACCTGGTGGGGCGCGTTTTCGCCAGCGGCGCCAGGCTCTATATGGCCGCAATCGCCGTCTCCATGATCCTGTTCAACGATATCGCGGCCGGCCATGTGATTCTGGCGGTGGCGATCCTGACCCTGGCGGGACTGCTGCAGACCTTTATCGGCGGTGTGCGCTCGGTCATCCAAAGTGACGTACTGCAGTCCGCGATCTATATCGGCGCGGCCATTGCCATGATTTCGGTACTGCTGTGGCAGATTCCCGCCACACTGCCGGAAATTCTCGCAACCCTTCACGCCCCCGGCGACGGCCAGCCCTCGAAACTCGCGCTGATAGACGCGAGCTGGGACCTCGGCGACCCCTTCAACGTCTGGTCGACGCTCACCGGCTTCGTGTTGCTGTTCATCGCCTCGCTGGGGCTGGACCAGGACGTCAGCCAGCGCCTGCTCACCTGCAAAAGCCCGCGCGAAGGCGCCAGGGCCATGACGCTGTCGGTGCTGATGGTGGTGCCGGTGATGCTGGTATTCATGGCCATCGGCATGCTGCTGTACATCGTCTACCAACACCCGGAATTGATGGGCGGCACAGTGGGCTCCTCCCCCACCGGTGGCGACGTCACGGTGTTCATGCACTACGTGCTCAACGAAATGCCGCAGGGACTGCGCGGTCTCGTGACCATCGGCGTCATGGCCGCGGCCCTGTCCACCCTCAACTCCAGCGTCAACTCCATGGCCAGTGTACTGACCGAGGACATATACCGGAGCTGGCTGAAGAAACGCAATATCGACAAACCGGCCGGCCACTTCGTCCTCGCGGGGCGCGTCTCCATGATCCTGATCGCGGCGGCGCTCGGCAGCATGGCCATCGTCTGCTACTACTGGCAGCAATACAGCGACCTGCCCCTGATCACCTTTGCCCTGTCGGTGATGGTGTTCGCCTATTCGGGTCTGCTGGGGGTATTCTTTACAGTGCTGTTCACCGGCCGCGGCAACAGCACCAGCGCCGGCCTGGCGCTGGTCACGGGCTTCCTCGTCACCCTGGCCCAGCAGCCGTGGATGATCAGCGCCATCACCGGCACCGATACCCCCATCGATATCGCCTTCACCTGGCAGCTCTGCCTGGGTACCGCGATCGCCTTCGCGGTCTGCTGCCTCGGCAGGCCCGAACCGGTTTCCGTCAACCACAAGTCATTGGAGGGATCCAGTGCATGAGCGACTACTTCATCGGCATCGACGGCGGCGCCACGAAAACCCTGGGGAGGCTTGGCGGCGGCGATATGGCGCCGCTGGAAATACGCACCGGCGCCAGCTCCCTGAGCCAGAACCCGGCCGATGCCGTCGCCACTATTGTCGGGCTGAGCAGGCAGCTTCTGACGAAACGCCAAATAGGCCCGAAACAGGTATCCGTCGCCTGCGGCGTGGCGGGCGCCGGCAACCCGGCTGCCGCCGGTAAACTCGCCGCGCGGCTGGAATCCGAGGGGTTTGCCAGGGTCACCGTCACCTCGGATGCGAAGACTTCCCTGATCGGTGCCGGCGCCGGCCTGCCGATGGTGATGGTGGCAATCGGCACCGGCTCCGTGGCCATGCGGCTGGGCAGGGACGGCAGCATTCGCCAGTTCGGCGGCTGGGGCCTGGCCGTGGGCGACGAGGGCAGCGGCGCTGCCGTCGGCAAAAGTGCGGTGCGCGGCCTGCTGTGGGAACTGGACAATCACGGCCGCGCCGTGAGCGACCTCTGCCGGGATATAATGGCGCATGTGGGCTACCGGCGCTCCTCGATACTACCCTGGCTGCAAGAGGCCGGCTCGCGGGAATATGCAGCCCTGGCACCGGCCGTATTCGAGCACCTGCCCCACTGCCGGCTGGCGGAAGATATCGTCAGGAAAACCGCCATCGACGTCGAGCGACTGATTCGCACCGCCAGCGACGACGGGGAACTGCCGCTGACCCTGCTGGGAGGCCTGGCCGAGAAAATGAGCCCGTTCCTTTCAGAAGACCTGAGATCGAGACTGATCCCCGCACTCGGCACCGCCCTGGATGGCGCCTGCATACTGGCGCAGCGGGAAACCGAAACCGTCTAGCTTTTGGACCAGACCATGTACGAAGACCTCATACAGGAATTAAGCCTTCTCGACAGCGAGGCGCGCAACCCGGACACGCAGGATATCGACCTGCTGCCGACCGCCTCGGTGCTGGAGAAAATCAACATCGCCGACCGCGAAGTGCCGGAGGCGGTGCAGCGCGTGATACCGCAGATCGCAGAGGCAGTGGACCACATTGTCGAGGCATTCCGGACCGGCGGCAGGCTCGTCTACATGGGAGCCGGCACCAGCGGGCGCCTGGGCATACTGGACGCCGTCGAGTGCCCGCCCACCTACGGTGTGGAGGAAGACATGGTGATCGCGCTGATCGCCGGCGGCGAAGACGCCGTGTACCGCGCCCAGGAGGGAGCCGAAGACAACCCGGCCCTGGGCCAGTCCGACCTGGAGCGCATCCAACTGACAGACAAAGATGTGGTGGTCGGCATCGCCGCCAGCGGGCGCACCCCCTATGTGATCGGCGGCCTGCGCTATGCGCGCAAACTCGGTTGCACCGCCGTCGCCCTGTCCTGTAACGGCACGGCGGCCATTGCCGAAGAGGCCGATATCAGGATACTGCCGGAAGTGGGCCCGGAAATCCTCACCGGCTCCACCCGCATGAAAGCGGGCACGGCACAGAAACTGGTGCTCAACATGCTGACTACCGCCAGCATGATCCGGCTCGGCAAGAGCTTCTACAACCTGATGGTGGACGTAAAGGCCACCAACGCCAAACTGCGCGGCCGCACCCGCCGCATCGTCATGGAGGCCACCGGCGTCTCGCTGGAGGAGGCCGACCGCGTCCTCGGCCAGTGCGACCACAATGCCAAGCTCGCCATCATGATGATTCTGAGCGGGCTCGACAATGCCGCCGCGGAAGAGGCCCTGAACAGGGCCGACGGCTTCCTGCGTCGCGCACTGCAGCAGGTGCAGGATAACGGGCAAAAGAAAGCCGCCCTGTAGGATGGGCAAAGCGCAGCGTGCCCATCACCGGATGCCCTCCCGCGCGCTGTCCAGCGCATCGGCGACAACTTCCAGCCAGTGCCGCACCGGCTTTTCCGTGCCCCCCTGCAGGTGCAACAGGCAGCCGATATTGGCGGTCAGGATGGTGTCGGGATCGGTGGCCTGCAATTTCCGCAACTTTTCCTCCCGCAGCGCGCGGGCCATGGCCGGTTGCAGCATTGAATAGGTTCCGGCCGAGCCACAGCACAGGTGTGCATCCTCCACTTCCGGCAACTGCATGCCCAGGCGCGACAGTAGCGCCTCCACCCTGCCGCCCAGCCGCTGGCCGTGCTGCAGTGTGCAGGGGCAGTGGAAGACGGTGTTTCTGAGCCCGCCCAGCAGCTCCGCATCCAGCGGCGCCTCGCGCAGAACTTCCTCCGCCAGCTCCACCGGGTCGCGCAACAGCGCCGCCACCCTTTCCGCCTTTTCCCGGTAACCGGGATCGTCGGCCAGCAGCGCCGGGTAGTCCTTCAGGTGGACCGCACAGCCGGAAGCACTGGAGACAATGGCCCGCACCGGGCGCTCATCCAGCTGCGCGCACCAGTGATCGATATTCTCCCGCGCCAGCTCGCGGGCCTGTTCCTCGGCGCTGGTGTGGTAGCTGGCGGCGCCGCAACAGCCCGCAGACCGGGTGCGCAAAACGGGCACCGAGCAGTAATCGAGTATCCGCGCCAGCGCCGAGTCGATTTCCGGGCGCAGCAACGGCTGCACGCAGCCGCCCACCAGCAGCACCGCCTCCGCCCGACTCTCCTCGCCAGTGCCCGCGGCGGCTTGCTGCCGGCTTCCTCCGGTCGGGAAATAGACCCGGCGCAGGCTGCGCGGCAACAGGGGAGACACCAGGCGGCCGAGCCCGAGCATTCCCTTCAGCAGGCGCGGCGACAGCAACAGTTGCCGCAGCAGGCCGCGGATACTCCGCTGCAGAAAACTGCGCGGCGCCAGGCGCTCGACGGTTTCGCGGCCGATGGACACCAGGTGGTGGTACTCGACACCGGACGGGCAGGTGGTCTCGCAGCTCTGGCAGGTCACGCAGCGATCCAGGTGCGTGCGCGTGGCGGGGCCGGCCTCACCGGTTTCCAGCATTTCCTTGATCAGGTAGATGCGCCCGCGAGGGCTGTCCAGCTCGTTGCCGTTCTGCAGATAGGTGGGACAGGTGGCCGTGCAGAAGCCGCAGTGGACACAGGCATTGAGGATTTTTTCCGCGCGCTGCGCCTCGTCTTCGGAAATCAGGTTTTCGACCAGGTTCACCTGCATGGCTTATACCTCCGCGCCGCCGAAATGGGTCCGATAAAGATCGCGGTTGAACAGTCCCTCCGGATCGAATGCCCGCTTGATCCTGCGGTGCCAGTCTTCACCGCCGCCAGCCGCAGCCAGAACCCGGCCGCGAAGTATCCTGACGAAACCGCCCAGCTCAGCGGCCTGCCGCTGCAGCGCCCCGTGATCGCCGTCCGCGACCCAGACCCGGGCCCCTTCCCAATCCACCATGGCGGTGCCGCTGCGCGGCTCGAACGGCATGGCCCTGGGCAGATAGACACAGGCGAGCTGTTCCGCCGAAAAAAACCGGTGGCGAAGATCGCGCACGGCGCACCAGTCGAAATCGCTGTCCTCGCCACCGAGCGAATCCAGCAGCGGCACGACCGCCGCCCGGCGGCCACTCAGGCGCAGGTACAACCGATCGCCGCAGTGACAGGCCCCACTGATCAGCGGGCGCAACAAGCGCGTCTTCTGCCACCACTGCGGCAGGTCATCGACACTGGCGACAAAGCTGCGGGTCAGGCTGTATTCCGGCTGCGGCCACAGCCGCAGGGTCACGTCCAGCAGCACCCCCAGGGTGCCCAGGGCGCCCACCTGCAGCCGCGACAGATCGTAACCGGCCACATTCTTCATCACCTGGCCACCGAAATTCACGATCTCTCCCCGACCGTTCAACATCCGGCAGCCGATCACCACATCCCGCAGCGACAGGCCGAAAACGCGCGCGGGACCGTCCCAGCCAGTGGCCACGGCGCCGCCGATGGTACTGCCGGCGCCGGGCCGCGGAATGTCCGCGGCAAATCCCTGTCCCTCGGCGGCGAGCAGCTTTTCCAGCGACGCCAGCGACGTGCCGCTGCGCACCTTCAGCATCAGTTCGTCCGGCTGGTAGTCGATGACGCCGGCGTGCTCGGCGAGGCTCAGGGGATTTTCGCCGACGGCAAGGTTGAAGCCGGTGCGGCTGGCGCCGCCGGCAATGTCCAGGCCCTCGCCCGCCCCGCTCTGCAGTTGCCGCTGTACCTGCTCCTGCAACTGCAGGCTGCAATCCCGCTCAGCCATCGGATTTCCTCAGCATTCGGTATTCCTGGCAGTGGGCCAGGGTGGGAATCAGTTTGTCCGGGTTGAGCAGCCTGTCCGGATCGAGCGCGTCCTTGACGGCGAGAAACTGCGCGATTTCCGCATCGCCGAACTGCACCGCCATCTGGTCGATCTTTTCCAGGCCCACGCCGTGTTCGCCGGTGATGGTGCCGCCCACCTCGATACAGTACTCCAGGATATCGGCGGCGAGGTGTTCCACCCTGTCCAGTGCATCCCGCTCGCGACCATCGAACATGATGATCGGGTGCAGGTTGCCGTCGCCGGCGTGGAACACATTGGCCACCCGCAACCGATAGTGGCGCGCGAAGCGGTCGATGGCCTCCAGCACATCGCCGATGCGGCGGCGGGGAACGGTGCCGTCGATACAGTAGTAGTCCGGGCTCAGGCGACCGACGGCGGGAAAGGCACTCTTCCTGCCCTTCCACCAGAGTTCGCGCTGCGCATCGCTGGCGGCACACTGCACCCGGCTGGCGCCGGAGTTCGCCAGCACCGATTCCACCAGTGCCAGCTCGGCGGCCACCTCTTCGGGCTGGCCGTCCAGGTCGATCAGCAGTATGGCGGCGGCATCCAGGGCGTAGCCGGCGTGGCAGAATTGCTCGGTCGCCTCGATGGCCAGTGCGTCCATCATTTCCAGCGCCGCCGGCACCACCCCCGCGCGCACGATGGTCGATACGGCATCGGCCGCCGCGCGCACCGTGGAAAAATCGGCCATCAGCGTGCGCGTCTGCGCCGGTTTCTG
This sequence comes from Microbulbifer halophilus, assembly GCF_026183675.1. GTDB lineage: Bacteria > Pseudomonadota > Gammaproteobacteria > Pseudomonadales > Cellvibrionaceae > Microbulbifer > Microbulbifer halophilus. Next base: position 86,261 of record NZ_JAPIVK010000016.1, read on the forward strand.
CGTCAGCCCCACGGTCACCTCGGTGACGATGCCGAGGCCGCCCTCGGAGCCGTGTACCAGCGCCAGCAGGTCGTAGCCCGGCTGCGCCAGGCAGTCGCTCCCCAGAGTCAGGATTTCGCCGTCGGCAGTGACCAGGCGCAGCCCGGTGACATTCTGCACCGTGACGCCGTACTTGAGGCAGTGCACACCGCCGGCATTCTCCGCCACATTGCCGCCGATGGAGCAGGCGATCTGCGAGGACGGATCCGGGGCGTAATAGAGACCGTGTGCGGCGGCGGCGCGCGATATCTGCAGGTTCACGACCCCGGGCTCCAGGCGCGCGGTCATCGAATCCGGATTCACCGACAGGATGCGGTCCATACCGCTGGTCACCAGCAGCACACCGCGCTCCAGGGGCCGGGCGCCGGCGGACAGCCCGGTGCCGGCGCCGCGGGTAACCAGCGGCACCCGCTGCCGGCGACAGAGTTTCGCCACCGCCACCACTTCGGCCTCCGAGCGCACCAGTACCACGGCGCGGGGGCTTGCGCGATAGACCGGCAGCGCGTCGCATTCGAACGGCGCCACGCGCTCGCGGCCACTCAGTACACGATCGGCCGGAACAATCTTGCGCAGGGCCTCAATAATGGGATCGCGGTCGAAACGCATTTCACACCTTCCAGATAATCCGGCGCCGGTAAAGCTGCCACATCACAGCATAGAAGACCGCCAGGCAGCTCAGGGCAAACAGCAGTGAGCCGCCATAGCCGCCGAACAACGGCCGATAGAATCCATCGAACAGCCACTGCTTCAGCGACAAGTCTCCCACCGGAACCATGATCAACAGGCGCCCGACAATGCCCGCGAGCATAAACAGGGCGATGGCGTTGACGCCGAGTACCAGCAGCGGCGCCAGCGCGCGGTGATGCCGGCGGATATCGGCGAAATAGAAGCAGGCGGCCAGCAGGATCAGCGAAACGCCGCCGGTAACTGCGACAAAACTCGGCGACCAGAGCGCCTTGTTGATCGGCACCCAGGGGTGCAGCAACTGGCCCAGCCCCAGCAACAGTAGCCCGCACACCAGCCAGCGCATGGCGATGCGTGTTTTCCCCGCGGGCGACGGCTCCGCGGCTTTCCAGCCGAGCCCCGCCAGCACACCGAGCAGGCAGGTGGCAACAGCGGGCAACGTGGTCAACAGCCCCTCCGGATCGAAGGCGAAGGGCTGCGCGTTCCGGTAGTAGAGGTGCGCGCTGCCCAGCACCGCCTGATCCAGCCAGGCGGAAAAGTGATTGCCGAAAGACAGTTCACCGCGAAACACTTCCCCGGAATCACTGGCATAGGGCACCGACAGCATCAGCAGCCAGGGGACCGCCACCAATGCCAACGCAACGAGCAATAATCCCCGCGGTGAACACCAGCGCAGCAGGTAGCAGCAGATGATGTATACCAGGGCAATGCGCTGCAGTATCCCCAGCCATCGGATATTCTCGAGGCGATCCTGCGGCCAGCTGTAGGAGGCGTCGTGGAAGTTGTAGAAAAAGATTGCCAGCAAAAGCCCCAGCGCAAACAGTTTCAGCGCGCGCGACCAATACCGCCAACCCACCGCCGGGAATTCTTTCCCGCCGCCGTTGGCCAGCACCAGCGACAGGCCGACGACAAACAGGAACAGCGGAAAGATCACATCGGTGGGCGTCCAGCCGTGCCACTCGGCGTGCGCCAGCGGTGCGTAGACGTATGACCAGCTACCCGGGTTGTTGACCAGCACCATGGCGGCGATGGCAAAGCCGCGCAGCAGGTCCACCGCCACCAGCCGCCCCTCGGGCACCCCGGCGAGAATTTCCTGTGCGTGGCGGGAATACATGGTGGGCTACTCCGGGTAGAGCAAATAGGGGCGGCGCCGCTGCAGGTAGCGCTGCAACGCCGGCTGCCATCCGCGGCGGATTTCGGCCTCGCTTTTGCCCGCCAGCACTGCCAGCCTCAACGCATCGGTGCCCGCCAGCTTGTCGAAAAACTCCGCGCGGGAGAAAAAGGCTTCGCCGGATTCCCCCGTACGACCTCGCCAGTCGATCAGGTAGCGAAGCGTAAAGCGCTCGTCCGGATCGCCGCCGCGCAGGTCGTCGCCGCGCAGCCGGTGCCCTCTGTATTTGGGGTTTTCACTGGCACCGGGCATGGAAACCGGCTCGAAGGAATAGCGGCCGCGGCGATCGTCCGGGTGGCCGATCACCTGGAAGGGATACTCGGTGCCGCGCCCGATACTGACCACAGTGCCCTCGAACAGCCCCAGCGACGGGTAGAGGCGGATGGCGCGATCGTTGGGCAGGTTCGGCGACGGCTCCACCGGCAGTGAATAGCGCATCTGCTTGCGGTAGCCGGCAACGGGAATCACCGTCAGGTCGCAGCGGGCGTCGCCCTCGAGCCAGCCCTCTCCGTTGATCATCCGCGCCAGCTCGCCCACGGTAAGGCCGTGCACCAGCGGTATCGGGTGCATGCCGATAAAACTGCGGTATTCCTTTTCCAGCACCGGTCCGTCCACATAGTCGCCATTGGGATTGGGCCGGTCGAGCACCAGCAGCGGCACTTGATAGTCGGCACAGGCCTGCATCAGGTAGTGCAGCGAACTGATATAGGTATAGAAACGCACCCCCACATCCTGGATATCGAACAGCAGCCAGTCGAGATCCCGCACCTCTTCGCGGGACGGCTTGTGATTGCCGCCGTACAGGGAAACGATCGGCAGGCCGCTGGGACCGTCCACGCCGTCGTCCACCCTGCCACCGTTCTCGACATCGCCGCGGATACCGTGCTCCAGGGCAAATATACGCTCGATATCCAGGTCCCGCTCGCGCAGGAAATCGATCAGGTGCCGCTCGCCGACCCGGGAGGTCTGGTTGACCACCAGGCCCACCTTGCCACCCTCGAGCAGCGGCAGATAGCGCCCGGGCTGTTCAGCGCCGGTTCGCAGGGCGCTGTCGGCACAGGCCCCGACGGAAAGCAACAGTGTCAGTACCAGTAGATAGCGGGACATTGCGGATAAATACATCTTCATTTCCTACAACATCATCACGCCCAGCGCGACAAATCCCACTGCGCTGATGGCACCGGCGCGCAGGGCATAGGGCAACTGGGTCCTGACATGGTCGATATGCTCGGTGCCCGAAGCCAGCGAGGAGACAATGGTGGTATCGGAAATGGGCGACGAGTGATCGCCGAAAATACCACCGGACAGCACCGCGGCGACGAACAGCGCCGGCTCGGCCCCCAGTGCCGTCGCCACCGGAATGGCAATCGGCAGCATGATCGAGAAGGTGCCCCAACTGGAGCCGACGGAAAAAGCAATTACGGCGGAAACCAGGAAGATGCTCAGCGGCAACAGGAACAGCGGAATACTGTCGCCCACCATGCCCGCCACATACTCACCGGTACCCAGCGCCTGGGATATCCCGCCGAGCGCCAGTGCCAGCACCAGGATCACCGCCAGGGGCAACATGCGCCCCGCCCCTTCCATCCAGGTGTGGCTGAGTTCGTCCAGCGTCATGACGCGCTGGAACAACACCAGTACCGACACCGCTGCGAGTGCCGCCAGCGAGGCCCAGAGTACCGAGGTAGAACCGGAACCGGCGAATATCTCGCCGTTGCCGGTGATCCACAGCCCCGTGGGCATGGCCAGTATCAGGACCAGCACCGGCAACAGCATATTGAGCAGGCGCGGTTTCGCCTTGCCGTGCTCGTCGCCGCTCCCGGAAATATCGACACCGTCCACATCACCGGCGGCGGTGCGGGCCTCCGCCGCCGCCATGGGTCCGGGGTTGTAGTTCCGGTTGATGGTAAAGGCGGTCATGGCCACGGCACAGATCGCGTAGAGGTTCAGCGGAATACTGGCCAACAGCACCGCCAGAGGATTGCCCACCCCCAGGCCGTCGAGCAGGCCCAGGTTGAACGCGCCCCAGGCGTTGAGCGGAATCAGCATACAGATGGGCGCGGAGGTGGAGTCGATGATATAGGCGAGTTTTTCCCGGGAAATCCTGAAGCGATCGAACAGCGGCCGCGAAACCGTGCCCGCCACCAGCACGGTGATATTGGATTCGATAAAGATGACGATCCCCACCAGCCAGGCCATCCACTGGGCGCGCCGGCCATTGGTCACCCACCGGCTGCGTTCCAGGAAGCTAACAAAACCGCTCACCGCACCGCAGCGCTCCAGGGTGACGATAAAGGCACCGATCACCAGGGTGAACACCACCACCCGCGCATCGCCGGGATTGGCCAGCACCGCCAGTACGCCGTCCAGCGCTTCGGCCAGCGAAGGAAAAAAACCGGAATGGTTGAGCAGGAAAAATCCCAGCCAGATACCGGCAAACAGGGCCAGGTAGACCTGCCGGGTAAGCAGCGCCAGGCCGATGGCGATAAAGGGCGGTAACAGGGTGATCCAGGTTAAATCATTCATACAGCTTCTGTCGTTATTATTGGCTTTGTGCTTGGCCCGCCTCGCCCGTAAGAAGCGCCGGTGACGGCCCTGCTACCGGGAGAAGTGTGCGGGACACGCTGTGAATACATCCCTGTACGCTCGTAATCGACATCCCTGTCTCATACGGTCCCGCACACTTCTCCCGGTAGCAGGGCCTTCTCTTCGTACCCCGGCATTCTTTTCCGACCTCCAAGAGAGAACAATTGCATTGTTTCCCCAAATGCCAATTTTCAAGGCGTCTGTTGATGGCGCACCCCGCACCGGCTCCCCGGTCTATCCTCCAATGCGTTAGCTGGCAGCGGCCCGCTCAGCTGACCACCGGCTCGAGCAATTTCAGGCTGCCGGCGTCGCCGTCGAGTTCCGCCATGCCCCCCACGGGTATCACCGTCTGGTCTTCCACATGGCCGATCATCAGGCCGCGTACCACCGGTACTTCCAGTCCGGCGCAGCGCTCCCGCAATACGTGTTCGATACTGAAGCTGTTGCCATCGACATCCGCCTCGGTGAATTTGCCGAAGGCGATCCCCGACACTTCGTCCAGCTTACCCGCCAGCCACAGCTGCGTCAGCATCCGGTCGACCCGGTAGGGCGCCTCCCCCACATCTTCCAGGAACAGCAGCTTGTCGCGAAAATCCGGCTCGAAGGGCGTGCCCAGCAGGCTGCACATCAGCGTCAGGTTGCCGCCGATCAGGCGGCCGCGCGCGCTGCCGCCGCGAAAACGGGTAATGCGGTTGTCGCGCTCCACCTGTCCAGGGCGCGTCTCGAACGGCGGCGGCGCGCCCAGGGGCACCGGCGATTGCCCCTCAACCAGTACCTTCTGGAATTCCGCCAGGGTGTAGTCGGTAAAATTCTGCGCGGCGATGGGCCCGTGGAAAGTGACCACACCGCTGCGCTGCACAATGGCATTCAGCAGCGCGGTGATATCGCTGTAGCCCATCAGCACCTTGGGGTTCTCGCGGATGGTGTCGTAATCGAGCATCGGCAGGATCCGGGGCGTACCGTAGCCGCCGCGCAGGCAGAAGACCGCATCGACACTATCGTCTGCGAACATGGCGTTGATATCCTGCGCCCGCGCAGCGTCCGGGCCGGCCAGGTACTGGTTGCGCCGGTAGAGATGCTCCCCCTCCTTCACGCGGAAGCCCAGGGATTTCACCACGTCGATGGCGAAGCGGATATCCTCGTTTTCCCAGACATTGCTGGCCGGGGTGACCAGCCCCACGGTCATGCCCCGCTCCAGGCGCCGCGGAAGCCGCAGCTCACCGGTGGACGGCGCGGCGCCGGCCGTCGGGGCCGCTGCCAGGCCGCCCAGCAACGGCACCGATACCAGGCCTTTGATCAGGGTGCGTCTGTTCATTGCTGTTCCTCACCTCTAACCCGCTCGAAGCGCAGGTCCTGAAAATCGTAACTGAAGTCGACACCCCGCGATTGCGGCTGCAGGGTCAGCACCAGCTTGTCCTCCGCATCCCGCTCGGCCATCAGCCAGGCGTCCGCCTCCAGGCTGCGATCGTCCCAGCGCAGGCTCCAGACACCCGGCGCCGCCCGCGCCAGGCTGCCCGCGAGCCTGGAGGATTTCAGCGATCGCCAGCGCAGCGTGTCCCCGCCGCCATCGATCTCGATGGGACCGAACCAGGGATCCCGGTAGCGCCCGGGCAAGGCGCTGTCGCCCACCGGCGACTCGACTTGCGGGTGCGGGTAACGCTCCGGCGCCGACGGCTCGGAGGCACCGCCGTAGAGGTCCTGGAAATACGCCAGCCAGTCCCTCGGCTCCGCGCCCAGGTAAGGTTTCAACAGACCGTATATCAGGGACTGCCGGGCCACACCGGCACTGCGGTTCATCAGCACCACCAGCGCCAGTTCCTCCTCCGGCACCAGTGCCGTCCAGGCGTACATGCCGGACAGGGAGCCGGTGTGGTGGATCACCCGCTTGCCGTGCATATCCTGTACCCGCCAGCCCAGCGCGTAGGCATAGAAGTGGCCCGCATCCCGCTCGGCCCGAGCGTCGGACAGGGGCATCAGCGTAACCGGCTTCCACAGGCGGTCGCGGGTCTGCTCGCTGAAAATTCTCTCGCCCTCGGGCGTCACACCGCCGGCCAGCAGGGTCCGCAGCCAGCGCAACATATCGCCGGCGCTGCAATGCATGCCACCGGCCGCCGCCAGCACGATCGGTTCATCGCCGGCGAGATTGGGGGTATCCACTACCAGCTGCCCGTCTTCGAGCCGGTGGGGATCGGCCAGATTGTCCCGCGCCGCCTCGGGCACTGGCCCGGCAGAACAGTGCTCCAGCTCCAGCTTTGCCAGCAACCGCTGCTGCACGAAGTCTTCGTAGGTCTGTCCGGAAACCGCTTCGATCAGTTCGCCGGCGATGATGTAGAGCAGGTTGTCGTAGGCGTAGTCGGCGCGGAATTTTTTGGTAATGGGCAGGTACTTGAGACCGGCGAGGACATCCTCGCGGGTGAATTGATTCGGCTGCGGCCACAGCATCAGGTCGCCGGCGCCGGCGCCGAGGCCGGAGCGGTGGGTGAGCAGGTCCTCCACGCGGAATTCCCGCGTGATCCAGGGATCGCCCATCTGGAACGCCGGCAGGTAGTCCACCACCCGACCGTCCCACTGCAGCTTGCCCTCTTCTACCAACAGCGCCAGCGCCGCGGTGGTAAACGCCTTGGTGGTGGAGGCGAGCTTGAACTGGGTCTGCGCATCCACCGGCCGCGGCCTGTCCACATTGGTGACGCCGAAACCGCGCAGCAGCACCGGTTCCCCGCGGTGCCAGATTCCCACGGCGGCGCCGGGCACCCGCTCCTCCTCCAGCACCCGCGCGACCAGGGATTCCGCATCCTCCCCCGCGGCGTCAGCGGGCCCGGAACAGGCGGCCAGCAACAGGGCCACCAATACGGCGAGAATTTGCGTTTGCACTCTACTGTCCCCCATAAAGCCTATGCCGGCCTGTTCATCCCGAAAAATCTACCGCCGGCAAACCCGCGACAGCCCCACTTGACGGCACCGGCCATTCAGAATAACTTATCAACCACAAAAAGGCATGTAAATATAAATTATTCCAGACGCCAGCAAGCGCTTCCGGAGACCGCCGTGCACCATCATCGACTGCCGCGAAAACTCGCCCTGCTTTTCTCCACCCTGTTTGCCCTTTCATCGGCCGCTGCAGACCGCCAGAGCGGCCTGTATGGCGTGCAGGATCTGGTGGATCAGGGGCACTACCGGCAGGCGCGCGCCAAAATCCGGCAATTGCTCGACAAATCGCAACCGGAGGAAACCCGCCACCGACTGCTATTCGAATCGGAGCGAATGCGGCGTATCGAAAAAGAGTTCACGCTCAGCGAAGACGATTTGAATACCGCCATTCGCCACTATATACCCGCCGCGACTGCCGACGAAATTAGCCGCTGGCACAGTGAGGGACTGCTCGAATACAAGGTGATCGATGGCGAGCGCCGCTATTTTGACAAGGCAGCTTACAACCTGCTGCACATTTCCGATGCGGCGGCCCGACGCAGTGAGGTTTTCCGGCATTTTTCCGAAGGTGCCCCGCTCTACGGCATTCATTCCCATCACCGCGAAATCATCCGGTCCGCGGCGCCGGTAAAAAGGCGGATTCGGGTCGATTACACCCTGTCCGTGAAGAAAGACGCGATCCCGCCCGGTGAAACCGTCCGCGCCTGGCTGCCCTTTCCACAGGAACTGCCCGGACTGCAGGAGAATATCAAACTGCTGGCCAGCTCTCCGGCTGACTTCGAACTGGCCCCGCGGGGAACACCGCAGCGGACCATCCATTTCCAGAAAGAGGCTCGCGCGGACAGCGCCACCGAGTTCAGGGTCAGTTACAGTTTCGACAGCATCGCCCGGTTTACACCCATCGATCCACACAAGGTGGAGCCACTGCCGGCCGACTCAGGGCAGGCCCCGTTTCTCGGGGAGCGCCCGCCGCATATTCGCTTCACACCGGAGCTGCGCACCCTGTCGAAGCGCATCGTCGGCAACGAGGGCAATCCCTACCGCATTGCGCAAAAACTGTTTGCGTATGTGGGCCGTATTCCCTGGGCCGGCGCGCGCGAATACTCCACTATTCGCAATATCAGTCAGTATGCCGCCGACGCCGGCCACGCCGACTGCGGCCAGAAAACACTGCTGCTGATGACACTGATGCGCCTGAACGGCATACCGGCCCGCTGGCAGTCCGGCTGGGAATTCTCGCCCGGAAGCTTCGACACCATGCACGACTGGGGGGAACTTTATCTCGCTCCCTACGGGTGGCTGCCGATGGATGTCACCCACGGCAAGCTGGCCGGCAATACAGAGCGGGAAACCTGGTTCTATCTCGGCGGCCTAGACGCCTACAGGCTGGTATTCAATACCGATTACGGTCGGCCTTTCGTGCCCGCCAAGCGGCATTTTCGTTCGGAGACAGTGGACTCCCAGCGCGGGGAAGTCGAGTGGCGCGGCGGCAACCTGTATTTCGACCAGTGGGACTACCAGCTCGACTGGCAACTGGTGGAAGAGAACTGAGGCGCGGCAGAGAAGGGAAATTGGCAACCGCGCCGGAAATCACTGATCCGCGATCAGGAGACCAGCGATTAGGATTTTGGCTAAGCGTGGAAGTGCTCAGGATTCATATTTCCGATTTCACGAATCACAATCCACTAGCGCCAAGAACCTTTCTTTAGAATTACGTTCAGCAGCTTTATAGATACTTGGATACCTATGTTTGACAAAACCTAAACACATTTTTCCATATATACTTTCAACTGTTTCAGAATCTGCATGAAGTGCCACAGTATATATAAAAAACTTATCTGTCACATTATATATCTTGGCGACTCTTGAAAAACCACCTAGACAAGGAAAATCATTAACAAACACAGAGTTTTCAAGCATATAAGTAGTATATGCTTTTTCTAGACTAGACTTTGGCTCCCATCCATCATCCAACAATTGGCAGAATCGCTCCCAATCGCCAAAATCACCAAACTTGGCTTTATCATTCCAATCACGAGCCAAATCGCTAACTAGAGCCTTCTGGCGCTTTGAATACTCTTCGGAAATACTATCCTCAGCATAAACGCATCCGACTTGAGAAAAGATCCAAAGAATTATCGAAAAATAAAAATAATCACTCATAACCATTTACTCTAACTACAGAGTCATCTTGAAATACAATGTACCCTCACATGCTCCTTCCGGACATGCAATAAAAGTACTAACGGAAAACTTGCTGCTATTATAAACACGCTCCACAGCTACAGCTCCAAGAGCCTTTGCCCAGTTTCCTTTACTGGCTACCAGTTTTTTCCCTATTTCTAAAGGAACAACTGCTAAATCTTGCATATCTGCAGATACTTCAGCAGACAGAGCTTTTGTACCAACTCCTTGAAGTGAAACTCCAGCTTTTATTTTCTCCAGATTGCTATTGGAATCAACCAGCAGCTCGTCCCATACAGATTGATCCTTATTTCTAATCCTTTTTGCAATATCAACTGCATGTTCTCTTAGAGCTTCCACTGCTTCGGCACGTTCTTGAGGAGTAAGCTCGTGCTTTTTCTGAGAGGCCTCGTAATTTCTCTGCTCACTCATTTCATTATTTAGAGCTTGGCTAAATGCTCCAGTCGCCGCCCCATTTGCAAACTTACCACCCGATACTTTCGAAGCCGTACCGCCAATCACCGAACCAATCGCAACACGCCCCATACTGAATCCTTCTCCACCAATATGATTCGAGTTGTTGAAACTGGTTCCCAAGGCCGTTAATCCCGCCGCTGCAAAGCCATGACCAAACTTGCCGCCCTGCAGTTCGGACATGACACCACCGGCAAGGCCATGCAAGCCCAGCTTGAGTGCAAAACCCTCTCCGCTCAGCCCCGCGGCAAAACTTCCCTCAAAACCGCCACTTAAATACTCTCCGATACCAGCAAAAGCAGCCGCGGAAACACCGGCTATAAGCCCTCCCTGAAGCGCCTGGCTAGCGGTCGCACCTTGAGCTAGGGCGTCCATAAACCCTGCAGCAGCCATTATCCCCCCGGCTACGTACCATACCACCGTCGTTTCTGCCGCAGCCAATGCGATGGTCGCAATCAGCGTGAATCCAACAAAGTATCCGCTCGGATCCGTTGCATTCAGTGGATTGTTCCACACATAGGCGTAGCGGTTGTGGGACTGGCTATAGCCGGGCTCCTGTACGAACGGGTCCGCCTGCAGGAACTTGGCCAGTCGCGGATCGTAGATCCGCCCGTTCATATGGATCAAGCCGACCTGATCCAGCATCTCGTGGCCAGTGAAGCCGCGGGTGGTGATACTGGCGTCGAAGCCAACTAGCGCCCCACTCAGCAGCTCACTCCAGTCCAGCGCATTACGGCGCTGCCCCCAGGCGTCAAAACTGAATACCAGTTGCCGATTATTGTCGTCCCTGGCGATCTGGCCATCACCATTTGTTATGACATCCAGCGAGCCCAGATGATCCTTGTGCAGGTATTGGCTTTCCCTCTCCCCTCCGGAGACGGTCACCAATGCTCCGCCGGGCAGGTAGCGCTTGATTTCAGTCACACCATTCCTGGTCACTTTTTCGACACTGCCGATATAGCGGGTCTCGGTGACTTGCCCATTACCGTCCGTATCTATCCTGAGATAGCGTTTGCGATCCGGGCCGTACTGGAATTCCGTCTTGTGGCCATCCTTGCTGATCTCTGACGGCTTGTCGAAAGTCGTGTATTTTAGCGACCTACCGCTGGAATCGCTGACCATGTTTCCGTTGGCGTCATATTCGTAACTGACGCCGTCAGAGGTCTCGCAGACGGCGTGAGGACCTGCAGCCTCCCGGCAATCGCTGCCATAGTAGTAATCGCCGACATCCGATTTATGGATGATGTTGCCGAGACCGTCATACTTAACGGACTGAGTTTCGCGCCCACTGACTGTGGCACTTTCCAAACGGTTCAGGTCATCGTAGGTGAAGTCCTCCTGCAGCTTCTTATCACCACTGTTATCTTCCCGGTATTCCAGGTTACCCAAGTCATCCCAGTGGTAAGCCAAAGACTGGATCTCCGCGGCACCCAATACGTGAGCACTCTGTCCGAGCAGGCGACCCGTGGCTGGGTCGTAGGTCTTCTCAGTAGTGACGCCATTGCCATTCACGTATTTAGTGACATTCCCTCGCGCATCCATATTCAGGACGGTATAGAACTGCTCTCCACTCGCAAGGTTGACTTGCTCGGCGTCTATCACCTGCTCCAGGTAACCGAACTTGTATTCATACTGGACAGCACTGCTTTCCCAGCTGCCATCGCCTCCGGCATCGAATACCTGGAATGGACGACTGTAGTCGTCGTAGTTGGTCAACTCATAGTGATCGTCACCGTCGCTGAGACTCGTGACCGTTTCGGTTGGACGGCCATAGCTGTCGTAGCTATGTAACTTGATAAAGCCGGATTCGAGTTCCATGACTTCGCGAAGCGCACCGGGCGGCGTGCCGTAGGCATCGGCCACAGCTTCATTGTTATAACCCCAAAGCGTCGTCTCCACGGTATTGCCGGACTCGTCGACATCTATGCGTTCCTCCAACCGCCCGAGTCTGTCGTAGTTATTGATTACTCGCTGCTCTTTTGCGTCGATCTGTTCAACAAGGTCTCCATAGGCGTTGTACTTGTAATGCCACTCGCCCTTGTCCGGGTCGGACATGTATATCTTCCGGCCACGGAGATCGTAATCCATCTCCGTGCGAAGATTGCGACTACCATCACCCTTGTTAATCACAAAGCGCAGATTACCTTGAGCATCGTGCTTGAACTCCTGAATATTGCCCAGGTTATCCCGAACCCTGATCTTCTCGTCCACGGCATTCTTGACTTCGCGATGTACCTGTCCCGCGGGATTCGTCGTGATGCTCGCGTAGCCGTCGTACTGAACAGCAATATCGAAATCGGTCCCGTTTGTTCCGTCAACACCGGGCAGGTCAGTGCCAATTACGCGGCCCATTCGATCATAGTATTGAGTTTGCCAGTAGTTGCTCCCCCCAGCCTTATAGGGCTCAGACTTGTGCTTGATTTTCCCCCGGCTGTCATATTCTGTATCGACGTAGTTCCAGCCACCGTCGAACGCAAGAGTGGCAACGCGCACCTCCCGTGCCAGGCTGTCGAAGCAGGTTATAACCTCACTACCACCGCCTTTGCGTTCCGTTCGCTGATAGATGGCTCCCGATGGACACTGACTGCCGGCAGAGCCAAACAGGCCAATTTTGTGTGCGCCGGTGGCACTGTATTCCAACACCTGGCGCCCAAAAGGGTCATAGGAAAAAGTGGTCTGAACGCCAGCAATATCCTCAACTAGAGTCGGTTGGCCGTAGTTGTCGCGTTCCAACACACGGCTCGTGGTTTGCCCATAGCTGTTCTCTTCCCGCTCTATGAAGCGTCCGGTCACATCGTAGATCCAGCGTTGCAGACGCGTTTCTTCATTGGCAGCCGATTGTTCGGCCAATACTTTGTTCCCGAAACGGTCGTACTCATAGCGAGTGGCAAGGCGCAGCCGCTCATCCCCAGGTTCAACGATCTCCTCTTTAAGTAGGCCGGCCTCGTTACCGTTATCATAATAGGAGAAGCCACTTTTTCGGATTGCGGAATCGCTCTCGCCACCCTCCGTTCGCCTGTGAGTGACTGTCGTTGACAGGATTCGCCCCAGTTCCGGGTAGCCATTGAAGCCATGTTCCGGATTGTTGAAGGTTACACTTCTAGCGCCACCGCCAACTACGTATTCGTTGACAGTTTCCGTCTCGAAGGTATCGCCGTTGGCTGCTTCTGTGGTAACGACGATGCTGGTCGGGTTGCCGTGCGCATCCTGCTCAGTCGTCGTCGTCACTGTCTTGAGCAGGTCCCCCTCGCGTTGTCCATTGCTCTCAAGCTCGTAGGCTTTCTCGACACTCTCAGCGATATAAGGTTTCAGCGGGCCCAAAGCGGCAGTGCCCTCTTGCACAGAATCGGGCCAGGTGGACTTCCATCCTTGTAGCTGCCAGGTATTCTCCGCTTCACTGAGCAGCATGCCATCCTGAGACCGGACCTCAGTGCGCAACGGCCGACCCTGGAAAGGGTAATCCTGGCGATAGCTGGTGGTTGTCTCTATACCACTCTGCTCATCGACGGTACGAATTTCATGGAATCCCAGAAGGCCTCGACCACCGGCCTGCAGCAAAGCGCGACCGTAAAAGTAGCTGATAGCACTTCGGGCATCGTAGTCTACATCGCCAGGCTCGTCATTGGCGGCAGGAGCGCTGCTCTCTACGCGAGTTACCAGGAATTGAGCGCCCAGCTGCTCTAGTACGGGCCCGGTTTTCCCTAGGCTGTGGCTGCCGCTCCAATTGCGGTTGAGTTCCGTGTAAAAAGCGTGGCCATCCTCCATCTGATATTGCTGGCACCAATTCTCTGTTCCTGTGCTGAAGGTGTTCGCATCCTCGGTCTGCCAGCAGCCATCTCCACCGACTCCTTGAATTCCCAGGCGGGCGTAATGACCGGAGGACACCGTGGAATCATATTCAATACGGGTCTCGGCACCGAGGCCATTGGTGATCCCCTCGATTACGTTAGGCGCCACCCTGCGATCAGGTGAATGGTAGATGTAGAGGGTATCGTTATGGAACTCCAGATAGTCGGTCGAACCATCTCCATTCATATCGACGAAAATATCCTGACCACCTTTACGGGTTTTCTTCAGTGTCAGGGCAATTTCTTCGGAGGAAAATTCCTGTGAGTGACTCTGCCAACGCCGGACCATCACCCTATCATATACACCATTTTCATCTTCTCTGCGCCAGGCGAGATCGGCATCACCATCGCCTTCGTAGTCGAACCAATTGAAATGTACATCTTCCGGAAAGTCTCCAAGCGGCACATGAGGAGCAAAGCCCATACCAGTGCTCAGCTTATAGCGATAGCTATCGTCATTTGCCAGCAGCAGATCTGCCAAGCCATCGCTATTGATGTCCGAAGACAACAACTTTTGTTCAAGATCGCGGTGACGATCATACGGGCTGGCATCCGTCTCACGGTTCTTGCCGTCGAAACCCTCCGCTTGAACAAAATCAAGCAACTTCTCGCCTGCAACGAGCCTATCTCCTTCCACTTTGACGACATAGGCACGGGTGTGCTGTTCACCGAGTTCGAGTCCCAGGCCTACCTGCTCCCAAACCTGCTTGGTATCCATCAGTACCAGATCTATCCGTCCATCACCGTCGAAATCGCCTGCAATATCCGGGTTAAGGTATTGAGAAACCGATTCATAGGTTTCGTCAATCTCTCCCCAAGATTCCAGTCCTTCGATCTGCCATGTGTGCTCCTCACCAAAATGGTAGATATCCGATTGATTTTCCGGCTGGTCAATATCCCTCTTCAACAGGCGATAGCCATCGGAATAGACGGCGTCTGCCAGTCCGTCGCTATTAATATCGACGAACCGCGTATTCTCATCGGTAATTGGCGTATCGTCTCCATCTCCGCCAAAAGGATAGGTAAAGAACCAATCATCCGTACCTACACTAGAGCGGAATATCTTCCATCGTTCTTCCCCTTTTATGTAGACAGCCAAATCCGCTCGGCCGTCGGCATTGTGGTCCAGCATCTCCCAACGATAGGGGTTGCGGACATTGGCACCATCCTGAAATGCCACTTCTTCAGGGCCAAATCCATCATCTGTGGCCAGAACATACTTCCAGATCTGGAACGCAATCTTTCCGGAACCATCTTCATACCAATCCGGTTCCTGCCAGATCAGGTCCAGGCGTCCATCTCCGTTGATGTCCACCGGACGGGGCGAGATGGCGGCCCGGTCTCTCTGGCTGCTTAGTTGCACCGACGTTGTGTAGTCCGGCGTGAAATGGATAGCCGGTAGCCGCCACTCAAATATCGTATCCGGCCGACATTCCCCACCGGCGCACTCTCGGATCCGCTCTATACGGCTGAGGTAGTCGTGGTCACTTTCCAGATAGTCGAATTCATAGCGACGCAGTAACATATTATTGTCGCCATGCACCTCGATCTCCGTCATGCGTTTGTCAGTAGCCAGGAGTGCACCGGCAAGGTAACCGCGAACCTTGTCGGTACGGCCTTCATAGTCAAAGGCCACCTTCGCACCCGGAGTGTTACCATCGCCATAAGCGTATCTGATCTCTCTGATGCGATGGCCGCCGTTCTTCGCATATACGAACTCGATGCCGTTACCCGCACTATCTTCGTAGCGGCTGACCGCCCAGTTGAGAGTACCGCTGCCAGCAACTGTCTGGCGGGACTTGTTGCCGCGGCCGTAGTAGCTGATGGAGCCATCCTTGCGTTCCACGGTGAAGTACCCGGGTTTGCCCGCAGTTCCACCGCGGGCTGTTACCAGCAGATAACTGTCGACTTCCGTTCGATACTGGCTGCCGGGATCACCGTAATTGCCACCGCCCACCAGCAATAGCCTCTGGCCGTCGAGACAGAAACGATCATCCGCACCCCAGGTGATGGGCGCACTTTCCCCGTCCTGTCCCAGGGTCTTGCGACAGCGGGAAATTGCAGAGAGGCCTTTCAGGTTCCACCCCTGACCTAATATACCGTTGCCACCCTGGCTGGAATATTCAAGCGCCAGATCGGGAGCTACCCCGCCGGTACCAACAGGCAAACTCAGAGGGATCGAGTAAGTCGCGGCTCCGGCCTCGTTCACGCGGAATTCACCCGGTAGGGAACCGGTTTCCGAGGACATTTTTAATTCAAGCGGATCCAGATAGGGAGCATCGGCGGGCGCTGGCGGTTCATCTCCTATACCGTTGTAGCAGCCTGCGGCGCAGGGACTTGTCTTGCCCTCAAAAGCCTCCTCATTGGTAGTGTCATCCCCGTCCGGGTCCGCCTCACCGTCATAGTCGGTATGGCTGAAGTAGAGTATTTCCCACCAATCGGGCAGGCCATCCGCATCGCAATCCCTTGTATACTCCTTGCCCTCGTCACGCTCGGTTACAGCCCAGCTGTAGTCCTGGTCGTAAAGATAATCGAAACCGTGGCCAAGCAAGGCGCTGGTTGCAGCGGTGTACTCCAACGACTGGGTAAAGAGTACCGCTATCTGTGCGCGGGAGTAGTCACTCTGCAACATGTCCAGCAACATAGCACGACTATAGGCTACACCTCCCCATGTCAGCTGCAGCTGGTCCTGACCGGGAAGCATCCGTTCATAAAGCGCATCGATGAAAGCACCATTTCCCTGATTAGGAGAGAAGTTGGTGCGGCCGGTATCCGATTCCAGGAAGGCCTCGGCAATATCGACTTTGCTAGACCCGCCGATCAGCTGATAGGTCCAGAAAGTCAGAACTTTCTTGCTGAACGGCAGAGGCGGCTGCAGCAAACCGCGATACAACCGCGCAATCGACAGAAATTCGGATTTCTGGGATGGGCCCGGCTGCCATTCGCCGATTTCTTTCCAGATCAGCGAATCGTCGACACTCTCCCATACCAGCTTGCCCGGCCCCTCAACACCTCGGGGAATAGCGTATACCTGACTGTCCTCCACGGTGGTGAAGTAGAGTGTGTTGTCTCCGGCCAGTACGGGTGATTTCGCAATACCGCCGTTGGCGGGGAAGGTCCATTTCACACTGCCGTTCGGCGCATTAACGGCATAGAGAACACCGTCCATCGAGCCAAAATAGAGCACGCGGTCTTCATCCAGTACGGCAGATGAAACGATCTCGCCGCCAGTTTCCAGGCGCCACTTTTGAATAGCATCCGGCGTAACCGCATAGAGGCTGTGATCCAGAGAACCGACATAGACTGTGCCATCTACCCCGTCGACACGCGGGCTCGCCTTGATGACGCCACCAGCGGTAAACGGCCAGGCAGGTTTGACACTGCCGTCGTTGGCATCGAGTGCGTATAACTTTTCGCCGGCGCCAACGTAGAGAGTGCCATCTGAAGCGAGCGCCGGTGCGGACTGGGTTTCACCGATAATCTCGGTCGCGCGGTTTCCGTAGACCGTAATACCACCTCTAGCGCCGTTGGGGTTTACTACCGTCGCCCGCACACCCAGTTCAAACAGGGCATCGTAAAGTTCGCCGTCCAGCTGAATCGGGATCTGCATTTCAGTAGACGAAAGAAGATCGAAGTCGCCCGTTGAGAAAGTCTGCTTCACGCTGGGGTCGTGTACCGCCGTCAGAGTCAACGAAGTATTCGGGTCGAATCCATGGCCTGACAGGCTTATACATGTTCCATCACAGGCTAAAGCTGCGGCAAGTAACCGAGGCGGCAGTACAGTGATAGTCAAGACTTCACTGGACTCGCTGCAGTCGAACGCGTTGCACGCCTTCACGTAGTAACTGTAGGTTCCCGGTTCCTTTGACGGGATCAGGAAGCGTGTATTTGAATCATTGGGCTCAAGGTTCTCCCAATTATTGGACGACTCAGGCCCTCCGACCTTTTCCCACAGTTCATAGTAATCCGGTAATGGACCTTCCTCGATCGATTTCCACTCAAGCCTATATTCTCCGGTGAGCGCCTCAGACTGGGGCACCGCTGTAGCCGATAGATCCTCAGGGGATTTTGGTGCCTCCTTGACGACGTCTATGGCAATTTCATCACTCGGATCGCTGCAACCCGCTCTGTTACAAGCATAGGCCAGATAGCGGTAGCTCCCCGCAGCCTGATTCGGAAAGTACTGACCGGGAACTTCTTCATCGGCCAGCTCAACCGGCTGGAAATCCTCGTCTATGCCGACGCGCAACTGCTCCAGCGCGTAAGTATCCGCGTTGGTCTCCGTCTCCCATTCCACAGTGTAGTTGCCGGTAGTGTTGTCAGGAACGGGCCGTGAAGATCCATCAATGTTTAAGCCAGCCGGCGGGTCAGGTCGCTCGAGCGCCACGACCGTAACGGGGTATTCTCTTGAAGGATGGTCAAGCCCCTCGTTATCGGTAACCCTAACTTTAAGCTGGAAAGATCCCGCGTCTTCGGGTGTCCACGGTATTTGGTAAGGTGCAGTGTCGTCCACTCCCAGCGTGGCATCATCCAGCAGAAATTCCACAGAGGATACGCTGCCGTCGCTGTCTGAAGCTTCCGCAGTCAGCGTGACACTCTCATACTGATCGACACTGTCCGGGGGAGACGTCAACCAGCCAGAAGGTGCCGCATTCGCTAGAACATCGACTTTTGCTTCAGAGGAAAGAGCTACAGCCCCCAGATTATCTTTCGCTTCGGCCCAGATTTTAATTCCCTCTCCCTGAGGGCTAGATGTCCAGTTTGACCGAAAACAACCGCTGCACCTCCCGTTATCCGGCGTCGCCTTCCCGAGAGAGTACCTTCCACTGTCTGAACCATTATCCCGATAAAAATAAACACTTCGTATGCCATTGAGGTCAGTTGCCTTAACATACATAGTCGGCAATTCATCAGGACGAAATGTTCCGCCGTGAGGAGACTCTATCCAGGCTATGCTTGGCTCCTCATTTTTAAGAACCTTTACGGCAGCATGAGTCCAGCCGTTGCTACACTGGAGGTTATTGCAGGCTTTCAACCGATAGAAATACGTATGCCCCCTGGATTTCTTGGGCGGGGTATAGGATGTAGCATCTTTCTTTGCCAAAGTTACATTCTTGAAGGTTCCCGTAGAATCTACTTTCTCCTGAAGCTTAAACTTGGTGGTCGTTGATGGCCTATTCCAACTGATGGAATAGCGACCATCTGCCGCATCTTTTTCACTCGGAATGGGTGTATCGAATTTCGGCTTTTCTATAGGTTTTGAGACCACGACAGAATCACTATGAGTACTCTGACATTGCCAGCCATAGCTCATAGTTTCCATGAAAAGCGGGTCCGGGCATATGGGGTCACCCGGCCAGCAAGGGCCTGGATCCGGGTCCGGATCAGGGGGTGGAGCATCATAGGTGCAGTACTGGAACCGCCAATTTCCAGTCTGCCCTACAGTATACGGGTAATAACCATCTGCCAGATGCTCTTTAACAGGAACATAATTCAATAACGTAGAGTGAGAAATCCTTTCGACATGTTCTCCGTTTCGGTAAACCTCTACCTTGTAACTTGCTCCAGGAGGGCCATAGTGAGAAAATTTGATATCAAAGCGCCCAGTGGAGCTTCGACTTGGAACATCAATCACACCATTTCCATCGGCACTACTGCAGATTGCCGGCATTCCAAATATGAATATCAGAAAAACACTTCTGATCACAGTAGTTTTAAAGGAAGAAATCAAACTCATTCTGTTCTTCTTTATTGGATTTGAAGCTTCCCGGCCATACGCCTTCATCATAAGCAGCGCCAAGCCGGAACAATGCTGAAAAGGAAAAACTCTGGATCTTTATAAGTGATCACGTCGTGGCGGATACTTATTTATCGACTCCCCCTCTATTGGGAAGCTGGACGTATATCCTTTTGCCAGATTACCGTTGATGACTTAGGTTTTGTTATGCCGGCCCCCGTCGTCGACATTGTCTGTGGGAGCTGAGGTATTTCTAGGGCAAATACCTGGTGATTATTGGTGTGAACATAGAGGACTGTGCCATCCTCGCTAATGGTGGGCGCAGCACTGACGGTTTCACCTTCCGGCAGCTCATGGCGCCATTGCACGCTTCCGTCTGCCAAACTGAGACCAAGAACGGTCCCATCGTAGCCAGCCACGTAGAGACGGGAGGCATCTGCATTCAGCACCGGACTCGCAATCACCCCGCTGGCAGTATGCACCTTCCAAGACAGAGATTTGTCGGCCTTCAAGGCGAGCACTCGTCCCCCGTCAGCATCATTTGTACCTACAAAAATCCTGCTATCGGCCACTGCTGCTTGATTCATGGCTATGCCGGCATTTCCCAACGTCCAGTCCAGGGAGCCATCCGGGAAAAACCGATAGTAGTTACCATCGAAGGCCCCAAGATATACCGCGCCATCACCCGCAACTGTCAGGGATGCACCAATGGGTTCGGGAACTTGATCGATAGGTGAGACTCCCCAAAGATTCTCCGGCTGCTTGGAGTGGACTTTCACCTGGACCTGCGCACTTGCATTGCCCCCAGGTCCCTCCGCCGTCAGGGAGTAGGTAGTATTTATTCTGGGCGAGACTTGCGCCGCCCCTACAGACGACAGGGCGACAAGCCGGGTTTCGTTGGCGTCATTGGTCAGCGTTACCGAACTCGCCCCCTGAATCGACCAACTAAGACCTACACTGTCACCCACTCTCACAACCTGCTCGGGTAGTGCAGAGAACGCTTGAATTTCAACCTGCGGAAAGCTGCTCGCATCTGCGGGATCGCTTCCCGCAGCGACCTCCTCTGCATCACTAATGCCATCACCATCGCTATCAAGCTGCGAGAGCGCACACCCTGCCCCATCAACAGACTCCTGCAGTGGCGTACTTGCACATGAGTCTTCATGATTGGGTATCCCATCCTCATCGCTGTCCACAGCAACGACAACTGCTGCTTGAGCAATAATTATCTCCCCACTCAAAAGCTCCGCATTAATTGTCCGCCAACCATCGGATAGCTCTTCTTTAAGAGGACAGTGGGCAACCCCGCTCTCTACACCCAAGTTACAAATGGAAGAATCTTGCCCATCGACATTGATCGTAAGCTTCTCCGATCCAGATCCCGAACCTGAAAAATTGCGCAATCTCAAGCGCACAGCCGGATCTCGCTGACTGACAAGAGCCCCCTCCGCGGGAGACTCAAAAAAGAGCTCAGTCTCGATCTGGGCAAATGCCGGGAAAGAAAGACAAAGTAGCAGCAAGGAAGTCGCTGGCAGCATGAACGATAGATTCATAGCTACCGCCCTTGCGCCGCCGGCAAAGCGAGCAACAAACGATATTGCCATCTTTTTTATTCTCAAACCTGATTAAAGAGCACTAAAAACAACCAACCTGAATACAACTTAAACAAGCACAGTATTATTTAGTACCTTAAAAGGTGATCAGAAGATCAACCTTCAAACTAAACTGTCAAAATGTCATGTACATGATTTTGGATCAATATAGATAATACAAACTTTAGATACTAACTATGCTATTAGAAATATTTTTATTATACGCACTATTTTTAATATCTTTACTGTCAGCAAGCATATCTACTCACTCCCTTTCGTAAGCGATCAGCCTTCCCCACCCTCGGCCTGGGCCCGCTTTT